>CAZKGM010000010.1:23844-97186 GCA_964552395.1 uncultured Thermoanaerobaculia bacterium | reverse complement strand
GAGGCAACCTCGGCCCTTGGCGATCGGAGAAGATGCCTCAGCGACGTGAGAGGCGGCCCGAGCGGCTTCCGGCGGTTGCCGCGAGGTCCCCGACCCATCTCGGGGCCTCGCGACCGCCGGAAACGCGAGGCGTGCGGCCACCCCGTGACCGCGCGGCCGCCGGGGCTTCAGAGAATCGCCCCCAGGCCGCCGCATGACGGGAACCCACATCTGAGCAGATCCGGAGCGCGCACCCGCGCGGCCGCCGGAGCCCCGGACAAGGACTCCCCGGTGCGCTGGCAGAGGTTCCGCGCGCCGTCAGGAGCAACGTCCTCCGGGGCGGTGCTGGGGAATCTCTTCTGTATCCCCTGCGCCCGGACAGCCGCCCCCAAAACCACCGCGGAACCCACACCCACGGCGTTCATGAGCTACAACGGCCACCCATGAGCTGCAGCCGGCCTTCGTGAGCTGAAACGGCCGCTCATGCGGAAGCGAGGCGTCAGCGGCACCGGACCCACCAGACGGCTCGCCTTCATCGAACCTGGGACCGAAGATGCACCGGGCCAAACCACGAAGCATGGAAGCCTGCCAAGCATGTGGCACGCAACTGGTCAACATCTTGACAAGTGTTCGATCATGCCATATATTGCCCATTGGGACCGCAGAAAACCGATTAACCAAGAGGAGGGAAAGACCAATGAAGCGACATGCTAAGGGCGGCTGGTTGAGGTACGTCCCGGCTGGGGCTACGCTATTGGTGATCCTGGCATGGGCAGCTCCGGCCCCGTGTCAGCAACCGCCACAGGCGACTGTCATCTACTCGGGTCAGGACGCCTATGGGACCCTGACCATTGTGCAGCGTACAGACGCCCAAAACAATGTTCTTCGCAAGACCGCCACGTTCACCTCCGCCACAACACCTGGCGGGGCAACTCTCGTCTGGGACGAGCAGTATGGCACAAACAATCTCGGCACCCTTATGGTCCCCGGGGGTGAGGTCACAACGCAGTATAATGCTGACGAGAACACGGGGACAGTGACAGTCAGCCCCAATACAGGCCCCGGTTACTCTGCCGTCTACTCTCTTGACGACGGTTCTCTCATCGGTAGCGAGGGGGACGCCCGTGCGGCAGGTACCGCTGTGTTCGGCACATCACCCCAACTATGGAGCGACTACAGCAACTTCCTAGAGACGGAGGGCATCGAAGAGCAGGCTAGCAGCGGTAATCCCGGGCCTTTCATGTGGGCTGGGACGCGCTGCAATACGGCCACTGCTGCGACATTGTTGGATGTCTCAATCGCGGCTGGCGATCTCGCCGCGTGTAACCTAGGTGACGTGATACGGTGCGACAAGTTCGCTACGTTCGACTACTACGCCGTGACCAACGCCTACGTGAACGAGCTGTTTGTGTGTGCCACCTTCGGATAAGGGCATAGGCGTAGCATACGTTTCAGAGGAGGACCATTGAAAACAGGTCTTTGGCTACTGTTTCTGGGTAGCTTCCTGCTGCTTGCGCTCGCTCTGCGGGCGAAGGGTAGACGACGCCGCGAAAGCTGGAAGGGGTCATACTCGAAAGCAGCAGCCCTGATTCTCGCCGGTACCGCCGTAGGTGCGCTTCTTGTACTCGGTCCCTGGCACCTCCGTATGTCGGCGTCGGTGAACGTATCACTCTACATTCCTGCATCGCTCGTGTTCGCAGCTCTGGCCGTGCCGGACAAGCGTCAAATCCGGAGCTCGCTCGCTATCGGCGCCGGCTGTATTGCGTTGGCCTCGTTTTTCTACTGGCAGGTGCCAGTGAAACCTCAGTCCAGTGCCTTCTGGTGGAGCGCGGGCGCGCCCGGTCCGTACCTCGCCGCGGCGACGTTCCTGCTGGTGTACGCCGCTTCCCGCGCAATCATGAAGAGGTACCCGCGAAGCAACGCAGAGGGATGAGCAGCCGTGCGGCCGCTGGAGCCTCCTTGGAAGCTCCAGCGGCACCGCGGGTGCGGTTCGCGCCAGACAGCCGCACACTGTTGGCAAGACGCGAGCCTGCGAGAATGGACTCCCTCGACTCCCGTACCCCACCACGGTTTCGTTCGCGGATCGGCACGGCTAGCTGCTACCCCTGACTCGGACGGTTTGAGCAGCTCCGGTACCCGGCTTGAAGTGTCGCAGCAGTCGGCGAGGCACCCCGGGAGCACGGTCGACCCCACCCGTCCCCGTGAACGGCCGTTCCATCTCATGAAAACCGGCTGTAGCTGATGAGTGGCCGTTCCAGCTCATGAACGCCGGCGGGTCGGAGCAGAGAACCACGGAGGCTCAGAGGGCACAGACGGGCACGGACAGGAACCTCTGAACCTCAGCCTACCGGGTGGCCGTCGAGTGGATTGCCGCGGCTCCGGCGGCCGTCCGGTCGCAGGGGCGCCCGGCCGCCTCGCTCAATCGTGGGGCCGATGCTCCCAGCGCCAAGGGCCGAGGGAGCCCGGCGTCGGCATTACCCTGCCATCGGTGGCGGCTCGTCGTCGCGCTCCTGGGAAGATGCCGCGCCCGGCACGCCCGTTTGAACGGACCATTCTCTGGGCCGCGCGCCTGCCGCGTCCTCCGAGGCGGTGCTGGGGAGTCTGTTCTGTACCTCCGGCGCCCGGACGACTGCTTCGCAGACGCCCGTCGTCACCTGCCTCGAAGCGGACAACGGGCTCGGCCCCTGAACCGACTTCGAGGCCCGCTCCGGGCAGGCGACGAGGCGCCTCCCTCGATGCTGGAACCACACGGGCGAGCGCTCTTCCCGCGCATTGCCACGCTCGAGGTTTCCAGCCAACCTGCCGGTGCGGAGACGGCTCTTCAGGAAACCTCGAAGCATGGCACGTGCCACCGAACGCGCCCTGTCGGAAACGCGAGACGGCTGGGTGCGCGAGCACCCAGACCGCCGCCGGGGCTTCACCCTGTGAGCCTCTGCCCGCGGGGTCCTGACTAGCTGTGGATCGCGCGGCGGTCGACAGCCAGCGCCGCCTCGTGCACAACCTCGGACAGCGTCGGGTGGGCGTGGATGATACGCGCCAGGTCCTCCGACGAGGCCGCGAACTCCATCGCCACCACGGCTTCTGCGATCAGCTCGGAGACCCGCGGGCCGAGCATGTGTACGCCGAGGATGCGATCGGTGTCGCGGTGGGCCAGCACCTTGACCATTCCGGCCTCTTCGCCCAGCGCCTTGGCGCGGCCGTTGGCCCGGAAGTGGAAGCGACCCGTCCGGTAGGGGATCTCCGCCTGCTTCAGCTCCTCCTCGGTGCGGCCGACGGTCGCCAGCTCGGGCGAGGTGTAGACGACGTTGGGCACGGTGGAGGCATCGAACGCCCCGGGCTGACCGGCGATGCGCTCGGCGACCGCCACGCCTTCCTCCGAGGCCTTGTGGGCAAGCATCGGCCCGGGCGCCAGGTCGCCGATCGCCCACACGTCGTCGACGCTCGTGCGGTAGGAGTCGACGCGGACGAAGCCGCGCTCATCGAGCTCGACACCGGCCTCCTCCAGGCCCTGGCCGCGGGTGTTCGGACGGCGGCCGACGGCGACCAGCACGCGGTCCGCCTTCAGGGTTTCGCTGCCGTCCTCGCTTTGAACGGTCACAGTAACGGTGCGCGACGTGACCTTGGCGCCCGTGACCCTGCTGGAGAGCTTGAAGGCGAGCCCCTGGCCTTCGAGCTCGCGCTGCAGCGCCTGTGCCAGCTGGCGGTCGGCGAACGGCACGATCTGCGGCAGCAGCTCGACCACCGTGACCTCGGCGCCCAGGCGCGCCCACACGCTGCCCATCTCCAGGCCGATGGCGCCTGCGCCGACCACCAGCAGGCGCTTCGGCACCTTGTCGAGCTCGAGCGCCTCGGTCGAAGAGATCACCCGACGGCCGTCGAACGGCAGGTTCGGCAGCTCGACCGGCACGCTGCCCATGGCCAGGATCACGTGGCCGGCGCTCAGCTCGCGACTGCCGTCCGTCCCCGTGACCTCCACCTTTCCTGTACCGAGCAGGCGCCCGCGGCCGGCGATGACCTCGACCTTGTTCTTCTTCATCAGCATGCCGATGCCGCCGGTGAGCTGCTCCACGATCGCGTCCTTGCGGGCCATCATGCGTTCGAGGTCGAGCTCGAGCCCACCGACGCCGATGCCGTGGTCGCCGAACCCGTGGCCGGCCTGCCAGTACAGCTCGCTGGACTCGAGCAGCGCCTTCGATGGGATGCAGCCGACCCGCAGGCAGGTGCCGCCCAGGACCGGGTTGTCGTCGATCAGCGCGGTACGCAGCCCGAGCTGGGCGGCGCGGATGGCGGCCACGTAGCCGCCGGGCCCGCCACCGATCACCACCAGGTCGTAGTCCGCCATCTCACACCTCCAGCAGCAGCCGCTCCGGGTCCTCGAGACACTCGACGATCCGCTTCAGGAACGTCACCGCCTCGCGCCCGTCGACCAAGCGGTGGTCGTAGGACAGGGCCAGGTACATCATGGGACGGACCTCGACGCGGTCGTCCTCGCCCACTACCACCGGGCGCTTCTTGATCGCGTGCATGCCCAGGATCGCGCTCTGCGGCGGGTTGAGGATCGGGGTTGACAGCATCGAGCCGAAGATGCCGCCGTTGGAGACCGTGAAGACGCCGCCGTTGAGGTTCTCCAGCGTCAGCTTGCCGGTGCGCGCCTTCTCCGCCAGCTCGGCGATGGCGCTCTCGACCCCGGCGAACGTCAGGCGGTCCGCGTCCCGGATGACCGGGACCACCAGGCCGCGCTCGGTGGAGACGGCGACCCCGATGTCGTAGTAGTGGTTGTCGACGATCTCGTCGCCGTCCAGGAAAGCGTTCACGGCGGGTACGAAGGCGAGCGCATTGACCGTAGCCTTGACGAAGAACGACATGAAGCCGAGGTCGACGCCGTGGCGCTCCCGGAACCGCTCCCGCCACTGCTTGCGCAGGGCGATGACGCGGCTCATGTCGACCTCGTTGAAGGTCGTCAGCATGGCCGCCGTCTGCTGGGCTTCGACCAGCCGCTGGGCCAGGCGCTGACGCAGCGGGCTCATGCGGCGACGCGTCTGGCGCTCGCCGGACGCTGCCGGCACGGCCGGGGGCGCCGCAGGTGCGGGCCGGGGCGCGGGGCTAGCGGCGGGCGCCTCCCGCGGGCGCTCGTCCAGGTAGCGCAGCACGTCCTCCTTGGTGAGCCGGCCGCCGCGGCCGCTGCCGCTGATCACGCCCGGGTCAAGATCGTGCTCCAGTACCAGGCGCCGCACCGCGGGGCTGAGATCGGCGACCGAACCGGCCGTTGCGGACGACTGCGCCGGTTTCGGTGTGCGGGCCTCGGGTGCGGCCGGCGGCGTGGGCTGTTCTGCGGCTGTCTCCGGTTGCTCCGGGGCGGCCGCCTCGGGCTCGGGAGCGGGGGGCGTGGCCGGGGCCTCGACACTGTCGTCGATCTCGGCCACCGCCTGGCCGACCTCGACCTCCTCGCCGGCCGGGACCTTGATGGTCAGTCTGCCGCCGACGTCGGCGTTGATCGTCATCGTCACCTTGTCGGTTTCCAGCACGTACAGCGGCTCGTCGGCCGCGACCACATCGCCGTCGCTTCTGAGCCACTCGGTGAGGAAGCCCTCGCGGACCGACTCGCCGACCTCGGGAACCTTGAGTGGAACGCTCATCTGTACTCCTCGTCAGCGGCCTAGGACACGGCCAGGGCGGAACGGATCAGCTCCGCCTGCTCCTGCTTGTGGACCCGCAGCGAGCCGGTGGCCGGGCTGGCGCTGGCAGCGCGGCCGGCGTACCGGAGCGGCGTGTCGGGCACCAGCTCCAGCAGGCGCGGGAACATGAAGCTCCAGGCGCCGCGGTTCTGCGGCTCCTCCTGCGCCCACACCACCTCCTCGACGCCGTGGTAGCGATCGGCCAGCTGGCGGGCGAGGGCGTCGTGGAACGGGTACAGCTGCTCGACGCGCAGCAGGGCTGCTGGCGCCTTCGCCTCGTCCCGCGCAGCCTGCAGCTCCCAGAACAGCTTGCCGCTCGACAGCACCAGGCGCCGCGGCCGGCGCGGCGGCTCGGGGTCGTCGAGGATCTCGCGGAAGCTCCCGGATGCCAGCTCCTCGACCGGCGACGCCGCCTCGGGGGCTCGCAGCATGCTCTTGGGAGTCATGACGATCAGGGGCAAACGGAAGGGCCGCTTGAGCTGGCGGCGCAGCAGGTGGAAGTACTGCCCGGCAGTGCTCGGGTAGCAGACCTGAATGTTGTCCTCGGCGCACGCCGCCAAATAGCGCTCGAGGTAGGCGTTGGAGTGCTCGGGCCCCTGGCCCTCGAAGCCGTGCGGCAGCAGCATGACGAGCCCGCTGGAGCGCTGCCACTTGTCCATGGCAGGCGTGATGAAGTTGTCGATGATGACCTGGGCGCCGTTGGCGAAGTCCCCGAACTGGGCCTCCCACAGTACCAGCATATCGGGCTCGGTCAACGAGTAGCCGTAGTCGAAGCCGAGGACGGCGGCTTCCGAGAGCATGCTGTTGTAGACGCAGAAACGGGCCTGGTCGTCACGGATGTGGTTGAGCGGGATGTACGCCTGTTGCGTCTTCATGTCGTGCCATACGGCGTGGCGCTGCGAAAAGGTGCCGCGCTCACTGTCCTGTCCTGACAGCCGCACCGGCGACCCTTCGGTCAGGAGCGTGCCGAAGGCCAGCAGCTCTGCCACCGGCCACAAGACGCGGCCGCCGTTGTCGACGGACTCCCGCTGGCGGGCGAGCTGGCGCGCAACCTTGGGGTTGAGGGCGAACTCGTCGGGGACGTTGGTCAGCGTCCGGGCCACCTCGATCAGCCGCTCCTGCTCGACCCCGGTTGCGACCGGCTCGTGCGAGAACGGCGCGTCGAGGCCCTGCCACAGCCCGCCGTAGGCGTGCTCCTGCGGATCGGGTAGCGGGCACTGTACCTTGACGGCCTCGAACGCAGCCTCCAGCCGCTCCTTGAACGCCATCGCGCGCCGCTCGCTGTCCTCATTCGACAGCAGCCCCTCTTCGACCAGTCGCTGCTTATAGAGCAGCCGCACCGGCGGCCGCTTGCGGATCTTCTCGTACAAGAGAGGCTGCGTGAACGCCGGTTCGTCGCCCTCGTTGTGGCCGTGCCGCCGGTAGCAGACCATGTCGACGACCACGTCGCGGCCGAGCTCCTGGCGGAAGCGCAACGCCAGCTCGGAAACCAACATGACGGCCTCAGGGTCGTCACCGTTGACGTGGAATATCGGCGCCTCCACCATCTTGGCAACATCCGTGGGGTAGCGGGTCGAGCGGGCCTCCTCGGGGCTGGTCGTAAAGCCGATCTGGTTGTTGATGACGAAGTGGATGGTGCCGCCGGTGCGGTAGCCCTCGAGCTGCGACAGGTTGATGGTCTCGGCGGCCAGGCCCTGGCCGGCAAGAGCCGCATCGCCGTGGATCAGCATCGGCAGGACCCGGCGCCGCTGCCCGGTGTCGTCGCGGCGCCGCTGCTTGGCGCGCGCCTTGCCCTCCACCACCGGGTCCACCGCCTCCAGGTGACTCGGGTTGGCGACCAACGCGATGTGTAGGCCTCGCTCGTGGCGGTTGAGGTGATCGGAGCTGAACCCGCGGTGGTACTTGACGTCGCCGTCGCCGCCGTACATGTCGGGTAGTGGCACGTCCTCGAACTCCGAGAACAGGACCTCGTACGGCTTGTCCAGGATGTTCGCGAGCACGTTGAGACGGCCGCGGTGGGGCATCCCGAGCACCAGCTCGTCGGCGCCCAGGTCGGGGGCCAACTCGACGATCGCGTGCAGGGCCGGGATCAGCGATTCCGCTCCCTCGAGGGAGAAGCGCTTGTGGCCGGGGTAGCGGCTCTGGATGAAGGTCTCGAACAGCTCGGCATCGGTCAGGAGATCGAGCGTCTCGAACTTGCGCTCGGCCGGGTAGTCGGTGCGGTTGTGGCGCGGCTCCATCTCGTTCTGCAGCCAGCGCCTGACGTGCGTGTCCTGGATATGCAGGTACTCGACGCCAACGGTGCGGCAGTAGGTCTCGCGCAACATGGCGAGAATCTCGCGCAGCGTCGCCCGCTGCGGGATGCCGCCCAGGTGGCCGGTGTCGAACACCTGGTCACGGTCCGACTCGGCGAGCCCGAAGGCGTCGAGAGCGAGCAGCGGGTGGTCCGGCCGACTCGAGCCGAGCGGGTCCAGCTGCGCCACCAGGTGCCCTATGTTGCGGTAGGCGTAGATCAGGCTCGCCACCTGCGACTGCTTGCGTCCCTGGTCTCCCGCTGCCCCGTCTTGCGTTGACAGGGCTAGCTCGAAGCCCTGGAAGAAGTGTCGCCACTGCTCGGGGACCGAGGAGGGGTCGTTCTTCCACTCTTGGTACAGCGACTCGATGAACTGGTGCGAGGACAGCACCGGCGGTGGCGTTGCGGCTGGAGGTGGTTTTTCCACGGACACGGTTCTACCTACCCTTGACAGATCTTAGCAGCCGGGCCCTCGCTTTCGGCCGCGCAACCGCCTCGCTGGTGTCAACGCGGCGGTACGCCGTCGCATTTCCCATGCAGCTGCCAGAACGTGCTTCAGAGAATGAAGAACACGATGTAGACGGCGACCGCTGTCACGCAGGTGAGCGTCATGTCGACCGCCGCGAGCTTCCCCCACAGGCGGTGCCGCCGGCTGAAGCCACCCGGGAGATCATGCCTGGAGAAGCGCCGCAGGGAGGCCGAGATCAGCCATACCCACACCACCACGGTGGAGATTGCGAACACCAGGTGGACCGCCAACACCGCCTTGAGGATCCCTGTCCCGGCGAGCGCGTTGCCCGACACCAGCGCGGTCCAGCCCCCGCGCATGCGGATGTCGAGCTCGAAGGCCACGAGCTCGAGCGTCACCGCGAGTCCGATCCCGAGCTGCAGCGCACGATGGCTGCGGAAGGCGCCGCTTCTGGCGCGGCCGAGCGAGTAAGCCAGCACGACCAGGACAGCCACGAGCGACACCATCAACAAATCGATCACCCCATCCGCTCGCGAGCCCAGAAAGCCGTGCCGCCACAAGATCATCGCTTGGCCCCTCGACCGGAACCGGCTCAGCACGTCAGATGGAACGCGGCGACGACGTTCTCGCCGGCGTCCGCGCGCCGGTTGTACTCGTCGACGGCGCGCCCGGTTATCGCCACCACCACCTCGGCGCCGGCGTTGCGCAGGGCGGTACGCGTTTCCTGCGGCACCGTGACCCTGCCGTAGCAGCCGGTTCCCAGCACCACGACGGCAGGGGCCGCCTCCAGGACCAGGCCGAGGTCCGAGACGGTGAACACGTGTCCTCCGGCCTCGCGCCACCACGGGCAGCGGACTCGGTCGGCGAGGACGATCACATCGTCCGTGAACACGGCGCCGTCGATGCTGATCCTGCCGAAGCGGAAGTCGTCGATGCGCGCCACCTGGAAATCATACTCGGCTACTCCGTCCGCAGCAGGGCCATGACGGTCAGGTCGTCGTGGGCCGGGGCGCCCCCGCGGTGACGTTCGGCAGCCCCGAGGCAGAGCTCGACCAGCCGCGCGGGCGCGTCCTTGGGCGAGCCGTCGAGCAGCGATCGCTGCCCGTCGACGCCGAGCTCGCAGCCGTCCGGGCCGGAGGATGCCCTCGCCCCGCCGCCGTGGCGAGGTGAGAAGGTGAGGAGGCGGGAGGCCGTGCGGGTTGGGGACCCCGTAGCACGAGCGTTCGGCCTGTCCGCTCGGCCGGAATCGACCGCTCTGGCAGCACGTTCTCCTGCCCGGACGCACTGGCCTCGAGCCGGGCTACACTTCCGGCGGAGGGGAGCTCATAGGGGGATAGCATGATCGATCTCTACTACTGGCCGACGCCGAACGGGTGGAAGATCAGCATTGCGCTCGAGGAGCTCGGACTGGAATACGAGGTCAAGCCCGTCGACATTGCCAAGGGGCAGCAGTTCGCGCCGGAGTTCCTGGCAATCAGCCCCAACAACAAGATCCCGGCGATCGTCGATCACGCGCCGGCCGACGGCGGTCAGCCACTGTCCGTGTTCGAGAGCGGGGCGATTCTCCTCTACCTGGCAGAAAAGACGGGGCGCCTGCTGCCGGCGACCGCCCGCGGACGTGCGGAGGTCCTGGAATGGCTGTTCTGGCAGGTCGGCGGCCTCGGCCCGATGCTGGGGCAGAACCACCACTTTCGGATCTACTCTCCCCAGAAGATCCCCTACGCCATCGAGCGCTACACCAACGAGGCCCATCGCCTCTACACCGTCCTCGACCACCGGCTCGAGGGCCGGGAGCACATTTGCGGCGCCTACACGATTGCCGACATCGCCTGTTGGCCGTGGATCGTGCCCCACGAGCGGCAGGGGATGAGCCTGGCCGAGTTCCCCAACCTCGAACGCTGGTTCGCGGCCGTGGCCGAGCGGCCCGCAGTCCAGCGCGGGCTGGTGGTGGGCGAGGAGCTCCGCCAGACCAGCCCCTTGGACGAGGAGGCGAGGAAGCACCTCTTCGGCCAACGTGGCCGTTAGCCCGGATCATTTCACTGACGATCTACTGTGAGAAGAAGAACCACGGATTACACGGATTACACAGATGAAGAACGAGAAAGAGAAAGCTGACAGGATCTTTCCTTCCTCCCGCATGCAGCCTCATGTCGGTCGGCTTACAGCACTACGGACCGGGCAGGAGCTCACACTGCCACCTTCTAGAATCCGTGAAAATCCGTGAAATCCGTGGTTAGGCTCTTGGTCCGTGATGAAGAAGAGAACCACGGATTATCTCGCCCCCGCGGTCCGGAGCTCGTCCTCGGCGAGGATCGTCAGGATCACGGCCGCGATTCCGGCCGGCAGGAACGCGAACAGGGACGCCACGGATCCTGCCACTGCCCACCCCCAGCTGCTGCGCCTGAGGGCTGCGACGCCGCCGATAATCGACACGATCCCCGCGGCCAGAACGAGTAGTGCCAGCGGACCGAACACGACCAGCGGCAAGACCTTGATGAAACCCACCTCCGCCGCCTCGGAGGCGAGCACGCTGGAGCCGATGAGCCCGAGCCCGCCGAGCACCGCACCCCCGAAGAGGGCGCTGATACCGGACGCGATGTCCAGCACGCCGGCAACCGTCGCCTTCGATGTGCCATTCATGAGAGCCTCCGGCAGGAAGTACGCACCACGTGCGCAGGCGGTTCCAACGATACTGTGGCGCTCGCTCCAGCCCCAAGGAGGTGATTGAAAACGCGGATCTGCGACAATGGCGCACAGAGAACGGATGTCACGGAGAGATTCAGCCTTGAGGAGGGTATGACGTCGCGCGCAGCGGTGGAGGCGTTCCTGGCCGAGCGGACCCTGGCCCTGGCCGGGGCTTCCCGGTCAGGGAAGAAGTTCGGGAACACGGTGCTCAGGGAGCTCCGGGGCAAGGGGTACGACGTTATCCCGGTGCACCCCGAGGCCGAGGCCATCGACGGCGTCCCCTGCGCGCCCTCCCTGGCCCAGCTGCCGCGGCACGTGGGCGGGCTGGTGCTGGTCGTACCCCCGGCCCAGGCCGAGCGTCTGGTGGTCGAGGCGGTGGCCGCCGGCATCCCGCGGGTGTGGATGCAACAGGGCGCCGAGTCGCCCGAGGCCGTGCGCCGCTGCCGAGATGCCGGCATCGACGCGGTGGCCGGCGAGTGCATCCTCATGTTCGCCGAGCCGACGGGGTTCTTTCACCGCCTTCACCGCGGCCTCTGGCGGCTCCTCGGCAAGCTCCCGGCCGACAGGAGCTAGCCTGCCCTCACACGAGCTCGGTCGGCCGGGACGTCGGCCGCGCAAACAGAGCGGCGCCGGCACCGACCAGGGCCGCGGTCGCCAGCACCGACCAGGGCAGCGACCACGAGGCGGCGGCGTCGCGCAGGGCGCCGGCCGCCGCCGGCCCCACCACGGTGCCGAGGTTGGAGAAGGCGGTGATGAGGCCGAAGGCCAGGCCTACCCGGGAGGCGGGCACCAGGCGCGCCGGTAGGGTATAGGTGGCGGTGGGCACCACCGCCGCCCCCACCCCCACCAGCAGCATTGCCGCCAACGGCCGGAGCACGCTCGCCGCCATCGCGCCGAGCGCCGCTGCCAGCAACAGCTGTCCGGCCGCGACCCAGACCCAGGCGTGGCCGGTGCGGTCGAGCAGCAGACCCACTACCGGGCTGAGCAGCAGCGAGGCCCACATCACGACGGTGACCGTGAGCAGGGCCAGCCGGCCGCCGCCGGCCCACTCCGCCGCGAAGGTCAGCGCCGAGGCGAAGGCCGCGAAGAACATCATCCACGCTACCGTGAGCGCCACCAGCGGGCGGCCGACCTTGACCCTGCCCGCGCCCGGCGGTGCCCCACCGCCGCGCTCTTGTGCGGGCACCGCCAGATTGTGAAGGGGGAGCGCCAGCAGCACCAGGGCGGCGAGCGCCGCCAGCTCGCCGCGCCAGCCGAGGGTGGCGCGCAACGCCGGGTGGGCCGAGAACATCACGATCATGCTCGCCGGGTAGACCGCCATGAAGATCCCCATTGCGAGGGCCAGTCGGCGTCCGGTGAACGCAGTCGAGATGAGGCGCGCCAGCAACAGGTTCATCACCAGCCCGCCGACGCCGAACAACAGCCGTCCAAGCAGCAGCAGCTCGTAGTGCGGGGCGGTGGCGAAAAGTACGGCACCCACGGCCATGGTCGCGAGCCCAAAGTTGCCGGCGGCCCGCGCCGGCCAGCGGTCCACCGCGGCGCCCAGCGGGATCGACAGGACAATGGCGGGTGCGGCGATGGCTCCCATGAGCAGCCCGACCCGGAGGTGGCTGAGGCCGAAGCGGGTGACGAGCTCCGGGATCAGCGGCGGCACCGCGAAGAAGGTGACGCCGACGGCGAAGAAGCTCACCACCGCGGAGGCCAGCACGAGCCAACGCCGGGTTTCGAGGAGGGAGCGGTCATCCACCGCCAGGATTCTACTCGAGCCTTGCGGTGGCGCGGCCGGGCAGCGACTACGCTGGGGTCTCGGGAGTGGCGCTCAAGGAGCGCTTCAAGCTCCTCGGCCACCTCCCTTCGGACGAGACCTGAAGCGATGAACCCGCCGTTGTGTGTACACGGATTACAGCTCCCAGCCGCTCTGTAGGGTGAGGCCGGAGTCGGCGGGAGGCCGGGATGACGACTGAGAGGGCTCCTTGGTTGGCGGCAAGCGTGCTGCTCGCTGCGTCGACCGCCTGTGTCACAACTCCGAAGGCGGCTACGTCCCCGCCGTCGCCGCGGTTCCGGGTCGCGTTCGAGGTGATCCCGCCACCGGATTCGTCGTGGCCTACGAGCACCTCCGTGGAGCGCACCAGGCCGGCCGCGGTCGAAGAGCTCGCGATGCCGACTGTTCCGCCGGAGCTGGTAGCAGCCGCGCCGGTTCGCGCCACTGTTGCGGTCCGGATCACGGTGGACAGCGACGGAAGGGTGTCACGGGTGAGGCCGAGCCCGGCCGCTCCCTCGCACGCCGGTCCATGGCTCGACCTGCTCCTGGACTCGGTCCGGCAAGCTGCCTCGAAGTGGGAGTTCGTGCCGGCACGCGAGCGCTCCCTGTCCGACGGTCCGGATCGAGATCACGATGGCCGTCCCGACTGGCAGAACGTGGTCAGCTCCCGTGCGATCGCGGTCTATTTTGACGCCCGCTTCACCTTCGAGGTGTTGAACGGCAGCGGCCGCGTGACCTACGGCTGCGCTCCGAAGTGAACGCGGCCTGAGCTCGGCTGAGCCGGATTTGCCGTCGGCGCCGGCTGCGGTGGGGCAGGCGGAGCCGGCTCGGCGATCTCTGGGGACGGCGCCGCTGGTGATGCCGGAGGCGCCGGTGCGGGTGGGTGGTGGCCGGAGACCGGGCCCAGGGGCGGGACCGGAGGCGCCGGCGCCTCTGGTGGCTCGCCGAGTTCCATGGCGCCGTGCGGGGCGGCCAGCCGCCGGGCGAGCTCCCGCAGGCGCTCGGTGTGCTCGAGCAGCTGTTGCTGCAGCATCTCGAGTTCCCGCTGCTGCGGCCGCAGCTGCTCGGCCGTCTTGCGCGCCTGCTCGGCGAACTGGCGGAGCTGCTCCTGCGACGGTCGCATCGCCTCGGCCATGGCCTTCGCCTTCTCCTGGAGCTTGTACATCGCTTCCCGGGACGGTCGCAGCCGGTTGGCCAACTCCTGGCTGCGCTTCTCGAGCTCGCTGCGGATCTTCTGCTGCTCGGCGGCACTTGTCTGCTTGCCGTGGGCGTGCTCGAGCTCGTCGGCGAGCCTGTCGATGTCCGCCTCCAAGTCGCTCGTGTCGACGTCGGGCAGCTTCATCTGCCGGAGCTCCTGCTCGAGCTGGCGGGCGAGCTGCTCGTGCTTCTGCTGTTGCTCTTCAATGCGGCGAAGCTCCGCCTCGGCCGGCAGGCTGGTCTGTGCGAGGTGCTGCGCGCGCTGCTCGATCTGGGCGGACAGGCGGTCGACCTCGGCCTGCAGCCGCTTCATCTCAGCGTGGATGGCTCCCACCCCGGCGTCGTCGGTCGGCTCCACCTTCTTGCCGCGGCGTGCTGTTGGCCGCTGTGGCTCGCGCATGACTGGCGCCGGAGCTGCTACCGGAGCGGGAGCTGGGGCGGGGGCCGGCACCACGGTCGGCGCCGGCGCGACCGGTGCCGTGGTCGCGGGCCGCGGCTGTTCGATCGAGCCCCGGCTGCCGTGGTCTCCAGTAGTGGCAGTCTGCGCCATCGCGCGGGCCGAGCCGATGCCCGGCAGTACGAGGGCGAACCCGAGCAGGAGAACGGCGGCAGTGGCCGCAGCGCCGCGCGGCCGCCAGATGCCGTCGTCGGCGCCTGCACCGGAGACCAGCCTCCGCACCCGTTGTGCCAAGCGTGACGAGCCGAGCAGCGAGGCGGCTGGGAGCGGGCAGCGGACGCCTGCATAGCCCCACTCGGCCACCGTTGCCAGGCAGCGGGCGAGGTCGTGCTGCCGTCCGGTGGAACGTGCGGCCCAGTCGTCGCACCGGAACTCGGCGAGCTCGGCGAGGCGGACCCGCGCGATACGGTTGAGGGGCTGGAAGAACAGCACGCCTTCCACAACGGCAAGCAACAGGGACCACGCCGGGTCCCGCCGCAGCAGGTGGGCGAGCTCGTGCGCGCACAGCCCCTCCTGCTGTGCCGGGGGGAGCTCGCCGAGCACGCGCTCGGGCACGCAGATTTCGGGGTGGCGCACACCGACTGCTACCGGAAGCGGCAACGCTTGCGAGCTGGACAGGGCGACCGCTGGCGGCTTGGGGAGGAGCTGCAGCAAGCGCCTCAGAGCTGCCGCCAGGGGCCCGCCCGATACCGGCAGGCGATCGGCGAGCAGCTGGCGAAGGTCGCCGGCGGCGTGGCCGAGGCGCACGATGCCGAGCGCCGAGCCAATGACCCAGGGCAGCAGAAGGGCCCACGGCCACAGCGCTCCGATGTCTGTGGGCGAGGTCGCCGCCGCCGATTGCGCCGGCTGGCCAACGGCTGCTGGCGCAGCGTCGGCAATGGCGGCAGGCACTGTCGCGACGCTCGTCGGCGCCATCTGCCGAGTCATGGTTGTGAGGTCGAGCGTTCCGGCGCCGACACCGAGCCCGACCTGCAGCGAGGCGGTCAGCAGGCCGCCGAGGACGGCGGCGCGCCACACCAGCTCCTCGAGGGCGAGGCGGCGGCCGCCGAGCAGGCGGGTAACGAGCCACGCCAACCCGAGAAAGACGGTGCTGTGGAGGGCGTAGGTCAACAGCCAGGAGGCCGCCGTCAAAGTGATGGGCGTGAGTGTGGCGGTCATGGCGCGTCCTCCTCGCGGTCGTCGGCGTCCCTGATGATCTGACGTACGTGATCAAGCTCGTCCGGTTCCACCCGGTGCTCGGCCAGGAGATGGCCGACGAGCGCGGCAGGGTCGCCGGCGAATACCCGGTCGACGAGCTCGTCAACCATCGAGCGGCGGACCTCGGCCTCGCTCACGGTCGGGCGGTAGACGAACTGGCGGCCGTCCACGCGGTGCTCGACCACGCCCTTGGTCTCCATCTTGCGCAGCATGGTGGCGATGGTGGTTGGGGCCAGGCCGCGCACGGGCTCGAGCGTCGCGTGGACCTCGGCGGCGGTGGCCTCGCCACGGCGCCACAGCACCCGCATGATGGCGTGCTGCAGGTCTCCGAGAGTGGTTCGTTCGGTCATCGCGCCTCCCGTTCGACTACCAAGGTAATACTACCATGGTAGTTTGTCAACCCCGATTCGGGGACGTTTTCTCCCTGTAAAATGGTGGCGTGACGACCAGAACCATGGCGGAAACGGCTCCCGGAGTCGGCGGCGGACGTCCCGGCCCCGCCACTGGCGCCGGAGAGCGCCCGTGACGCCGCTCGAGTTCGCTCTCGCCGCGTTCGCGCTGGCCGTCGTCGCCGGTATCCTCGGCGCGTTGCTGGGCCTGGGAGGTGGGATCATCGTCGTGCCGGCGCTCACCATCCTGCTCGGCGTCGACATCCGCTACGCCATCGGCGCCTCGATCGTGGCGGTAATCGCCACCTCGAGCGGCTCGGCGCTGCGCTTCCTGCGCGAGGGGCTGGTCAATGTGCGCCTCGCCCTCTTCCTCGAGCTCGCCACGGTGAGCGGGGCGCTCGCCGGCGCCACCCTGGCGGGCGTAGTCGATCACCGCGTCCTCTACTTCGTGTTCTCTGCCGTTGCTGTGACCATCGGCGTGCTCATGCTGCGGCCCGGACGTGAGCCGGCGATGGCTCCCGGCGACTCCGGAGCGGTCAGCCGCCGGCTGATGCTGGGCGGGACCAGCATCGACGACGCCAGCGGGCAAGCGCAGCCCTACGAGGTCACGAGGACGCCGCTCGGGCTGGCGATGTGCACCGCTGCCGGCGGAGTGAGCGGGCTGTTGGGAGTTGGCGGCGGGTTCCTCAAGGTCCCGGCGATGAACGTGGCCATGGGGGTGCCGCTGAAGGTCGCCACCGCGACCTCGAACTTCATGATCGGTATTACCGCGGCGGCGAGCGCGGGCGTGTTCTTCCACCGCGGCGACATCGCGCCGTGCGTCGCGGCGCCGGTGGCGATCGGCGTCGTGGCGGGGGCGCTGGTGGGAACGCGGCTTCACCGGCGAATACCGGCGGCGGGCCTGCGTATCGTCTTCGCCCTCGTACTGGGCTGGATCGCGATCAGCATGCTTCTCAAGGGGCTCGCGTCGTGAGCTCGACGATCCGCCTGTCGCGCGCACTGCAACCACTGTTGCGCGTCGCCGTGATCGGGAGTGTGGCGCTGATCCTGCTCGGCATGACGCTGTGCTTCGTGCGCCATCCGAGCTACCTGTTCTCCCCGGCCGAGCTCGCCGTGCTGTCCAACCCCGGCGGTGCGAAAGTGAGCGCGGGAGAGGTCTTTGTCGGCGCCGCTCACCTCCAGGGGCAGGCGGTCGTGCTGCTGGGTCTCATGACCCTGATGGTGACGCCCATCGTGAGCGTCTTCCTCGCCACAGCGTTCTTCGTTCGTGCCAGGCAGTGGTCGTTCGCCGCTGTGAGCGGGACCGTGCTGCTGCTCCTGCTCCTGTCGGCCCTCCTCGGACGAGCTTCCGGATAGCACGGCCGCCGGCAGCAGCGTGCGCAGGGGGTGGCTCAACCCCAACGGCACGAACAGCCAACGGCGGTGCCCGTTCTCGAAGCGTCGTCGGACGTGATGGTGACAAGATCCGCTTCTCGCCCGTCTCATCTACGATGGAAGTCATGCCAGCAATCGAGGATCCGACCGACGGCGCAGGAGAGCGGCCCGGCGATGCGGTGTCGTTCACGATGCCCGTGGAGCCCTGGCGGCGGCTGTTCGGCGATATCGCCGGAGGTCGGCCGGGCGCGCTCGAGAGCCTGTACGACGCCGTGGCCCCGCACCTGTTCGGGCTGGCGGTGTGCCACACACGCAACCGCGAGGACGCCGCGGACGTCGTTGCCGAGACCTTCGCCCGGGTGGCCCAGCAGGGTCCGCGCCTGCGCTCGGTCCGCGACCCGCGCTCGTGGCTGCTGACGGTGGCCCGCCGGCTCACGGTCGATGTGGCCAGGGAGCGGGCGAGGCGCGCCGCCGAGCCCATCGAGACGGCGTTCTGCGTTGCCGCTCCGCCTATCGAACCCGGCCGGAGGGTGGACGCGCGACGGGCTGCACGCCTGCTGGCCCTGCTCCCCGACCACCAGCGCGAGGTGATCTACCTGCGTCACTTCGCCGACTGCACCTTCGCCGCCATCGGACGGATCGTGGGCATCCCGACCTTCACCGCTGCCAGCCGCTACCGGCTGGGCCTGCGCCGCCTGCGGGCGCTGATGGAGGAAGCACCATGAATGAGCGTGACGTGGACCGTTTGCTCGCCGGCCTGGTACCAGCTCCTCCCCCGACGGAAACCCGGCACCGCGCCCTGGCCGCCGCGCGCGCCGCCAAGGTCCTCGGGACCGAACCGGAAGACGCCTGGTCACGGCTCTGGCGGAGCCGGCCGGTGCGCCTGGCGTGGGCTGCTACGGTCGTTGCCCTACTGCTCGCTCACGCGCTGCTCTCAGTCAGAGGGCCGGCGCCGGCCGGCGTTTCTGTGTCACCCGCGCACCTCGCCAACCAGGCCGAGGCCGAGGCGGAGCTGGCCGCGATCGCCGAGCTGCCACCGTTGCGCCTCGGCGTCCTTCCCTTCATCGACCCGCTCGGGCGGCCGCCCGTCCCGTCAATCAACCCCTCGACGCCCTCGCCAAGGAGGCCATCATGACCACCACGACCAACACGACCAACACCTCTTCAATCCTGCAAACGCTGGCCGCCGCCGCCGTGATCGTGCTCCTCGGCGGCCTCCTTGCCGTACGCCTGATGGCGCGCGACGGAGCGCCGGCGCCGCCGCACGGCAACGTTCCTGCCCCCCATGCCGTAGCCCTCACCGACCTCGAGGTGCCGTGCTGGTCCTGCCCCAATGCCGTCACCTGGCGGGTGCGCTTCCGCACCAACCTCGATCTGCTCGCTCCTCTCGGCGACGGGCCCGCCAACGCCGCGACCTTCTTCGTGCAGTTCAAGAAGAAGAGCGGCCCCCGAGCCGCCGAAGCCGCCGCCTTCATGGCCCGCCGGACGGAGTCGGGTGGAGTTGGGGACTACGAAATCGGCAACGTTGTGCCCCCGGACGATCCCCTTCTGCTCGAGGCCGAGCCGTGGGTCGACCAGGCGACGATGCGTTTCTACCCCGACCTGCTCCCCATGAACGGCGCTAACACCCCGGTGCCCAACCTCCTCCTCATGCTCAACATGGCGCGCGGCTGGACGGCACGGGGCGTGGTCGCGAACGACCCCGCTGCCGGCCTCGACGACTGCCGGCGCGCCATCCGCCTCGGGCGCCTGCTGCGCCAGGAGGACGCGGTGCTGATCAACGATCTGGTGGGGCTCGCGTGCATCCACATCGGTACCCGCGGCATCTACGAGATCGCGCAGCGCACCGGCGACACCAGGCTCGCCCTGCTGGCGTCCATTGTGATCGGCGAGGTGGCTCCGCAGCGGCTGTTCACCTCGCAGCGGATCACCTCGGTGTCCGTTGCGCCGTTCCTCGGACAGACCGCCTCCGGAGCCTACACTCTGTCGCTTCCCGAAACGCGATTGGACACCATGGTGGAGATGGCGACCAAGTGCCCCGATCGCCGATTCCGCGGTGAGGCCTTGCTCGACCTGAGGGTGGTGGAGAGCTACGGGACGCCGTCCCAGCAGGCGCGCGCGCGGGACGTCCTCGACCAGGTGATCGCCGGCGGCGACCCGGTGATGGCCCCGCTGGCGCGCTCCTGCCGCGCCACCAAGCCCGAGGAGAGCATGCTGGAGCAGATGGTCCGCGAGACACAGTAGGAAGTTCCCCTGGCCTGCAAGTGCCAGGGTTGTTCTCGTCTTGTGCACCGGCGATGCCCGAATGCGCCGCGGCGGGTCTTCTGTAAGCCCGCCGTCGGCCTCCCGCGGGAGTAGAATCGAGGGGCCCCGGCACGGGGGCCGGGGCAACCGGGGAGGTCGACATGAGACGTTACTCGCACGCTCTGCTCACGATTATGGTGGTTACGCTCCTGGCGGCCGGCGCCGCCGCCCAGGGGGTGCCCGGAACCGTGCTGCGGCACTTCTCACTTTCTCTGAAGACGCCCACCGGGCTGGCCTGGGACGGCCAGCACCTGTGGGTGGCGGACCTGGACAGCGCCAAGCTCTACGAGATCGACCCGGCCGCCGGCACCGTGCTCGCCAGCATCGACGCGCCCGGCTACCAGCCGATGGGGCTGGCGTGGGACGGCTCACAGCTGTGGGTGATGGATGCGCTGGACAAGACCGCCTACGCGGTGGACCCGAAGTCTGGCATCACGAAGCGCGCGCTACCGCTCGACACCGGCTCGGCCAAGGGCATCACGTGGGACGGCTCGGCGCTGTGGACTGTGGACGCGCGCGCGGGGGTCATCAGCCGCCTCGACGATGAGGACGGCACCACGTTCAAGAGCTTCCCCAACCCGATGGCGCACGCTCGGGGCGACGAGCTGGGCCTCGCCTTCGACGGCTCCCGTTTGTGGGTCAGCGATCGCCTCTCGAACATGATCTACCGGGTGGACTCCGCGACCGGGGCGGTCCTCGACTCGTTTCCTTCGCCCGGCCCGTACCCGGCAGGGCTGGCGTGGGACGGCAAACATCTGTGGTGCGTCGACTACGAGACCCGCGAGCTCGACGAGCTGGTGACCGAGAGCGGATCACCATATGTGGTCAGCGACCCGAAGAACGAGGTGCTCAGCTACAGGGATGCGTGGCGGAACTTCGGGCCGGGGGAGGTGAAAACGCTCGATGTCTACATTGCCGTGCCCCACGACCTGCCCAACCAGAAGCTCCTGAAGGCACCGGCCTTCGAGCCGGCGCCGGTCGACTTCGTGACCGACAGGTGGGGGCAGAAGTGTGCGCACTTCGTCTTCAAGGACATCGGCGCCGGGCAGGCGGTGTCGGCGGTGATGACGGTGGACGCGACCTTGTACAAGGTCCGCTGGTATGTGGACCCGGCCAGGGTGGGAGGCCTCGACGAGATCCCGCCCGAGATCCGCGACGCCTACACCCAGAACAGCAGCAAGCTGGTGATGGAAGACCCGATCATCCAGAAGGCGGTCAAGGAGGCCCTCGGAGGGGAGACCAACCCGTACTGGATGGCGTGGAAGATCAACAAGTACATCCAGGACCACATGTACTACGAGCTGGCCGGGGGGTGGAACGTGGCGCCGACGGTGCTGGCGCGCGGCTCGGGCTCGTGCTCGGAGTACAGCTTCGTGATGCTTGCCATGTGCCACGCGGCCGGGCTCCCTGCCCGCTACGCCGGCTCGGTGGTCATCCGCGGTGACGACGCCAGCCGCGACGACGTGTTCCACCGCTGGGTGGAGGTCTACCTGCCCAACTACGGCTGGTTCCCCGTCGATCCCTCGGGCGGCGACTCAGACGTTCCGGCCAGGGTCGCCGACTACTTCGGCGGCCTCGCCAACCGGTTCGTGATCACGACCCTGGGCGCCGGCGACAGCAAGACCCTCGGCTGGGACTACGACAGCGCCGCCACCTGGACCGCCAAGGGCCGCGTCAAGCTGATGCAGCACAAGGCCGGAGACTGGGTGCCGGTGGGTAAGAAGTACGAGCCGCGGGTGACCGCCGAGCCCGGCGAGGTGTCGACCAAGTAGAGGCTCCCGCGGGCTGCTCGACCGCGGCCCGCCGTGATTGCGTACAGAGGCTCCCGGTCATGGTGCCGGGGTGGTTTCAGGCGGGGCCGTGCTGCCGATGTCGGCAACCACCTTCCAGCCGCCGTCGGGCTGCCTCTTCCACACGGTGAGGTACTGGCCGTGTGCGATCAGTACCGCGACCCCGGCCGAGGTCCGGTGCAGCTCCCAGGTTCCGTAGGTGTAGCCGAGGTCGCCCGAGGCGGCCATCCGCGCTCCCACAGGCGTCCACGTGAGACCGGACGGATCGAAGTGGGTGTCGGCGTAGTAGCGCTCGATGGCCTCGAGACCGGTGACGATCGGGTGGTCGCCGGGAAAGATCGAGGCGTCGGTATCAAAGTAGGCGAGCCAGCCTTCGAGCCCCCGCTGAGCAACTGCCTCGGCAAAGCCGGCATCCGTTTGCAGCAGGGCCTGCTCGCCCGTTGGCAGCGCCGGCTCGCTTGCCGTCGCGGTCGCCGCGACCGCCATCAAGGTTCCCACGATCCACGCCAGGACTCTCATTCGCAACCTCCTTGGCCATCGGTGCTCACCTTGAGTCTACACATGACGCCGAGGCATCGCCGCGTGCCGATGGGGTGTTGCTCGATAAGTCATTACTCGACAGTGGCTTCCATGAAGGCACCTGAACATCTTCGGAGTCTCCCGGATTTTGTCGGGAACATCTCTTGATTCTGGCCACCAAGGGATGCATATTCTCGCGGCAGGGAGCTGAAAGGGGGGTGATCATGGGTCTCCGCGACGACAGCGTTTGGCTGGGTTTCCTGCAGGCGGGCGAGAAGAGCAGCCCGGTTGTCCGCGACTCCTCGCTCGACACTGGCAAGCCTTCCAGCGTCTACCTTTTCAACCTCAGGCGGGGAGCGATCCTGGAGTATCAGCTGGCGGTCGTCGAAGGCAAGCTCCGCGAGCTGACCCCTGACGAGGCCGATCTTGTCGAGCCGCTGCGTGAGGCCTACCTGAAGGCGCGAGCCACCTTCATACCGAGGCGCGCACGACGGCCGAAGTACACCTTCCACGGTCCCAGCAAACCGCTCCGCCCCGAGGAGCCGGCGGACGAGTACGTGGACGAGATCCCGTTCCCATTGGTCGGGGACGACGAAACGATGCCGGGCGCCGACGGCTTCGACGACATTCAGCTCGAGCCGAAGGAGCACCGCCCAGGCATGTGAGCGGCGAGCCCACGACTGAACGGCTGCTCGGCTCCTTCCGCTGTGTCCACGCCCCGCCCGGAGAATAGGACCGAAGCGCCGTTCAGAGAATGGTGTGTTCGAACGGACGTGCCGTCCTCGTGGCCTTGCGACCGCCGGGAATAGTGAGACGGGTGCCTGCCAAGCAGGCGCACGGCCGCCGGAGTTCCAAAGAAGCCCCCCCGACTTTTCCAGAGAACGGCGACGCGATGGGCGCCGTATCGCCGGTCACAGCAGATTGCTAACCGATAGCCCGCGCTTGGCTAGTAGTCCACCGTTTCACCGATGCCGACGACGCGTCCCTGGAACCCCTGATCTCTGACCTTGGAGACGAACTCGCCGGGCTCGACGTCAATGACCTCGAAGGTCTTGTAGTGCATGGGAATGACCAGCTTCGGGTGGAGCAGCTCGGTGGCCTTGACGGCGTCGTCGATGCCCATTGTGAAGTTGTCCCCGATCGGAAGCACCGCGACGTCGATCGCGTTCATGTCGCCGATCAACTTCATGTCGTAGAACAGCGCCGTGTCGCCAGGATGGTAGAGGATCTTGCCATCCATGGTCAGGAGGAACCCGCATGGGTTGCCCGTGTAGGTGCCGTCTGGGGCGCACGAGCCGTGGTGGGCGATAGTCAGCTTGACTCGGCCGAAGGGGAAGTCGTGGGCTCCCCCGATGTGCATGGGGTGAACCTGCGCTCCCTTGTCGGCGCAGTAGTTGGCGAGCTCAAAAGGCGCGACGATGAGGGCGCTGTTGTTCTTGGCGATCTCGAGACCATCGCCGATGTGGTCGCCGTGACCGTGGGTGAGGAGCACGGCGTCGACCGCCAGCTCCTCCGGCTTGGTCACCGCCAGCGGGTTCCCGCTCAAGAAAGGATCGATGACGACGCTCCCGGCGTTGCCCTCGACCAGGAAAGCAGAGTGACCCAGGTAGGTGAGCTTCGGCATGGTTGCCTCCCTTCGTTTGGCAAGGATGTCCAGCGGCACCGGCCGCTCGGGGCGACTCCGAGGAAGCCGGCGAGCTCCTCGCGAACCGTGCCGCAGGTCTATAGTAGACCATTCAGACGGAACCCCGCCGCCGCTCGTGAAGCTGTTAGACTGAACAGACGCGGCCCGCGCCGCTCGGCCCCGTGGGTCCGTGCCCTCGGGGCGTACTTCGTAGCTGATCCGGTACGAGAGGAGCGACATGCAAGCGGCACCCTTCCACCCGCCTCAACGGACGTTGATGGGCCCCGGCCCCTCGGATGTACCCGCGCGCGTGCTGGCGGCCCTCGGCCGTCCCACGATCGGTCATCTCGACCCCGTGTTCGTGGCCTTCATGGATGATCTGAAGCGTCTCCTCCAGTATGCCTTCCGGACGGCCAACGAGCTGACCATGCCGGTCTCTGGGCCTGGCTCTGCTGGGATGGAGACCTGCTTCGTCAACCTGGTCGAACCGGGTGACACGGTCATCGTGTGTCAGAACGGCGCCTTCGGCGGCCGTATGCGCGAGAACGTCGAGCGCGCCGGCGGCAGGGCAGTGATGGTCATGGACCGCTGGGGGGACGCGGTCGAGCCGGCCAAGGTCGAAGAGGCGCTCGAGGCTCATCCCGAGGCCAAGATCGTCGCCTTCGTGCATGCCGAGACGTCGACGGGAGCGCTCTCGGATGCCTGCGCCTTGGTCGAGCTCGCTCACCGCCACGGCGCGCTGGCGATCGTCGACGCGGTGACCTCTCTCGGTGGCGTTCCCCTCGAGGTCGACGGGTGGGAGATCGATGCCGTGTACTCCGGCAGCCAGAAGTGCCTGTCGTGCGTTCCCGGGCTGTCCCCCGTCAGCTTTTCCCAGCGGGCCGTCGAGGTTATCCGCGGGCGCAAGACGAGGATTCAGAGCTGGTTCATGGACACCAACCTGGTGATGGGCTACTGGGGGAGCGGCCAGCGCCGGAGCTACCACCACACGGCGCCCGTCAACGCTCTCTACGCCCTCCACGAGAGCCTCGTGATGCTGGCCGAGGAGGGGCTGGAGGCGGCGTGGGAGCGGCACCGAGTGCACCACCTCGCCCTCCGTGCAGGGCTCGAGGCCATGGGGCTCGGCCTGTTCGTCGCCGAGCCGGTGCGCCTGCCGCAGCTCAACGCCGTCAGCGTGCCGGAAGGGGTCGACGAGGCCGAAGTCCGACGACGGCTGCTCCAAGACTACGACCTCGAGATCGGATCTGGGCTCGGGGAGCTCGCCGGCAAGGTGTGGCGGATCGGCCTGCTGGGGCACTCCGCGCGGCGCCGCAACGTGGTCCTGTGCCTGACGGCGCTCGAGAACGTGCTCTGCGACCTCGGCGCCCCGGTTCAGCGTGGTGTCGCCGTACCGGCGGCGCTCGCCGTCCTCGATCAGTAGCAGAGCGTACCGCAGAGCACGTTGCCGACACCTGGGCAGTGGCTGCAGGAGCTTCTGACGGGCTCTGCGGCATTCGCTTCTTGCGGATGCGCTGTGCGCATCATCGAAAGGTCGCGACCGAGGGGTTGGTTGGGGGGGAGCCCGAGCCAGGGGAGTGGTAGTCCTGCCGGAAGGCAACCTGCAGTTGTATGGGGCCTGCTGAGCTGTCCGGAGCGGTCAGGAGGCAGAGCTCAGGAGCGTGACGAGGCTGCTCCACAGGCAGACGAGCGTCCCGTCGACCCGGTTCAGGGGAAGGTGTGCCACCGGCCGGCGGCCTGGGATACCATGGGGGGTAAGGAAGCAGAAGAATGCCAGGGGGGGAAATCACCGAGCTCCTGGAGGCGTGGAGCGAGGGCCGCCGCGATGCAGTCGATGAGGTCTTCGCCCGCCTCTACGATGAGCTTCACCGGTTGGCGCGGGCACAGGTCCGGCGTGCCGCGGGTGCGGTCCTCACGACGACCGAGGTCGTCCACGAGGCCTACGTCAAGCTGGTGGATGCCCGGCAGGTGTCGGTCAGCGGACGGCGTCACTTCTTCGCGCTGGCGGCGCGTGCCATGCGGCAGATCCTGGTCGACGCCGCCCGCCGGGCGCAGGCGGACAAGCGCGGCGGCGGCGCCGTTCGTACCAGCCTGGACGAGGAGCGCTTGCGCCTGGATACCGAGGCCACCGCGGTGCTGGCCCTGGACGAGGCGCTCGCGCAGCTGTTGGCGCTCGATCCGGACTTGGGAAGGCTCGTCGAGCTGCGCTTCTTCGGCGGGCTGTCGGTGGAGGAGCTCGCCACCACGCTCGAGGTTTCCGAGCGTACCGTGAAGCGCCGGTGGCGCATGGCGCGGGCATTCCTCTACCGCGAGCTGGGCGGGGAGGAGAGGCCGTGAGCCGCTCCGACTCCGAGCGATTCCGGCGAGCCGTCGCTGTCGTCGAGCAGCTGCTCGATCTTCCGCCGGACCAACGGTTGGCGCGCCTGGAGGCTGAGTGCGGGGGTGACGCCGAGCTCGCCCGCGAGGTCGAGAGCCTGCTGGCCGCCGATGAGGCGGCGGGCGGGTTCCTCGAGCAGCCTGCACACGTGTGGGCGGGCGCCGTGGCGGCGGCAGTGAGGGCTGGCCCGGAGGACCTCGAGCCGGGCGCCGTCGTCGGGCCCTTTCAGCTCACCGGTGTGCTGGGACGGGGCGGGATGGGCGTCGTCTACCGAGCGGAGAGAGCCACCGGAGGATTCCGCCAGCAGGCTGCCCTCAAGCTCCTGAAGCGCGGGCTCGATACCGACGAGCTGGTGGCGCGCTTCCGACGCGAGCGGCAGATCCTCGCCCAGCTTCGCCATCCCAACATCGCCGTCCTGCTCGATGGCGGCGTGGCTACGGACGGCCGCCCCTACTTTGCCATGGAGCTCGTCGAGGGGGAGCCGATCACCGACTGGTGTGACGCCCATCATCTCTCGGTCACCGGACGCGTCCGCCGCTTCCTCGATGCCTGCGCCGCCGTCAGCCACGCTCACGCCAACCTGGTCGTCCACTGCGACCTCAAGCCCGGGCACATCGTTGTCGACGAGGAGGAACATGTGCGCCTGCTCGACTTCGGCATCGCGAAGCTGCTTGCCGAGGCGGGGGGTGAGGGCACAGTGACCCGGCTCGGCGGCCGCCCCTTGACCCCGGCCTATGCCGCGCCGGAGCAGCTGAGAGGCGAGCCGGTCACCACGGCGACCGACGTCTATGCCCTCGGAGTTGTGCTGTACGAGCTGGTGTGCGGCCGCCATCCGTTCGTGGCCGATCCCGATGCTGCGAAGCGGCGCGCAGCATCGGGAAGGGCGCCTCCGTCGCTGGCGCGCGCGTTGACCCGTCCTGCTCCGGATGAGGTGGAGGCCGTGGAGGTGGCAAAGCGGAGGGGGACCTCACTGGGCCACCTGCGACGCACCCTCCGCGGCGACATCGAGGCGATCGTCCAGACGGCGCTCGCAACCGAACCCGAGGCGCGCTACTCCTCGGCCGAGGCTCTGGCCGAAGACCTCCAGCGCTACCTCGCTGGGCGGCCAGTCCGCGCGCGTCGGCCGACCCCCTCCTACCGCGGCCTGCGTTTCGTCGCGCGGCACCGGTTGGGCGTGGCCGCCGCTGCATTGGTCGTTCTCTCGCTGCTCGCCGGCGCGGGCGGCGTCGTGTGGCAGGCGCGCGCGACGACCCGCGAGGCGCGGCGAGCGCGCGCGGTCATTGACTTCCTCGTCGCGGTGTTCAGGGAGGCCGCACCGGCGCGCTCACCGAACGGCCCACGGACCACGGTCAAAGAGCTGCTCGACCGGGCGGCGCCACGGATCGACTCCGACCTCAGGAACGAACCGGAGCTGCGGGCCGAGCTGCACGGTGTGCTCGGAGAGCTCTATGAGGTGTTGGGCCTGTACGACCGTGCCGCGCCCCTGCTCGAGAAAGCGTTGACCGAGTCCAGGGCCGAGTACGGGGAGCGCAGTCCGGCCACCGTGCAGGCGCTGCAGCGGGTGGGGAGCCTGCTGACCGACCGGGGGAAGTACCGCGAGGCCGAAGCGGTGCTGCGGCGCGCCCTTGCCGTTCAGGACGCCACGGGCATCGATGGCGGTCGCGAGCGGCGCGAGACTCTGCGCCGCCTGGCGCTGGCCGCCGATCTGCTGGCGCGGTACGACGAGTCCATTCCTCTCTTTCGCAAGGCCCTCGCGATCTCCTCCGGGTCCGAAGGGCCGGACAGCGACGCGGCGCTCGCGGACGCGCGCAGCCTCGGGATCACCCTGTGGAAGGCGGGCAAGAACGACGAGGCAGAGCCGCTGCTCCGGGGCACCCTGGAGCGGGCCAGGGCGAGGCACGGCGACGATGCGGTGGAGCTTACGGAGATCGAGAAGGGGCTCGCCCTCCTGCTCGCTGACCACAACCGGTTCGACGAGGCGGTGACCCTGCTCGCCGACGCAGTGCGAATCCAGCGGGAACGGCT
Source organism: uncultured Thermoanaerobaculia bacterium (assembly GCA_964552395.1). Lineage (GTDB taxonomy): Bacteria > Acidobacteriota > Thermoanaerobaculia > Thermoanaerobaculales > Sulfomarinibacteraceae > JAJDNH01. The sequence continues at coordinate 69,073 of CAZKGM010000010.1, read as the reverse complement.
TGGGCCGTTGCATCCCAACCTCGCGGAGACTCTCGACGACCTCGCCCAGACCGAAAGGCTGCGTGGGCACTTCGAGGGCGTGGGCGAGCTCTTCTCCGAGGCGATCGCCATCCGGCGTCGTGCCCTGGGACCCGACAGCCCCCAGCTCGCCTTCTCCATGAACAACTACGCGAACTACCTCTTTTTTCAAGGAGACTTCTCGGGCGCCGCGAAGGAGTTCGGCGAGGCGCTCGGTATCCTGCGTCGCAGCCTCGGCGAGGAGCACCCGGCGGTGGCGACGTGCATGGGAAACCTGGGCGTGGTGCTGCACCGCCAAGGACGCCTGGCAGAGGCCGAGCCGCTGCTCCGGCACAGCCTCGAGCTGCGGCGGCGCAGCCAGTCCGAACCCAGGGAAGAAGTCATGCTCGGTCTGACGAACCTCGGCCTGCTCCACGTTGCCCAGGGCAAGCTCGACCAGGCCGAGCGCGAGCTCGGGGAGGCAGGCACGATCGCCAAGGCGACCTTCCCTCCGGCGCACCCCCGGCGCGCGTCGGTGGAGGCGGCACAGGGGCGCCTGCGGCTGGCCCAGGGGCGTCTCGAGGAAGCCCGGGTCATTCTCGAGCACGCCCTCGAGACCTTCACGGTCAGTGTGAGCCCCGATGACCCGCGCGTCGCGGAGGTCCACCTCGACCTCGGGCGCGCGTTTGCCGCACAGGGCAGGCTGGCCGATGCCCGGCCCCACCTGGAGACCGCCGTCCGCCTCCTCGCCGGTAAGAAGGGGTACCGGCGGCAGTACGATCTCGCCAGTCGTTGGCTCCGACGGTAGCCGGCAGGCCCCCACATGGCCCCTCGCCGGCGGCGACTGCGTACTCCATGGTGACGGCAAGTCGACGAAGAGGCTTCGAAAGGGAGATGTGATGAGGCAACAGCTGATTCGATGGTTGGCATTGGGGGCGATGTCAGTCATCGCCGCGTGCGGCGGCAGCCAGCCCTCGACCGCCGCCACGGCCGGCACTCTGGACGACGCCGTCAAGGTGGCGGAGCTGGCCCTGCGCAAGCTGGAGAAGCCGTGAGCGCGGCCCGCGGGAGGGCCGTGGACACCAATTCAGGGGTGAACCCGAGCACCAAGGGAGCTGTCATTATGACGACCACCGATCGCGGATCGGAAACACTGCGCAACCCACTCCGGCCGCTGTACCGGGCCGCGTTGCTCGTGGCGATGATGCTCGGCCTGGGCCTTCTTCCGCTTCCGGCCGGGGCGCAGAACCTGCTCGTCAACGGGACCTTCGATCACGACACTGGTGCCTGGGCGATCCTCTTCCCTGATCCGGCGAGAGAGATACACTTCGTCAGCACCCAGGGAAGCACGCTTACCGGGGGCTCCGGGCCGGGTTCAATCGAGGTCCGCGACCTCGACATGTCGGGCTTCAACGGGGCCGACATCCTGATGGCCTACCAGGATGTCACTGTTCAGGGTGGCGGCTCGTACTGGTGCTCGGCCGCCATGTTCCGGCCGACGATCCACAACGAGGCCCTTCGCATGGGCGTGTTCGTGGAGTGGTTGGACGCCTCGCAGTCGGTCATCGACGAACATTGGATCCGCCCTCCCTCCTACCCGGCCGACACCTGGATCCGCGGCGAAGCGTCCATGGTCGCTCCACCCAGCGCCGTCACGGCGCGGGTGTTGTTGACGGTCGGCCTGCCGCACAACCCCGGCGCAACCGACCCCGCCCTGATCTACTACGACGACCTGGTCTTCCAGGACCTGTCCACGACCACGGCTACTCAGGCGCTGTTCGTTCCCGCCGCGGCCTCGGCACACGGCTACAACGAGACCTTCTGGACCACGACCGGCTGGTTCGCGAGCCAAGTCGCGGTCCCGGTGGACCTGTTTGCCGGCTTCTTGCGCCAGGGCCAGGCCAACGGCGCGGCGGTGGAGGGCGTGCTATTCGTCGGGACGGTTCCGCCGTACGGCTTCCTCGAGGTCGATGATCTGGCCGCCAAGATCGGCGGCGCCGGGCTGACCGGCGGCATCTACATCCTGGCTGTGGCCGAGGGAGGAGGTCTACCGTCGACGCTGATCACCGCCACCACCTACACCTTCACCCCGAACCCCGATGGCGGCGGTGCGTTTGGCCAGGGACTGCCGGCCGTGCCGGCGGGGACGCGGAGTGCGGTGGTTGTTCCGGGCGTGTTCCAGGGTGTCGCGTACCGTACCAATATCGGCGTCCTCAATACCTCCGGCTCACAGGTCATCATCACCGTCGAGATCTTCTCCCCCGGCGGACAGTCGCTGGGCACGGTGCAGTGGGTCCTCGGCGCGTACGAGCAGAAGCAGGTTCCGGTGACCGCACTCGGTGTCAGCAGCGCTTCTGGGGGATACGTGACCTTCAGCCGGACGTCGAGCACGGGCAGCTTCCGAGCCTACGCGACGGTCGTCGACCAGAGGTCGGGCGACGCCGTCTACACGCCGGGCTTGTAGGTCAAGCTCCGTGTGAGCGGTTGCGAGAGAGGCAGCGACGGCTCCGGGGGGAAATAGCAGGCAGCGGGTCGGGTTCAGGGTGTGCTGTCACCCTCCTGGTCGCCGAGGGCTTCCGCGATGCGGCCGCGGTACTTCGCGAGCAGGCTCGTCTCCTCTGGGGTGGGCGGCGGGATGCGCTGGATCTGCTTGGCGGTGCGCTCCAGAGATGCCATGCCGCGGTCGAAGGACGCCAGGGCCTGCTTATAGGCCGGCTCGCCGATCTTGTCCTTCATCGCTTCTAGCTGCTTGCGCTGCGCCGGAATCTGCGCTTTAGCCGTCTGGAGCTGACTCGTGACCTCGGTTCGCATGATCAGGGTCTCAAGCCGCATCAGGTCCTTGAAGAACGACGTCGGGTCGAGGCCGTGCTGCTTGCACCAGCCGGCGAACTTGGGGTCCTTGATGATGAGTTTGAAGTTGTAGCGACCTTCACGGAAGGCGCGGTCGGCCAGCTTGTCTCCCTCGCCATCGTTGTCCAGCCGATTGAGCGAGTCCATGTTCGAGAGGACGGTCTGCAGTCGCTTCTCATCCAGTTGGATCCCCTTGGTGAAGCCGATGACGGCGTCGATGAACGCTGTCATGTGCTGCTCGGCGGCGGCGAGATCCGGCTCCTGTTGTGCAGCGACCGCGGTCTTCCAGCTCCCAGCAACAAGTAAGATCGTGACAACGGCGACGAGACCCGATCTCCGCATGACGCCCCCCTTCCGGCGCATGTGTACCACACCCGACGTCCCGATTCGAGGGGGGCAGGGCCAGACGGCTTCCTGGGTCCTGTCATCCACGGAAAGTCGGTCTGGGTCAGTCCAGATCGGCGGCGAGCTCGTTGCGCGTCTCCTCCCCGAGCACGGCCTGCGCCCGGTAGGTCGGGTGGTCGATGACCACCCGCAGCACGGTCCCGGCCGTCTTGATCAGCCCGGCCTGCTCCTCGCTCAGCGGCCATTTGACGTACTGGACGGACGAGATGCGGGTCGGGGAGACCTGGGCGCTGTCGAAGGCCGCCTTCACTGGCCTGGTGTTGCCGATGTGCAGCCAGAGGTGCTCATCGAGGCCGAGCAACTCTGTCAATCGCACCGCCCGCTCCTCGGGAGTCTCGTACTCGATCATCAGCGTCGCCGACAGCTCACCTCCCGACGGAATCAGCGGGTTGTAGGCCTCGATCTCATCCTCGATAGCCCCCGGCCGCTCCCAGCTGGACTCGGCGCGCAGCATCTCATGGACCTGGTAGAGCATGGTCTCGCGGGTCTCGAAGTGAAGGGTGGCGTGCTCGCCGACGGCGATGCGGCGGCGGTTCTTGAGCGCGATGACACGGCGCCGGAAGTCCGGGCGGGTCCGCTCATATTCGGCGCCGCCGAGGATGTCGTCCTTGCGGATCGGTTCCATCTCGTTCCTTTCCTGTCTCTTACTCGGCCGCAGGCTGCTCGGCCGGGGGCTCGACCCGCTCGGGGAAGCCGTCGTCGCGGTAGGCGCGTGCGAGGATCTCGACCGGGTGAAGCGCCTTTTTCCCGCATCCCTGCTCGAACTGCAGGGCCGCCAGCGGGCAGTCGGTGGACCACACGTCGGCGTCGGCTTCCTGCATCCCCTCGAACGCCTTCCTGCCGTTGCCGAGAGCCAGCTCGAAGTACTCTTTCTTCATCGCCCAGGTGCCGTCGTGGCCGCAGCACTCGGCGACCAGTCGCGGCTTGACGCCGGGAATGCGCCGCATCAGGTCGCGGCCGCGGAAGCCGACATTCTGCATGCGAAGGTGGCACGGGGCGTGGTAAGCGACCGTTGCGCCCGGCGTGGTCTTGAAGTCGTCCTTGAGGTGGCCTTCGGCGCGCAGCTCCCACAGGTACTCGGAGAGGTCGCGGACGGCGGCGGCGACACGTTTCGCGGCGTCGGCGATGACGGGGTCCGCGGGGTCGTCGAGCAGCTCGGGGTACTCCTCCCGCATGGTGAGGCTGCAGGTGGGGTTAATGACGGCGATCCGGTAGCCGCGATCGACCCACGGCGCCAGCGCCTCGACGTTGCGACGGGCCTTGCGGCGGGCGAGGTTGAGGTCGCCCGAGTCCATCGCCGGCATTCCGCAGCACTCGACCTCGGGGCAGGCGATGCGGCAGTCGTTGTGGCGCAGTACCTCGAAGGCGGCATGGCCGACCGCCGGGTTGTTGTAGGTGACAAAGCAGGTGGCGAAGAGCACCACCGGGTGATCACCGTCCACGGTCTCGACCGCGCCGCCGGTCTGCTTCGCAAACCAGGTGCTGAAGGTCTCGCCGGCGAAGCTGGGCAGCAGCTTGTCGCGGTGGATCCCGCCGATCATTTCCATCAGCACGCGGTTCGGCCTGAAACGGTTTCCCCAGTTCGCGAGCGCCGCCGTGCGGCTGCCGAGGCGCCCGACGCGGTCCGGGTCGGCCAGCATCCGCTCGCGCAGCGGCACGCCCTCGGCCTTGCGCCGTATTGCCTTGGCGCGCAGCATGAGGCGCGGGAAGTCGAGCTTGAACTCGTGCCCCTCCTTTTCGGTGTAGGGGCATTGGGTGTAGCAGAGCTTGCACTGGAAGCACTCGTCAACGACCTTGCGCACCTTCGCTTCCGGGATGGCGCGCACGTCGCCGTGCTCGTCAACGGCGGAGAACAGGGTTGGAAACGACTGGCAGAACTTGAAGCACATCCGGCAAGAGTGGCACAGCTCGAAGGAGCGCTCGAGCTCCCTGGCGAGCGCGGCACCGTCCCAATACAGCGGCTCGTTCGGGTTGTAGGTGAGGCCGTCGGTCGGCTGGAAGCCGATGTTGGGCCGGTCGTCGGTCTGCTCGGCCATGGCTGCCCCCTTGCGTAAGTGATCGAGATGCCGGGCCGGAACGGCTTGATGCCCTCCCGGCCCGGCTCACCATCGGATCATCGGATCAAATGCTGTCGAGGGCCTTCTGGAACTTGCCGGCGTGAGAGCGCTCGGCTTTGGCGAGCGTCTCGAACCAGTCGGCAATCTCGGTGAATCCCTCGTCGCGAGCGGTCTTGGCCATCCCTGGGTACATGTCGGTGTACTCGTGGGTCTCGCCGGCGACGGCCGAGGCCAGCATCTCCTCGACGTCAGCGAACGGCATGTCGGTGGCCGGGTCGGCGACCTTCTTGAGGTAGTCGAGGTGGCCATGGGCGTGACCGGTCTCACCCTCGGCGGTGTCGCGGAACAGCCCGGCGATCTCGGGCTGGCCCTCGATGTCCGCGGCCTTTGCGAAGTACAGGTAGCGCCGGTTGGCCTGGGACTCGCCGGCGAAAGCGTACTTCAGGTTCTCGTGGGTCTTGGTTCCCTTCAGCTCAGACATGTTGCACCTCCGCTTTCTGTGTTGTGCTTGTCGGCGGGCAATCCGCCGGTTCTCTCGGTTATCGTAACGCCCGTTCCTCGGCGCATGCGGGACAGATGACCTCAAACTCGACGCGTACGCCGCAGACCGCCAGCTGACCGGGCAGCCGTGCCGGTGGACTCGGCCCCGGGTATGTGTTCGCAGGCACATCGTAGATGTGCCCGCAGCCTCGGCACACCGCGTGGTGATGAGGGTACATGGTGCCGTCGAAGCGTTGCATGGGACCTTCGCCGTTCAGGCGCCGGCACAGCCCGACCTGCGCAAAGGCGTCAAGGGTCTTGTACACCGTTGACAGCGACAGGGATGGGTGAGCCGGCCTGAGCATGGCGTAGAGCTGGTCGGCGGTGGGGTGGCTGGCGTTCTGCTCCAGAACGTCGAGAATGGCGAGCCGGGGCCCCGTGACTTTGAGGCCGGACTGCTGCAGCCGCCGCGCCCGGGTAGTCGGGTCGGTCGGCGAGCAAGATGTATCTCGGAGTAATTCCGAACTCATAACAATTGTCAGTTTACTCGGCCTGCTCCCTGTGGTCAACCCCCCCCCTGCGGCAGGCTCCCCGGACCCGCGAGCCGCCACCGGCTGTGCTCCGCGCTACCGCCGGAGGAGGAAGTACCCGACGGCGGCGATCGCGGCCAGCAGCAGTAGGACGGCCAACAGCGAGCTCGCCGGGATCGGTTCGACCGGCTGCAGGAAGGTCTTGAACACAAGGTCGTTGGCAGGATCCGGAGTCCACACGGTGAAGCGTTGGTGACCGCTGTAGACGCCGAGCGTGTCGCCTCCCTCAAGGTCGCCTTGACTTCTACCTATAATAAGCATATGTTCGTTACTGGAGGTTGTGGTGGCACGACCGGAGAAGCTCAGGAGAGTTGGCTGCGTGGCCCATGGCCGGGGGTTCAAGCCGATTGGTCGACCGGTCGCCGATCTCGAGGCGGAAACGCTGCGCCTCGATGAGCTGGAGGCGCTGCGGCTGGTCGATCTGGAGGGCCTCTACCAGGAGGCTGCTGCGGAGCGCATGGGTGTTTCCAGGCCGACCCTAGCCCGTATTCTCGGCCGTGCCAGGTCAGCTGTGGCCAGGGCACTCCTCGAGGAGCGTGTGCTGCTGGTCGGCGAGGGTCCGGTGGTGACCGGCCCTCCCAGACCGCTTCCATGTCCCGTTCATGGGAGTGGACGGCGGCGCGGACGTGGCTGCCGTTGCCGTCATCGGCAGGATCACAACAACCGGGGGTCAGACCCTGGGTAGAAGCTCACATAACAGGGAGGAGACAACGAGATGAAGATCGCGGTTCCAGTTCATCAGGGAAGGTTCAGTGCTCACTTCGGCGGCGCCGAGGCGTTTGCCCTCTACGCCGTGGACGAGGCCAGCGGCACGATTGGAGAGCGCGTTCTCGAAGCTCTGCCGGAGCACGGGCGTGGGGTGTACCCCATGTGGCTGCAACAGCAGGGTGCCACCGTGGTCTTGGCCGGCGGCATGGGCCCACGCGCATCCGACATCCTGGCGCGACACGGCATCGAGGTGGTGCTCGGCATTGAGGGCGATGACCCCGATGCCGTGGTCCGGAGCTATCTCGCCGGCACCCTCGAGACGACGGGAGAGATCTGTCATGAGCACGGCTACCACGATTGCGGGCACGACCACGGTAGCCACGACCGTAGTGGATGTCACGGAGAATGAGAGGGACACCGCAACAGCGTTGCGGGTCAGGGAGGTTTGCCATGACGGGTCGAGGTAGAGGGCAAGGACGAGGACGGGGAGCGGAGGGCAGCGGACGCCGGCATCGCGGTGGCCAGGGCATTGGCGCCGGGGGCTTCTGCATCTGTCCCAAGTGCGGGTGGCGCGCACCTCACCGCGCGGGGGTTCCGTGTCTCGACGAGCGGTGCCCAACCTGTGGCGTCGCAATGCTGCGCGAGGGCTCACCGCACCACCAAGAGGTCGAGAGCCGGCGCACCGGCGGCGGTGCCGAGAGCTGATGTGAGCCGGTGCTTGCTGCGGCGGTCCTGGGGCGCGCGCCGATGAGGGGGGCATCTCAACGACCCCGTGCTTGCAGGTGTGTCATGCCACAGCGACAGCGAATGCGCTCTTCGGGCGGGAATGAACCCGGCGCTTCTTTCCTTGGTGTCGACAGAGACCCTCGCATCGAGTATTGGAGCTCGCTCCACGGACAGGGAGTCTGTCATGCCGAAGATCGCCATCGTCCAGCATCCGCCTGTACTGCTGAACCGAGAGGCAACCCTCGAGCGGGCCGTGTCGTTGACCGAGGAGGCAGCGAGCGCCGGGGCCGAGATGGTCGTCTTTCCGGAAGCGTTCGTCCCTGGGTATCCGACCTGGATGTGGCGCCTTCGCCCGGGTGGCGACATGAGGCTGACCGAGCAGATCCACGAGCGGCTGGTCGCCGGCGCCGTTGACCTCTCGAGGGACGATCTTGCCCCGTTGCGTGCCGCCGCACGACAGCACGGGGTGCACATCCTCTGCGGCATCGACGAGCTGGACGACCGGCTGAGCCGCTCCACGCTCTACAACACCTACGTTACGATCGGGCCGGACGGGCAGATCCGCAACCGCCACCGGAAGCTCATGCCGACCAATCCCGAGCGCATGGTGTGGGGTTTCGGCGACGCGTCCGGGCTGCGAGTGCTCGAGACTCCGTGCGGCCGGATTGGCACCCTCATCTGCTGGGAGAACTACATGCCGCTGGCCCGCTACGCCCTGTACGCCCAGGGCGTCGAGGTGTATGTGGCGCCGACGTGGGACTGCGGTGACGGGTGGATCGGCACCCTGCAGCACATTGCCAGAGAGGGCAGATGCTGGGTCCTCGGTTCGGGCACCTCGATGCAGGGGTCGGACATGCCGGCGGACTTCCCCGGGCGCGACCAGCTCTACCCGGCCGAGGACGAGTGGATCAACCAGGGCGACTCGGTCGTAGTGGAGCCGGGCGGAAAGCTCGCCGCCGGACCGCTGCGAAAGGAGCACGGCATCGTGTACGCGGATGTCGATCCCTCGCGGGTTGCGGCTGCCCGGCGGAGCTTCGACGTGGCCGGCCACTACTCGCGTCCGGATGTCTTCCAGCTGGCAATGCGAACCTCCCCGCAGACGCCATTCGTCCTCAGTGATAGCGGCTACTGATCGGCTACCGACCGCCGGGCGCGAACGGCCTCCTCGAGCCGGCTGCCGAGCACGCCGTCGAGCCGCGCCAGCACTGTGTCGCGGCCGGTGACGAGGTCCTCGACGGTGGGCTCGATCTTGACTCGTCACGTCCTTGACGGTCGACCAGCTGCAAGTCAGGGAACTTTCTCCGGACCTCGACGCGGAACCGAGCCGGATCATGACTCACCTCCAAGAGTGGGAGGAGCCTTGGTTCTTTATCGCGACACCCCCGAGCCTGGAGCAGCGGCAGCTGAGCCGTCGCTTGCCGCAGAGACACCGTCGTTATCCGTATTGTCCGCAGGTTGTGGGTCTTCCGTCCGGGACCGGCCACGTGGTGTGCACATGTGCGCGGAGGTTGTCGTTGAGCAGGGGGCGCGGCTCCGGTATCGTACGTCCAGGACCAGGAGTGAAGGAATCACGTGCTCGCGCAGGACCTGCCGGGGTGAAGCCACGCATGAGTCCGAAGAACCTCGTCTTGATCACTGTGGACTCCCTGCGGTACGACGCGCTGGGGTGTGACGGGGCCGTCGGCGTCTCGACACCCAGCCTCGACGGCCTGGCCCGGCGGGGGGTGCTGCTGAGGCAGGCCGTGGCCAACGGGCCGCGTACCCAGTCTTCCTTTCCCTCGATTATGTGCTCCCTGTACCCGTTGGCTGCGGGGGAGCGTGAGGCGTTGCCGGCCGAGGCGACGACGCTCGCGGAGGCTCTTCGTGGCGCCGGGTACCGGACTGCCGCCCTCAACCCCTCCAACCCGTTCCTGACTCGAGAAAGCGGCTACCATCGTGGTTTCGACCTCTTCGTGGACTTCTGGGACGTTCATCCACGCCAGGGGCCGCATCTTGCCCCCGGCCGCTGGAGGTCGATGAAGCGTCGTGTCCATGACGCCATGGGCCGGCGGGACCTCGGTTTCCTGATGCTGTTCCAGGCGGCGTTCCAAAGGGAAGGGGGCCAGTACCTCACGGGAGAGGTCATCGTGGACCAGGGGGTCGCCTGGGCGCGGGAGCAGGGAGGCCCCTTCTTCCTGTGGCTGCACCTCATGGACGTCCACTACCCGTACACGCCGCTGCCCGGCCAGTGGAGCTGGCGGGACAGGGTCCGCTGCATGGCCGGGATGGCCGGCCTCCTCGCCGGCCGGCCGCGGGGTGCTCTGCAACGGCTGAGGAGCCTGTATGACAGCCGGGTCGAGCTTGTGGACCGGATCCTTGGGCAGCTGCTCGAGCGGATGGAGGAGGCAGGGCTCTGCCAGCGGACGGTTGTGGTCGTGACCTCCGACCACGGCGAGCGCTTCTGCGAGCACGGGGGTCATGCACACGGCCCGGACCTCTACGAGGAGCTGCTGAGAGTTCCCCTGATCGTCTCAGGTCCGGGGATTCCGGCTGGCCTGGAGTCGCCGGAGCAGGTCTCCCTGATCGGTATGGCGCCGACGCTACTGGAGCTCGCAGGGGTGCCGGTGCCGCAGAGTTTCGCCGGAAAGAGCTTCCTCCCACTTCTCCAGGGGCGGTCAGGTTGTGGGGAGCCGTACGCGTTCAGCGAAGCGATGCACTCCGGCGGCCGGGAGAGCCGGGTCGGTGTGGCAGACCGGTACCGCGTGATGTCGTGCCGGACTCCCGGCTGGAAGCTGATTCGCGATGAGCAGGGGCCCGTGGAGGAGCTGTACGATCTCACTGCCGATCCTGGAGAAAGAACCAACCTCGTCGGTGAGCGCCTGACGATGGCGGGCGAACTGCGGCGAGAGCTCGACCGCCATCAGGAGGAGGTGGTTCGAGAGGCGTCGCGGTTCGCCGACAGGCGGGAGCGAGGAATCGCAGCCGACGACGACGATGTCAGGCAGCGCCTGGCCGCTCTGGGATACCTGTGACTCGGGCGGGCGGGCGGAACGACGACCCGCGGGGCGCGGGCGAGACCTCGACGCTTGCCGTCCGCGGCGCCTCGTGGACCGCCTTCGGGGTCGGCGCCCAACGGTTGGCCCAGACCGTCGCCCTGCTCGTGTTGGCCAGGATCCTGGTGCCCGAGGACTTCGGACTGGTGGCCCTGGCGATGCTCTTTCTCAGCTTCGCCAACCGCACGAAGTCGCTCGGGCTGCAGACGGCGCTGCTGCAGTTTCGCGGCGAGGTCGCCAGCGCGGCCGATGCCGCGTTCCTCATCAACGGCGTCATCACGATGGCCGTCCTCCTGCTCATCGTCCTCGCCTCCCCGCTGGTCTCCTCTTGGTTCGGTGATCCCAGGTCTGGCGCCGTGTTGGCGGTGATGGCGCTGCGCCTGCTTCCCCAGGCGGCCGCAGCCGTTCCGTCAGCACTGGCAGTGAAGGCTCTGCGGTTCCGCAAGCTGGCGTTGATTACGCTGGGCGACAGCGTGGTCGCCGCCGTGATCGCAGTCGTCATGGCCCTTCGGGGTTTCGGGGTGTGGGCATTGGTGGCCGGCTCACTGGGTGGGGCGACCGTCGGCGCGCTCCTGTGGTGGTGCCCGCCTGAGTGGCGCCCGAGGCTTCGGCTCGACCGCGAGACCTCGCGGCAGCTTGTCCAGCAGGGTGTGAGGATCTGGTCCTCTGGGAACCTCGCTTTCATGATCGACTCCGCCAACCGACTCTTCATAGGGTCGTTCCTCGGGGTCATCGTGCTCGGGCTGTACGACGTCGCCTCGCGCCTGGTTCACGCTCCGCTGCAGAGTTTGCTCGGAATCAACGACCGTGTGGCGCTGCCGGCGTTCTGCCGGGAGCAGGACGATCTGGGGATCCTGGGGGACTGGCTGATCCGGCTCACGGGGTGCCTCTTACTCATCACCGTACCGGCATCGGGCACTCTGTTCTTCTTCGCGGATGTCCTGGTCCCCGTGCTCATCGGTTCCCGGTGGGCGCCCGTGGTGGGACCGGTGAGAGCTCTGGCCCCGTACGTTCTGGTTATGCCGCTGCTCTCGATGAGCGCTGTCTACATTGCCAGGGGGAGGACGGGTCTGCTTCTTCGCTTTACGGCGGTGCGGGCGGCAGTGACGGTCATGGCGCTCTTCGCAGCCGCGCACGTCAGTTTGCTGGCAGTTTGCGCGGTGGAGTCGGCCTCAGCGGCGGTGTTCGTTCCCCTCAACCTCTTCCTGGTGGGTCGAATCCTCGGGCTGGGCCCGACACAGCTGGCGCGGGCCGTCACCGTTCCAGCGGCCGGCTTGGTGGCCTTTTCGGCCGCGGCGCTGGCGTTGCGGGCCTCGGGAGCCGGCGCGCTCCTCGGGCCGGCAGCGTCCGCATTGCTGTTTCCGCTGGGATCGGCCCTCGTGTTCGCGGTTGCCGTCTTCCTCCTTCGGCCCGGAATCGTGAGCGAGGGGCGCGAGGTTCTGGCCGTGGCCCTGGGGCGGAAGTGCTTCAACTGATTCCCTCGGGCGCTCTCCCCACAAGGACATCGAAAGAGTCAGGTCGTGATCAAACCACGAAGACGCGTGCTATGCGCCGTTGCGCTGACAGGCGGCGAGGTGCTCAGCATTCCAGGAGAATCGCACGTCGAGGCCATCGTCCCGAAGGGCGGAGACAGCCGCGTCGAGGTTCTGCTTGTAGACGGGGAACTGGGAGATGACCTCGGCGGGCGCCGCGTAGCCGCCCGGCGCCGTGGAAGAGGTTAGGGTTAGGATCACACCGCCTCCGAAGGCGTCGATCAGGCGCCGGTTGAGGTCGAACGACTCCCGGGTTTGCAGCCATAGGATGCCGTCGAATAGCAGTCGGTCGAGAGCGATGTTGAGCTCGTAGTCCTCGTCGCTCATGTGGTACTGGCGGATGGCCCCCGAGCGGACGAAGCGGCCCTTGACCCGCGGCGTGCCGATGATCGAGAACCCGCGCCCGAACCGCTCTTTGAGGTATCGGTCGAAGAGGTAGAGAACCAGCTCCTCCCTTCGCCAGTCGGCCAAGCCCTTGAGAAAGGCGCCGGCCACGTGCCGGATTCCGGCGGCACGGGCGCGCTCGAAAGAATCCAGCCGGTAGGCTTGGTTGCCCTTGGGACCGTACCTGGAGTGCAGGCGCCTGTACTGAGTGGTGTCGAAGGTCTCCAGCCATACCAGGTAGCAGTCCAGCCCGGCGTCCCTCAGGTTTCGAAAGGAGTCGATGTCCACCGGCGGGATGTTGCTGGTGATCATGCCGCCGCCGTTGGTCCCGAGCGATGACCGGAGGATCTCGAAGTAATTTGCCGCGCCCTTGAGATCGAAGCGCTGGTCGTCGAGGTCGAACGACTCGCAATGCACATACAGGTCCGGATCCTGGCTGCTCACAAGCTCGATGCTCCGGTAGCCCAGCTCCATGAGGACATCGATCTCCCTCTGGAAGCCGCTCGTCGACAAGCGGGTCCCGCCGCCCAGCGAGAAGTCGCAGTACGCACAGGTGTTCTCGCAGATGCTGGAGAAGTAGAGCGGAGGAAGAAGCAGAACCTGGTCGTCGTTGGGCCGGCGCTGTGCCCGAGCGCGATCCAAGACCACTTCGGCGTTTTCCGGCTCCGACAGGCCGTTGACCAGTGAGAAGATCTCGTCGTCGGCGAGGCTCTCGCCTGCGGCGGCCTTGTCGGCCAGCTCCGCTGTTCCCGTCCTGGAGAGGGGCGGCTCCCCGCCGATGGCGTCAGCCCGCTCCAGGATTCCTGGCAATAATTCACTGAACATCGTAGCTCCTATGAGGAGAGATGATAGCAAAGCCTCCCGCGCGGTCAAAGGTCTTGCGGTGGCGTGACGCTCCTCTGGCGGGCGCGTTGCCTCGGACTGATGACGAGCACACGGCAGGCTGCTACCCTGTCGGGGATGTCGGTGAGAGTACAGTCTGATTCCCCTTTGCGAACGGCATGCCGTGTCCGGCGGCCGGTGGGTGCGCCGCAATGAGTCCGATGAACGGCGTCTGGGAGCTGCGGGCGCTGGCTGCGCGCCAGTGGTGGCCCCGGCAGGAGCTCGAGAAGCTGCAGCTTCGGCGTCTCCGGAACCTCGTGCATCACGCCGCTTCGGAGGTCCCGTTGTACCGGCGCCTGTACGCCGGCGCAGGGATCGGAACCCCGGAGGTTTCCTCGTTGGACGACCTTCGCAGGCTCCCCCTCGTCCGCCGGGAGGACATCCAGCCGCTGGCCGAGGAAGACCTGGTGGCTCGCGGCACGGATCTGTCGCGCTGCATCAGGACGAGGACCAGCGGCTCGACCGGGGTTCCCCTCGAGATCCTCTCCTCTCGCTCCGACCGTGCGGTATTCAACCCCTCATTCTTCCGCGTCTACCTGGCGTGGGGGCTGCGCCCGTGGCATCGGCTGACCTACTTCCAGGCACGTCCTGAGACTCTCAAAATCCGTTCCTGGTACGAGAACCTCGGGGTCTTCCAGCGCCAGATGCTGTTCTCGCTCGACGAGCCGGCGCGCTGGATCGAGGCCATCCGCGCGTGGCGGCCGCACCTCATTCACGGCTACTCCCTGACCCTCAAGCTGCTGGCCGAAGCGGTGCATCGGAGTGGCGTGGACGACCTTAGGGTCCCGCTGGTGGCGAGCACCTCTGGTGTGCTCGACGAGGTGGGACGGAGCCTGCTGGCAAGCGCTCTCGGGGCCAGCGTAGTCGACATCTACGCCTCGGAGGAGGCCGGCTCCGTGATCGCCTGGGAATGCCCCGACTGCGAGGGGTACCACCTCTGCACCGATACCGTCGTCGTCGAGCTTCTCAAGGACGGTCGGCCCGCCCGGCCGGGCGAGGACGCCGAGGTCGTGGTGACCAACCTCAGCAACTTCACGATGCCCCTGATCCGTTACGACCAGGGAGACGTGGTGCGGGTCTCCGCCAGGTCCCCGGTGTGCGGCCGCGGCTTTCCCCTGATCGACTCGGTGTGCGGCAGGGCGGGCGACTACGTGCTACTGCCGTCCGGGCGGCGGCTGACACCCCATCCCTTCTTCCTCGTCCTCGACCACGCCATGGGAGTGGGCAGGTGGCAGGTCGTGCAGGAGACGCTTGACCGGATCGTGGTACGGACGACGGTCGGAGCCGGCCGCGACGGTGCCGATGTGGAGGGGATCCGCCGGGCTCTGTATAACCTCATGGGCGACGGGGTGCGGATCGATGTAGAGGTCGTGGATAGCCTGCGAACGAGCCCGGCACACAAGCTGCGCTCGGTCATTTCCCTGCTGCCGGAATCCCCGATCTGACGTCTCTGCCGGTCGGGAGATCAGTGCTTACGACAGGCCCTGACGGCCTCGGGTAGGGAGGCGATTCGGCGTAGGAGAAGGCAGGCGGCGGCCGGCGGCACCTCCCAGCAGCTGAAACCCGCCGCCTTCCGGTGGCGTAGGAGGCGCGCGCCATCGAGGAGCGCCCGGCCGAGGGTGGCCGCGATGACGCCCGGTGCGCCGGCCCTCACGAAGGCGGACCAACGGAGGCTGGGATCCAGCCGCCTGGCCTCGACAAAGCTCCTGCCGTAGCGCCGGGCCCGGACGAGGAGTTCGGCGGCGCCCGCCGTGGGGTTGTGCCGGACAACGATGTCCGGCTCATAGCGGAGGGTGGCACCCAGCCGCCGTAGCCCCTCGCAGAGCAGGGTGTCGGCGTTGGGTCGCAGACGGGGGTCGAAGCGAACCTGAGTGAACAGCTCTTTCCACACGCCCATGCTGCACGTGGGTAGGGTTCGGACCTCGCGCGCCGTCGGCCCCTGGTACTCGCCAAAGTCGGCAATACCGATCAGCCGCTGCCAGAACGTCCCGCGGTGGACGATCCTGCCCCCGATGACGAGCAGAGGATTCGCCCGCAGACTGTCGACGATCCGCTGCAGCCAGCCGGGCTCGGCCGTGCAGTCCGAGTCGATGAAGGCGATGATCTCGCCGCCGGCTGCATCCACGCCCCGGTTTCGGGCGACCTCTGCTCCCCGGTTGTCCCCTTCCACGAGGAGGACGCCTGGGTGGTCCCTCCGAACCATCTCTGCTGTCCCGTCTGTGCTGCCGTCGTCGACGACGATGATCTGCGCGGCCCCGCCTGCGTGCTGCTGGCGGGAGAGGGAGAGCAGGCACTCGTGCAAGCGGTCGCGGTCGTTGTACGCGGCGACGACGATGCTGACCCGGACGGACTCGTCCCGGGGGGCAGCCGTCATGAGGACGTCGCCGCGGCGCCGGCCGGACGTGACGCCGCGTAGTCTTCGGCGATCAGCCGGCCGGCGCGTTCCGCCGCCTCGCAGACGGCAGGGAGCGACCGTCTAAGTGTCTCGCGAACCATGGTCTCCTCCCGGCGCAGGCGGCCGAAGAGAGCCGCCAGCCGGCCGGCGGTCAGGTCATCGATAGAGATGGCGAACTCCTCCAGCCCAAGCTGCTCCAGGATACCGACCGTCTTGGGCTGGTAGGCGATGGCGATCACGGGCACCCCCATCGAGAGGGCGAAGATGTTCGAGTGCATGCGGGTCCCCACGAAGAGGTCCATTCGGCCGCAGACCCACTTGATTTCATTGGCCGCGAGATCGTCGTCCAGAAGCCGGGCCGCCTCCGGGTGTCCTGCGAGGTCGAGAACCCTGCGGGCGACCAGGCGGTCGTCATCGTGCTTGGAGGGGACCGTGACCTGTGGGAGGAGAACGATCTTCGCGTGATGCTCCTCCACGAGCTGGCCGATGAACGTGGCCATGGCTCGTTCGTATGCCTGCTGGCGATCGTCTTCCCGGTACCAGCGGCGCACGGTCATACCGACGAGGAGGGTTCCTTCCGCACGCCGCAAACCGATGCGAGGGGCGTCCGCGCCGAGCAGGAAGGCCGCGTCCGCGGCCTCGCGAACCGGCGCCGCGAGGCCCCACCGGGCCAGTAGCTCCGCGGTCCAGCGTTCCCTGGCCTCGACGAGCCGGACGCCGCGCAGCGCGGCGCGCACGAGCCGCTCCTGGTACCGTGCCGCGAAAGGCCCTATCGACTGGGCGTACAGGTACACCGGCTTGCCGAGGACGCGGCCCATCATGAAGCTGTGAAGGTGAATGAGGAGCATGACATTGCCGTTGACCCTGGAAGTGGTGTAGAGGTAGCCGCCGCCGGCTGCGATGACGAGATCGGCGGCTGCATAGGCGCGCATCAGTGTTCGGAACCCGGACGGCGCGGGTAGCTGCAGGTGACAGCAGCGTTGGAGCAGGGCCCAGACAAGGCTTGCGGGCAGCAGGACGACGAGGAAGTACAGGCACTGCAGCCTGCCGCCGCCGCGGGTGGCGCTCATGAGGGAGTGGAAGGAGGGGATGACCTGCACCGGGTAACCCCCCTGGTCAGCGGGATGATCGGCCGAGGAGATAACCACCTCGGCGCCGCCGAGCTGGGCCGTGCGGCGAAGGCTCTCCAGCATGCCCAGGATGATGGCTGCGTCGCCCCGGTTGCGGGTGCTGTAGGCGTTGGTGATCAGGACGTGGGTCACGATCCGAGACGGGGTTCCTTCCTTTGCAGCCGCCGGAGCACTATTGCGGAGAGCATTTTCGGGAGGTCCTTCTCGATCTCCCAACGGGTGCGGGTGTACGGAGGGCACACGAGACACTTCTTCTGCCGCAGCTCGCGACGCCTGTACTCCAGATTCTCGGGATCGTAGTAGATGGAGTTTGGTGCGCGGTCACGGCAGTTGCCGACCGCCCTGCTGTGCGGGCAGTAGTAGAGGGTGCCGTCGTGCCCGAGGAGCAGTCCGCCCATGGCGTAGTAGCAGGAGAGGCGGCGCGTCTTCCGGCCTTCGAGGACGTCGGCCAACTCGCGGTACTTCACCGCCGACGGGGCGCCCTGGGCCGGGTCGTCGGCGACCGAGCGCAGGAAGGAGAGCAGCTCGTGTTGACGCTCGGCACCGATGAACGCGCCTTCCAGGCCGCCGGTTCGAAACCTGTCGCGCTGTTCTCCGACGACGAAGCTCACCGGAATGCTGCGTTCGCCGGCCCACCGAGTGAGGTCGCGGACGTTCTCGAGGTTTTCCGCCAGCAGGACACAGTTGAAGGAGAAGGTGAGGCGGCCCTGCTCCCGCAGATCCTGCAGCAGCCGGACGCCACGCTCCATCTTCTCGAAAGCGTGGGGGACACCGTAGACCTGCCCCAGCGTGTCGCCGATTCCGTGGACGGATACGGAGACGTCGAAGAGGACACCCGCCGCGTTTGCGTTGTCGGCAAGCTCGGCCAGCACGGCCTCCATCCGCTGGGGGATGAGCCCGTTGGTTGTCAGGCTGAGGCGCTTGAGCCGCGGGCACTCCCCGAGAAACGCCTCGAGGAGGAGATCCAGGTCCTTGCGGAGAAACGGCTCGCCGCCGCTGACGCCCACGTACTCCATGCGCGAGAAGAGGGGATCGGCGAGGATTCGTGCGAGCTCGGCGGGGCTCAGGTCCTCCCCGGCCGTGTTGCCCTCCTTCCAGATCCCGCACATGACGCAGCGGGCGTTGCAGCGGTGCGTCGACAGGTAGTGCATGGCCCGGGGAAGCGAGGGAGCGCTGCGGAGGGGTTCCACGACGGCGTGCCGGAGGTACACGCCAAGGGCCTCCATGACCAGGGAGAGCATCCCAGGGATGTTGCGGCGGCCGGTCATGCCTCGGCAGCGTCCGTCGCGGGCCGATTCCGTCTCCGGGGAAGGAGCTTTCCTGTGAACTTCTTGACCAGCATCGGCAGCCCGACCCGCGGCGGAATGGCGATCAGGTGCGTGCCGAAGTTGACCGAGGCCATGTACATGGCCTCGTAGAGGCGGTTCGGAGGCAGCTTGATCAGGAGCCGGACCAGCGGCTTCAGCCACGGGAACCAGATCAGCAACGGGAAGAACTTGTGCAGGTTCTCGACCTGCTTGGCCTCGGCCTGGTCAGGGTGGCGGAGGGCGGTCGAGAACCCGAAGCCGCCGGTCGAGAGCTGCTCCAGGTTGTCCTCCTGCAACAGGCTGAGCTGCTCGGCGATCTCGTGGATCTCGGTGCCGGGAAGAGCCTGGAGGAGCGAGGCGGAGCCGTAGTTCGGCCGTGCCTCGAGGTTGAGGTCGACGGTCTCCCAGTCCGCCGCCAGGGAGCCGCCCGGGACGGCCAGGATGTTGGCAGTGACCAGCTTGACGCCGGCGCCGCGGATCATCCTGGCCGCATTCAGGATGTGCTCGCGGGTCATCCGGCGCTTGAAGACCTCGTTGCGAAGGCGGTCATTCCCGGCCTCGATCCCCATCATGATCCGGTGGCAGCCCGCCTCCTTGAGCCACTTCACCATGTCGTCGCTGACCATGTTCGCGCGGACGAGGCAGGAGAACGGGAGGCCGATCTCCGCTCGGTACCGTTGCGAGAACTCGTGGATCCACTCGGGAGAGACCGTGAAGACGTCATCCATGAAGCGGATGAACCGGCAACCCTCTTTTTTGAGCAGTCTCAGCTCGCGCATGACATGGTCGACGCTGCGGCGCCGGACCACCTTTCCCAGGCCGGCGTACAGCTTGTGGTAGGCGTGGTTGTAGCAGTAGGTGCACGAGTACGGGCAGCCGCGGCCGGTCATCACGATGGCGTGAATCGGCGGTTTGCGCGCCGCACGCATGAAGACCTGATGATCCGGGATCGGCAGCGTGTCGAGGTCTTCCACTAGCGGGCGGAGGGGGTTCTTGTGGATGGTCCCGTTCTGCTTGACCCAGAGGTTCCGGATCGAAGTGTGGTCGTCGCCGCGGCTCCTGGTCTCGACCAGCTCGGTCATCGCGTACTCGCCCTCGCCCACGCAGACGACGTCGACCCCCTCCTCCTGGATGACCTCCGGAAAGTAGGTCGGGTGGGCCCCGCCGAAGGCCGTCAGGACCCCAGGGAACCGCTGCTTGACGCGGCGGGCGAGCTCGAGGTAGTGCGAGGCGAAGGCCGTCGTGCTACTGAAGCCGACGATGGCGTCTTTCTCGTCCTTGAGCCGTGCACAGACGCTGGCCAGATCGGCGGCAACGACCTCGCTCCGGAACCCGCGCTCCTTCAGCGAGGCGGAGATCACCATGATTCCCGGGTACTGGCTGTGCTCGAGCTCGAGTTGGCGGATCGGCCAGAGGATCAGCATGACCGCTCGAAGAGGACGCTCAACCGGGTTACCACGTGCTCGGGGATCGATGGGAGCCGGACCAGGGGCGCAGCGAGGCCTCCCGGCGTGTGCAGGCGCACGGAGACCGGTTTGAGGGACGCGGCGGGCAACATTTCCAGGAATCGGCGTATCGTCATTCTGTTCAGACTCCACAGCTCGGGGATTGTCTCGGCTTCCATAATACAACGCGCCCGAGCTGCGCTTGTCCGGAACCGACCCCGGGAGACCTCCCGTTGATGGATCTCTCGCCACAGATCTGGGAGTTGTCTCTCGGGGCAGATGAGGTGGGCCCAGGGTATCCGTACGTGCTTCTAGAGGTGGGCGCCCCACGGTCCGAGGTAGGGCGGGAAGGTGACGAGCCCCTCCAGGAACTGGATTCCTCCGCGGAGGCGATTGCGAAGAAACCGCAACGGGTCCTGCCGGTCCCAAATCATCGGCGCCGGTAGGAGCCACGAGATGGGTGGCGCACAGAACACGGAGTTCGCCAGGCGACAGAGGTTCACCGCGACTTCCTCTTTGTGAGCAGCGACTCATAGATCTCTTCCAGGCGCCGGATGTGAATCTCGGGCGTAAACCGAGTCCGGTGCAAGAGAAGTGCCTGCTCGCCGGCGGCCTGCACGAGGTTGGGGTCTGAGAAAAGCGCCAGGATCTTGGCCGCGAGGTCCGCGGCGTTTCCCCGTTCGAAGAGGGCCCCGCTGACTCTGTCCTGCACGAGCTCGGGGAGTCCGCCGATCCGGGTAGCCACTACCGGCCGGCCGTGGGCCATCGCCTCCAGCACGGCGACGGGGCAGTTCTCCATCCACAAAGATGGCAGGACGACGAGGTTCGTCTCCCCGTACAGGTCTTGAAGCCGGTCGCCGGAACACCGGCCGAGAAACCGCACCCGGTCCTCGAGCCCCAAGCTCCGTGCCATCTGCTCGAGGTCCCGTCGGCGCGGTCCGTCGCCGGCCACAGTCAGCAGCGCGTCGGAGTGCTCCCGAAGGACTGTCGGCATGGCCTCCAGGAGTACGTGGACGCCCTTCTCCCGGCTCAGACGTCCGGCGAACAGGATCGACGGCGGCGCCCCTAGCGGTGGCCCAGGCGGTTGCTCGGGTGCGGCTGTGAAGTTGGGTACGGTGACCAGGTCGTTGACGTCCATGTTGCTGGCGAGCCAGGACGCGAGGTGCTCGGAAGGTGAGATGAAGAGGTCGACCCATGCGCTCAACATCCGGCGGTGCCCTCCTATCTTGAGCCATCGGAGGTCGTTGTACGGGAGGGAGGCCCAACCCTCGGGCCTGCCGCGGCAGTTCGAGACCAGGCAGCGCGGACCGAAGCCGGTCTCGCACGGGAGATCGGCCGCGGTGATCATCCACTTGCGCGGACAGACCAGGTGGTAGTCGTGAACCGTCATGACGACCGGGATGCCGGCGCGGCGGGCTGTGAGAAGGGGCGCCGGGGAGAGCCGCATCCAGAGGTTGTGGGCGTGCACGATGTCCGGCCGATCTGTGTGGATGCGGTCGGCCAGCGTCCTCCGGTGGCGGAGACTAAACCACCTGGAGAGAACGCCGGCGAGGCGGCCGCCGGGCTCCTGGGTGGAAAGCTCGCACTCGATGCCGCGGGGCCGCAGGTGCTCGCGCAGCTGGATGAGGTAGCTTCTGACCCCGCTCATCCCCTGCAGGTCGTCGGTGAGGTGAAGGACCTTCATGGCGCGCGTCCCGGAGGATCGTGAGGAGGGTCCGGGGAGGCCCCAGTCTCCAGAAGTTGGCGGAAGATCTCGTCGAACCTGAGGGCGATCCGTTCCCAGCTGAAGACCTCGGTCACCAGTTGTCGTCCGGCCTCGGTCGTGCGTCGGCGCAGCTCCTCGTCCTCGAGCAGGTCGATGCACTTCGCTGCCAGGTCCTCCTGGTCCCCGGGCCTGCACAGCAGACCCGTGACGCCGTCGCGGATGACGTCGGGGATTCCACCGACCCGCGATCCAACGACCGGCGTGCCACTGGCCAGGGCCTCCAACAGTACCACGCCCAGCCCCTCAACCGTCTCGGACGGCAGAACGGCGAGGTCGGCAGAGGCGAGGTACGCGGGCACCTCGGAGTGGGGGATTCGGCCTACCAGGCGGACCCGATCCTCGACCCCTGCACTGGCCACGGTGCGACGGATGGTCACTTCCTCGGGACCGAACCCGATCAGGGCGAGTCGAGCGGACGGGTGAGCGCGCACGATCTCCGGCATGGCCCTGACCAGGTGGCCGATCCCCTTGTGGCGGGAGAACCGCCCGATGAAGAGGATCTGCGGTCGGCCTGCTCCCATGTTGCGCCGCGCCTCGGGAGAGGCCAGGTGTGGACCGTAGCGGGAAGGGTGAACACCCATGGGCACGATCTCGGTTCGAGCGCCGGGATCGATGCTGTGGACGCGGGCGCGGGTGCCCCGGCTGTTGACCGTGCAGACCTGTGAGCGCTCGAGGACGAACCGGTTGGCGGTCTGAAAGAGCAGGTTCTGGAGGTAGACGTCGCTGCCGTGCGCGCTGACGACGAGCGGACGGTTTCGGACGCCCGCCGCGAGGGCTCCCATGAGCCCGCTGCTGATGAGCCAGTGGCAGTGCACGAGGTCCGGCGAGGAGCGACGGACCTCCCGTGCCACCGCGGCTGCCTGTGTCGCAAGGAAGAACGGCAGGTTGACCCGTGCCGTCCAGCTGCGATGCAGATTCGGGAGGATGCCGCCGTTGTAGCAGAGCTTCTGCAGCGAGGGCGGAAGGAAGTACCTGAAACGGCGGATCTCAATGCCGTCCATTGTCTCAGCGAGGCGCGCGCCGGGTGCGTGAGGCAGAAGGGCTGTAACTTGGTGACCGAGAGCAGCCAGGCCGCGGTTGACCTCGAGTACGTACGCGGGCTCGCCATCACCGGGAAAGCGGGGGTGGGTGGTGGCGACGCTGAGGACTCTCAAGGGGCCCCTACGATCGCGACCGGAAGACCGATTTTCCCGCGCGAGACCTCGGATGCCCGTCGAGCCTCGCAAGCCACGAACCCCACCTCCTCGACGACGAACTTCCCAGTGGACGGCCGCAAGACGAACCGCCGCTGTTCACCGTCGCGTCTCATCCAGAGCTCGACCAGGGCCGACTCCCTCCGCTCGGGGACGCCGTCCGGCAAGTCGATCACCTCGTCCCAGCGTTCCACACCCCGGAGGCTCACAGCGGCAACCGGCGTTCCGTCCACGCGGACCTCGAAGTGGGGCCGCGGTCCCATGTCCGGTGGGACCCACACGCAGACGTGCAGGCATCGGAGATTCTCCGGCTTCAGGAGGACGCCGCAGACCGCACGCGAGACCGCCTTCCACTCCGGGTTGTCCCCGATTCCGGAAGCGAACCGGTACTCGTCGAGCTCCGGTTTGAATACGCTGAGGAGCTCTCTGGCATCCCGGGGGGCCGGGATCGGTCGGTAGGGTAGTACCTCGTCGAGGCGGTACAAGAAGAACTCCCCGACCCTGCGAACCAGCGAGCTGCGGCTGCGCTCGAGGACCTCTTCCACCTGCTCGGGCTCGTTCCGATAAAGGGCCGCGTCGACGACGAAGAAGGTGTAGGAGAGGGGCCTGCCGTACGACGACAGGGGGAACTGGTTGAAGTCCTTCAACACCCTCCCCGTGAGCGCGGCCAGTACCGGCGCCTGGTACCAACCGCGGGCGTAGAGAACGACATCGCGGTTGAGATGGCGGATCGTATCTGCCATGGCGTCGGTGCCCACGCGCTCGGCGGTCGGGTGTCGGCGAAGTCGCAACTGAGGGAGGCCGTGCCACAGAAGGCTTCCCGCTCCAAGCACGAGGACAGCCGTCAGAACCGCGACCGGCCACAGTGAGCGGGGGAGGTGGGTCGGAGATCGCTCCGTGGCGCTTGGACGCCGTAGAAGGACCGCGATACCCCAGGTGAGAGCCGCGGCCGCCACGATCTCCTGGAGGATCAGGCCGGGGAAGGCACGGCGAAGCCACGTATGGCTTGTCGGTGAAAGGGTGAGCCACCAGAGAAGGTTGAGGGCCGCGGCCGACGCCAACACCAAGATCGAGAAGGGGACCGCCTTCTCGCTGCGCGACTCCTTCCACCGACGCGCCAGAAGAGCGGCGACCAGCAATGTCGAGGTCACCAAGAACACGACAAGAGAGAGCTCGGGAAGACGCGACTTGCGGACCAGAATCTCGAGATGACCTTCCAGCTTGTGGGCCCCGTGCAGGGTAATCGGCATCCCGTACGAGGTTCCCTGGGCGAACGTCCGCCGCGCCATCGTCGACCACCACTCCCAGTAGACCCGCGGGCCGAGGGTTGCCAGCTTGTACGCCTCGAACGGAAGGTGAACGAGGACGAAGCCCGCCAGTATCGAGCCCCAGCTCCGAACTGATGTCCGTCGGAGAAGCCAGCGGTCGACCACGAAGGCCATTCCCAGCCCGGCGACCGAGATCAACATCATGATCTTGGTGAGGACCGACAGCCCGAAAGCGGCGCCGGCTGCCATCGCGATGGATCTTCCGGGTCGGGAGGTCATGCAGTCCAGCAGGAGAAGAGCGGCCAAGAAGAAGACAAGCGCCGGCACCTCCCCGTACAGGCGGAGACCGAAGTCGAAGAGCCGGGGCGTTTGCAGGATCAGGATCGCCGTCAGAACGGCCGCGGTTGGTCCCGCGTGGCGTCCCGCGTAGAAAGTGGCGAACACGAAGAGGAGCATGAGATAGGCCAGGCTCGGGAGCTGGAGAACGGTTTCGCCGGCACCGAGAACCTTGTAGACGACGGCCACTGGGAGAATCAGGGTCGGCCCGGTCTGAACACGATGGTCGAAGTCATGGAGGCCTCGGTAGCGAGCTGCGTACCGCCCGTCCTCGACAAGACTCAGCGCGACCTGGGCGTTCATCCCCCCGTCGAACGACAGAGCCGTATTCCGGATCTGCAGGGACCCGATCACCGAGACAACCGCAGTGGCCGCCACGATGATGACGAGGAGAATGAAACTGTGCCCTCTTGGTCGCCGGCCAGCGTCCTTCACGAAGATTGCTCCGAGCTCGGGTATCATGACATGAGCGTCACGGATTATAGCAGCGGGCTGAGGGCGATCCATTGCGGCCGAATCGCGTGCCGATTCTCGACCTCTGTCGGGACCCGCTCGGTCGGTATGGTGGAGTGTAGGGATTGCGGTTCCGAGTCGCGCCGGCAGATGGCGCAGGAGGGGAGGCTATCGAGCGGTGGCTATTGTGGCGGAGGAAGGGCCGCGACGGCTATTGATCCGACGATCCCGCGCTGCTCTCGGCGTCTCCACGGTTCCGGTACAAGCTCGGGTTGACGGCGCGGGCCATGCGGTCGGTGTCGAGAGGGAGGTCGACGAACTCCCGCAGACGCTCGGCGACCCGCTCAGGTTCATGGATGGCCTGGCGGTAGTCGATCTCGAGGATAGCGAAGCAGGCACGGAGACTCAGGATGGTCCGGATCTTGACGAGGTGATCCACGTACCCCCGCCTCATCTCCAGGGGGGAAGCCCCGGGAGGCTCCCCGCGCCGCTCGAGCATGCGCGCCTGGGAGGCCAGGATTTCCTCGAGGTCACGGGTCATGAATACGACCCGGTAGTCGAGGTCGTCCGGAAGGTACGGAAGGAGGTAGGAGATGACCTTCACGGCCTTGCCGCGGGCGCCGTGGAGCCAGCGGAGGTCGCCGGCCTCGGCCAGCTCCTTGGTGCGCTCCAGCTCGAAGTACCCTTCGGGGTTGTCCTCGTCGGCGCGTCGGACGCCGTCGGTCAGAACCTCCATGCCCCCGGCGTGGAGCATCTTCATGGCCATCGAGGTGCCGGATCGTGGCAGGCCGCTGACGATGACGACCGGTTGCGCCGCCGCTCGTGTCCCGCGAGGAGTTGGCGGCGGGACCTTTCGGACTCGACAGCTCATCGGGTCTCCTTGCTGCCCCTTGTCTCGGGCTCATCCTACCAGGGGGAGCTCGGGCTCCGCCGCGCCGCTTCCCTTCCTGGTGTGCTCCCAGTATCGTAGGCGCTGTAGTGCGGAAGCTCGGTTGGCTCCCTTGGCTGGTGGCGGTGTTGGTGATGGCCGCCCTTTGGGGGCCGATCTTTGTGCCGATGGCTCACGACATGCCATTTGGCTTTCACTCGTGGAAGCAGGGGGACTGTCTCGCGATCGCCCAGCAGTACCTGGAGGACGACAGCTGGAACATCCTCGACCCCCGGGTGCCGAGCCTGTTGCCGGTGGAGAGGCGGGTCAACGCCGAGCTCCCGCTCACGCCCTACCTGGCCGCGGTCGGGGCCCGGATGTTCGGGCGGTCCCACCTCGTCGACATCTACCGGATCCTCACGCTCCTGCTCTCCGCCCTGGGGCCACTCGCCCTCTTCGGTTTCGTCTGGCACGACGACTAGGCCATCGACCTCTTTGATCCGCTGGCGGGACTCCTCAGCGTCCAGCTCGCCCTGCAGCTCCACAGGCTGAGGGGATCCCTCCGGAGCCACGTTGCCACCGGTGTAATGCTGGCGGCGATCGTGGCCGTGGGAGCGGTCGAGGGGGGTCCGGCCAGGGATTGGGTCCAAGAGCGTATCACCCCCTGGTGGCGCGGCCAGGTCGTGTGGCTCGAGGAGGCCGCCACATCACTGGATCGGTGCGGGACAGAGTGCGATGGGCCGGTCGCCGTGCTCGGCTCGGGTGCGCCGAACCTCGCCCTGACCTACCTCGATCGGCGGGGCATCGTCGTCGGTCTCGACCTTGAGAACCAGCTCCGCCTTCCATCATGTCCTGACAGGACATGCACGATGCTTCCAAACTCCCTTGTGGGAATTACTTGCTATTTGCCGGTTGTTGTGGGATGATGTCTGATCGGCTGCGAGTGGACAAACGGTGTCACTGCAGCGGCCGGTTTGAAACTTGCAGGGTCCTTCGATGACCCGAACGGCAGTCCCCCCGGCGATTCTCCCGTTCACAACCCAGCCGGAAATGACACGCAGCGCACCTGCGATAGTCAGTCGTGCGCGTGCAGAAAGAGCCATTGCCCCTTGAGATTCAATGACCTTCAACTCGATCCCGCCCTGGTGCGCGGGATCTCCGATATGGGCTTCGAAAAGCCCACTCCCATTCAGACCGCTGCCCTGCCGCCGGCCCTCGCCGGTCGCGACATTCTCGCGTCCGCGATGACCGGAAGCGGCAAGACCGCAGCCTTTGTCCTGCCGATCCTGCAGCGCCTGACGAGGTCGGCAGGCAGAACAGGAACCCGCGCTCTCGTTCTCACCCCGACGCGAGAGCTCGCCGCCCAGGTGCACGAGCACTTCGTGGCGTTGGGCCGGCATGGCCGGATCACTTCGGCAACAGTGTTCGGCGGCGTCAAGCCGGCGGCACAGGTGAGGGCTCTACGTTCGGGAGTCAACGTCGTGGTGGCGACCCCAGGCCGCCTGCTCGACCACATGCAGCAGCCGTGGTTCCGCATTGATCAGCTCGAGGTGCTGGTGCTGGACGAGGCCGACCGCATGCTCGACATGGGCTTTCTGCCCGATATCCGTCGGATCCTTGCCAAGCTTCCCGAACGCCGGCAGACCATGCTCTTTTCGGCCACCTTGCCGCGCCCGATCGTGGCTCTCAGCCGTGACCTGCTCACCCAGCCCATCCGGCTCGACATCGAGCGTCGGACGGCGCCAGCGACCGGCATCCGCCAGGCGGTCATGTCAGTTCCCGAGGAGCTCAAGAAGGGCCTGCTGCTCGAGATGCTGCACCGTGAGGTGCAGACTGCGCTCGTCTTCACCCGCACCAAGCACCGTGCCAACCGCCTGGCCAAGTACCTTGACCGAGAGGGCATTCCCTGTGACCGCATCCACGGCAACCGCTCCCAGCCGCAGCGCGAATCCGCCTTGGCGGCGTTCAAGGCCGGCCGCATCCGGGTTCTGGTGGCAACCGACGTGGCCTCCCGCGGCATCGACGTCGAAGCCTTGCCGCACGTGATCAACTTCGACGTCCCGGGGCAGCCCGACGACTACGTCCACCGCGTGGGACGGACGGCCCGCGCCGGCGCCACGGGCGACGCCCTGACCTTCGTGTCGCCGGCTGAGGAGGGCGAGATGAGGGCCATTGAGCAAACGGTCGGGCGGCGGATCGAGCGCCGAAAGATCGACGGCTTCGAGCTCCGTCTGCAACCTAGCTTGGGCCGGGAGACGGTCGACAGAGCTGACCGCCGAGTCGGGCAGGTGAACCGGGGCACGCAGCCGGATGCCCCTCGAAGGCACCGGCGGCGAGGCGCAGACCGGGCAGCGAGCGAGAGCTCAAGACGATCAGGGTCCGGACAGTCGCGCTCGAAGCGTGGAGCCCGAGCTTGAGTTGAGATCAGAGACGTATCAGGCCGACCACCGTGGTCGGCCGGCGATTCGGCGGGCAGCAGGCCCGCCACAATGAGGAAACAGGGGACCGCCGGCAAAGCCGGAGCCCCCAGGAAACGAGAGAGACGAGATGTCGAAGAAGCTGTTTGTTGGAAGCCTGAGTTGGAACACTGATGACCAAGGCCTGCGTGAGGCGTTCGCGCCCCACGGTGAGGTCACCGAAGCAACAGTCATCGCCGATCGCGATTCCGGCCGCTCGCGCGGTTTCGGTTTCGTGACCTTTGCCGACGACGAGTCGGCCGATAAGGCCATTGCAGCCCTCAACCAGACCGAGCTGGATGGACGTACCATCAAGGTCGACGTTGCCCAGTCCAAGAACCGTGACCGGGATAACGCAGGTAGCGGCTGGTAGGACTCTCAGCACGCCGGTACAACCCCCTCCTTCGGGAGGGGGTTTTTGTTTCCGGCCTGGTCGGAGAGCCTGCAGAGCTGCGGTCCACCTTCGACCATCTTGTCGGTACGGAACCTGCGGCAGGTCAATGGCACCCTGATGCACGAGGATTTCTTGGAGGACGTGGAGGCCGGCATTCACCGTGCACCGATGTCGGTTCGGGTCACGCGGTACCTGATGAGCCTTATCGATTGCCAGGCGGTTCTACACCTACCCCTACCTGCGACCGCTGACGGGGCCGTGCGTGATCGAGGGGTTCAAGTGGGCGGGAGGCTCAATCGAGGGAGGTACGAGCTCGCCATCCTCGCACGACCCGCCACCGCTTTGAGGGAGCCGATCCAGGTTTCCGATGCGTGCTAACCTCAGGGATCGGGTCTGCTTCCACGGCGCCCGCTGCGGGAAATGCAATGTTCGATCGCGTGCGATCTCAGCGGTATTGGGTTCTCCAGGCCGGTCTCGCCCTGTGCTGGATTGGGACCTGGCAGCTCGGCCGCATCCTCGAGCTGTCGGCCTTCTCCAGCCTGTGGTTTCCGCCGGCCGCGATGACGTTCGCCCTGTTCCTGGCCGAGGGCCGGTTTGCGCTCCCCGCCGTCACGACCGGCGTTCTGGTCACCAACTTCGAGTGGGCCTCCCTGCACGGGGATCAGCGTGGCTTGCTCGCGGTTCTGGTCACAGGCCTCGCCTTCTGCGTCGCACACTGCCTGGCGTACTGGCTGGGCGCCGGGCTCTTCGACCGCCTGGACAAAGGGGAGCGGTTCGGGACGCCACTGTCGGTGGTCGGGTTTCTCACCATCTCCTCCGGGTCCGCCCTGCTGGCGGCGGTTGCGGGCATCGGCAGCATGGTCCTGTCGGGCGCGGCGGAGGGCGGGTTTACCGCGGATCTGATTCCGTGGTGGATCGGCGACCTGGTCGCGGTCGTCACCCTGGCTCCCGCATTCCTGGTTCTCATCGACCGGGCTACCAACGCCCTGGGGCTGCCGTCCTCCGGCTGGTCCGCGAGCCTCAAGCGCCTGGGGCCGTCAGGCACGCCGGCTGGCGGCTTCGTGGTGAAGCTCGCCGTCACACTCACGGTCGTTCTTTGCGTCGGTGAGCTCGCCGCCGTCGGCGAGTTCGGCGTCCCGGCGGCCCTGTTGGTGTACGTCGTCATCGTGCCGCTGATGTGGATTGCCCACACCGAAGGAGGGCTTCGCACCGTCATTGCCGTGGCTGTCCTGGCGACGGCGGTGGTGGCCCTGACACGGTCGCTCGGCTTGACGGAGCAGGCCTTCAATTACCAGGCGGCGATGATCACGATCGCCGGCGCAGGCCTTTTCAACCTGACGGTGCCACGTCTGTATGTGGACAACCGAAAGCTGCTCAACCTGGTGACCTTCGACCAGCTGACCGGAGCGCGCACCCGCCAGGCCTTCCTCGCGGCCGCCGAGGAAGCGCTTGCCGACCGACATCGGAACCCGAGGGCGATCTCACTGCTGACATTCGACATCGATCACTTCAAGGCGGTCAACGACAGCCTCGGGCACGCCGCCGGCGACGCCGTTCTCGCAGCGGTTGGGGAGATCTGTCGCCGGGAACTGCGCGGCATCGACCTGTTCGGGCGTCTGGGCGGCGAGGAGTTCGCCGTGCTGGTGCGGGACGCCGACCGCGACGCCACGGCGGTGGTGGCCGAACGCCTCCGGGAGAGCCTGGCGACGGCGAAGTGGGGCCCTCGCCTCGAGCCCCTGAAGGTCACGGCGAGCTTCGGTGTGGTCGCTGTCGAGCCCGAGGAGAAGCTGAGGGGGGCGCTCGAGCGGGCCGATCGAGCACTGTACATGGCGAAGCGTGCCGGCCGGGACCGGGTGTGCATGTTGTGATCGGCGAGCAGCTGTGCCGCCTGCCGGAAAACGAGAGGCGGCGAGCTGGCCTGTGTTCAACGCCCTCTTCGCCGAGAGTTAACTCGCTACCGCCCGTCCGCCTTTACACGCGAGCGCCCCGACCTCAGGAGCGAGGTGGATGCAGGCCGCCCCCCGCCCTCTGACGAAGGCGCGCACGCCGTGAGGCGGAGGAGGTAGCCGCGTGGTGGCGCAGTCGCCCTCCCCGGCCCTTGGCCCGTGGCTGTGCCGAACGCCGCCGAGGATGGCACCCATGGACGTCGTGTCTTCCGCAAGCGCCGCTTTGAGAGGGTGATAGGCGGCACCTACGGGAGGAGAGGTGTTAGATTGAGTAGGTGATCGGTCGCACCTTGGGGCACTACCGTATTCTCGCGAAGCTCGGAGGCGGCGGCATGGGTCTCGTCTACGAGGCCGAGGACACCAATCTCGGGCGGCATGTAGCCTTGAAGCTCCTGCCGGACGAGATGGGATCGGACGACGAGATGCTCCAGCGGTTCGAGCGCGAGGCGAGGGCGGCCTCGGCGCTCAACCACCCCCACATCTGCACCATTCACGACATCGGTGAGGAGGACGGCAGGCCCTACATCGTGATGGAGCTGATGCGGGGGCAGACGCTGAAGGCGGGCATCGCCGGCGGGCCGCTGCCCACCGAACAGGCGATCCAGCTGGCGGTGGAGATCGTCGATGCGCTCGAAGCCGCACACGCCGCCGGGATGGTGCACCGGGACATCAAACCGGCGAACATCTTCGTCACCGAGCGGGGCGAGGCGAAGCTCCTGGACTTCGGCCTCGCGAAGGTCGGCCCGGCGAGCTTCTACGGAGCCGGCGACGCCCAGCGTGGCGAGACCCTCTCCCGGCCCGGGCAGCTCACGGTGCCCGGGACGACGGTGGGGACCATCGAGTACATGTCCCCGGAGCAGGCGTGGGGCCGGGAGGTGGATCTCCGCGCCGACCTGTTCTCCTTCGGGGTGGTCCTCTACGAG
This sequence comes from uncultured Thermoanaerobaculia bacterium, assembly GCA_964552395.1. Classification (GTDB taxonomy): domain Bacteria; phylum Acidobacteriota; class Thermoanaerobaculia; order Thermoanaerobaculales; family Sulfomarinibacteraceae; genus JAJDNH01. Next base: position 37,551 of record CAZKGM010000010.1, on the reverse strand, counting down.
ATGGTCACGGGGACTCCGCCGTTCAGGGGCGAGAGCTCGATTCAGACGGTGGACAGCATCCTCCACCGGCAGCCGGTGGCGCCGGTCCGCCTGAACCCCGACGTTCCTCCCGAGCTGGAGCGGATCATCACCAAGGCAATCGAGAAGGACCGGGCGCTCCGCTACCAGAGCGCGGCGGAGATCAAGGCGGACCTCAAGCGGCTGCTGCGGGACTCGGCGACGGCCGTCCCGGCGCGCACCCGCCGCCCGCGGAGTGGGCTCAGGATGGCCGCGGCGGCCGGCGCGCTAGCGCTGGCGACGGCTGTCGTCCTGGTCGGTCGTGAGGTGTGGCGGGAGCATCCCCACGTCGGGGCCGCGGCCGCGAAGGCGCCCCCTTCGATCGCGGTCCTGCCCTTCGATGATATGAGCGCGGCCAAGGACCAGGAGTACTTCACCGACGGCCTCGCCGAGGAGCTGCTCGATACGCTGGCCCAGGTCCCGGGGCTGCGAGTGGCGGCGCGGAGCTCATCGTTCCAGTTCAAGGGAGACGACAAGGACCTGCGGGTCATCGGCCGCACGCTCGGGGTGGCAACCATCCTGGAAGGGAGCGTGCGCAAGGAGGGGCGCCACCTCCGGATTTCCGCGCAACTCGTGAACGCCGCCGACGGCTTCGCGCTGTGGTCGCAGAGCTACGACCGCGAGCTCGACGACATCTTCGCGGTGCAGGACGACATCGCGCGCGCGGTCTCCAGTGCGCTGCAGGTCAAGCTGATGGGAAGTGGAGGAGCGCCGGCTGCCGCACCCGGCGGCAACGCCGAGGCGTTCAACCTCTACCTGCAGGGGCGGTACCTCGCCAGCCGGCGAACCCCGAGCGACCTGGAGCAGGCGATCTCATACTACCAGCAGGCCTTGCAGCTCGACCCTGGGTACGCCCTCGGCTGGGTGGGCCTGGCCGACGCGCACAGTAACCAGGCCGACCTCGGCGCGGTCCCGGTGGAGGAGGGCTACGCGAAGGCGCGCGAGGACGCCAAGAAGGCCATCGCGCTCGATCCCGAGCTCGCGGTAGCGTGGGCGGCCCTGGGCTGGATACGCGTCTCCCACGACTGGGACTGGTCCGGGGCGGATGCCGCCTACGAGAAGGCGCTCACGCTCGAGCCTGGGAACGCCATGGTCATCCGCCGGGCAGCCGCCCTGGCCGGTACACTGGGCCGCTTCGACGAGGCCATCCAGCTCGATGAGCGCGCCGCTCGGCTCGATCCCCTGAGCGTAACGGGCCAGAGCAACCTCGGCCTGCACGCCCTTTACGCCGGGCGACTCGACGCTGCGGAGGCTGCGTTCCGCAAGGCGCTCGAGCTCAACCCCAAGTTCCCGTCCGCGCACGCGTTCCTCGCGCGGGTCTGGCTCGGGCGGTCGCAGGCGGCGGCGGCGCTCGAGGAGGCACAGCAGGAGAGGGACCCCTTCTGGCGCCTCTTCGGCAAGGCTCTCGCGTACCACGCCCTCGGCCGGGAGAGCGAGTCCGACGCGGCCCTGGGCCGGCTCATCGAGAAGGACCAGGACGACGCGGCCTTCCAGATCGCCGAGGTCTGCGCATTTCGCGGCGATGTGGACACGGCGTTCGCCTGGCTCGACCGAGCCTATGCCCAGCGCGATGGCGGCTTCAACGAGGTGAAGGGCGATCCGCTGCTCCGCAGCCTCGAGGCCGACCCGCGCCATGCGGCGCTCATGAGGAAGCTGAATCTCGACTGAGTGACGCCGGCGCCCGGGACTGCGCCATCGATCTGTTCGGGCGACTGAGCGGCGAGGTCGTCGATGCCCATGGTTTACCCGGTTGTCGCCGGCCACGAGATCGTCGGCCGGGTTACCAAGGTCGGTTCCGCAGTCAGCAACTACAAAGCGGGTGAGCTGCCATCGAAAGGAACTGGGCTGTAGCAGATCCTTGACAAAGTCAACAATCAGATTCATACTGTATTTATGTATGACGACCCAGCCGATCTGCTCCGCCGACACGGTCTCCAGGTCACGGCTCAACGCCTGGCCGTTCTGGCTGCGGTGTCGGCTCGACCGCACGGTACGGCAGACGATGTCGCCAAGGTCGTACGGGCCGAGATCGGCGTCATCTCCCGCCAAGCGGTGTATGACGCCCTCGGCGTCCTGACCGACAAGGGTCTGATCCGGCGCATCCAGCCCGCCGGGTCGCCGGCGCGCTACGAGGACCGGACAGGGGACAACCATCATCACCTGATCTGCCGCACGTGCGGCCGGATGGTCGACGTCGACTGCGCTGTCGGCGCCGCACCGTGCCTGATCCCCGTCGACGATGTGGGCTACGAGATCGATGAGGCCGAGGTGATCTATTGGGGCCGCTGCCCCGAGTGCCTCGCCCAAGCTGGAACCGCTGCCGTCCCACGCCTTCTGCGCACGAGCGACGACAGCGCCACGGACAGAGCAGCAGCTCATGATCAGACCAACCAACCATAAGGAGAAATGACATGTCAGATGATGCCAGCAGCAAGTGCCCGGTGACGGGCGGACACCACAAGAAGGCGACGACCAACCGCGACTGGTGGCCGAATCAGCTCAACCTGAGGGTGCTCCACCAGAACCCGCCCGCGGGCGATCCCATGGGCGAGGGGTTCGACTATGCCAAGGAGTTCAAGAGCCTCGACCTGCAGGCCGTGAAAAAGGACCTGTTCAAGCTGATGACGACCTCACAGGACTGGTGGCCGGCGGATTGGGGTCACTACGGAGGGCTCTTCATCCGCATGGCGTGGCACAGCGCCGGCACGTACCGCATTCACGACGGCCGTGGTGGCGCATCCACTGGCACGCAGCGCTTCGCACCGCTGAACAGCTGGCCCGACAACGCCAACCTCGACAAGGCCCGGCGGCTGCTGTGGCCAATCAAGCGGAAGTACGGCCGCAAGATCTCGTGGGCCGACCTGATGGTCCTTGCCGGCAACTGCGCCCTGGAGTCGATGGGCTTCAAGACATTCGGCTTCGGCGGCGGGCGCGAGGACGTTTGGGAGCCGGAGGAGGACATCGACTGGGGCACCGAGACCGAGTGGCTCGGCGACAAGCGCTACAGCGGCGACCGGGAGCTCGCGAACCCATACGGCGCCGTTCAGATGGGCCTGATCTACGTCAACCCGGAAGGGCCGAACGGCGAGCCGGACCCGGTCGCCTCGGGGCGCGACGTCCGCGAGACGTTCGCGCGCATGGCGATGAACGACGAGGAGACCGTCGCGCTCACCGCCGGCGGACACACGTTCGGCAAGTGCCACGGTGCTTCACCCCAGGAACCATACGTCGGCCGGGAGCCCGAGGGTGCGGGCCTCGAGGAGCAGGGCCTCGGCTGGAAGAGCACCTTCGGCAGCGGCAAGGCCGGCGATGCCTACACTAGCGGGATCGAAGGCGCCTGGACGCCAAATCCGACAAAGTGGGACAATGGGTACTTCGACATGCTCTTCGGCTACGAGTGGGAGCTGGTGAAGAGCCCCGCGGGCGCCTGGCAGTGGCAGGCGAAGGACGTTGCCGAGAAGGACATGGTGCCGGACCCGTACGACCCGTCGAAAAAGCATCCGCCGATCATGACCACCGCGGACATGTCGATGCGTATGGGCCCGATCTACGAGCCGATCGCGAGGCACTTCCGCGACAACCCGGAGGAGTTCGCGGACGCCTTCGCCCGGGCGTGGTTCAAGCTGACCCACCGCGACATGGGACCGATTTCGCGCTACCTCGGCCCGGAGGTTCCGAAGGAGCAGCTGATCTGGCAGGACCCCGTCCCCGCGGTCGGCCATGAGCTGATCGACGCCAACGACATTGCCGCGCTCAAGGGCCAGATCCTGGCATCAGGGCTGTCGATCCCGGAGCTGGTCGCGACCGCCTGGGCGTCGGCGTCGACGTTCCGCGGCTCCGACAAGCGCGGCGGGGCGAACGGGGCGCGCATTCGCCTCGCGCCGCAGAAGGACTGGGAGGTCAACCAGCCGGCCCAACTGGCGAAGGTGCTGGGTGCTCTCGAGGGGATCCGGAAGGCCTTCAACGACGCCCAGTCCGGCGGCAAGAAGGTCTCGCTCGCGGACCTGATCGTCCTCGGCGGCTGTGCCGCCGTCGAGCAGGCTGCGAAGAACGCAGGCTACGCCGTGACGGTCCCCTTTACTCCGGGGCGCGCGGACGCGTCGCAGGAGCAGACCGACGTCGACTCCTTCGCCGTGCTCGAGCCGAAGACGGATGGGTTCCGGAACTACTTCGCGCACGGTCAGGACCCCATCGTGGAGCACCTGCTGGTGGACCGGGCGCAGCTGCTGACGCTGACCGCCCCCGAGATGACGGTGCTCGTCGGCGGGCTGCGCGCCCTGAACGCCAACGTCGGTCAGTCCAAGCACGGCGTGTTCACCGACCGACCCGGGACCTTGACCAACGACTTCTTCGTGAACCTGCTCGACATGGGCACGGAGTGGAAGGAAGCTGCGGACGGCACGTTCGAGGGACGCGACCGTGCTACGGGCAAGGTCAAGTGGACCGGGACCCGCGTCGACCTCGTCTTCGGTTCGAGCTCCCAGCTCCGAGCCCTTGCTGAGGTCTACGCGTGTGACGACTCAGAGGAGAAGTTCGTGCATGACTTCGTGGCTGCTTGGGACAAGGTCATGAACCTCGATCGGTTCGACCTGGCCTGATCCGGACTGGGTAGGAGTCTGGGGGCCCCGGCGGCTCACCGCCGGGGCCTTGTTGTGCCTACCGGAACCCGAACAGCGGCGGGAAGACGAGCACCACCACCCCCGCCCACAGCGCGTAGACGGGGAGATACGCCGTCTGCCATCGCTCGAGCTTCGCGAACGCCACCCGCCGGGTGAGGAACCGTCCGTAGAGCACGGCGGACCATCCGAGGTTCAGCAGCAGGATGAGGTTCTCACCCAGAGCTGCGACCTTGTTGGGGCTGAAACCAAACTCCGAGATACGGGCGGCGATGGCCCACAGCGCGATGGCATCGACCAATAGGGCGCACACGACAAGGACGAGCTGGAGGGCGTCGAAGAGTCCCGGCTGTCTCTGTGGGTCCCGGGCGGAGATGGCGTAGAGGATCAGGCCCACCACCACGACCAACAGTAGGTCGAAGCCGATGAGCACATTGCGATCTCCGGCAACGCCGCTTCCGGTCAGCGCCGCGGCTCCCAGGAACGCTAGCAGTACGAGGGTGAAGAGCGGCGTGAAGATCAGCGTCAGCACCGGGGCCATGTTCTCGATCACGCTCTGCTTGACCTCGACGAGCGATGCCGCGATGACCACGGCGCCGAGGGCGCCACAAGGCAGGATCCAGTACCCGACGAGATTCCCCGCGTCCACACCGATGGCGTCGAAGACGAACATGGTGAGTCCCATCAGCACGCCACCCCCGAGGGCGATGAGGGAGTAGTAGATGAACCACTCGCCGGAGAAGCGTACGTAGTTCATGCGCTGATCGTGATCGCGCCAGCGGCCTGCGGCGTAGGCGTAGCCCACGGCAAACCAAAGCGCCATCGGCAGGTGCAGAGCCGCCAGGGCCTCGGTGTGCCCTCCGAGTGCAAACGGCATGAGGTTGATCGCCACCGCCGCCACCAGGAACGGCGCTGTCAGCCACAGTCGGCCCACTGGGGTGAGAGCCCGCTTCCACGCAAAGAAGGCCGCCAGAAACGGGAGCACGAAGAGACTGAGGTTGCGCGCGTAGAACTCTTCGTTCCAGTCCATACTCAGGCCGAGCAACTCGGGGGCCTTGATGGCTGCTGCCGCGGCACACGCCAGGGCGACCGCCACCAGGATGTCCCTGCCGTTGCCCTTGTTGTCTTCGCCGTCGGGAGTGACGACGAGCCGCTTCCAGAGCCGCTCAGAGTATTCCCGGGCGAACTCACGGGAGATCTCATCGAGCTCGCCAATCCGCTTCACGGCGATGAGGAAGGCCTCGTCTTCCGAGAGCCCCGCCTCGAGGAGCGCGCTGACCTGGCCGCGAAGGTGATCTTCCAGCTCGTCTGCGTCCACGGAATGGATTGCCCGCCGAGGCCGGAGGTAGGAGCGCCACTCGGCGATACCTTCCTCCAGCGAGGTGTGGTTTCCTGAAGTTGAGTGGTTGGTTTCCTGGGACACGAGTCAGCCTCCCTGAGGCACCGGCTGGAAGGAACGAAACAGCATCTGCCGCAGCGCGGAGTCCACCACCTGCCACTGCCGTCGTTGGCTCGCCAGCTCTTCCTCGCCCCTGTCCGTGAGCCGGTAGTACTTGCGCCGCCGCCCGGACTCCGATCGCCCCCAGCCGGCCGAAACAAAGCCGTTGCGTTCGAGGCGGTGGAGCACGGGGTACAGCATGCCGTCGGTCCAGTGGAGCTCGCCGCCCGACAGCTCGGCCACGCGCTTGATGATGGCGTAGCCATAGCTCTCGCCCTCCTTGAGGATGGCCAGGATCAACGGGGTGGCCGAGGCCGCGACGAGATCCTTGCCGATGTTCATGGGCGGGTGCGTCCAGCGATCGGCATCCGGCGAGCTCGGTACATAGAACTGTTATACATTGTACATCTATGTATGTCAAGGGGCGAACGCCAAGGGGACTGAGGTTGCCCAGGCTTGCCCGGTGCGCGACAATCAGCCGGCCGCTCTTGTCGTTACCAAGGTCCACCGGAGGTCCTGATGCGCCTGCCTTTTCGCTCGAACATCGTCGCTATCCTCTCCCTCGCGCTCGTCGCGAGTGCCACGTTCTGCCTCGGGGCGCAAGCTTCACAACCTCCGGATACCGAGGGCTACTACCGTCAGCCGGCGATTCATGGAGACACGGTGGTTTTCGTCGCCGAGGGCGATCTGTGGCGTGTCGATGCGATGGGCGGCGAGGCCGTGCGGCTGACCTCTCATCCCGGCGAGGAGGAGGATCCGGTGATCTCACCGGACGGCAAGACCGTGGCGTTTACGGCCACCTACGAGGGGCCGCGTGAGGTCTACACCATGCCGATCGACGGCGGGCTCCCGGTGCGCAGAACGTGGGGGAGCTCCCGCTACCTGCGGACAACCGGCTGGACGCCGGATGGCGAGCTGATCTATGCAACTCTCGCCAACAGCACCCTCCCGGGCGTCGAGCTCGTGCGGCTCTCGATCTCGAGCAAGGACACCACCCCTGTTTTCATCCCGCTCTACGGCGCGGCTGATGGCAGCTACGATCCGAGCGGCAAGACCCTCTATTTCACGCGCTACTGGGCGCAGCCGAGCCACACCAAGCGTTACAAGGGCGGCACCGCCCAATCAGTCTGGAAGTACACGTTAGGCGATGCCAAGGCCGTTCCGCTGACCGCAGACAATCCGGGCACCAGCCGCCACCCGATGTTGTGGCAGGGCCGGATCTACTTCGTCTCCGATCGCGACGGCACGATGAACCTCTGGTCGATGGACACCGACGGCGGCGACCTGAAACAGCTCACCCACCATCAGGGCTGGGACGTCCACCACCCATCCCTCGATCAGGGGAGGATCGTCTACCAGCTGGGCGCCGACCTCTGGGTTCTCGATATCGAATCGAAGGTGGACCAGAAGATTCCGATCACCCTCCGGTCCGATTTCGACCAGACCCGCGAGCACTGGGTCGACAAGCCGATGGACTATCTGACCGCGGCGCACATCTCCGCAGACGGCAGTCACGTGGTCCTCACCGCACGCGGTCAGGTCTTCGTCGTCCCCCGTCATCAGGGGAGGCTCACCGAGGCCGGACGGCAGTCTGGGGTGCGCTACCGCGACGCCCGGTTCGTGCCCGACGGCAAGTCGCTGGTGGTTCTCTCCGATGAGTCCGGCGAGGTGGAGGTCTGGACCCTCCCCGCCAACGGCGTCGGCCCCGGTCACCAGCTGACCACCGACGGCGACATCGTGCGCTGGGAAGCCGTCTCCTCTCCCGATGGCCGGTACATCGCCCACGACGACAAGAAGCAGCGGCTCTTCCTCTACGACACCAAGAGCGGTGAGAACAAGGAGATCGACGTCTCCGAGCACGACCGCTTCTTCGACCTCGCCTGGTCGCCCGACAGCAAGTTGCTGGCCTACGTGAGCGCCGCCGGCAACATGTTCAGCCAGATCAAGCTCTACAGTGTCGAAAGCGGCAAAAAGGCGATCATCACAACCGATCGCTTCGACAGCTACAGCCCCGCATGGAGCCCTGATGGCAAGTGGCTCTATCTCCTCTCGGACCGCAACCTGAAGTCGATCGTTCCCAGCCCCTGGGGCGCCTATGCCCCCGAGCCCTTCCTCGACAAGAAGAGCGAGATCTTCGCCATCGCCTTGACGCCAGGGGAACGCTCTCCCTTCACGCCTGACGACGAGCTTCACCCACTCCGCGCAGCCAAGAACGGCGAAAAGGCGGCCGGCAAGAAGGCCGAGGCCGAGAATACCGAGAAGAAGGCCGAGGCCGTGCCCGAGGTCAAGGTCAACCTCGACGGAATCGAAGGGCGGCTCGAGAAGGTCCCCGTCCCGCCCGGCAACTACCGTTCCCTCGCCGCCACCAAGGACGCGCTCTACTTCCTCTCCGGATCCGCCGGCGAGCGAACCGCGACCCTCGTCGCCCTGCCGATCAAGAACCGAGATCGCGAGGTTGAGACGGTCGTTCCCAAGGTCGACCGTTACGAGCTCTCCGCCAACGGCAAGGCGATCCTGGTCGCAAGCAAGAAGAAGCTGCTCGTGATCGACGCCAAGCCCAAGAAGGCGGATCTCGAGAAGGCGGCGCTCGATCTCTCCAACTGGAAGCTGTCCGTCATTCCGCGCGAGGAGTGGCAACAGATGTTCACCGACGCCTGGCGGCTGGAGCGCGACTACTTCTACGACCGTCACATGCATGGGGTCGACTGGCCGGCGATGCGCAAGAAGTACGAGCCGCTGGTCTCGCGCGTCACCTCCCGCTCCGAGCTCTCGGACCTGGTGGCCCAAATGGTCTCCGAGCTCTCGGCCCTTCACACCTTCGTCTACGGCGGCGACCTGCGAAAGGGCCGGGACGAGATCGACGTGGGCGCCCTGGGCGCTCGGTTCAGCCGCGATCCTGCCGCTGGGGGCTGGCGGGTCGAGCACGTCTATCAAGGAGACCCGGACCATCCGAGCGAGCTCAGTCCCCTCTCGCAACCCGGCGTGGAGGTCCGCGCTGGCGACGTCATCACCATGGTCAATGGCCAACCGACCCTTGCCGTTCCCTCCCTGGGTGAGCTCCTGCGAAACCGGGTCGGACAGCAGGTGCTCCTGCACGTGAGGAGCGGCGACGGCGCCCAGGACAAGAAGCGGGACGTCATCGCCGTTCCCATCTCCCAGCGTCAGGAGTCCAACCTCCGTTACAGCGAGTGGGAGTACACCCGGCGTGTGAGGGTCGAGAAGCTCGGGCAGGGCGAGCTCGGGTACGTCCACCTGCGCGCCATGGGTGGGCGCAACTTCAGCGAGTGGGCGGAAGGCTACTACCCGGTGTATAACCGCAAGGGTCTGATCATCGACATGCGCCACAACCGCGGCGGCAACATCGACAGCTGGATCCTCTCTCGCCTGCTGCGCAAGGTCTGGATGTACTGGACCCAGCCCGTCGGCAAGAGTGACAACTGGAACATGCAGTACGGATTCCGCGGCCACCTGGTGGTCCTCTGCGATGCTTGGACGGCCTCGGACGGCGAGGCCTTCACCGAAGGGTTCAAGCGTCTCCATCTGGGCAAGGTGATCGGGACCCGCACCTGGGGCGGCGAGATCTGGCTCTCCTCGAACAACTATCTCGAGGACGGCGGCATCGCCACCGCGGCCGAGTTCGGAGTCTACGGGCCGAAAGGCCAGTGGCTGATCGAGGGACACGGCGTCGGTCCGGACATCGTGGTCGACGACACTCCGCACCTGACCTTCGAGGGCGCGGACGCCCAGCTCGACGCCGCCATCGCCTACCTCCAAAAGCAGATCGCCGCGGAGCCGGTCCACCCCCCGCACCAACCGCCCTTCCCGGACAAGTCCTGGCACCCGGAACCGTGACGAGGTAGATAGACGACCGGTCCAGCGTCGGCGAGGTCGATCGGGGTTGGAGCTCTCGCCCGCTGCCGTGCGGAAGCGCCGGTTGCTGAGCGTCGAGGTGCCGCAGGCATGCCCTACAGTATGTTGAGGACACCGAGACGCGAGGAGCACGGCGCTGGCTGGTGTATCGCTGGTCGCAGTAGATTGCGAGTGAATGATGCGGGTTAGGGCGGTGGCCAGCTGCTTGAGGTTTCGGCCGTCCTTGAGTCCCGACGCGACTCGTGCGCGGTCCTCGTTGGTCCATGGGAGGCCGGCGTTCCTCGGCGGGCCGCGCTCGAGGTTGCGCAGGAGCAGCCGGTGGCCACTCCTGTGCGCCCCGACCCCAGAAGCGCGGCGGTTGTAAGCCGTCCCCCGCCCTCTCCGGCCGGGCTGCGCCCGACCTGCGACCCCCACGGCAACAACCACCTGCGCTTCCGGGGTCGTGGTGTTCCAACCAAACGAAAAAACCGCGCATCAGCGCGGTTTTGTTCGTTTGGTTGCGGGGGCAGGATTTGAACCTGCGACCTTTGGGTTATGAGCCCAACGAGCTACCGGACTGCTCCACCCCGCGTCACTTGCGGAGACGCAGTATAGGTGTGGGGGTGGGGCCTGTCAAGGTGCTGGGAGTCGGCGGCGGCGTCGGGGTGGCGAGGAGGATGACCTGCTCGCCGGGTCGCACCCAACCCAGGTCGCGGCGGGCCATGGACTCGACGGCGTCGGGGTCGGAGCGCAGGCTGTCGAGGGTCTGCTGCAGGCGCTCAATCTCCTGCTCGAGCTGGAGCTTGCGCTCCTCGAGGCGGCGCTGCTCGCGCCGAGCCTGGGTCACGTCCTCGAGTCCCTGGGTGACGATTCCCGACAGCACGCCCAGCACCACCAGGGCGATGATCGCGAGAACAATCAGCGAAAGCCGTTTCACCGCCCGCCGCGCGCCAGTACCGCCGACCCACGGAAGCGCGCCGCCTCCTCGAGCTCCTCCTCGATCCGTAGCAGCTCGTTGTACTTGGCAATACGTTCGGAGCGGCAGGCGGAGCCGGTCTTGATCTGGCCGGTGGACATGGCCACTGCGAGGTGGGCGATGGTGGTGTCCTCGGTCTCGCCCGAGCGATGGGAGATGACCGTAGTGTAGCCGGCCCTGTGCGCCATGCCGATGGCATCCACGGTTTCAGACAGGGTCCCGATCTGGTTGAGCTTGATGAGGACCGAGTTCGCTATCCCTTCCGAGATGCCGCGGGCGATGATCTCTGGGTTGGTCACGAAGATGTCGTCGCCGACGAGCTGGATGCGATCGCCGAGGCGGTCGGTGAGCCTCTGCCACCCGTCCCAGTCACCCTCGGCGAGGCCGTCCTCGATGGAGACGATGGGGAAGTCGTTCACCAGCTCCTCGTAGATGTCGATCATGTCATCGGAGCTGAGTCCGGTGCGGCCCTCGCCGCTGAGGTTGTAGACGCCGTTCGCGAAGAACTCCGAGGCGGCCGGGTCCATGGCCAGGGCGACCTGGCCGCCGGGCTCATAGCCGGCCTTCTCGATCGCTTCCATCAGCAGCTCGAGGGGAGCGCGGTTGGTGGGGAGGTCGGGCGCGAAGCCGCCCTCGTCGCCGACCCCGCTCGCCAGTCGGCGCTCCCTGAGCACCTTATGCAGGGTGTGGAAGACCTCGACGCCAGCGCGAAGGGCGTTGGAGAACGAGGCGAAACCTACCGGCATGACCATGTACTCCTGGAAGTCGACCGAGTTATCGGCGTGCACGCCGCCGTTGAGGACGTTCATCATCGGCACCGGCAGCTCACGCGCGCAGCAGCCGCCGAGGTACTGGTACAGGGGCAGGCCGGCGGCCTCGGCGCCGGCGCGGGCGACCGCAAGCGACACCGCGAGAATGGCATTGGCACCGAGGTTCGACTTGTTGTCGGTGCCGTCCGCCTCGAGCATCGCCAGATCGACGCCGAGCTGGTCGCGGGCGTCCATGCCCTCGATGGCGTCGGCGATCGGGCCGTTGACGTGCTCGACGGCCCGCAGCACACCCTTGCCGCCGAAGCGCGCCGAGTCACCGTCTCGCAGCTCCAGCGCTTCGCGGGAGCCGGTCGAGGCTCCGGACGGCACCAGCGCCCGCGCCACGGTGCCGCCGGAGAGGATGACCTCGGCCTCGACCGTGGGGTTGCCGCGTGAGTCGAGAACCTCTCGTGCCTGAACGAAGTCGATGTCGAACATTTCACATCCTCCAGTTGGTGAGCAGCTTCCGCGCCAGGTGAAGGAGGTAGCGCATCTCCTCCTTGGTCGGTCCTTCGGCGTACAGGCGAACCTTGGGCTCGGTCCCGGCGCGACGAATGAGGATCCAGCCACCGCCGTCGAACGAGAGCTTGAGCCCGTCGCGGCGGTCGACGGCGGCGACCGTACGCCCGTCTACGGTCGTCCACTCCTGCTCGAGGCGTCGCTCCAGTACCCGGCCGACGGCATGTGTGAGGGGTACCTGAACCCTGCGGAAGAACTGGGCGCCGACCCGCTCATGGAGCTCCTGGGCAAGGTCATAGAGGGTTCGGCCCTCGACCGCGACCATCTCGGCAACGAGCAGACATGCGAGGATGCCGTCGCGTTCCGGGAGGTTGCGGGTCCAGGCCAGGCCCGCGCTCTCCTCGGCGGCGTACTCGAGGGTGCCGTCGACCAGCATGGGGCCGAAATTCTTGAAGCCGACCGGAGTCTCGACGACCTCGAGGCCGTGATCGCGGGCAACGGCGTCGATCAGTGTCGAGGTCGCGACGGTCCGTCCTACCGCTCCAGAGAAGCCGCGCCGCCGCGCCAGATAGTCGAGCACCAGGGCCAGCATCAGGCTCGACTCCTTGAGGCGGGCGCCGCGGTCGAGAATCCCGAAGCGGTCGCCGTCGGCATCCGTGGAGAGCCCGAGATCGGCATGGGTGCTACGCATGACGTCGCGCAGGCGGCCGAGGTTCTCCGATGTGCACTCCGGGGCGTAGCCGCCGAAGAAGGGGTCGCGCGTGTTGTGGATGACGGTGACCGGGATCTGGTTCTCGAGCAGGATGTGATCGAGGTACTCGCGGCTGCTGCCGAAGAGGGGGTCGACGACGAGTGTGATGCCGCTCGAGCGGATCGCCTCCCAGTCGATGAGCTCCTGCAAGCGGTTGAGGTAGACCGGTCGCGGGTCGTAGCGGCCGAGGAGCTCGGGCCGCGGCAGGTAGACATCGGCGAAGGTGGGCTCGAGGGCGCGGTAACGCTCCTCGACCTGATCGGTCAGCGCGGTCGAGGCGAGGATCCCGTCGCGGGTGTAGAACTTGAGCCCGTTGTACTCCGGGGGGTTGTGACTGGCCGTGAACAGGATGCCGCCGGCCGCACCACGCTCGCGGATCGCCGAGCTGAGGACCGGCGCCGGGATGTCGCGCACGGGCAGCGAGACCGACACCCCGTTGCCTGCGATGAGCTGTGCCGCGGAGGCAGCGAACTTCTCCGACAGCATGCGGGTGTCGTAGCCGACCAGGATGAGGTCCGGATCGGAGGCGTTGGCCTTGAGGACATCGACGATGGCCTGCGTGACCGCCCGCACTCTGCGGAAGGTGATCTCGCGGCCGACGATTCCCCTCCATCCGGAGGTTCCGAAGTGCACCATGACGGCGCGAGCTTATCACACGGAGAGAGCGGGCGGTATTGGGATTTTTTGTCGTAAGATGTTATGGTGTAAGAAGTAAAGAGTAAGGAGTGAGAAGTAAGGAGTGAGAAGTAAGG
>CAZKGM010000010.1:0-23744 GCA_964552395.1 uncultured Thermoanaerobaculia bacterium | reverse complement strand
AGTAAGGAGTGAGAAGTAAGGAGTGAGAAGTAAGGGGTGAGGAGGTGAGGAAGTTCCGCCCATCCACCCGGTGACGGAGTGGCGGAGTGACAGAGTGACAGAGTGACAGAGGCCCCCGCTCACCCGGAGAACGTGGGCCGAGACCATCCCAGAGAAGGGGGCGCTCAAACGGGCGTGCCGGGCGCGGCATTCCTCCGAAGCGAGACGCGGAGCCGGCTGCCATGGGAGAGGAATGCCGACGACGGGCGTCTGCGGAGCAGGCGCGCGGCCGCCGGAGCTCCAGAGAATCCTCTCCCAAGCCGTTCTGGCACCGATTCCCCGATCAAGCAGCCCCACCCCACCCAGAGCCTCCCTCGCCTGCGGCTCGTCACGATGGCACGGTGAAACGGCGACTCGGAGCTCGGCCGATCCGCGTTGTTACCGTGCTGCCTTGCCCAATGCCGACGGGCGAGCGAGGGTAAACCGCAGCCTCACCCGCGGGGCGCTCTCGAGAGCCTCGGCGAGCTCGGCGGCGTCGGCGAACCGGGCCTTGGCGAGGCGTCGTCCCTCGCAGTGGACCGACAGTTGGTTGCCCACGAGGGGCCACGGTCGGAGGCGCAGAACGGTGTCGGAGGGCCTGGTGACAGCGATCTCCTCGGCGTCGCCGCCGGCGCCAATGGCGTGAGCCGCGAACCGCCCTTCGAGACCGGCGCACAGGTGAACCGCGGTCAGGTCGCAGGTGGCCAGGACACGGCGGTTGACCTCCATGCCGATGCCCTCGAGGCACCCCTCGTACCGTGAGTCCAGGCGCAACTCCGTTCGCCAGACCTCGACCCGCTCGGCCATCGCACGGCGGAAGGCGGTGACCTGCTCTGTCGCCTCCTGATCGCCGCGGTCGGCCGCATCCGCCTCCTTGATCCCGGCCAGGAAGCGGAAGTGGTCGGCCACCAGGAGTCCGGCATAGCGTGCGTGCTGGGCCGTGCGCGCCACCGAGTCGGCCCAGATGCCGAGGTGTGGAACCACCTCCATGCGGTCAAACGTGCGTGGCCGGCCATCGGCGTCCAGCTGTGGTCTGCGGTCGAAGTCTGTCCACCCGGAGTCGTGCAGCATGACCGCCGCCAGGACCTCGGCCCGCGGCGCCGGACGCGGGAAGCGGCGGTTGCCCCAGTGATCGGCGATCTGCCACGCCAGCCAGGAATGGGAGGTCTGGGGGATGACGATCGGACCGCCGGGGTCGTTCTCACCGAAGATGAACATCATTCATGGTAACCACGATAGGCGGTCCGGAGCAATCACCGGCCATCTCGCACGATGGGGTACGATGTTGCGGCCCGCGTTGGCGGGCGAGGAGGACTCCATGCGCCGTGTCTTGCAGGCTCTTCTGATCGGAACCGTGATCTTCCCGGCGGCACTGGCCGCCGCGGCCAGCCATCCATTCGCCGTCGAGGACCTGGTGGCGATGAAGCGGGTTGCGGACCCCCAGCCGTCACCTGACGGGACCCAGGTCGCGTTCGTGGTGACCACGATGGACCTCGAGGCCAACCACGGCCGCTCGGATATCTGGGTCGTGAGCGTCGACGGGTCCCGGGCGCGGCGTCTCACGACCAACGCCGCCGCCGACTGGAACCCTCGATGGCGCGGCAACGACACGCTCTACTTCCTGTCGACACGCTCCGGCTCGGCCCAGGTGTGGCGGCTGTCGTTCGCGGGCGGTGAAGCCGAGCAGGTGACAAGCCTGCCCATCGACGTCGACAACCTGACCGTCGGCCCGACCGGCGGAGCCTTGTTCGTGTCGGCGGCCATCTTCCCGGACTGCGAGGATTCCGTGCCCTGCACCGCCCAGCGCCGGGCCGAGAGGCGCGCCAAGAAGACCTCAGGCATGATCTTCGACCATCTCTTCGTGCGCCACTGGGACACCTGGGAAGACGGGACGTTCAACCATATTCTCCGCATTCCCCTCGGTGACGGCGGCGTGCCTGCCGGCCCCGCGCGGGATCTGATGCAGGGCATCGCCTCCAACTCGCCGACCAAGCCCTGGGGCGGCAGCGAGGACTACACAGTGTCCCCGGACGGGCGCTGGCTTCTCTACAGCGCCAAGGCCGTGACTGGCTCAGAGGTTGCATGGTCCACCAACTATGACGTCTACGCCGTGCCGGCCGATGGCTCGGCCGCCCCCCGCGACCTGACCTCGGAGAATGCGGCGTGGGATGCCGCACCGACGTTCTCGCCGGACGGCAAGACGGTGGCCTATCTGGCGATGAACCGGCCCGGATACGAGTCCGACCGCTTCCGGGTCGTGCTGATGGACTGGCCGGCGGGCTCCCGGAAGGTGCTGACCGAGTCGTGGGACCGCTCGCCCTCGGATCTGGTCTGGGCTGCGGACGGCAAGACGCTGCTCGCCACCGCGGACAACGTCGGCAACCACTCGATCTTCAGCATCGACGCTGCAACCGGCCGGGCAGTGGCGCTGGTGACCCGCCATTCCAACACCTCGCCGCGCCCCCTGGCGCACGGGAAGCTGGTGTACTCCCAGGACAGCCTGGTGTCGCCGGCCGAGCTCTACCTGCTTCCGCGGGCGGGCGGCGCCGTGCAGCGCCTCACCCACCTCAACGATGAGCACCTCGCGCAGCTCCGCTTCGGAACCTACCAGCAGTTCTCCTTCATCGGCGCCCACGGCGACGAGGTTTTCGGCTACCTTCTGCACCCGGTGGACTTCGATCCCAAGCAGACCTACCCGCTGGCGTTCCTGATCCACGGGGGTCCCCAGGGGAGCTTCGATGACCACTTCCACTACCGCTGGAACCCGGAGATCTACGCCGCCCACGGCTACGCTACGGTGATGATCGACTTTCACGGCTCGACCGGCTACGGCCAGGCGTTCACCGACGCCATCAACGGCGATTGGGGTGGGGCGCCCTACGAGGACCTCATGAGGGGGCTCGACGACGTGCTCCGCCGTCATGCGTGGATCGACTCCAACCGCATGGCGGCGCTCGGCGCCAGCTTCGGCGGCTACATGATCAACTGGGTGCAGGGCCATACCGACCGCTTCAAGGCGCTGGTCTGCCACGACGGCAACCTCGACGAGTACATGGCCTACTTCGACACCGAAGAGCTGTGGTTCCCGGAGTGGGAGCACGGCGGCACGCCGTGGGACAACCCGGATGGGTACCACAAGGACTCCCCGGTGCGGTTCGTGAAGAGCTGGAAGACCCCCGAGCTGGTCATCCACGGCGCCCGGGACTACCGCGTCGCGGACACACAGGGGCTGGCGACGTTCAACGCCCTGCAGCGTCTCGGCGTGCCGTCGCGGCTGCTCTACTTCCCGGACGAAAGCCACTGGGTGCTCAAGCCCGAGAACTCCATCCAGTGGCACCACGTGGTCCTCGACTGGATTGATCGCTGGACCGCGCCGCCGGCACCGACGCCCACGCCGGAGCCAGGAAGTGAGAAGGTGAGCAAGTGAGGGGGTGAGGAGGGCCCTCCCGCCCGGCCAGTGACGGAGTGACGAAGTGATGGAGGCCCCCACCCACCCGGAGAGCGCGGGCGCAGCGGGTTCCAGAGCAGGGTGCGTTCAAACGGGCGTGCCGGGCGCGGCATCCCCCTGAAGTATGAAGGGAAGCCGGCCGCAGTAGGAGGGGAATGCCGACGCCCGGCTCCCACGGCCGTTGGCGATGGGAGTATAGGGCGCACCATTGAGGGAGATAGCTGGGGCAGGCTACGGCGGTCGCCGTCAGGGCGGCGATCCCCTCTCGTGACCGCACGGCCGCCGGCGCCCCGGAGAAGGAGCCGGCGGTGCTACCATTGGCGCAGAGGTCACTCGTGAGGGAGGTCGGGGTGACGGTCACCTGCCCGCAATGCCAGACTCAGTATCGGTATGAAGCGGCCCGCTTCGGGGCCGCCGAATCCAAGCGCCTCAAGTGTCCGAAGTGCGGCATCGTGTTCGAGGTCAGAAGACCCGGCGGTGACGAGGCGGACGTGACCAACGTCGACGAGCGGCACCGGGCCACGATGGTCGGCGGCACCGTGAGCCTGGACTCCCTCCAGGCCGAGCCCGAGGCTCCGGAGCTGCCGGAGCTGCCACCGCTGGCCGACGACCTGAGACTGTCGCTGGCGGTGATCGCGGGGACGCAGGCCGGAAGCGTCTTTCCCATTGGCAAGCCGCGAATGTATCTCGGCCGAGGTGCCAACATGGACGTTCAGCTTAACGACGCCGAGGTCTCGCGGCGCCATGTCATGCTCGAGGTGCGCGACGAGGAGGCGACGGTAGTGGATCTCGGATCGACCAACGGCATCTTCGTGGCCGGCCGCAGGATTGAACGCGCCACGCTGACCAACCAGGGGGAGTTCTCGCTCGGCTCGACCACCCTCATGTTCATCGTGACCCCGCTCGGGGAATCGTCGTAACGCGAGTTGGTCGGGTTGATGCCAGGATCGACCAGCGAGTGCCGAATCTGCGCGGTGGCGGGTTCAGCTCAGCGTAGGCGCGTGGGCGGAAGTCGGCAGGAATCTTGCTAAACCGCGCAGCGGTGCCGGACTCTCGCTCAGCATCAGGAGCGGAGGTCTGTCCGCAGCGCCCGTGATAGCGCCGATTTCGTAGGAGGTGAGTACATGATCGAGGTTGAGCATCTCAGCAAGACGTATGTCGACGTGCCCGTGGTGGATGACATCTCGTTCTTCGTGCCGGAAGGCCAGGTGCTGGGTTTCCTCGGACCGAACGGTGCCGGCAAGACAACCACCATGCGCATGCTCACGGCGTTCCTGCCGCCGACCGCCGGCAGGGTCGTGGTGGCCGGGATCGACCTCGACATCGACCCCGTGGCTCTCCGCCGCCAGGTGGGCTACCTGCCGGAAAACGTCCCCCTGTACCCGGAGATGCGGGTGGAGGAGTACCTGCGCTTCCGCGCCGATATCGAGGGAATCCCGCGTGCCGAGGTCGGGACCAACACCGAGTACGTTATCGATCGTTGCATGCTTGGCGAGGTGCGGCGCCAAGTCGTCGGGACGTTGTCGAAGGGCTACCGGCAGCGGGTGGGTCTCGCGGGGGCGCTGATCCACCGGCCGCCGGTATTGATCCTCGACGAGCCGACCGTCGGCCTCGATCCCAACCAGATCATCAAGATCCGTGAGCTGATCGCCGAGCTTGGGCGCGAGCACACGGTCATCCTGTCGACCCACATACTGCCCGAGGTCGAGCAGGTGTGCGAGCGGGTGCTGATCATCGATCGGGGTGCGATCGTGGCCGACGGCGCCCCGGACGAGCTACGCAGCCGGCTGGTCGGCAACCCGGTGCTGCGCGTCGAGCTGCGCGGTGCCGACGGCGGCGCGGCCGGGCCACTCGGCGCCCTGCCGGGCGTGCTCGGGGTCGAGCACGACGGCGAGGGCCGCTACCGCGTGGAGCACGACAGCGCTAGCGATCCGCGGGAGGCGATCTTCCGTCTTGCCGTTGACGGTGGCTGGGTGCTTGCCGAGCTCGCCGCGGAGCGCGCATCGCTCGAGGACGTCTTCGTCCGCCTGACGACGCGCGACGAGACGGCCCGCTCCGCGCCGGTCGAAGCTCACGAGGAGGTGTGAGATGCGTAAGGTCACGGCACTGGTGCGGCGCGAGCTGATCGCGTACTTCTCCTCGCCGCTCGCGTACATGGTCCTGACAGCGTTCCTGCTGTTGCAGGGCTACATCTTCTACCTGATCGTCTCTTTCCTCAACGATCCCCGGACCCAGGCGATGACGCCGCTGCGGCTGTTCTTCGGCGGGACGATCTTCTTCTGGCTGTTCCTGCTGTTCGTGGTGCCGGTGATCACGATGCGGCTGATTGCCGAGGAGCGGCGGTCGGGGACCATCGAGCCGCTGCTCACCTCCCCCATCACCGAGGGCCAGGTGATCCTGGGCAAGTTCCTGGCCGCGCTGGCCTTCTACATTGTGCTGTGGCTGCCGACGTTGATCTACATCGTGATCCTGAAGCAGCACACGGCGATCGATCTCGGGCCGGTGGCTGCCGGCTATCTCGGGGTCCTGCTGCTGGGGATCCTGTTCCTGGGCGTCGGGACCTTCGCCTCGACGCTGACCAACAACCAGCTCATTGCCGCGGTCCTGGCCTTCGCGGCGATCGTGCTGCTGTTCTCCGTCGGGCTGCTGCAGCAGCTGCTGGTCTCCTCCTCGGCGCTCAGAGACGTTTTCGGATACATGAACCTGTGGTCCCAAATGGATGACTTCGCACGCGGGATCGTTGATACCCGGCATGTCGTGTACCAGCTGTCGGTGGGCATCATGTTCCTGTTCCTTGCGGTCAAGTCGCTCGAAGTGAAGAAGTGGAGGTGATGAGGTGAGGAAGCAGGCAGTCCGCTACACGGCAACCGGGATCGTCGGCGTCCTCCTGGTGATCGCTCTGGCAGTGATGGTCAACTGGCTCGGCGCCCGCCACTGGCACCGCTTCGACTGGACGGGGTCCCACCTCTACACGCTGTCGCAGAAGTCTCTCAACATCGTCAAGGGCCTCAAGGACGACGTACGGGTCGTGGTTTTCATGACCCCGTCGTCCAAGCTCTACGACCAGGTGCACGAGCTGCTCGGGCGCTACGGGTCGGCCTCCCCCAAGATTCACGTCGAGTACATCGATCCGGACAAGGAGCCGCTCAAGACCCGGCAGCTGGCGCAGCAGTTCAAGATCTCGGTCGCGAACACCGTGGTGTTCGCGGTCGGCGACCGCACCAAGTACGTCACCTCGGACCAGATGGCCGACTACGACTACTCCGGGATGCAGATGGGCGGCGCCCCCAAGCTCAAGGCGTTCAAGGGCGAGGAGCAGTTCACCGCCGCCATCCTGTCGCTGGTATCGCCGCACGTGCCGAAGGTGTACTTCGTCACCGGGCACGGCGAGGCATCGATCGCGGGTGGCACCCAGGGACGTTCGCTGGCCTCCGTCGACCAGGCGATCAAGCGAGAGGACATGCAGGTGGCCGATACCTCGCTGCTGTCGGGCAAGGTGCCCGATGACGCCGACGTCCTCGCCATCATCGGTCCGACCGCGCCGTATGCCGAGAACGAGCTCACAGTTCTCGGCAAGTACCTCGATAGCGGCGGCCGCCTGCTGGTGTGCCTCGACCCATTGATCCAGCGCGACGGCGGCATGACCTCCACGCGTCTCGAGGGCTTCCTCGTCAAGCACGGGGTCCGGGTGGACGACGATCTCGTCGTCGACCCCTCTCGCCGGCTGCCATTCTTCGACCTGTCGGCGGTCTACCTGACGGACTTCACCTCGCACCCGATCACCGACGGTCTGCAGGGGATGGCGGTCCTGTTCCCAGTCACGCGCTCGCTCAAGGCACTCCCCGGCAGTGGGTGGACCTCCACCGAGCTCGTCAAGACCACAGCATCCGGTTGGGGGGAGACCGACCTCAAGCAGCTGCTGGCCGGCAAACCGGTCGCAAAGGACAGCAACGACATCGCAGGGCCGGTGGCGGTCGCGGTGGCTGTCCAGGGCACCTCGACCAAGGCGGCCGACGCCGCCAAGGCGGATGCCAAGAAGGACAACGGCTTCCGCCTCGTGGTCTTCGGAGACTCCGATTTCCTGACCGACGGCCAGGTCTCCAACGCCGGCAACCTGACGCTCGCCCTCAACAGCTTCAACTGGCTCGCCAAGAGGGAGCAGTCGATCGGCATCCCGCCACGGGCGGTCGAGCAGGTGAGCCTGTTCCTGTCGAGCCAGCAGCTGCGGACGATCCTCCTCATTTCTCTCATCGGCATGCCCGGGCTCGCCATCATCATCGGCGTGTTCGTGTGGCGGCGGCGCCGCCACTAGGAGGTTGCGATGCGCAGCGGACGACTTCTCGTTCTGACCCTGGTGGTGGTTGCGGTGGGAGCCTTCATCTTCTTCTACGAGCGGCACCTCCCCACCAGCGAACAGGTCAAGGAACGGTCGGACAAGGTGCTTGCGAGCATCAAGCGGGACGATGTCGTCGGCCTTGACATCACCAACAGCCACGGCAGCTTCCAGCTCGAGAAGCAGGACGACCACTGGCGCCTCGTCAAGCCGATCCAGTTCGCGGCCGACGACACCGCAGTCGGCTCCCTGCTGACCGCGCTCTCCGGCCTCAAGATCGACCGCTCGCTGGCGCCGGGCGAGGTCAAGCCAGCGGAGTACAAGCTCGACAAGCCCGAGATGTCGGTCGTGCTCCGGACCAAGAATGGCGGCAAGACGAAGCTCGACGTGGGAGGCAAGGCGGCTCTTGGCTCCAACCGGGCGGTGAGCCTCGGCGACGGCCGCATCCTGCTCTGTCCCGGGTACTTCACCTCGGATCTCGACAAGCCCCTGGACGGCTGGCGGTCGCACAAGGTCGTCAACCTCTTCGCCGACCAGGTGGCGTCGCTGGAGGTGAAGCGGCCGACCGGACGGGTACAGGCGGTGCGCAAGGGCGAGCACTGGGAGCTCCTGGAGCCCGTCAAGGACCTCGCCGACCGGGACCAGGTGCGGAACGTGATCTCGGATCTCAACGAGCTCAAGGTCCAGGAGTTTCTGGATGCCGGCAGCGACCTCGCCAAGCTCGGCCTCGACCACCCGCGCTACGACGTGACCCTGGTACGGACCGAAGGCAAGGGACCGGTCGAGCTCGATTTCGGCGTCATCAAGGAGGTCGATGGCAAGAGGCGCGTTGCCTGCCGGCGCGACGGCAAGGACCTATTCTGGGTCAGCGACCAGGCCGAGGTGGCGCTGGGCAAGGCGCCCGTCCTGTGGCGGTCGAAGAAGGTCTACCCGTTCGACGCCTGGGATGTCGAGGAGGCATCTTTCACCGACGGCAAGAACCAGGTTGATCTCAAGCGTGATGCCGGCGTCTGGAAGCTTGCCGACGGTAAGGACGCCAACTCGACCGCGGCGCTCGGGCGCCTGTCGAAGCTGTCCGGGCTCGAGGCCGAGGCGTTCGACCTCGTCAAGCCAACGATGGCCGAACGCGGCCGCATCACGCTGACCCTGTCGGCTGGCGGCAGCGCCAAGGATGACAAGGGCGCCAAGGCGCAGAAGGTCACCTACATGTTCTACCCGCCGCTGGCTGCCGGCGGCAGGGCGCTGGTGACGGTTGACGCTCGCCCGATGGTGATGAGCGTTGAGGCGTTCAAGGTCGATCAACTGCTCGGCAACCTCGACGAGCTCGCCACGCCGCCGACGCCGACCCCGGCGGCGACCGCGACGCCAACGTCCAAGAAGTAGCTCGCGAGTGAATGATCCGGGTTAACATGCGGCCATGATGCGGCGCGGCCGGCTGGGCCGGCAGACGGGTGTGGCGTGACCGAAGCGGGTTGGCGGGAGCAGTTCGACGATCTCAAGCGTCGTCGGCCGGAGCTTGCACAGCGCGTTTGTCGCAAGCTCCTGGTCGACATGCATCGGCAGGGTCTACTCGACCTCGATGCACTGGACGACGAGGTCGCGGGGCTTCTGAGGCTGGGTGTCGTCCGGCATGATGACGATCCGAACCGGCCGCTGCGGCAGGTACCGGGAGGCTCCAGCGCAACACTGTATGATCTCGCGCTGCAGCATGCGGAGCGCCACCTCAGCCCGGAGCAGATCTCGGCCGCGATCCGGATCACCGAGAAGCGGCACCTGGCGTACGAGGTCTCACGATTCGCCGAGGACTTCGAGTCGCCACTTGTCGACCTGCGAGCGAAGATCCGTGAGTTCCTCGACTTCGCTCCAGGTGAGGGGGCCGAGCCGCGCGAGGACGTCATTGGAACCCGGGCCTCGCTGGTGCGGCGGCTGTTGACCGATCAGCTCGACTTCATCTCGGTGGCCAAGCAGTTTATCCGCGTTCGCGACTTTGCCGACGTGCTCGACCACACGGTGCCCACGGCCGGCAACCAGGGCCGGCTGGGAGGCAAGGCGGCGGGTCTCATCCTGGCATCCTCGATCCTGAGCCGCGCGCAGCGTGAGGGGCGCTTCTCGGGCCAGTTCTGCGTCCCGAGATCGTTCTTCGTGCCGGCTAACGGAATCCTCGAGTTCATCGAGCACAACGGTCTCGAGGAGCTCATCAACGTCAAGTACCGGCCGCGTGAAGAGGTCCGCGACGAGTACCCGCTGGTGCAGCGTCTGTTCAAGAGCGGCGAGTTCCCGCCGACGTTGCACGACGGTTTGAAGGCCCTGCTCGATGAGGTGCGTGATCGGCCGCTCGTCGTACGGTCCTCGAGCCTGCTCGAGGACCGCATCGGGCACGCCTTCTCCGGCAAGTACAAGAGCCTCTTCATCTCGAACAAGGGCACGAACAAGCAGCGGCTCGAGATGCTGGAGAGCGCAATCGCCGAGATCTATGCCTCGATCTTCGGCCCCGACCCGATCGAGTACCGGCGGGAGAGGGGGCTGCTCGACTTCCAGGAGCTGATGGGGATCCTCATCCAGGAGGTCGTCGGGCCCGAGGTGGCAGGGATCGTTCTGCCGGTATTCGCCGGCGTTGCTTTCTCGCGCTGCGAGATGCGTTGGGCCTCGCGAATCCGGCGCACGGACGGCATGGCGAGGATCGTCGTCGGCCTCGGCACCAGGGCGGTCGACCGCACCGGCGACGACTACCCGGTGCTGGTCGCTCTGGAGCAGCCGACGCTGCGGGCGACACAGCAGCCTGAGGAGGTCTACAGGTACTCCCAGCACACGGTCGACGTCGTCGACCTGCGCGCGGGCCAGTTCGACTCGGTGCCGCTGGTGGACCTGATGGCCCGCGTCGGCCGCCAGCTGCCGATGACCGGCAAGGTGTTCTCCATCTACCGCGACCGCCAGATCCTGCCCCTGATAGGGATCATGGCGCAGTTCGAGCCGGACGAGCTCGTGATTACCTGTGACGGGCTGCTCCGGTCCGGCTTCGCCGCCGAGCTGAAGAAGATGCTCGACATCCTCGAGGGGGGACTGGGCGAACCGGTGGACGTGGAGTTCGCCCACGACGGCAGCGACCTCTACCTCCTCCAGTGCCGGGCGCTGAGTCACAGTCTGGCGGTGCGCCGGGTGGCGGTTCCGGGTGATGTCCCTGACAGTGACACGGTGTTCACCGCCAACCGCTACGTCCAGACCTGCCAGCTCCGGGACCTCGAGTGGATCGTCCTGGTGGATCCGCGGGACTACGAGACCATGCCCTCGGAGGCGGCAATGCGGCGGGTGGCGGACGTGGTGGGGGCGCTCAACAGCGCCCTTCCCGAGCGCCGTTTCATTCTCATGGGGCCCGGCCGCTGGGGAAGCCGCGGCGACATTCGGCTCGGTGTTCCCGTCACCTACGCCGACATCTGCCACACCTCGCTGCTGGTCGAGATCGCACGTCAGCGGGGGTCCTACCTGCCGGACGTCTCCTTCGGCACCCACTTCTTCCAAGATCTCGTCGAGTCGTCGATCTACTACCTGCCACTCTATCCGGATGACCCGGAGGTGGTCTGGAACGAGGCCTTTCTCGACGATGCGGACAACTCGCTCGGGCTGATGCTTCCCCAGTTCGCCGACATGGAGGGGGTGGTGCACCTGATTCACGTGCCCGAGGTGGCGGCCGGCCGTCTCCTTCACGTCGTCATGGACGGCGAAGCGGAGCGGGCGCTGGGATGGGTGAAGTAGGAAGCCCTGCCCACCAAGAAGTGACTAAGTGATTAAGTTGTTAGGTGATTAGGTTCCACCACCCATTCAGGACGCCGGACACGGGGGTTCCCCGACTCATCCATAGCGATTCGCGCAGCGAATCGCTGGCGGCGTTACCATGGCGCGGATGAACACGAAGCAAGAGAAGCCCGCGAGAGCGAAAACGGATGTCCCGTGGTGGGCGCCGCAGCCCGGTGCCGCAAGTCCCCACTCGCGCTGGTTGTCGGCGCTGCTGCTCGCGGTGCTCCTGGCAGTGGTGCTGGCCAGCCGAATGGCGGCGCTTCCCGCCTCCATCTGGCACCAAGACGAGGCGGAGTTCGCGTCGTCGGTCATCAGCTTCGACATCGAGTGGGGGCGTCCGCACCCGCCGTGGTTCCCGCTGTGGATCCTGATCGGCAAGGGAGTGCACGCGTGCGGAGTGCCGGCCGCCCGCTCGCTACAGCTGGCGAGCCTGGTTCTGTCCACGGCGACGGTGGTTCCGCTGATCATGCTGTGGGGACTGTGGCTGCGCAGGGAGCTGGCGGTGGCGGCGGCGTTGCTGTTCCTGTTCCTGCCTGGGGTGTGGGTGCTCTCGGGGCGAGCGTTCTCGGACACACCCGCGGTGGCGGTCCTCATCGCGGCGATCGCATGCTGGCTGGATTCGCGAGCGGGCCGCGGCAAGATCGCCGCCGGCTCCCTGCTGGCTGGTCTGACCGTGCTCCTGAGGCCCCAACATGCGGTGCTGCTGGCGGGCCCTCTGATCGTGGCCTGGCGTCGCGGTGCCGACCGCACGGCCCTCCTCGGGCCGGCGACGCTGTGTGGGGCTGCCGGAGTCGCCGGCCTGCTAGTGGCGGCGAAGGGTCCGGGCCTCCTGCTGCAGTCCGTTCACCTGCAGTCCATCTACCAGGGTGCTGTGATGGCGAGGGCGGCGGGCTCCTTTGCCGCCTCGGGCCTGGCGCGCACGCTTGTCTACCCGCTGGCGGCTCTTGCATGGCTGATCGCCGCCGCCGTCGGCGCCCACGTGCTGGCCCGCCACAAGGATGCCGGCGCCTGGGCTCTCCTCGCCGGAACCGTGGCGCCGAGCCTCCTCATGCTGGCGATGTTCCTGGACCCCGTGGAGCCCAGGTACTGGCTACCGTTCCTCGCTCTCTCGAGTGGCCTGGTGGTCATCGGCCTGGCGAACGTTTCCAGGCGGGCGGCTGTGCCGTTGGTTGCACTCGCGATCACCACCTCGGCGTGGGTCGTGGTGCCGCAGCTCGGCCGTTTCCGGCACGAGGTCTCGCCGCCGCTCCGGGCGCTCGCTGCAGCCGACGGCCTGGCCGCCGGCGAGGGTGGCGTGGTTGTGGGAGACCTCGACCTGAGGCCGTTCGGCGAGTACCTCCGATTGTCTGGCCAACTGCGTTCACGAGTCCTGTACGACATCGAGCTGGGCCGCAGGACGGGGGTTCCGCCACCGTGGCAGACCGTGGCTGCGTACACCGATGACAATGGCAGCTTCGTTCAGTCCGGCGAAACGACGCAGCACTTCACCTGCGGCGTGCCGCTGCTCGAGCGCCTGGTGCCCGGTCCCTACCTGACCTCGACGGTGGTCGACAACGCCAGGGTGCGACCCAGGCGGTAAAGCCCGGCTTGCTGCAAGCTCCAAATCCCGAGCTGCCGCCCCGCTCGCCGGTCCGGCGTTGTCCGACGTCAGGCTCGGCTCCGTGCGTCGCTGCCGTGCCGTCGGCCAGCGTTTGCTGGCAGGTTGCGGCTGCCAATCGGAGAAGCTCTGCGGGGCGGCACCGCCGCCCCGCAGAGCTCTTCGGTACCGCGAGGAGGCGCCCTTCAGTGCTGTGTGGGACGGTCTCCAGACAGGCCCTGGTCTGTCACGCCCTGTATCTGCTGGGGGTTGAGGTGGGCCCAGTCGAGCCCGCGCTCCGCCGGCTGACCGTGGAGCTCCGGGTGCAGGTAGGTGCCCTGTTCTGCCACAGGCTTCTCCTCCTCTACCGGGATACGATGGGCCTCCGCGTACGCATCGTGGCGGACGCCGGTCACCTGCCAGGAAACCTCCATTCCCGGCGATCCGCCGGCTATCCTGAACCGGTTACCGGCGATCTTGTCGGCGATGTAGAGGTTGGGACCGGGTGCTCCGATTGCGGTGAGCTGGTAACGGAAGTCGCGGTTGAGCGCCTCGAAGTACCCTGGAAGATCGACCCAGGCGGTACCCTGGTCATCCAGCACTACCACGCCGTCGTACACGTTCTTCATGTCCGGCGACTCGACGAAAGAGTGCGACAGGTACTTGTGCGCGGGGTCGAGAGGGTGGTCGATCTTGAAGGAGCCGGCGGATTTCGAAAGCGTGCCGGTAACGTGGACGTTCCCGACGAAGTACCCGGCGTATCCGGACGACGAGCTGCTTGTACCGTACACGCCGTAGTTGACACCGCTGGTGCCAGTCGCAAAGCCGAAGACCCCCGACCCAGACGTTGCGGTCCCGTACACGCCCCAGCCGGTGCCGTTCTGGCTTCCCCACACACCGATGCCACTACCGAGGGTTCCCATGTTGGCTCCTCGAACGGCTGCCGAATATCCTCCCGGGGACGTGGATGTGACGACCGCGTCTACCGCCTTGGCGTAGGACGCGGTGCTGGCCGTTGCTGCGTAGACGCCGGTGCCGGTGATGCTGTGGCCGCTGAGCCCGTAGCCGCTGCTGCTGGAGCCGTAGACGCCCGTCCCGCTGGCCGCCGCGCCCCAGATCGCAGTCTCGGATCCCGTTGTAGCCGTGATCCCGCGGCCGCTGCCAGTGTTCATGAGATCGAAGAGGGGTGTGGAGCCGGACGTCGAGCCTGACCCCGAGTACGGCAGGGTGAGGCCTCCTCCAGCAGGGTCCTGCCAGGCAACGTCGGTTCCCGTGGAGGTCAGCACCTGTCCGGCGCTGGAACCGAGGGCCGAGAGGCGGTTCGGGACGATGGTGCCGAGGTGAATGTCGCCACCAGTAATCGTCCCGTCGTAGATTTCAGAGCTGGTCACGCTGCCGGCCATCAGGTCGATCGTTGCGATGCTCCCATTGGCGATCTCGCGGCTGGTGACAGTTTCGGCCGCTATTTTTCCGGAAGTGACACCGTCGCTGGCGATGGAGAGGGTGACGTCGCCGGAGGTGCCGCCGCCGGAGAGACCCGAGCCGGCGTTGACGGCCGTGATGTCGCCGCTGCCGCCGCTCGAGTTGGAGGCGAGCAGGCTGTCGGCGTAGCTCATCTCGAACACCGACGAGTCGTTTGAGCGGTTGCCGATTCCGGTGCCGAAGGCGACCACGCGGCCGGACCCGGACACGACCTCGACCCGCAGGCGCACGTTCTGCACTCCCGGAGCGGCGATCAGCTCGGTCAGGTTGACCTGCTTTGGCTCGTTTGCGTCCAGACTGAAGTCCCGGGACCCGAGGTTGGAGCCGTCTGCGTCGCGGGCGGTCACTCGCACCAGGCAGGAGGCGCCGGCAACTTCGACGAAGCCGAAGTTGTAGCGGAGCTCGGAGTTGTCCAAGGGCGTGGTCTGATAGACGCCGAGGAGGTCGGTGCTCTCGCCGCGCGCGATGGCGAACTCGACCGGAACGCCGGACATGAACTGGCCTACGGAATCGCCCTCGGCCATGCCGGCCGGGGTAGAGGCGATGCGGCTGTTGACGATCACTCGATCGCTCGCGGTGATGCGCATCGCCCCGAACTTCGACGCAAAGCCGAAAAGGGTCTCGGTGGCGTTGTCGTACTTGACCGTATCACCGGGCTGGATGGTGACTGAGTAGGTGCCAGCCGGAGTGAGATTGGAACGGTCGCGCTCGTAGAAGGCGATCTGAACATCCACCGAGCCGTCGTTGGGGTTGTAGATCCAGAGAGTGGTCGCCCAGTGGGACTCGGCTCTTCCCGTGCCCCGCCCTACCGAGGGGAGAACTACGTCGGTGCCTGCGAACGAGGCAAGCGCCGGCGTGGCGGCCGCTGTCAAGATGAGAGCGATGGCCAGAAAGGTGAAAGGTCGAAGATTACGGCACATGACATCCTCCTTGTTCCTCTTGGCGCCGGTTGGCGGCGCTGCATCTGTTGTCCTGATGAACCTCGGTCAAGGATGACGCGTGCCATTGCCAGCCGCCATCGCACGATTTGGTGAGGTTTGCGAGCGGGGTGTCGCCGGTTCAGCGCAGGCCGTTACGGAGGGCCAAGGTCACCGCCTCGACCACGCTGTGGACCTGGAGCTTGCTGTAGACCGACCTGATGTGGGTTCGCACGGTTTCGATGGAGATGCCGAGGCGGGCGGCGACCTGCTTGTACGGAAGACCGTCGACCAGGCAGTCAAGCACCTCGCGCTCGCGAGCTGTCAGGCCGGCGTCCACACGTGGGCCGTGGGATGGCGTAGGTTCATTGCCGTCGCGGACCATTCCGAGCAGTGTGCGAGCGACTCCGGCGGACAGGGGGGGGCCCCCTGCCATGATGTACCTGAGCTGGTGGAGGAGCTCCTCGGCGGGGGTTCCCTTGGTGAGGTAGCCGTCGGCGCCCGCACAGATGGAGCGGAGAATGGTGGCCGGGTCCTCGAACACAGTAATCACCACCACCCTGACGTGCGGGACACGCAGCTTGAACTCGCGCGTGGCATCGATCCCGTTCATGCCGGGCAGCTCGATATCCATGAGAACCAGGTCCCAGGCCGAGTCGGCGGCCGACAGCGCAGACTCGGCGTCGGGGAACGTCCCCGCGCGCTCGAAGCCCGGCGACAGCTCGATCAGAGCCCCCAGGCTCTCGCGGAAGCGTGGATCGTCCTCGATGACTGTGACTCGAGTTATCGGCATCTTCCTCGGCTCACTCTACAAGCTCGGTTGGCGACGCAGCTTGGTCCATCACATCTTCATGTGATGCGACGAAGCGTCCGCAGCCCAGCGACCTCTTGGGCCGACCACGGATCGAAGACCAGCGTGACGATGGTTCCGACTCCGGGCGACGAGTCGACGTCCAGATTACCGCCGATCGCACGGGCCCGCCGCCACATGTTGCGAAGCCCGAGCCCCACTCCGCTGTCCTGGTAATCGGCGGGCTGAAACCCGACGCCGTCATCGGCGACTGAGAACCGCCACAGCTGTCCATCGGACGGAACGACGGTGAGTTGGACCTTGCTCGCGTGGGCGTGGCGGGCAGCGTTATGGAGAGCCTCGAGGCCGATAAGCAGGAGGTTGCGACGCACCAGGAGCGGGAGACCCCCTCGGGGCCAGGTCTCCGGCATCACGACCTCGAGTCCGTCTTCCGTCCCGCTCAGGAGCTTCGCGCCGTGGTCGGCCAGCTGGGCCATCGTGTCGCGGAGGTCGGCGTTCGGGCCGCGCAACGACCAGACGATTGCGCGCAGGGTAAAGCTCAGCCTCGCGCTGACGTCGGCGATGTCGTGGGCAAGTCGGGTGCGTCGCTCCGGTGGAACAGCTCCACTGCCGCTCAACGTGGCGAGAATGCCGATGCTGGCGAGGCCTGACCCCACTTGGTCGTGGAGGTCCCGGGCGATCCTCTCGCGTTCCCGTTCGACGCGGGCCCGGGAAGCCATCTGTACCCGATGGGCGAGGTATGGAGCACCAGCGATGGCCGCGGCCAGCATGAGCAGCGCCCACCAGGTCCGGTACCAGGGCGGCCTGACCCGGAAGGTCAAGCTTGTGGGCCGGGCGCCCCAGCGGTCGCCTCCTACGGATGCCTGGACCTCGAGCACGTGCCGTCCTGAGGACAGACTGCTCAGAGAGAGGCGAGAGCTCACCGTTGCCGTGGACCACCTCCCGTGGTCAATGCGGCTTCGGAAGCGGACTTGGGAAGGGTCGCGGAACGACAGCGGAGCGAATCTCAGCTCGAGGTGCCGTGCATCCCAGTCGAGGACGAGCGGAGAGGGCCCCTTCCACAGCTCGCCGTTGCGCAGTGTCTCCGCAATGACAGGTGACTGCGGCTCGGCCGGACGTGACCTTGCCGTCGGTGGAACGCGGACCAGGCCTTCGTCGGTGGTGACCCACAGTGTGCCGTCCGCGAGCTCGAGGACCTGACCGCCGCTGCGACCAGGCAACCCCTGCCAGGAACCGAGAGTCTCCGCAACCCGCCATTCGTCGGTGCAGCTCGGACAAGCCACAATCCGTTGCAGAATGCCCTTGCCTGCAACCCAGACACCACCGCGCGCAGAGGGGGTCAGCGAGAACACGACCCGACTCGGGAATTCCGCGACGCCTGCCGGCGGCTCGGCTCGGCCGCGGCCGAGTCGCAGGACGCCGAAGTCCTGGCCTGCCAGCCAGACCTCGGTTCCGACCTGTGCAAGATCGAGTGCCTGAATGATGTTCGGCTGCTCCCAGCAGGTGCGGTCGGCAGGAGAACCGGCGACGGCCGCTGCCACAGGTTGCCGGCAGATTCCATGTCCGGCAACCCAGATGAGCTCGCCTTGCGCAGTCTCGAGCACGGCGTCCACAGGTCGGCGACCCTTCTCGCCAGAGGGTACGTTTACCGCCACCGGTGCGCCGTTCCTCACCAGCAGGAGTCCTGAGTCGGTAGCCAACCATAGCCCCGTTCCTCCACTCCTGCAGCCGCGGACTGACGCCGGCCAGGGGAGAACACGCCGGGCCTTTCCTTCGGACCAGCGGTAGAGCCCGCTCCGGCTGCCAAACCAGACGGCTCCGGAGTTGTCCCTGCAAAGCCGGCTCTTCGAGAGGGTCGGCTCGATCGTTGCTCGCCAGGTACCGGCGGCAGAGGTGACCCGACCCAGTCCCTGCCACGTGGAGACCAGGACCCCGGATTGGGATCGGGCGACGAAGCGGGTGTGGGCGGACGGGAGGCCCTCGAGGTCGGTCCAGATGGCGGTGTCCGGTTCGGGGAACTGGAGCAGCCCGGAGAAGGTCCCCATCCAGAGTGACCCCTCGCGATCTACAAGCAGCGGGCCACCGCTCGGGATGCCCTCCGCGAGCCCCATGATCTCGGATGCGCCACTGGGGTCGATGCGTGCCAGGAACCGATCAAAGGCTGCCCAGACCGCTTGCCCACGAACCACCAGCGCGATCCCTCTTGCCGGGAGGTTCAACGCCTCGTGGAACCGATCGGCCGCAAGATCTGCAACAAGCACCTTGCCGGTCCCCTCAAGCAAGACGAGGCTGCCGTTTGGGCTGGCCACGGCATCAACGGCACCGCCGATGGGCAGGAGCCTGACGAGCTTTCCTGAACGGTCGATCAGCCGTACATCGGTGGCCGTCAGCAGGGCAACCGAATTCCCCAGGGCGCGAACGTACCTGGGGGCATGCTGTCCAGTCACCTCGGCCAGGGGTTGTTGCCAAGATTGCGCCCGAATCCACAGATGATGGCTGCGAATCACCCAAAGCCGTCCACTCGAGTCGTAGGTGGCTCCAGAGACTCCTGTCAGGGGCACACCGCCGGGCCCCCGAACCGGCTCAGCACCGCCATCCGTCGTCCGGTAGAGGTCTCCGCGCAAGGTCATGGCGAGGACGCCGGTGTCCGGACACGGCACCACATGCTCCACCTCACCGCTGATGATCCCGGGCGCCCAGGTTGAAAACTCCTGGCCGTCGAAGCGAACGAGCCCTCCGGCTGTCCCGATCCACAGAAAGCCGGCGTGATCCTGCGCCAGCGCTTCAACGGTGCTTACGGTGAGCCCTGAGGTCTCGTCGAAACGACGGATGAAGCGGTGCGCGGCATCGACGCCGGTCGTCAACGTGAGCACCGCCAGGAGGGTGACCCCGATTCCCAAGGCGCCCGCGGTACGGTACCTGCGCGGGCAGGGGAGGCCGTTCCCAAAGAAGCTCATATGAGCAAGTGTACCGTGGCGCCTACCAAGGAAAGGCGCCCGCGCGGCCTCCAGGCCGCGCGGATCGGATACCTTCGCCGGACGGGAGGGTCAGACCCAGCCGCGCAAGCGGCAGGCGGTCGCCACCCGCTGGATGGCAATCATGTATGCGGCGTCGCGCATGTACTCACCGGTCTCGTCGGCGAGGTCAGCGACTGCGTGGAAGGCCCGCGTCATCTTCTGGTCGAGGCGCTCCAGCACCTCGTCCTTGGGCCAGTAGAAGTTCATGTTCGACTGCACCTGCTCGAAGTAGGAGCAGGTGACGCCACCCGCGTTGCACAGGAAGTCGGGGATGAGGAAGATCCCGCGTTCCTTGATGACGGCGTCGGCCTCCGGCGTGGTCGGTCCGTTCGCGCCTTCGGCGATGAGCTTCACCCGGCGATGCATCTGAGCCACGTTGTCGCCGGTGATCTGATTCTCGAGTGCCGCCGGGATGAGGATCTCCGCTTCCTGCGCGAGCCAGGCGTCCGCCGGTAGGATGTCATACCTGGCGGCGCGCGCCTCGTTCTTGTCGATGGTGCCGAAGCGGTCGGTAATCGAAAGCAGGAACTCGATGTCGATCCCTTCAGGCTTGACGAAGGTGTAGGCGGCGTGGTCGTCGTTGTCCCAGCAGGCGACCGCGACCACGGCGCCGCCGAGCTCGATCAGCTTCTTGGCGGCGTACTGGGCGACATTGCCGAAACCCTGGATCGACGCTCGCACACCCTCAACCGGGATGCGGAGACGGGTGAGCGCTTCACGGACGGTGTAGATGACGCCGAAGCCGGTGGCCTCGGTGCGGCCGAGGGAGCCGCCGACCTCGACCGGCTTGCCGGTGATGACGCCCGGTTGATGGCCGCCGGTGATCTTCTCGTACTCGTCCATCATCCACACCATGTGCTGGGGGTTGGTCATGACGTCCGGGGCCGGTACGTCTTGAATCGGTCCGACGTTGCGTACGACCTGCCGGATCCAGCCGCGGCACAGCGTCTCCTGCTCACGCGGGGAGAGGTTGTGAGGGTCGCAGATCACGCCGCCCTTTCCGCCGCCGAGCGGGATGTCGACGACGGCGCATTTCCAGGTCATCCACATGGACAGCGCACGCACGGTGTCGACGGTTTCCTGCGGGTGGAAGCGGATGCCGCCCTTGGCCGGGCCTCGAGCGTCATTGTGCTGAACGCGGTAGCCCTTGAAGACACGGACGGTGCCGTCGTCCATGCGCACCGGCACCAGGAAGTGGTACTCGCGCAACGGCCAGCGGAGGAGCTCGTTGGTCCCCTCGTCCAGCTGCAGCTTCTCAGCCACCGCGTCAAACTGCTGTTGGGCCATCTCGAATGCGTTGAACTGCTTGACCATCACCGCCTCCTCCCTCAGCCGGGCCTTATACGCTCAAGGCGCCACAAGGTCAAGCTTAGCCCGGATCATTCACTCGTGATCTGCTGCGAACGGCGCCACGCCGGCAGTCGCCGATGAGGAAAGGCCGGTCGTTGTCGATGCTGACGGAACCGGGGCCGTTGGTGGTCCGGCCTCCTCTTTGCCGGGGGCGGCCGAGCGCGCTACGCTGGGGCTCCTTAGCGGAGGCTCCCCCGGGGCCGGGAGCCGGGCCGCCCGTCGGCGGGCGGTACGGAGGGCTCATGGCGGTCGCGAGACATCTCGGTCGGGCGGCGGCGGCCGTCGTATTGACGGCGGCGGTTGCGGCGTGGGCCCAGGACCCGCCGCGTCGCGTGGTGAGCTTCGCGCCGTCGCTGACCGAGACCGTGGTCGAGCTCGGCTGCGGGGATCGCCTGGTCGGAGTCGGCGACTACGCGACCTGGCCGCCCGAGGTCGTCCGCCTGCCGCGCGTCGGCGGGTTGTACAACCCCAACCTCGAGAAGCTGCTGGCCCTGCGCCCGGACCTGGTGCTGGTGCCGTCGCCGATGGCAAGGGTGGAGGCTGCCTGTGCGAACCAGGGGATCCGCGTGGAACGAGTCCGGACCGAGACCGTTGCCGACGTGGAGGCGGCGATGCGAAGGGTCGCTTCCTTGCTCGGCAGGTCGGCCGAGGGCGGGCGTCTGGCGGCCGGGCTTCACCATCAGCTGGAGGGCGTGCGGGGCAGGACAAAGGGCCGCGACCGTCCGCGTGTGCTCCTCGTGCTCGACCGGCCGGCGAGCGGTCGCCTGCGGGAAGTGGTGACGGCGGGCCCGAGGACGTTCCTGGACGAGCTGCTGCAGCTGGCCGGAGGTCGGAACCTGTTTCACGATGCGCCCCGGCGATACTTCACCCCGTCGCTCGAGACGGTGGTCGAGCGCCGGCCGCAGCTGATCCTCGAGCTGCGGCCGGGGGCGGGCGACGCCGCTTCCTTGGAGCGGCGGGCGCGCAACGAGTGGGCGGAGGTCTTCGGCAGTGGCAAGGCGCCGCCGGTCCGGGTCCTGACCGAGTCCTACCTGGTGGTCCCGGGCCCACGTCTCGGGCGTGCGGCCCAGCTTCTGGAAACGGTGCTCCATTCGCACTCGGAGGCGCAGTGAGCCTCGAGGCGCGGGGGCTGACGTTCGCCTATGCCGAGGACGCCGCACCGGCCGTATCAGGTGTCGATCTCGAGCTCGAGACCGGCGAGCTGATCGCGGTCGTCGGACCGAACGGGTCGGGCAAGTCGACGTTGCTCGCACTGCTGGCAGGATGGCGGAGGCCGCAGGTGGGTGAAGTGCTGCTCGACGGCCGGCCGCTTGGAAGTCTGTCCCACCGTGAGCGGGCGCTGCAGGTTGCCTACCTGCCGCAGAGCGTGGTGCCGCTTTACGACCTCACGGTTGGCGAGGTGGTGGCCAGCGGCCGCCATCCGCACCGGGGGCCGTGGGGGCTCGGCAACGGCGGCGACCGGGCCGCCATCGCCGGGGCGCTGGCGGCGACAGCGACGACCCAGCTGGCGGCGCGCGACTTTGGCTCCCTGTCGGGGGGCGAACAGCAGCGCGTGCTGGTGGCGTCTGTATTCGCCCAGCAGCCGCGCTGGCTGCTGCTCGACGAGCCGACTGCGTCGCTCGACGTCCACCATCGGGTGGCGGTGCTCGACGTCCTGCGCTCGGCAGTGGGACGCGGTAGCGGGGTCATTCTCGTGACCCACGATCTCAACCTGGCGGCGCTGTTCGCCGACCGCGTGGTCCTGCTCGTCGAGGGCCGCCGCCATGCGGTGGGGACACCGACCGAGGTACTCGTGCAGCCCGTCCTCGAAGCGGCCTACGGGCCGGAGCTCATCGTCGTCGAGCACCCGGAGGTGGCACGCCCGGTAGTACTGCCGCGCTCGGGGCTCTCCAGATGAGCCGCCGGCGACGGGCCGTGGTGCTGGGCCTGGTTGCGGCGGCCGTCGTGGTCGTGGTCGTGGCGCCGCTGGTGGGAACCGTGCCGCTGAGGCCCGGTCTGGTCATCGAGGCGATCGTCCACCCCGCGGCCGCCGATCCACTGGCGGTCCAGATCGTGAGCCTGCGCCTGCCGCGAGTGGTGCTCGGCCTGCTGGTCGGAGCGTTTCTGGCGGTGGCTGGCGCTTCGTTCCAGACCCTGCTCGGCAACCCGCTGGCGACGCCGTACACGGTCGGGGTCGCGGCGGCGGGCTCTTTCGGCGCCTTCCTGGCCCTGGCCTGGCCGCTCATCGGCCGCCTCGGACCGCTCGGGGCGGTTCCCGCGCAGGCGGTGGTCTGGTCGGCGTTCGAGCTCCTTCTGCTGGCGTTCCTGGCGCGCCGGGCGCGCTGGGGCGGCACCGCCCTGATCCTGGCCGGCGTCACGTTCAACTTCCTGTTTGCCGCCGGCACGCTGCTGGTGCGTCTCCTCGCGGACCCGTTCCGGTTGCAGGCGATGGACCGTTGGCTGATGGGAGGGCTCGACATCGTCGGCTGGAGGGCGCCGGTGACGGTGGCGGTGATGGGGTTGCCGGCGCTGGTCGTTCTTCTCGCAGTCGCACCGGCTCTCGACCAGCTCGCCTTCGGCGATGCCGTGGCACATGGACGGGGAGTCCCGGTGGCGAGGCTGCGCGGTCTGGTGCTGGCGGCGGGAGCGTGGCTGACCGCCGCGTGCGTCGCGCAGGCCGGCCCGATCGCGTTCGTCGGTCTGTTGGTGCCGCACGGGGTACGCCTCCTGATCGGCAGCAGCCACCGCCGCGTACTGCCGGCGAGCGTGGTCGCCGGCGCCGCCTTCCTGGTCGCGGCGGATGCCCTCGCCCGCACTGTGCCGCTGTTGGGGCGCGGCGCCGAGCTGCCGGTGGGCGTCATCACGGCCCTCGTCGGCGGCCCCGTGTTCCTGCTCTTGCTCGCCCGGCGCAGCAGCGCCAACCGCTCCTCCATCGGCGGCTGACCCTGATCCTGCCGATATCCGCAACGGCAGATCCGCGGCCTGCGGCCGCACCCCTCGGGGACCGTCAGTCCGTCCTCG
>CAZKGM010000009.1:0-104282 GCA_964552395.1 uncultured Thermoanaerobaculia bacterium | reverse complement strand
TCAAGTGGAACTTCACCCGACGCGACCTCAACAACCTCCTTGCACGACTCAACGCTCTATCAACTCAGCTTGCAGCATGAATCAATACGTCACCGAAATTACGGTCCAGAGCACTAAGTGATTGAGTCATTAACGGACTGCGTCGTGCCGGAAGGCGCGACGTCTCCCCCCGGCAGGTCGATGACGAAAATCCCGATCGTCTCGTCGACCTGGCGGTTGAAAAGGATCCGGCGACCGTCAGGCGATACGCTCGGACGCCCGTCCGAGGACGGCGATGGAGGTCGAGTGATTCGGCGCAGGCCGCTGCCGTCGGCCCGCATGACGTAGATGTCCTGGTTCCCGGCACGGTCGGAGACGAACGCGATCGAAGTGTTATCCGGGGACCAGTCGGGCAGCTCGTCGTCGAACCGCCCGTCGGTGATTCGGCGGTCGTGCGACCCGTCTTCGTTCATCAGAAAGAGCTGCCAGCGCCCGGAGCGATCGGACTCGTAAAGGACCCGCGAGCTGTCTCGCGACCAGCGCGGGTAGGCGTTCTTGACGCCGTCAACCCAGAGAAGCGCCTGCGCACCGTCGTCGCCGGCAGGAGGTCCTGTGACCCCCTCCGCGGCCGGTCGTGGGCCCGCGGCACCTGCCAGTGCCACGGTCACGGCGACCGCCCCCGCAACACCCAAAACCCTCCAGACGATACCGACTCCTGAACTAATCGTGGATGATTCCATTGCCTTTGCCCCCTGCTGCGACTCCTTCGTAGTACGTCGGATATGAAGTGAGGTTGCGAAGGCCCCTCCCTCTGCGCGAAGTCGGTACCTACTGACCTGATGAGGGTGTATTCTCAGCTACAGGCTGTCGCCGCAAGGAGTGATGAAGTGAGACGTATTTTCGTGATTGCAGCCATCGCCATGTGTGGTTTGGCGGCCGCAGCGGGGCCTCCCGGACGGTCCGGTGGTTCCGGCCAAGAGCCGGGCAGCCACCAGGAGCTGTTCTCCCGGACGGTGGCCACAACACCTTCCACGCCGTGGCTCTTCAAGCTCGAGGCGGGCGGCATCGTCTATTTCGTGTTCCAGGAGCCACCGCGGATCGAGCGGTTCGGCCTCGCCGCCGGGACGTGGATGACGCCGATCCACCTCGACGACACTCCCACCGCGTTCACGGCGGACGGCGAGCGGCTGTACGTCAGCTTTGGGCGCCGCACCTCGAGGTTCGACCTCGACGGCCTCAACGAGGCGCACCTCCACAACACTAACTACGATGCAGATTGGCTGTTCGTGATCGGCAACGTCCTGGGCATCTATGACGATCACCTCCTGCTCAGCGTCGACCGGGAGAACGGCGACCTCCTCGACTCACAGGACTACTTCGACAGGCTGACGGGTTTCGACACCGCTCCGGAGCTGGGTTGGGTGTTCGCCAGGGACACCGGCACCGACATTGAGGCGATCCAGGTCTCGCCAGACGGACAGCTGGGCTCCCTCGTCAGCCCCTACCACGGCGACTACCCCAACGCCAGTCGGTGTTACGTCTTCCCCGACGAGACCCGTGTGGCCGACAACGCCGGCATCGTCTATGCCACGTCCGATCTGGCCTATGTCGGCAGCCTGGCGGGGGCGTTCGACGACATCGCCTTCTACGGTAACCTGCCCATCGTCCTCCGCAACGGTACCGTCTTCTCCTACTCGGCCACGCTGCTGCGCACCGGCCAGTACACGTCCGTGGTGCCGGCCCTCGCCGTCACCGTTTCCGGCAACACGGTGTTTGCGTTCGCACCCGGGACAGGCAGTCATCCGGAGGTGGAGGCCTTCCCTGTCGCCTCCCTCACTCCAGATACGCCCGGCACGCCGGTGGATCCGCTGGGCGAGCGGTTCGCGCCTGACGCCATCCTCGCCGGTCCGAACGGCGACATCCTGCTGCTCGACGCGGGCAACCTCACGGTGTACCGCTGGTCGCGCGCGGCCAACCGCTACGGGCCGAGCATCCCGCTGCTCGCCGTGCCTTCATACGTCGCCTACTCCGACGTCAACCGGGCGCTGTACATGGCCTACGCCTCCGGCGAGATCACCCGGATTCAGTTCGACGAGCTTGGCAAACCCGGCTCTGAAACGCCGTTCGTGAACCAGCCGGGGAGCCCCTTGGGCCTGGCGACGGCGGGAGAGTACCTGTTCGTGTGTGACGACAGCGGCGCCTGGGCGACGCACTTCACCTACAGCTCCGAGGGCGTCCTCATCTCCCAGGTCGACTGGAACTACTACTCCCGCGAGTACACATGGAGCGAGGGCAGCCGCCGGATGTACTTCTTCCGAGACGACACATCCCCCAACGACCTCCTCTTCGAGGAGATCCTTTCCGACGGCAGCCTCGGTATCGAGGACGACTCGCCATACCATGGAGAACTGGAAGCTCGCCTCCCCATCCGCGTGCGCTCCGACGGATCCCTCGTGCTCCTCGGCTCCGGCAGGATCTACGACGGCATCTCCCTTGAGCAGGTGAACGTGCTTTCCAACGACGTCTCCGACGCCGTCTGGCAGGGTGACCAGCTGCTGACCATGCGCCCGCTTGATGGAGCGAGTCAGCTCCAAACGTGGGACATGACTGCCAACTACACGGTCGAGGGCACCAGAGCCCTGGCGGGCGAGCCCGCCCACCTGCTCTATGACAGCCAGGACAGCGCGGTGGCCATCACCCTCCGCGAGGGCAAGCCGAGCTTCACGCGCTGGAACCTCGACCTCACCGGGACGGGGCTGGCGGTCGGCTGGACCGACCACGTCGAGCATGCGCAGGCTGGCGGTTCGATCCAGTACACGCTTTCGATCGAGAACATCTCGGACGAGACCTTGTCCGGAACCCGGATCGAAACGCAGCTCGACCCGAACCTCGAAAACGTGTCCTGGAGCTGCGTCGGCGGCGGAGGCGGCACCTGCGGCGCGAGCGGCGCCGGGGATGTGGATGACACCACCTCCCTGCCGCCGCGCGCGGTCGTGACCTACACCGTAGACGCGACCATCGATCGGAGCACGACCGCGCTGCTGCGTAGCCAGGCGCAGGCGCGCGAGCCCTCGGGCCGCACCTGGGTGGAGGCAGACCTTACACAGGTGGACCTGCCTCCCGAATACAAGCGGCGGGCCCGCGGCCGAGCGGTCCCGGTCATCACGACCCCACAGTAGCCCGCACCTCTTCGCCACCGACCGCCCTTCTCCGGAGCGCCAGGCGTATGCGGACTGGTGCCGAGAGGCAAGCGGGATCCGACGCACGGAGAACTCCAACGGGCAGGATCCCCTGCCTGGCAGCGCGAACTCGCGCGGGCTCATGTCCGTATACAGGGACGTGAGTGCCACCATCTCCGTCCACGGTCTCGTCAAGGTGTACCGCTCGCGGCGCCGGCGCCTGCGCGCTCTCGACGGTGTCGATCTCGAGGTCGGCCCGGGCGAGGTGTTCGGCTTGCTCGGGCCCAACGGCGCCGGCAAGACGACCCTGGTCAAGATCGTGCTGGGG
Organism: uncultured Thermoanaerobaculia bacterium; assembly: GCA_964552395.1. Lineage (GTDB taxonomy): Bacteria > Acidobacteriota > Thermoanaerobaculia > Thermoanaerobaculales > Sulfomarinibacteraceae > JAJDNH01. Next base: position 100,796 of record CAZKGM010000009.1, on the reverse strand, counting down.
CTCACCCGCCCCACCGAGGGCGCGGTTCGGATCCGCGGCGCCAACCCTGACCACGCCTCCGCGCGCCTCAAGGTGGGCTACCTCCCCGAGGGGCACCGCTTCCCCGGTTACCTGAGCGGCGTCGCCGCCCTACGCCTGTTCGGCCGCCTCGCCGGTGTAACCGAGGGCGTCCTCGACAGCAGGATCCCGGAGCTGCTCGATCTTGTCGGGCTGGCAGACCGCGGTTGCGACCGGATCGGGCGCTACTCGAAGGGCATGACCCAGCGCCTGGGCCTCGCCGCAGCGCTGATCGACCGTCCGGAGGTGCTGCTGCTCGACGAGCCCACCGACGGGGTCGACCCGGTTGGGCGGCGCCACATCCGCGACGTGCTGCTGGCCGAGCGCGAGCGCGGGACCTCGATCCTGGTCAACTCGCACCTGCTCTCGGAGGTCGAGCGCACCTGTGGGCGCGTCGCCATCCTCGACCGCGGGCGGGTGGTGCGCGAGGCCGCAATCGACGAGCTTACCAGGGGAGGTCTGCGCTTCCGAGTACGGGCGGAGGGCGGGGTGGTCGAGCCGGCCACGCCGGTGCCCGGGGTCGGGCTGACCCGCTGCAACGGATACCTGGACGTCGAGGCCGAGTCGCTCGACGCTCTCAACGCGCTCCTCGACGCCCTCCGCCGCGACGGCCGCCTTCTGACCGAGGTGACGCCGCTAGGCTCCGACCTGGAGGACGTCTTCGTCAAGCTGGTGGGAGGCGGTCAGCCACCCACCCCACGGGCCGCGGGAGGAGGCGCCCAATGAGAACCTGGGCTCTGGTGGTGGACACCTGGCGTGAGGCGCTGGCGCGCAAGACCCTGCTCGGTTTCGCCGGGGCCTCCACACTCTTTCTGCTGACCATCACCTTTGCCCTCGACCTCGACATCGTCCAGGGCTCGCTCGCGGCCGCCACGCTGTTCGGCCACCCGCTCGAGATGCACGGCGGCCAGGTTGCCATCACGGATGTGGTGACGGGAGGGCTGTCGGCGTTCGCCGGCCTCACCTACGGGCTCGGGATCTTCCTCGCCGTGTTCGCGACCGGCAATCAAGTCCCCAACCTGATGCGCCGAGGCACCGTCGATCTCTACCTGAGCCGGCCGGTGGGCCGCGCCCACGTCCTGCTCGGCCGCTTCCTCGGCGGCGTGACCGTAGTGGCGGCCAACCTCCTCTACCTGTGCGGCGGCCTGATGGTCATCGTCGGCCTCAAGACCGGGGTGTGGGAAGCACGCTTCCTACTCGCCGCCCTGCTCATCCTGGTCGTGTTCCTCTCGTTCCTCGGCTTCATGTACCTGGTGGGCGTGATGTCGGGCTCGACCCCCCTGTCGGTAATGCTGTCCTACGGTCTGTGGGTGGTCTCGATGCCGCTCGCGGCGCACGACAAGATCGCCGCCGCCATGGACTCGCGCGTCTCCGTCGCCATCGTCAACGGGCTCTACTGGGTGCTGCCCAAGACTGCCGAGCTCGGCCGCGACATCGTCCGGCTAGTGCTCCACCAGGGCGCACCCGGGGCCGCGGCCCTTGCCACAACCACCGCTTTCGGCGCCGTCTGCCTGGGGCTGGCGGTGACCCTGTTTCAACGCAAGAGCTTCTAGGAGGTATCCCATGCTCCGCCGCGTTTCCCTCGTTGCCATCTTCCTCACCGCCGCCACCGTCTGGGCGGCACCTCCCACAATGCCCGAATTGCTCAGATTCGTACCCGCCAACGCCCGCGCCGTGGTGGCGGTGGACGCGTCCGTGCTCCGCACCGAGCCTTTGGTGCAGCAGTGGCTGCTGACCCACCAGGAATCCTGGAGCAGGGTCGATGACGCCGCCACCCGCTTTCTGAGCGAGGCGGGCGTGGACCCCGCGCGCGACATCGACCACATGGTCTTCGCGCTGACCGGCACGGAGTCAGAGGAGCACCCCCTCGCCCTGTTCGCGGGACGCTATGACAGCAAGACCGTGACGTCTGCTCTACAGGCCCGTGGCGCGGTGCCGGTGAAGGTCGGGGACCTGACGGCGTACCGCGTCGGCCGTGGGGACGACAGCGCCCACTCCGTACTGATCCGAATCACGCCGGAGCTCGTCATGGTTGGCGACCGTGACACACTGACCGCCACCCAGACTCGGACCCCTGGTCCGGTACACGTGGTACAGGCTGAGAAGGCGGCCGGTCACCTTGATCTCTCGGCTCCGTTCTGGATGGCCGTCGCCCTTCCCGAGAACGAGGCCGCGTCGCGCCAACCCGCCACGTCCGGTGATTACGGTTCCGAAGGCCAGGCTCTGGTTGCAGTTGCTGCCGCATCGGCGGCAGTGCGACGCGTCGCCGCCTGGGCAACGCTCGGACAGGAGCTTCGGCTCCACGCCTTCGCCACCACGGCAAGCGAGGAGAACGCCGGTCTGCTGCGGGACACCGTCAGGGGTGCCCTGGCCGCCATGCGGCTTGCCGTCCAGGAGAAGGAACCGCAACTGGTCGAGGCTCTGCGAGGAGTTGACGTGGACGCCGATGGCTCCGCAGTTTCTGTAACCGCCACGCTGCCGGTCGACCTGCTCCAGCAGCTCGCGGCCGAGGCTCATCACCACCAGGCAACTACGACCCAACAGAAGACGCACTGAGGGGCCGTTGTCTCAGGAGCGTCTCCTATCGATCACTGAGCCAATCGAGGTCTGGCGAGGTGTTCTCGCTCAGCCGGAGGGCCCCCTCAGCTCCTCCCGAGCCGCTGTTCGAGCTCCTCGAGTGTCCTTGGCCAGTCGGACTTGAGGAGCCGGGACAGGGCCCGGTCGCGGAGCAGGCGTCCACCGGTCTGGCAGGCGGCGCAGTAGTTGGCTTCGTTCTGGGCGTACGCGATCCGCTGCACCGGCTGGCCGCAGTCCGGGCACGGCTTCCCGTATCGGCCGTGAACGGCGAAGCTCTCTCGGAAGGCGGTCACCTTCTCCGGAAACGACTCTCGAGCCGCAGCCACCAGACGATCGGTCCACTCACCGAGCACCTCGCGGATGGCATCGACGAGAGCTCCGATCTCCTGGTCGTCGAGCGCGTCGGTGAGGCGGAACGGCGACAGGCGGGCGCGGTGCAGAATCTCGTCCGAGTAGGCGTTGCCGATGCCGGAGAGTATGCGAGGGTCGGTGAGCGCTCGCTTGAGGGTGTGGCGACGACTCCGAAGCGCCACCGCCACCGCCTCCGGAGGTGCATCCAACGGCTCGACGCCACCGGGGTCGTGCTGCTCGAGAGCCTCCCGGCCAGCCACCACGTGCAGCGACGCCCGCTTCCTGCCGCTAGCCTCGGTGAGCAGGAGGGTGCCGTGCGGCCAATCAAGGGCGGCCAGGCCCGCCCGCGACGGGATGCTCGCCCCAGCTTTCCGCCAGCGCAGCCGGCCGGCGATCATCAGGTGCAGCACCAGGAACAGCTTGCCTTCGAGCCCGAAGACGAGCCGTTTACCGAGACGCCCAACGGTTTCGAGGCGCCGGCCGGTCGCCGCTGCTAGTGGCGGCTCGACGGAGCGCAGCAGGAACGGGCTCCTGAGCCGTACCTGTTCCAGCACCTGCCCGCCGGCAACGCGCTCGATCGCGGTTCGGTACGCCTCGATGTCTGGAAGCTCGGGCACCGGTCCATGGTAGCTGGGCAGTGGGGCCCACAACCAGCGCGGTAACTCCTGCCAGTCTCCGGGACCTCAGCCTCGTCCTTGCCCAGGCGCCGCGCCAGGGTCGCTCCTCACCCCTCCTTGCGGATCAGCTTGCCGAGGGCGACGCGGTCGGGCTCGAGCAGCGCCTCGATGCGGGCGTGGTTGACGTCGGCAACGATGATCTGGCCGACCTCGGTGCTGACCTCACTGAAGATGCCGTGGCTCTTCATCTTCGCCGTCTGGTACTGATTGTCCTCGGTGGGCGTCACGTAATGCACCGAGTCGACCTCGTAGCGGTGCACCAGGAAGAGGTGAATGAGCGTCATCAGCCGCTTCTTACGGAGTTTCTCATCGAAGGTGTTCTGGTCCCGCACCGATAGGATGCTGCGGCCCCGGCGGTCATGGATGGGCGCGAAGATGACGTTGGCGACCATCTCCTGCTCGTTGCCGACGATCGCGAGCTCGAGCAGCTCCGAGCCGGCGCGCTGCGGCCGCAGCTCCACGCGCAGCGGCCCGTCCAGGTCGTAATGGTCGACCCACATTGCGAGCCAATCCTCGAGCAGCTTCTTCGGAACCTCGGTCTGGACCAGGTGCTGGTGCTGTGTCGAGCCCTTCCCCATCGCCTTGGTAGTAGCCGTACGGCCCGAGGAGGCGACCAGAGCGGCGTCGAGGCGCGGTCCGCCGACCAGGGTCTGCGGCGTGCGGTACGGCGACTCCAGGAGGCGGATCTTGCGCTGCAGGCGGGCCAGGGAGAGCATGCCGTCCTGCTTCAGAGCCGTGGCGAACTCCTCGGCGGCGACGCCATCGATCTGGTGGCCGCCGTAGGTGATGAAGTTGAAGACGAAGCCCATCTTGCCCAGCTCGACCGGGAAGCGCCGCATGTCGTCGTCGCTCATGCCGGTAGAGTCCCAGTTGAAGGAAGGCGACAGATTGTACGCCAGCAGCTTGTCGGGAAACTCGGTGTGAATGGCCTCGGCGAAGCGTCGCGCGTCGGCGAGATCGGCGGTCTTGGTCTCCATCCACAGGATGTCGGCGAAGGGCGCCGCCGCCAGCGACTTGGCGATCGCGTAGTCGACGCCGCCGCGAACCTGGTAGTAGCCCTCCGGGGTCTTGGCGTGCTCGCAGTCCCACACGAGGTTGACGCCCAGAGATCGGGCCTTCGCGCGCGCGGCGTAGAGGGAGGCAGTGCGGGCGAAGCGGCGCCACTCCTCGGGGTTCATGTCCAGAGGCTCACCCTCGCTGGCGCGGAACTCCAGCACCTCGGCCACGGCCTCGCCGTAGGTCTCGAGCCCGGCCTCCGTCTCCCAGACCTCGAGAAAGCGTGAGCTCACGCGGTCGAAGAGCGCATCCACCGAGGCTTCGGGGCTCTTTTCGAGGGTCGCTGCGGCCTCGACGATCTGGGCCGCAAGTCCGGTGCGGTCGAGCCAGGCAACAGCCGCCTCGCTCTCCTCCTCGGACAAGGAGTACAGCAGATGACCCCTGATGTCCTCGACGCCGAGCTCGAAGAAGCGGCGCATGATGGCCAGGAGGCCGGCCTTGTAGCTGGGAATCTTGACGTTCGTGGAGCCGAGTATGAACGGCTGGTCACGCTCGTCGCCGCGGCTGTCGAGGAGGTTGGCGGCCTCGGCGTCGGTGCGGGCAACGATGATGCCCGGTACCCGCATGACGTCGAGCTGGAAGCGCGCGGCGTTGAGGCGTTTGATCTGCTCGTCGCACGAGACCAACACCTTGCCGCCTTGGTGGCCGCATTTCTTGGTGCCGGGACGTTGATCCTCGATGTGGTAGCCGGGCACGCCGGCCTCCACGAAGCGCCGGATGAGGTTGCGCACGTGCGGGTCGCCGCCGTGTCCGGTGTCGGCGTCGGCGATGATGAAGGGGCGATAGTCCACGGCGGGAGACTCGGCGCGCTGCCGGTCGCTCATCTGGGCGCGCAGGTACTGCTGGTTGCGGTCGGCCGCGAGCAGCGCACGAACCAGGCCTGCTGCCTCGTTGGGGACCTGGCTCAGCGGGTAGCTGGCGAGGTCCGAGCCCGGGTCCTCGCTTGACGAGCCCTTGGCCGAGGTGGCCCAGCCGCCGAGGTAGATGGCCTCGATCCCCATCCGCTTGATGGTCACCGCCTGGCCGGGTGAGTACGGTCCGAAGGTGGTGATGCTCGTGCGCTTCTCGAACAGCTCGCGCAGCCGGACGTAGAACGCCGCCGCGGCCTCGCGGGCGACCGTGTGGTCGTTGGCAATCGTGCCGCGCTGTTGCACCACCTGGTGCGCCGAGTAGAGGCGCGTGATGCCCCGGAAGCGCTCGCTACCGAACCAGCTCCGGGTCTCGGCCACGTCCTGCTCGAAAGACTTGAGAGATTTCATCGTTGGTCGCCTGCGGTCCTATCGTTCGAAGTCCAGGTTCTCGGTAATGCGCGTGCCGTCGCGCCGGAAGGCCTCCAGGTAGCGCGCAATGCGCTCCCCGGCGGCGGCGAGGTCATGGTTGTCGAGATTGATGTTGAGCAGATCCACATACCACGGCGGCTTCACCTGGTCGGTCACATACGCCTGGACGATGGCGCGGGCGATGGGCAGCGTGGTGTCCTTCGAGTCCTCGTGGACGTCGCGGTGGCTCGCCACGAGGAGCTTGGCGTACTCCTCGTCCAGGAGGCGTCCGAAGAGCTCCGGCGTGAAGGCGTCCCCCACCCTCGCTCCCGTCTCCGCGTCCTCCTCGGTCAGCCTGCCGCTCTTGTGGAGCCATTCCCAGAGGATGCTGAGACGGATCTCGCCGGTCGCCATGTCCTCCATCAGGTAGAGGATGCCGTCGTCGCCGAAGAAGTCGGCAGGCTTGAGGGCGGCGGCCTGGAAGCCCTGACCGAAGGCGTTCCCGTACTGCAGGGCCACGCTCAGGAGGTCCCGCGCCCCGCGCACCGTACGAGGAGCGGGCTCGAGGAGCGTCAGATCTGCCGCGTCCTTCTCGGAGTAGCCGAGAGACGGGAACGACCGGCCGAGCTGGTTGTCCTCGCCCGCCTTCTCCCAAACAGGCCGTACGATGTGGACCATTCGCCAGTGAGCCACCCACTTGCCGCTCGCTCCTTCGCGCTGCTCGCGCTCGGCACCGGCCACGGCCCGCTCCATGCCCGCGGCGACGCCCTCCGGCGTGCCGACCGGGATGTTGGTCTCCATGCCCCCCTGCCAGAGAGCGCAACGGCCGTTGCGGTCGGGGGTGTTGACGGCCCGCCGCACGCGGTCCTCGTAGGTGCGCATGTAGCCGTAAGTCATGACCACGGCATCGATGTTCGGGTTGATGAACCCGAGATCCCAGCACAGCGCGTCGGAGACGCTGTTGATGTAGTCCCAGCGACCGGTGTTGAAGCCGACGAAGTGACGGCCAAGGGCGGCGCGGATCTCCATCAGCTGGAAGCAGGCCTCGATCTGCTCGACCAGCACGTAGACCTTGATCGTGCCCGCCGCCAGGCCGAGGTGGCCTTCGAGGGCCGTCAGCATGTCGTCCCAAAGGGCTGCCTCTTCGGCGGTTTGGATCTTCGGCAGGTAGAGGACGACCGAGGAGCCGGCATCCAGCAGGCGCCGGTGGTTGTTCACCACGTACAACGCAAGGTCCACGAGCGAGGCCGAGAAGCCCGTGCCGCCGCTTTCTCGCACGTGGCGGTCGTCGAGGTGCAGGCCGCGGCAGCGAAAGATCTTGGTGGTGAAGCACAGCTGCCGCCGCCAGTCGGAGATGATGGACCGGCCGAAGAAGCTCTCCGCCCACTCGTTCATCTCGCCGGCCACCTCCTCGGCCACCTCGAGGAACAACTGGTCGTCCGCAATGGCGAGCTTGAGGTTGCGCTGGTTGTCCAGCGACATCGTCTGCACCTGGCCGAGGGCGTCCTCGCCGTCGAACATCCAGCCGTCGGCTCCCGAGAGGAGGGCGTGGGCGACGTTGCGCAGGCCGCTGCGGGTCGAGGCCCGCGGCTTGGTCGCCGGGCCGGTGCCCTGGATCCACTGCCGGCGGAGGTCGTGTGGGATCTCGCTCCCCTCGAACTTGCCGTCCCTGGCGTCCTGCACCCGGATCCTCGTGCGGGGGATCAGCTCGTCGGGAGAGAGGAAGGCAATGCGCCGTCGGTTCGCGATACGGTCGTGGCGCCTGGAGATGCGCGCCGCCATCACGGCTCGGCGGTCGGCGTTGAGCGGGGCCAGGGCCTCCAGCGCCGCCGACACTTCAGCCGTGAAGAGATCCGGATACTCCTGCGTGGTGTCTCGATACTCGAGACCGCCTGTCATACTGATTCTCCCGTCTGCGCCCCGGGGACGCCACCGTCCCGCAGTGCTCATCGCATCCATCCCGGTGCTCTGGCTCGGAAACGCAGTTGAGACGAAAGGAATTCCGTACGGGGCGATGCCGGGGAGTGCGAGGTACCTGGACGTTTGCGAGGCCGGCAGAGTCAGCGGGCAGTGGGTCGCGACCGGCTCCGCGTGCGGCGGGCGGCGGGGCAGTCGCGACATGGTGCAGTCTCGACCTTGATCGTCGCGCGCTGCCAGCACCCGCCACCGTTCACGCCGACCCCGACCTGCGCCGTTCCCGGCTGTAATCCCGAGCTGAACACAGCGGTGTAGGTTCCGTCGTGCCTGTCGCTGAAACTACCGAGATGCCCGCCCGATGCCCATCCGATCACCGACTGGCCGGGAGCCGGGAGCCCTGCGAGGTCGGTCATCGCTACGGTCACCATTGCCATGGCCCCACCGGCCGGGATCGCGTCATCCGATACCGAGACGGTCAGGCCGGGACACGAGACACAGTCGGCCCGCACGCCCTCGACGACCGTGTCGCCCGCGGTCCACACCGTGGAGCTCACGCTGGCCACCGTTGCATCGTGTACGTTGCGCCGTGTGTTTGCCGAGGCGACAAGCGCCGGGTGGACTGGATCGCCGATGTCGACGAACGCAACACCGCCGTCCTCGCACCCGACCACGGTCATGTGTCCGTGAACCTCCACAGAGACGGCGTCACATGGCGTCTCGACACCACCGATTCGGTGCAGGTCGCTGGCATCGAAAACCTGAACGCCCGCCTCACCGTTCGCCGCGACGACGTAAGGTCCGTAGGGAGCCAGGTCGTTGACATCGTCACTCTGGAGATCAGACCAACCGAGCACGACCGGATTGGCGGGATTCCTGATATCCAGTGCGGAGAGCATCGGGTAGTACGGCGGCCTGACATACAGGGTCGACCCGAAGCTCCAGAGGGCGAGACCGCGATTGTCCACGCTGGCCTCGAGAACCGGATGCGCTGGATCGGAGACGTCGACGACTTCCAGCTCGTCATAATTGACGCTGAGATAGGCCATATCACCGGCAACAACTGAGGCCAACAGGAAGCCGTCCGGCTTGTAGGTTCCCACCAACACCGGCAGGTCCGGATCAGAAACGTCGAGGATCCTGAGGCCGTGCTGGCCCTGCCGCACGTAGAGGAAGCTGCCCAACACCTGCAGAGCATCAATGCTCTCCGAAGTGTCCCATTGCCCTCGTAGCACCGGGTGCTCGGGGTCGTTGACGTCGAGGATCCTGAGGCTCTTGCCGTCGGCAATGTAGACCCACCTGCCGGATCCCTCGACCTGCCGGGCACTCCCACTCAGGTTCAGGAAGGCGGTCTCGGCGGGTTGGTCTGGGTGCGCGGTGTCGACGAGGTGGAGAGAGAGATCGCTGTCGGCGACGAGGGCGACATCATCCCTTTCGGCGATTCGCTCACCGCCCAGCGAGCTCAGGGACGAGATCAGGGCGGGATTGGCCGGATCGGTGAGATCGAAGACTTGGAAGGTAGTTCCTGCGGTGACCAGGAGCGAGCCTTGAACCACGCCGTCGTGGACCCCGAACGCATCGACCTGTCTTATAAGCTCGGGCATCAGCGGATTCGAGACGTCAAGTATAGACAGGTGGGGGTGGTTTGCCACATACAGGACGTTGCCGAGTCTCGCCAGCGCGATTGATCCGAGGTTCTGCGAGTTGGCCAGCACGGGATGGTCCGGGTCGGAGACATCGATCGTCCGGAGGCCGGAGAGCCAGTCCCCGGCGTAGACCACACCCGGCGGGCCCAGAACCAACTTCGACAGGAACAGAATCGTCTTCACCAAGTCGATGATGGCTGTTCCTTTAACCCGCACCGTGGCCTCCCCGGCTGAGCGCCCCTCTCGAGATGAGAATGTGAGAGATGCCCCTCAGTACATGCTTCGATCTTAGCGTACCGAGGCGCGCGCCTCCGGACACGCTTCGCCAGGAGCATCCCGCCAGGGCGGTGCTCTGCGCGTCGGCGGCTGCTACCGACGCTGCTCGGGCATATCCGCACGGCGCCATGTGTTCTGGGCAACATGACCGAAGCGCGAAACGTCCTGGGGACTGTCCTCGAGCACTGCTGCAGCGACCCGCTCACAGGTTGGTACCGGGACGGTAGCTGCCGTACCGGCAGCGATGATCTCGGGATGCACGTGGTGTGCGCCGAGATGACGGCCGAGTTTCTCGCCTTCTCGCAGCGGAACGGGAACGATCTCACCACGCCGAATCCTGGGGCCGGCTTTCCCGGCCTTCGGCCCGGCGACCGGTGGTGCCTGTGCGCCGCGCGCTGGCGCCAGGCGCTGGAGGCCGGCCTCGCACCGCCGGTGGTGCTCGCCGCCACCGAGGAGTCCGCGCTCGAGGTCGTCTCCCTCGATCAGCTGAAGACCCACGCGCTCGATCTCGCCTCCTAGACCGCCAGCCGGCCGGCATTCAACGTGATAGGTTGGAGGGAGGGTCCGATCCCATGCGCAAGAGCCTCCTCTACTCGCTCTTCGGTCTCGGCAAGCTGCCGAAGAAGGTGGCGGCGAGCTTCGAGAGTGAAGGCATCGTCCTGAGGGACGAGGGTGTGCCCGGTACGATCACCCTCGAGCACTTCCGCGCTCCCGGCAAGTACACCAGCCACATGAAGTCGAGGTTCTCGGGCTCCCTGGTGATCACCGAGGCGCGCTTCGCGGCTTTCGCGTTCTCCCGCCCGGTGATCAGTGTGGGCCTGGAAGACGAGCGGTTGCGGGAACTCGATATTTCGGTGCCCGGAGAGAACGTGCTCGTGGTCGCCTTCGATGTTGCACGCTTCCATGAGGGGTGGTCGGGATCCGCCCGCTGCAGGTTCTCGACCCCGAATGCGCGTGAGTACCTCGAACGCCTGCAGCTAGCGGCGTCGCGACCTTGACCCTGCGGCGATCGTTCCTCCCCTGCTCGTGCCCGTCCCCCCATTCGAGCGGTGGCGGCCCGCGTCCGAGCGCGGTATCGTATTGGGGATCGATCACGGACAACCTGATTGGCAGGGAGGTCGCCATGGACGCTGTACGGTGTCTCGGATTCCTCATCCTCATTGCCGCCGCCGGCTGTGCTCGCGGGCCGGCGGGTCCGAAGAAAACTGCCGGGCCGCAGTTGCTCGCGGAAGGCTCCTACACTGCCGTGCTCGACGGGGTGACCATCCACTACGAGGTGCACGGCCACGGCCCGGTGCTGATGACCGTGCCCAATTCCTGGGGGCTCAGCCTCGAGGGCCTACGAGCCATGTACCACCCCCTCGAGGAGCGGCTGACCATGGTCTACTTCGACCCGCGTGGGATGGGCAGCTCCGGCCCGGTCCGCGAGGATGCCGGCATGGGCATGGCCGCGGTCCGCACCGACTTCGACGCTCTGCGCCGCCACCTCGGCCTCGCCGCGGTCGACGCGATCGGCTGGTCCAACGGCGCCATGAACCTGATCCTCCTCACCGCCGCGCGTCCGGCGACGATACGCTCGGCGATCTTCGTCCACGGCGCAGCCAGCTTCACCGAAGAAGACAACAAGGTATGGGCCGAGCAGCACCCGAAGCTGGTGGAGAAGTGGGAAGCCTTGAACAAGCAGCTCCAGGATCCGGGGCTCACCGAGGAGGAGCGGACGCTGCGAATGAAAGCGATGTGGCTGGAGGACTACTTCCCGACGGCCACTGCCGACCCGGCGACGGCTGGACCGATGATCCAGGATGCCTTTCGCGACGCCGGCTTCAGCTGGCGGCACACCCAGTACGCGCAGCAGGAGGCGCCGGTCTTCAATGCGCGCGGAGAGCTTCCGAAGATCACTGCACGGTGTCTCGTGATCGCGGGCGCCCACGACATGATGCCGCCGGAGAAGGTGCGCGAGCTCGCCGACGGCCTCGGCAACGCCACCTTCGTAGTGTTCGAGAACAGTGGCCATTTCGGCCCGCTCGAGGAGCCCGAAACCTTCCGCAAGGTCCTCCTCGGCTTCCTCGGGGTGGAAGACGCGTAGGTTCCCGGCCCCGCAGGTCGTTCACACAGTACTCTCGACAGGACGATGGGCATGGATGGCCCCAAGGCGGTGCCGCCTTTCTGTGGCGGCGCTATTGTGGAGTCAGGGGCAACTCGAGGTCACCTGATCCACCATGGATAGCGGGTGTTCCGAAAGCCCCGGACGGAGGTGAATGGACAACCCCAGGCGGGTGGCGCTGATACGAGGCATCAACGTCGGGCGCGCCAAGCGGGTGGCGATGGCCGAGCTGCGCGCGCTGGTGGAGGGTCTCGGCTATGTCGGCGTGCGCACGCTGCTCAACAGCGGCAACCTGGTGTTCACTGCTCCCGGCACGGCTCCAGCCGAGAACGCCGCGCGCATCCAGGAGGCGCTCGCCGAGCGCACCGGCATCTCTGCCCGGGTCACCGTCCTCACTGCGGCTGAGCTGGCCGCGGCCGTCGCCGAGAACCCCCTGCTGCCAATCGCCTGCAACCCATCTCGCCTCCTTGTCGCCTTCCTCGCCGACTCGCCCGACCTGGCTCGGCTGGACGTGCTGGCGGAGCGGGAGTGGACCCCGGAGGCGCTCGCCCTCGGCTCGCGCGTCGCCTACCTGTGGTGCCCCGAAGGCGTGCTCGCGAGCCACCTACATAAGGCCGTGAGCCGCGCCCTCGGCGACGCGGTCACGGCGCGAAACTGGGCGACCGTGTGCAAGCTTGACGCCCTGGCACGCAACTCATGAAGATTCGGCTCGGGATTCGTGCCGCCGGGCTCCTGGTCGTAGCCGCGTCGTGCCGTGGACCGTCCGGACCCCCGGTGGAGCCGGCCCACCCCGCCAAGCGCCCGGCCGACCGCGCGGTCGTCTACGTCTACCGGCCGACGTCTCTTCTCCCAGGCTCCGAGCGCTGCAACGTGAAGATGAACGAGTCCGTCGCGGGCGGGCTCGGCCCGGGGCAGTACACCTACGTTATCGTCAAACCCGGTCACACGAGGTTCGAGGGCTCAGACACCGAGGCCGCATTCGTCACCGTCAACCTCGAACCGGGCCGGGAGTACTTCATCAGGGAGACGTGGCTGTTCGATCGGACCGGCCTCCACTCACGCCTGCAGCACATTCCGAAGGTCAGGGCTCTGCGCGAGATGACGAGATGTACCTACATAGAAGCTCCGGCCGTCGTCGAGAAGAAGCAGCCGGAGTAGGAGAAGGATCAGTAGTGGAAACCCGCGGCCCTTCGGGGACGCAGGCGCATCTGGGAGCGGCGGCCGCTCATCTCCCCGGCGGTCAAGGTAGTCTTGGATCCTGCCCCGCAACTGGAGGCAACGGAAAATGAGATTCCTCGGGATTCAAAACTGCGAGGTCGAGGGCTTCGGCCTCTACCAGATGTTCCGGCACGGCGCCGCCGTCGGCGTCCAGTTCCACCTCGAGGTCGCCGCTGACGACGTCGAGCGTTGGGCCGGCGCGTACGACGAGGAGCTGCGGCAGCACGGCGGGAGGCTCGACGAGCTGCTGGCCCAGACGCGCAGCTGCGACCACGAGCTCACCGCCCTCGCAGAGAAGCTCATCGACAACTTCGTGCGGATCGCGAGAAACGGCTGACGAACCGCCTGGAGGTCCCATGGCCGATGCCAACTCGAGACTAATTGCTGGCGGCCCAGTCGCCGATCGACCGGCACAGTCCTGAGCGGCGTCCCGAACGATGCTCAGGTACCTGCTCCTCGGCGGTGGGCTGGCCTTTGCGGCGGCGGTTCAACCCGGCCCGCTGCAGGCGTACCTACTGTCCCAGGTCGCCGCCAGGGGCTGGAAGCGCACTCTCCCCGCCTCGTTCTCCCCCCTCCTCAGCGACGGTCCAATCGCCGCCCTTGCGCTGCTGGTGCTCGGGCGCCTCTCGGGCGTGATGCAGCAGGCCCTGCGTGCGGCCGGCGGGTTCCTTCTTTTCTACCTGGCGTGGGTCGCCTACCGGCAGTGGAAGCGGCCGGAGCAGGCCGCCGACAATGACGAGGCCGCGGTGCCCAGAACGCTGCTCCGGGCGACGCTCGTCAACCTGCTCAACCCCAACCCCTATCTCGGCTGGACGCTGATCCTCGGTCCTACTGCGGTCGTCGCCTGGCGCCAGGGGCCGGGGCTGGCGGTGGCCTTCATCGCCGCCTTCTACGCCACCATGGTCCTGACCCTGGCCGCCCTCATCTTCGTCTTCGGCAGCGCGCGCTTCTTCGGGCCGCGAGTCCAGCGCGTCCTGCTCCTGATCTCCGTCGCTGCCCTCGCGGGCATCGCCGGCTACCAGCTGGCGAGCAGCTTACCGCGCCTCGCCGGCCTGGTGCCGGTCTAACGAACTGGCGGCCGGGGGGAGCTCACGCGGCTGGCGATTCTCTACCCAATTCGCTCTTGAGATACGATAATGACACGCGAGCAGGCGGAGGGCTCATGACCAAGAGAGATGTCACCCTCTTTGTCTCCTACGCCCGCGCCAACAAGGTGCTGGCGGCCAAGTTGCTGGCCAGGTTCCGGGAACAGGTAGCGGCATCGAAGAGGTACCGGTACCGGTTCTGGCACGAGTGGAGGCTTTTCGGTCTGCCTGGCGGGATCCAGCTGTTCCTAGTGCTCAACCTCGCCCTCTTTGCTGTCGCCCTGGTCGGCCTGCGCCAGCTGATCTTGTGGAAAGCGGGAGCTCGCCTCTTCTCGTACTTCCTGGCGGCATGCGGTGTCTTCGCTTTCTCGATCCACATGTGGTTCATTGCGGCCGGGCACCCGGAGTTCCGATCGCCGGTCTCTGTGACAATCCTCGCTGCAACCCTGGTGCTGTCGCTCGTTCAGCTGGCGGTGACGGCGAGACTCAAGTGAGAGCCCGCCGCCTCACGTCCCGCGTTTGAGGCCCAGCTCCTTCTCGATATGACGGAGAATCTGCTCGGAGATCGCCTTGTCTCCGAGGGTGCCGACCCGGATGCGGATCGACGTCGACTTGAAGTCGATCGCTTTCAGTCGGATCTCGACCCTGGTTCCGTCCGCCATGCGTGCCGTGATCTTGCCCTTGAGCCGATCGACTCGCCCCTCGACGCCGACCAGCTCGAGGTCGGTCAGGGCAGCTCGCGTCGCCTTGTCGACCTTGGGCAGCTCCGCGGGCAGGCTGCCCTTGAGCTCGCCGTTGACCCAAACGTAGGCGGCGCCGGCCGCAGCGCCGACGACGGCGACGGCACAGCCGCCCAGGGGAAGCAGGAGCAGCATTGCGAGGATCTTCTTCATGATGACAGATGGTACTGTGTCTCACGCCCCGATGTCGAGGGGTAAGGCCGGTGACCCCGGTCACGCAGTTGCATCCAACAACCCCGACGGGGACAATCGGAACGGAGGTAATGATGTCGGGCTTCCTGTCCGGTCCCGAGCTCGTCAAGCTGATCAGGCGCGTCTTCCGCCCCCGACGCGGGGAGACGGCAATGGCGATCCTGACCGATCTGCCCGACGCCGAGGTGCCCGACCATCCGCAATGGCGGCTCCGGCGCGAGCTGGCGGCAGAGTGGGTGGCCGAGCTCCGCCGCGAGAGAGAGGCTCTCGGGCTCGAGGTGGAGCTCTTTCTGTACCGCAACATACGCCGCAACAACGCCGATCTGCCGGTGCGGGCGTGGGCAGCGACAAGGACGCCGCTGCCTGCCTCGGCCGAGGACCTCGATCCCGAGACCGGCATCCTCTTCTCCGACGTTTTCGCCGCCTTCCCGATCTTGATCGCGGTCACCGAGCTCTCCGCTACCGCGCCGCTCAAGCTCGCGGCCAAGACCTTCGGCTTCCGCGCCGCCACGATGCCGGGGTTCTCCGCCGCGATGGTTCCGGCCCTGCGGCTCGACTACACGGAGATCAACAGGCGGGTCCAGGTTCTCAAGAAGCTGCTCGACCACGCCGGCCAGGCACGGCTCGTCTTCACCGTTGACGGCGGCGACACACACGAGCTCACGTTCGACCTCCGCCACCGGACCTCTCACGCGTCCGGCGGCCTGCTGCTCGAGCCGGGCACGGCCGGCAACCTACCGTCGGGCGAGGCCTACATCGTCCCCTACGAGGGCGAGGTCGAGGGAGAACCGACCCTCACCGCGGGGTTCCTCCCCGTCGAGCTCGAAGGCGAGGTCGTCCTGTATCGCGTCGAGAGCAACCGGGCGGTGGCGGTCGTCAGCGAGGGGCCGGCCTCTCGGCACGAGGCGGAACATCTCACGGCCGAGCCCGCGTACGGCAACCTGGCTGAGCTCGGGCTGGGGGTGCTCTCGGACTTCGGGATTGAGCCCATCGGCGAAATCCTGCTAGACGAGAAGCTCGGCCTCCACATCGCCTTCGGACGCAGCGATCACTTCGGCGGCCGGGTCGGCGCTGGCGACTTCTCCTGCCCCGAGGCGGTCGTCCATCAGGACCGCGTCTACATCCGGCGCCTGCAACCGCGTGTCGTGGTAACGCTCGCCGATCTTCAGATGGAGGATGGGTCGACGGTCCCCCTGATGCGTGAGGGAATCTACGTCCTCGACTTCTCGACCTGACCCGACCGGGAGACACTTGGAGGAAAACCCGATGCCGCAACGATGCTCCTGGAGCCTGGAGAACGACCCGCTCATGTGCGCCTATCACGATCGCGAGTGGGGGGTACCGCTTCATGACGACCGCAAGCTGTTCGAATTCCTGGTCCTGGAGTCGGCACAGGCCGGCCTGTCGTGGCGGACGATCCTGAACAAGCGGGAGGGGTACCGCCGCGCTTTCGCCGGCTTCGACCCGGCCGCGGTCGCACGCTTCGGGCCGAGGGAGGTTGAGAAGCTGCTGGGGGACGCATCGATTGTGCGCAACCGGAAGAAGATCGAGGCGGCGATCGTGAACGCCCGCGCCTTGCTCGACATCCAGGACCGCCACGGCTCGTTCGACGCGTGGATCTGGGCCTTCTTGGATAGAATACCGCTCCAGAACCGATGGCGCACTCTCGATGAGCTGCCTGCCACGACGCCGCTGTCGGCTCGCATCGCCAAGGAGCTGAAACGAAGTGGCTTCTGTTTTCTCGGTCCGACCACGGTCTACGCTCACATGCAGGCCACCGGCATGGTCAACGATCACATCGTGAGCTGCTTCCGTCACGCCGAGCTTGGCGGCTGATCTCCCACGCGCTGACTTCGCGTTTCCTCTTGTCTTTGATCCGTGGAATCCGTGGGTTCTCCGTTTCGCAAGCGCCGCCACTGGCACGGCGCAACGACCTCACTGCGCCCGGCCTTTGACTTCGCGTAGGACCTCTGCTAGCTTGCTCGCATGTCTCCCCGTCCCGTGTTTGGGCCCAGGGGAACGCTGATTCGTCGCAGCTTGGAGACAGTAACGTTGGGGGGGCGGTCCCTGTGCTGCATGATCGCGGCGCTGCTCCTCAGCCTGGCCGCCGGCCCGGCGGCTGCCGCTGTCGGAACCTCCGGGCGCATCCTCTCCCCCGCACACGGATCTTGTGTGCACCCCGGCGAGCTTGTAACCGTCCGCTGGACCCCTCTGGCCTCCGACGTTCGCGAGTTCGAGCTCCTGCTGATGCTCGATGGCGCCGGCAACCGGCCGGTCCGCCTGACCGTTCAGCTCGATCCCAGCCGCTGCTCCTACCAATGGAAGGTCCCCAGCCTGCCCACCTCCTCCGCCCGCATTCAGATCCGTTTCTCCCGCGGCGCCGGCGAGGAGCTGGGCAGCACCAGCGGCTCCTTCCGAATCCAATCCTCGGGCGCCACATTGCTCGCCTCGCTCGCCCTGCGTGGCGGTGAGTGGTGGGTCGTGAGCCTGGGGGGATCCGCCCTTGGACCCATGTCGCGCCCCTGTGAGAAGCTCACCGCCGGCAGCGCTGCGGCGTGGCCGCTGGAGCCGATGGCCCCGCAGAGCGAGCGGGATCATCTGGCCACCATCACGTTCGGCAGCGCCCGGTACCGGGCCGACAGACCCTGCCGATCTCACAGCTCCCACGGCGAGCGGTCCCTCGCGCGCGCCCCCGCCTCCATCCCTCAGCGGGAGTAGACCTCCGCCACCCCTTTCCCCGGCAGCAACTGAACGGCCGGCGCGCGGTCTCCTGACCCGCAGTTCGCCCGAGAGGCGTGCACGGGCGCCACACCGCGGCCGGACGGTGGCGAGTGGGTATCTCGAAGGAGGTAAGTATGGACATCAGCGTGCATGCGGCGTCGGCGAGACGCATGTCGAGTCTGAAGCTCGTCGGCGTCATCCTCGGCGCCTCGATGCTGGCCGCTCCCGGATGGGCGACCGAGCCCCCAGCGGCCCGCGGACAGAAGCAAGAGACGACCAAGACGAAGACCATTGAGAAGGAGAAGCAGGCGAACGAGCGACCCCGAGTCAGTGGCGGGGAGATCGTCGTCACGGCGCCCCGAACCGACATTCCGCTGAACGAGAATCCGGCCGCGACGACGGTGGTCGAGAAGGCCGAGCTTTCAAGCATGCCGCGGACCGTCGCGGCCGACGAGGCGCTCCAGCTGGTGCCCGGAGTCAAGGTCGACAACCAGGCCGACGGCGAGCGCGTGCACCTTTCGATCCGCGGCCAGGGCATCCTGACGGAGCACGGCATCCGCGGCATCAAGGTGCTGCTCGACGGCCTGCCCCTGAATGATCCGACCGGCTTCGCTCCCGACCTGTTCGACGTCGACTGGGCCACGGTGAAGCGTATCGAGGTGCTGCGCGGGCCCGCCTCGGCGCTCTACGGCGGCGGTGGATCGGGCGGCATCCTGAACATCGTTACTGACGACGGCGGCCCGGCGCCGCTCGAAGGCCAGGCGCGCCTGACCATGGGCTCGAACGGTTTCATCAAGGCACTGGGTGAAACCGGAGGGAGCCAGGACGGCGTCAGCTACCGGTTCTCGGCGTCCCGCACGCAAGGCGACGGCTACCGCGTCCACACAGCGTTCCAGGCCACCAACCTGTACGGCAAGATCCACCTCCGCGACGTCGGCGGTCTGCACGTGACCGCGATTGTCGCCGGGACGACCTTCTTCAACCAGAACGCCGAGGGACTGAACATCGACCAGGTCCACGAGGACCCGCGACAGCCGAACCCCGACGCGTTGACGTTCAACGAGTTCCAGCGCACCCGGCGCGGCACGGCCGGCTTCGTGGGGGGGATCGACCTGGCCGACAACCAGAAGCTGTCGTTCACCGTCTACGGCCGCCACACCGAGTACCGTGAGTCGGTCCCGTCGTCGGTCCAGCACCGTGCGTACGACGGCTACGGGGGCTCCCTGCAGTACACCCTGACCTCGGACATCGGCGGCCTGACGAACCACTTCAACCTCGGAACCGACCTGGACTGGCAGAACATCGACGACTACCGCAGGCCCAACCTCGGTGCCGCCCGGGAAGGCGCCGAAATCCTCTCCGACCAGACGATCTACCAGCGAGGCGAAGGCGTCTTCGCGTTCGACGAGCTCGACCTCGGGCACGACTGGACCCTGGTGTTCGGCGCCCGTCACGACAGCATTCGTAACCGTCTGGATGATCACCTCGCGGCCGGAGGCGTGAACCTCTCCGGCAACGCCGACTTCTCCAAGACCACGGCGCGCGCCGGAATCGCCTGGAACTACAAGCCCTCGCTGGGCTTTTACGCCAGCTGGGGACAGGGGTTCCTGCCGCCAGCGACGGAGGAGCTCGCGAACAACCCCGACAGTCTGGGTGGCTTTAACCAACACCTGCGCCCGGCAACCTCGCGCAGCGAGGAGATCGGCGCGCGTGGCAACCTGGGTGATAGCTTCTCTTTCGACGCGGCCCTCTTCCGCCTCCTGACCAGCGACGACTTCGGCCGCTACCGAATGCCGACGCGACCGCTCGAGACCTTCTACAGAAACGCCGGGTTCAGCCGCCGCTACGGCGTCGAGACGCTGCTGTCGTGGTTTCCGTTCGATGAGCTCACGGTCCGCCTGGCTTACACCTACTCCGACTTCAAGTACGACCGCGTCGACATCGGCGACGAGATCTTCCGCGACACCTGGCTCCCGAACTCTCCCCGTCACCAGGCGTTCCTGGATCTCGACTACCGCCCGACCTCGCGCCTGTCCCTCGGCGCCAGCGCCGAGATACTGAGCCGCGCCTACATCGACGGCAGCAACGCAACCTGGATCGACGGCTACACCCTCGTCCACGCGAGGTTGCTCTACCGCGTCAACATCGGCGGCATCGCCACGGAGCTGATGCTGTCCGGAAGGAACCTGACCAACACCAAATAC
The DNA here is from genome assembly GCA_964552395.1 of uncultured Thermoanaerobaculia bacterium. GTDB lineage: Bacteria > Acidobacteriota > Thermoanaerobaculia > Thermoanaerobaculales > Sulfomarinibacteraceae > JAJDNH01. The sequence continues at coordinate 80,719 of CAZKGM010000009.1, read as the reverse complement.
ATCGCCTTCACAGAGCCCGACCCCGACGGCAACTCCTATCAGCCTGGAGCTCGGCGGGAGCTGTTTGCCGGTGTGATCCTCCATCTCTGAGGTGATCCGGGCTCAGCAATTGGGGGGCGGCCGTTCGGCCGCCCCTTTTTTCAACTCAATTGACACCGGGCACACCGGCTCGTACCGTGAAGCTGCACGGCCATGGGGCGTGCGGAATTGGAACAGCGGTGAGGGTTCGACTGGAAACACTGGGCTGTCGCCTGAACATCGGCGAGATCGAGTCGATGGCGAGGGAGCTGATCCGCGCCGGCCACCGCGTTGTCGCGCCCGGCGATGCGGCAGACCTGTGCGTCCTCAACACCTGCACCGTCACCGCCACCGCGGCTCGTAAGTCTCGACATCTCCTTCGCCAGCTCAGGCGGGCGAACCCCGCCGCCACGCTGGTGCTCACCGGCTGTCATGCCGAGCTGGAACCGGCACAGATGCGGGCAGCAGGTGCCCATCTCGTGGTCGGAAACGCCGACAAGGACCGGCTGGTCGGGATTTTGGAGGAGCGCGGGCTTCTCACCGATGGCGACCCGGTCCCGGTCGCCGATGCCTCTCCCATCGCCACCGCGTCCGGCAGCCGGACGCGCGCATTCGTGAAGGTGCAAGATGGGTGCGATAGCCGGTGCACATTCTGTATCGTAACCCTTGCCCGCGGGGAGGGGCGGAGTCGGCCGGCCGATGAAGTGGTACGTCACATCAGGGAGCTGACCGCCGACGGCTTCCGCGAGGCAGTCCTTTCCGGCGTCCACCTCGGCTCGTACGGCCATGACCTAGGGCAGCGGCACGGCCTGTCGCGGCTGGTTCGCCGCATCTTGACCGAGACCGAGCTTCCGAGGCTGCGGTTGTCATCAGTGGAGCCATGGGACCTCGATGACGAGTTCTTCGAGCTGTTCTCCGACCCGCGCCTGCTGCCGCATCTCCACCTGCCCGTGCAGAGCGGCTGCGATGCGACCCTGCGGCGGATGGCCAGGCGAACCTCAACCGGGGATCTCACGCGGCTCGTGGTGCTCGCGCGAGCCGCCCGCCCGGACATGGCAGTCACCACTGACATTATGGTCGGCTTCCCCGGCGAGACCGCCCAGGAGCTGCAGGAATCGATGGAGTTCGTCGAGGGGACGGCCTTTGCGCGCCTGCATGTCTTCCGGTACTCGCCGCGCGCCGGCACTCCTGCCGAGAGGATGCCCGGAGGCGTCCCGGCCTCGGTTGCCACCGAGCGCAGCCGGCGGATGCATGAGCTCGGTGCACGTCTCGAGGAGAGATTCAAGCGGCGTTTCCTGGGTCGTGCCGTACGGGTCCTGTGGGAGGGCTCGGAGCCGTGCGGCCTCGGGCTGCGTTGGAGCGGTCTCACCCCGAACTACATCCGCGTCCTGACCGAAACCACCGCCGGAACCGACCTTTGCAACCGAATCACCGAGACCGAGCTCGTCCGGACGGTTCCCGGCGGCGTCCTCGGCCTCCTGCCCGGCGTCTCGATTCCGTCACCGCGCGAGGCGCTCCCTTTCCTGCAAAGTGCGTGACCCGAGCACTTCGTCGAGCCCGGCCCTGAACGCCCGCTGGGACCCCAAGCAGTACGAGCTGTTCGCCCGCGAACGCTCGCTCCCGTTTTCTCACCTCCTGGCGGCGGTCCCCGCGCTCGAGGCCCGGCGCATTGCCGATCTCGGGTGCGGCAGCGGCATTCCGACTCTCGAGCTGGCACGACGCTGGCCCTCCGCCACGATCTGGGCGATTGACAGCTCGCCTGAAATGGTGGAGGAGGCGCACCGCCGCGGATTCCCCCCCAGCGTCCACTTCATCGTCGGTGATCTCGCCATCTGGCAGGCACCCGAGCTCCTCGACCTGATCGTCTCGAACGCAGCGCTGCACTGGATAGAGAACCACGAGCAGCTCCTGGCCCATCTCGCGTCCCAGCTGGCCCCCGGCGGCACACTCGCCTTTCAGGTTCCCAACAACTTCACTGAGCCTTCTCATCGGCTGCTGTACGAGCTCATGGAAGAGGTTCCCTGGCACGAGCGCCTGGCATCGGTCCGACGGCCGGCGGTCCACGCTCCGGGGTGGTACCAGTCTTGCCTCGCCGAGCTCGGTTTCGAGACCACCGTCTGGGAGACGACCTACCACCATCTCTTGACCGGCGGCAACCCGGTCCTGGAGTGGATTCGCGGCGCCACGCTGAGGCCGGTCCTCGCGGTCCTCGACCGCGAGGAGGGCGCCCAGTTCGTCGCCGAGTACGCACAACGTCTTGCCCGCGCCTACCCGCCGGGGCCGCTCGGTACGGTGCTCCCGTTCCGCCGTATCTTCGTCCTCGCCCGCCGTGGCCATGGCCAAGCCGCGGGCGGCGGCCTACATTGACAGTATATCGATCACGATGGAGGTGTCCGGTGACGGCCTTTCGCCGTATTCTGCTCATCACTGCCCTGGGAGTTGGCGCCTGGCTGCTGCTGCGCGGAGGTTGCTGTTGCTGTTGCTCCGAGGACGAGGTCGAGATCATGGGCAACCCCGCGAGTCAGGTGTTCCACCGCCGCGGCTGCCGATACTTCAGCCTTTCCCTCGAGACTGAAGCCTTCTCCAGCCCTGGCGAGGCCGTCGCCGCCGGCTATCGTCCGTGCGGCGTCTGCGGTCCCTAGCGAAGCTCCTGGAAGGAGATCCTCCCAAGTGAGCCAGCCTTCGGTCTCCGAGGTATAGTGGCCCGGGTAGTCCCTACCACCTCTCACCTTCCAGTGCGGCGCGCATGCGCTTGAGGGTCGCCTCGCTGACGTGATGCTCGATCCCCTCCGCGTCAGCGGCAGCGACATCCGCCGGTACCCCCAGCCAGCACAGGAAGGAAGTCACCAGCTCGTGGCGGCGGCGGGAGCCTTCCGCCAGCAGGCGGCCGCGCCTGGTCAGGCGCACGCCCTCCCCACGCACCCGCTCCACCAAGCCGTCGCGCTCAAGGCGCGCAATGACCCGCACCACGGTCACGTGCGACACCCCGACCCGGCGCGCGAGCTCCATCTGACGGACGCAGGCATCGCCGCCGAGCTCGAGGATGAGCTCGGTGTAGTCCTCCGCCGTTTCCTGGGCATGGTCTGCCCTCACCCGGTTGAAGGCGCGCTCCGTGGACGTGGCCGGCGGCAGGTCCTGACTCATGACGATACCTCTTGACACGATTGTAGCATATGCTACGCTGTAGCTATGGCTACCATGGGAGCACTGGCACGATGAGCCACGAGAACAGGTCCCTCGCGGAGGCCCACGAGGCGGTCGACGTCCCCTCCGGCGGCCCGGTGTTGCGACGCTGGTGGGCGGTCGCTGGCCCCGCCCTGATGGTCGCCGTAGGCTACATGGACCCTGGGAACTGGGCCACTGATCTTGCCGGTGGGAGCCGCTACAACTACGCCTTGATCTGGGTTCTCCTGATGTCCAACCTGATGGCGGTGCTGCTGCAGAGCCTGGCTGTGCGCCTCGGCATCGCCAACCGCCGCGACCTCGCCCAAGCCTGTCGTGAAACCTATCCGCCGGCCATCAACATCCCCCTCTACGTCCTCGCCGAGATCGCCATCACGGCCACCGACCTCGCGGAGGTGATCGGCTCCGCCATCGCCTTCCAGCTTCTGTTCGGCATCCCCCTGCTGTGGGGTGTGGTCATTACCAGCTTCGACGTCCTTCTGCTGCTCGCGCTGTCGAGCTTCGGAATCCGCAAGCTCGAAGCGCTGGTACTGTCCTTCGTGGGCACCATCGGTATCGCCTTTCTGGTCGAGATCCTGCTTGCCAAGCCCGACTGGCACGGCCTTGTCCAAGGCTTCGTGCCGTCGATTCCGGACAGTGCCGCGCTCTACATCGCGATCGGCATTCTCGGCGCGACGGTCATGCCCCACAACCTCTACCTCCACTCATCCCTGGTGCAAACCCGCCGCTTCGGCAGGTCCAAAACCGAGCTCCGTCGAGCCATCCGCCTCAACACGGTGGACTCGGCGATCTCGCTCAACCTCGCGTTCCTGATCAACGCAGCAATACTGGTCATGGCCGCAGCCGTGTTCTACCGTACCGGTCACCACGGCGTGGCCGAGATCCAGGATGCGCACCGTCTGCTGGAACCGATTCTCGGCGCCGCAATCGCACCGATCGCCTTTGCCGTTGCCCTCCTCGCCTCGGGGCAGAGCTCAACCATCACCGGCACCCTGGCCGGTCAGATCGTCATGGAGGGCCACCTCAACTTCCGGGTCCGGCCGTGGCTGCGGCGTCTTATCACTCGCCTGCTGGCGGTGGTGCCCGCGGTGCTGACCATCGTCTACTTCGGGGAAGGCTCCACGGGCGCCCTGCTGGTGCTCAGTCAGGTGGTGCTCTCCCTCCAACTCCCGTTCGCCATCGTCCCCCTCATCCACTTCGTCTCCGACCGCAGCCGCATGGACGAGCTCCACATCCGGCCCGTGCTCAAGACGCTGGCGTGGCTGGTGGCGGGTATTATCATCGTATTGAACGTGAAGCTGGTGGTCGACGTGATTGGCGAGTGGCTCGGGGAGGCCGGGCGCTGGGTGTGGCTACTCAAGATCACGGTCATCCCGTTGGCGACCGTGGGCGCCGCGTTGCTGCTGTACATTACCTTCAAGCCGCTGATCGAGCGCCTGCGCGTCGCCGTCAGGGTTCCCGCCGCCACCGGCGTTCACTCGGCGGCGGCCGAGCCGGAGGTCCACCTGAGGGCCCCGGAGGCCTACCGCACCATCGCCGTGGCGCTTGACTTCAGTGGCGGCGAGGAACGGCTGCTCAACGAGGCTCTGCGCCTGGCGACCGGCACGGAGACGATCCTGACCCTCATGCACGTGGTCGAGAGCCCGGTGGCACGGGCCCTCGGTTCACACGCGGCGGACCTCGAAACCCAGGCCGACACGCACCGCCTCGAGACCCTCTGCGCCGCCCTGGCTAAAGCCGGGCATCCGGCTGACTGGCGGCTCGGGCTGGGCGACCCTGTCAAGGAGCTCGCACGCCTGGTTGGCGAGGCGCATGCTGAGGTCGTACTGCTGGGCGCCCACGGCCACCGGGGAGTTGCCGACATCATCCACGGCACCACCGCCGACGCTCTTCGCCACCGTGTCTCGGCGACCGTCGTCATCGTGCCGCTCGGCTGACTCCCGCCTGCTCTGCGGTTCCACTGCCCGCACGTCTACTCCGCAGCGATTCGCTGTGCGACTCGCTCCCTTTGACGCGACACGGTCGGGCTGCTACCCTGACGCCGCAACCGGCGCCGCCCGTGCGGTGCCGCCCAACTCCCGGAGCGAGTGTCATGACCTTATTCAACACGATCAAGAACCTCTTTTCACGCTCGACACCGCCGGCCGATCTCCACCTCGGCCGCAACGACCAGTGCTGGTGCGGCAGCGGCAAGAAGTACAAGTACTGCCACTGGCACTCGGATGAGCGCAAGGCCATGGGCACACGCTCGGCGTCGATCCCTTCAAACTTCGACATGTTCTAGGGATTGGGAACGTCCTGGCGCGAGCCGTTTCCTCACAGCCTCCGTGCCAGCGCGCGGGTCAGCATGCGCAGGCGGTCGTACCAGGGCAGGCGCCAGAAGTTTGTTTTCACGACCCCCTTCGTGAAGTAGGTGGGACGCGAGTAGTCGACGGCAACCTCGACCATCGCCGGCCTTCCGGTCCGCGTCACCTGCAGCGCCGCGGCCACGACCGCATCGAGCTCGTTGTCGCGGATGACCCGGAAGTACTGGCAGCCGGTGACCCGCGCCAGGTCCTCGACGTTGTAATCCGGCAGTACTGAGCAGGTCTCGCGGTTGAACGGGATCTTCTGGAACTGCGCGATCTGGCTGAGCTTGCCGTCGCGCAGCACGCACACCAGGGGCGCGACGCGGTACGCTGCTGCCGACAGCAGCTCAAGGCCCGTCATCAGCAGCGCCCCATCACCGGCGAGCGCGACGACGTCGCGGTCCGGATCGGCGAGCTTGGCGCCGATCGCCGCCGGCACAGAGTACCCCATGCACGAGTAGTCCACCGGTCCGATGAAGCACCGCGGCCGGTCGAGACGGAGGTGCTCCATGGCCAGGAAGGTGCCGTTGCCGGAGTCGGTCACGAAGACTGTGTCCGCCCCGCTGTGACGTTGCAGTGCGGCGAGCAACGCCGCCGGAGTGACCCGGTCCCGACTCGGATGATTGTCCCACCGCGCGAGCACCCCGGCATGACCGGCGGCAATCTTCTCGACAAGCACACCGTCATCCGGGCGCCGACGCAGCAGCGGTAGCAAAGCCTCGACGAAGGCTCGTGCATCGCTCTCGACAGCGAGCATGGCCCGGTAATTGCGGTTGAAGACCTCCGGGTTGATGTCGACGTGGATCAGCTGCGCCGGCGGCTCGAGTCCGTAGGATCCGGTCGCCACCTCGCCGAACCGGCAGCCGATCGCGAGCAGGACGTCGCAACGGTCCATCACCTTGCGGACGAATGACGGCGACGAAGCCCCGAACCCGTTCCACAGCCACAGCGGGTGCCGCTCCGGGAACACGCCCTTGCCCTGGATGGTCGTGGTCACAGGACAGCTCAGCCGTTCCGCGAGGCCGACCAGCAGCTCGCCCGACCCGGCAGCTCCAAGGCCGAGGTAAAGCGCGGGCCGCTCGGCACTGTTGAGCAGCTCTGCGGCGTGCTCCACGAGGTCCGGGTCGGGAAGAGACTGCGCCACTGGCGGGGGGGTGTAGCCGATCTCCGCCACCTCTTGTGCCAGCAGCAGCAGGTTGGCGGGGATTTCCACCGCCACCGGCCCCGGCGTGCCGCTTCGTGCCAGCCGGAAGGCGTCGCGCAGGCACGGGTAGATCTGGTCCGCGGTCTCGGCCCGCACCGCAGCCTTGGTGACGGGCGCGAGCACCGCCAGCTGGTCGATGGCATGCAGCTGATACGCCCTGCCCGTGTCATTGCGGATGCCGCAGGCGATCACCACGAGCGGCACGTTGTCCATGTAGGCTTCCGCGATCCCGGACAGGGCGTGAGTCACGCCGGCGCCCGGGACTACGTTCAGCACCCCGACCCCGTCCGAGGTGCGCGATAACCCATCGGCCATGAACGACCCGGCCTGCTCGTCCGTGATCAGGACCGCCTCCACCGCGGAGCGCTCCAGCTCGTCGTAGAGCTCGATGTTGTGCGTGCCGGGAATGCCGAAGGCATACCGGACTTCCTCATCCTCGAGAGCACGGACAATCAGCTTGGCGCCAGAGACTTTCATGATGACGATAGCTCCTTGAAACGGTCACTGACCCGCTCCGCAACCCGCTCGGCCAATGCCATGACCGTGAGGTAGGGGTTGACCTCCGAGCAGCGTGGGAACAACGACGAGTCGGCGACAAAGAGCCACGGCACTCCATGTACCTGCCCCCAGGCATCAGTGACCGAGGTTGCCGGGTCGGCGCCCATTCGGCATCCACCCATCAGGTGCGCGCTCGTAATTGAGATCTGCCCCGGCCTTACGTTGCGACGGGGGATCAGCTTGTCGAGGTGTTCCTGTTCGTCGGCAGGTATGAAGAAGCGTTCCCCGGCCGGTGCGTGAACGCGGCACGCACCGGCAGCGAAGAACACTTCTGCCGCCGCGATCATCGACCTGTGAAGCGCGTCCAGCACGCCGCCGGTAAGCCGGTAGTCCACCACCGGGTTTCCCCGCTTGTCGACGGTGACGCGGTTGTCCTCGCGCGCCGGGTCAATGGCGAGGACGAGAATCTGCTGCATGCGCGGAAACGCCCGCATCAGCTCTGAGTGCTCGTCGCCAAATCCTATGAGGTTCTTGGCCGTGGTGAACGGGAAGTACATGCAGGTCTCAAGCAGGAATCGGTCGCTTTCGAGGAACTCGTCGCAGTAGAAGCTCTTGGGGTGGCCCACGAAGTTCGAGAGCGATCGCTCGTGCTCGCCCGCCAGTATCAGCGCCGGGTGGAGAGTCAGATATCGACCAAGCGCCGGCAAGCGGGCACCGAGCCCGGAGCGCAAGAGCAGAGCAGAGCTCTGGACGGCGTTGCCGGCAACGACGACGACCTTCGACCGCACACGGTACTCGCCGGGCGCCCACGGCGACGGCTCGCCGAAGCCCGGATTACGCACCGTGACCCGGCACTCGCGATCCCCGATCCGCTCTACCTTGGCGTTGGTAATGACCTCGACACCGGCCTGCTCAGCCGCCGGCAGCTGCACCCTGTGCGTTCCCTGCTTCGCGAGGTTGGGGCAGCCCAGGTTGCACAGGCCGGCGCCCCGACACCCATCAACATTGATGGGAAACTGCTCGGCCCTCCAACCGAGGGCCCGACACCCGTCGACGAACAGACGGTTGTTGTCGTTGTGCAGCTCGGGCCCGAGCAGGTGCACGTTGTTTTCCACCGCGTATTTGGCTGAGCGTCTCTCGATGTCCTCCCACTCGAGCCCGGGCACCTGCCATCGTTCGACCACCCGTAGTGGGATTGTCAGCGAGGTGCCCGTGTACACGACAGTCGACCCGCCGTAAGTGCGTCCTGCTGCCAGGGTCATGGCGCGGTCCTTCGTCAGCATCCCGCCAGAGTCGAAGAACAGTCGGTGCGCCATCTCCACCTCGCGCCCAGTGAGCTCGTCGTCGCGCAGCTTCGCTCCCCACTCGAAGACCCCGACGCGGGCGCCCTCCGCACAGAGCGGCGCGAGCTCCTTTGCCACGGTGCCGCCGCCTGCGCCCGATCCAACAACCACGATGTCGAAGCTCGCGTCAGGCATGGAGCGCCTCGTTGCCGTCGAAGCGAGGGGCATAGCCTATCGACTCCCACACCTCAGCCTGACCGTAGTACCCCATGAAGACCATGGTCCTCAGCCCCCAGAACCCCTGCCGCAGGGTCCCGAACGGGCAACCTAGGAGCCAGCGAAGGACCTTCTCTTGACGCCCACGGGTGAGGCGTTCGAACGGCACACCCCACCGCAGGAGCGGAAGCCATCGGATGACTCCCAGGAGAGTCCCGAACTGTCGCCGCAGGCTAGGCGACCGCGCCTTCAGAGCGTCATCGACGATGCGGAAGAACCTGGTCTTCCCGGCCAGGTCGAGCCCCTCCACCTCGGGAACGACTCGCTCGGCCAACGTGGCCAGGAAGCTCGCACGTTCCTGGGAGAGAGAGTCCATACAGTCATTGCAGCAGAATGCCGCCGATCATTCAAGGAACCGACCGGGCAGGATCGTCGGCGTTGCCGAGCTGAAGGCTGGAACTCCCGTCGCGGTGACATACACCAAGGCGACGAGCGGAATGACCGCGCAGATGGTGCACGTCTACCGCCATCACATGCGGCACATGCGGCACATGCGGAAGCGCGAGCAGAAGTAAGGCACCGACAGATCGAACACTACAGTGGGCGCCGCCAAACCGGCGCCCTCTTCATTCCTGACCCCTCATGTCACTGGCTTCCGGTCGGCACGGCAGGGCCATCGACCCACATGACGGCGCCGATCCCGAGCAGGAAGCGCAGTCCGCCCGACCTGACATTGGGAACCCACAGCGGTACCCTGATGGTGTCGGCTGCAGACGCCAGATGTTCCACGAGGAGAGCACCCGGCGTCCCGGAGCGGAGATCGACCGCCACCCATCCGGGAACACGGACGGAGGCAACTCCGCGGCCGGCGCGGATGTCGGCTGTGCAAACGACCTCGGGAACCGAGGCCGGCTTGTCCACAATATTGCCGAGGCGCCAGCCATGGACACCCTCGGTCCCCGTCTCAGGCACCGCGAGCCAGCCATCCGGTGCGGTCTGCGTGCGAGGGCCAGCTGACCACCATCCGAGTCGGCGGCCACTTGGGATCTCGTACACGGGTCGAATGGTCGCCTGCCGGCGGCCGTCGGCCGGAGAGGCGCCGCCGGGGGCAGCTCCGCAGGCCCAGAGAACCCCCTCCTCGTCCGCAGCCGCAGGCAGCGGTGTCGCCACGAGGTCATCGGCACCAGCCGTCGAGCTGCCTTCTGTCACCTTCGCCCAGGCCGCGACTGCATCCTCCGTCCGCTCCGCCTGCACCAGAAGCGCAGGCCCGACGCCCAACAGGTAGCCTGCGCCAAGCCGCCCCACGACCGTCCCCAGCAGCTCGCGAAGCTCCTCCGTTCCGCAGCGGCGGTGCCACAGCCCATGCCCGCCGACACGAACGACGGCCCAGGCCTCGGCCGAGCCCGTCACCAGTGCCACTGTGTCCTCGAGAGACAGCGCCGGTGTACGAGACACGTCTCCGGTGCTCGCGGCCGCTTCCAGAGCTGTGACCAGCGCAGGCGTAGCCGGCGGTGCCCACAAGGCGCCACCGATTCCCGCCCGGACCGCCGCAGCCAGGCCCTGCTCATTCCTTGCCACCAACACGCCACGCGAACGCGCCGCCCGCGGCTGCTCGAGGAGCCGGTGCAGCCAGATGTCATCGACACCCTGAGCCACGATCAGCTCGGGACGGGGCGCTCCCCGTTCCAGGGCGCTGCTCAAAACGTTGGCCAGCGAGCGACGCAGCTCCCTACCCGGGTCACCGAGAATGACCGGCACGGCCCTACCCATCGCGGCGGACGGAAAACCCGACCGGCGCCGTATCGGCGGGCTCGTCCGTCACATCGACGTGGTCCACACGGGCCCACGTCGGCCCCCGCTGCAGCCGGGCCTCCAGCTGTCGCAGGTCATCGGGAGGTGCGGCGGCAACCACCTCGACGCTGCCGTCGTGGCAGTTGCGAACCCAGCCCGCCAATCCGAGCTCGGTGGCCGTCCGCCACACGAAAGAGCGGAAGCCGACGCCCTGGACCCGACCGTGCACGCGGTATCTCCGGGTCAGCTTCTCCTCATTCCTCATCCACGGTCTCCGCGTTGCGGTGGGCTCGCCGACCGACATGGTGAACCGCCCAGAACCCGGCCAGGCCGAGCACCACCAGCGCGATAGAAAGCCAGTTGAACTCCCGGTACAGGAAGTCTCTGATGGCGGCGCCGAAGAAGTACAGCAGAACCCCCTCCGTCATGAAGCGGAACCCTCGGGAGGCGAGCGACGCCAGCATGAAGACACGGAAGTTGATCTTGAACGATCCGCCGCCGATGGTGAACACCTTGTAGGGGATCGGCGTCAGGCCCGCGATGCCGGTCGCCCACGCGTTGTAGCGGTCGTAGAGGCGCTCGACCGCAGCCACCTTGGTCTGGTTGAAGAACCTGTAGAGGATCGGCCGGCCGCCGTAAAGGCCGATGGTGTAGCCGGCCGCACCTCCGAGCACGCTGCCGGCGGTACACACGAGGCCGTACCAGATGGCGCGCTCGGGGTTGACCACACCGAGCGTGATGAGCAGAGTATCCGGCGGTAGGGGGAAGAAAGAGGCTTCGGCGAACGCGAGACCGAATAGCCACCAGCCGGGGTGCGGTGAGGCTGCAATGGCCTCGATCCACGCAAACAACCGCTCTTTCACTGGCCGTTCTCCTCCCAGCCGTGCCGCCCGATCAGAGGTACGAAGCACGCCCCCTGGAGCTCGACCCGCTGAACACGGTCACCGCGCCGTTCGACGACGGTCAAGACCTGGTGCCTCAGCTCCCCTACCGGAACGACCAGCCTGCCCCCTTCGGCCAGCTGATCGACTAACGGCTCGGGAACGCTCGGCGCGCCGGCCGTCACCAGAATCGCCTGGTAGGGCGCCTGTGCCCGCCAGCCCAGCGTCCCGTCCATCACCTTGATACTGACGTTCTCGATGCCGAGAGTATCCAGCCGCCCCTTGGCCTCGCGCGCGAGGGACGCGATTCTCTCGACGCTGAAAACGAACTGCACGAGGCGGGACAGCACCGCTGCCTGATAACCGGAGCCGGTTCCGACCTCGAGCACGCGGGCGTCCGGGGTCAGAGCGGCCGCCTGGGTCATCGCTGCGACCACCCGCGGCTGTGAGATCGTCTGACCCTCCCCGATGTGAATCGAAACATCCTCCGAGTATGCCTGGTGCCGCCACTCCGGAGGAACGAAGAAGTGACGGGGAATGTCGGCCATCACCGACAGCACCCTCTCGTCCCTGATCCCGGACTCCCTGAGGGCCGACACCATCTGTTGCCGCCGGTACGAGAAGCCGTCAGGCACCCGCATCTCCAACGTCGGCCCAACTGGGAAGATCCCCCTGCAGCTGCTGCAGAAACCGTCGCTCGGTCATGTCCAGATGCAGCGGTGTAACCGAAATCAGCCCGCTGTGCGCGACGGGAAAGTCCGTTCCCGGTATCGGGTCCCACTGTGGCTCCCCGCCGCCAATCCAGTAGATCCGGCGGCCGCGGGGATCGTCCTGCTCGATAACGCCCTCCGTGTAGCGGCGGGTCCCGAGCCGCGTCAGCCGCACGCCTTTTGGCGGCCCCACAGGAACATTGACGTTGAGCAGAATGTTCGGGGGTAGGCCGTGTCTGAGTACCCAATCCGTGAGCTGGCGCGCGAAGCGAGCGGCCGGATGGAAGGAGAACTCCTCCCCCACCAACTGGGAGACGGCAACCGCGGGGAAGCCCAAAATCACTCCTTCGAACGCGGCCGACACCGTTCCTGAGTAGTGGACGTCAACGCCCATGTTGGCACCGAAGTTGATGCCCGAGACGACGATATCGGGCGGGGCATCTGCCATCAGAGAGCCGACGGCCACGGTGACACAGTCGGTTGGCGTGCCATCGACCGAGAACCGGTGTTCCCCAAGCCGCTCGGCGCGCAGCGGGCGGTGTAGGGTCAGGGCGTGCGAGACGGCCGACTGCTCCCGGTTGGGGGCAACCACCCACACCTCGCCGAGCGCCTCGAGAGCGTCTGCCAGAACCTGGATCCCCTGCGAGGTGTAGCCGTCGTCGTTTGTCACGAGGATGCGCGGACGACGTTCCATGAGCGGATTATCCCGAAAACGATTACCGAAAGCTACCGCGGCCGCGGTTGCAGCGTCGGCTCAGCTGTGCAAAACTTCACAAGCCATCGTTTACCGCCCTGCCGGGCGCGCCGGTAGAATGGCGGCGAATAGGGAGGTGCCTCACATGCAACGTCAACTCCTGCTGGGTGACGAAGCCGTAGGCCTCGGCGCCATTCACGCGGGGCTGAGCGGGGTGTACGGATACCCTGGCACCCCCTCGACGGAGATCTTCGAGTTCGTCGAGAGCTACGCCAAGAAGGCCGGCAATATCCACGCTTTCTGGAGCACCAACGAGAAGGTCGCCTACGAGGAGGCGCTGGGAATGAGCTGGGCCGGCAAGCGTGCGCTGGTGTGCATGAAGCACGTCGGTCTGAACGTCGCTGCTGACGCCTTCATGAACTCGGCCGTAACCGGGACCAACGGCGGCCTCGTGCTGGCGGTTGCCGACGACCCCGGGATGCACTCCAGCCAGAATGAGCAGGACAGCAGGTACTACGCGCAGTTCGCACTCATCCCCTGCTTCGAGCCTCATGATCAGCAGGAGTGCTACGACATGATGCTCGAGGCGTTTGAGCTTTCTGAGGAGCTGTCGACCCCGGTCATGATCCGTCTCGTGACACGGATCGCACACAGCCGTTCGGCGGTGGCGACCACTCCGGAACCGCGCCCTCAGAACGACCTCGAGCCGAACCGCGACATCAAGAAGTGGACCCTGCTGCCGAGCAACGCCCGCGTGCAGTACCGGCACCTGACCGAAAAGCAGCCGGAGCTGCTCCGGCGGTCGGAGAACAGCCGTTACAACACCCTGTCTCTGGCCGGAAACAAGGGCGTCATTGTCTGCGGTCTCGCCGCGAACTACTTCTACGAGAATGTTGGCGACGAGCATGACCTGTCCGTCCTCACCCTGCGCCAGTACCCCTTGCCCGCCGCCAAGATCCGCGCCCTCACGGAGCACGTGGACGAGCTGCTCGTGCTCGAGGACGGCTACCCGCTGGTTGAGAGCACGATTCGTGGGCTGTTCGGTCTCCAAAACGTGATCGTCAGAGGGCGTATGAGTGGTGAGCTGCCGCGTACCGGTGAGCTCAACCCTGATTTGGTGAGGGAAGCGCTCGGACTGCCGCCGCTGGAGACGGCGCGTGAGCCCCAGGCTGGGGTCGCAGGGCGCCCGCCTTCCCTGTGCAAGGGATGCCCGCACACGGACACTTTCAGGGCCCTCAACGAGGCTCTGAACACCTTTGACAACCCGCAGGTATTTTCCGACATCGGCTGCTACACGCTGGCGGCGCTGCCTCCGCTCGAGGCGATTCACAGCTGTGTCGCGATGGGCGCCAGCATCGGTATGGCCGCCGGTGCAGCGCATGCGGGCTACTCGCCTGCAGTGGCGGCGATCGGCGACAGCACATTCTCACACGGTGGTATTACGCCTCTCTTGTCGGCGGTGCAGCAGGGAGTCAACCTCAACGTCATCGTGGTCGACAACAGCACCGTCGGCATGACCGGGACACAGCGCTCGATGTCCACAGGCCAAACCCTCGACCAGATCATCCTCGGCGCCGGGATCGATCCCGCACACATGCGGATCATTGAGCCGCTGCCGAAGAACCACGACGTGAACGTACAGGTCATCCGTGAAGAGCTGAGTCACCAAGGGCCGAGCGTGATCATCGCACGCCGCGCCTGCCTCGAGGCCATCAAGCGTCACAAGGTCAGCTAGGAGCGCTCAAGATGCAGAAGAACATCATCCTTGCCGGCGTCGGTGGTCAGGGGATCCTGTCCATAGCGTTCGTCATCGACAATGCGGCCCTCGACGCCGGCCTGCAGTTCAAGCAAGCGGAGGTACACGGAATGTCGCAGCGCGGCGGCGCCGTGCAATCGAACCTCCGCTACTCGGACCGCACCATCCACTCGGACCTGATCCCGTTGGGACGGGCGGACCTGGTGCTCAGTGTCGAGCCGCTCGAGGTCCTGCGCTACTGGCACTACCTGGCGCCCGACGGATGGGTCGTTACGAGCGTAACTCCCTACGTGAATATCTCCGACTACCCGCCGACCGAGGAGCTCCTCGAAGAGCTCGCCACCTTCCCCAATCTGTTGCTGCTCGATGCGGGACAGATCGCCCAGGCAGCCGGCAACGTGCGAGCGCAAAACATGGCGGTCTTGGGGGCGGCGTCGACCCTCCTCGATTTCAGTGAGGAGCGTCTTCTCAAGTATGTCGAGGTGCTGTTCTTGAAGAAGGGCGAGAGAATCGTCGAGGTCAACCGCCGTGCGTTCCGCTACGGCCGTGCGGCCGCTCGTTTCTCCCGCGAGCTGCTGGACCGCGGTGGGGCACCGCTCGACGCGCTTGCCCTGTGCCGCAAGCTGGACCCGGCCAGCATCGATCCCGTTCACGCCGAGGCATGGTCGGCACTTGCGGCCGCCAACCCCGACAAGCTCCAGACGATACTCGACGGCCAGGAGACGATTGCCTGCGACCAGGTTGCCGGATTGGCGTGACCGCCGCTTGAACGTGGGCGGGCCGGCCTCAAAGGACCCGTCGTCCCGCCAGCACGAGCCGGGAGTTCCCGGCTGGAGGCCATCGATGGCAGACACTGGCCAGGAGGCCATTCAGAGCATTCTCGAGGCCGCCCACGCCGACGGCCGACGGAATCTGTACGAGCACGAGTGCTACGAGCTACTGGCCCACACCGGCGCCGAGGCGGCGCCGGTGACCCGCCTGATCCCAATCGACTCGCTGCCGAACCAGGGCGACCTCGACGCCATCCCGGGTCACCGCGTGGTCCTCAAGGTCGTGTCGCCAGACATCACTCACAAGACCGAGGCTCACGGCGTACGCATCGTCGCCAAGGAGATTGGCGCGGTCGAGGCGGCTTTCGGGCTCATGGTACGTGAGGTGCCCGAGGTCTACGCCGCACATCTGATGTCGCACAGCGGCGATGCACCGGCGGAGCTCGCCGGTCTCGACGGCGGTGAGCTGGAGCGACAACTGCGGCAGCGCATGGTCGGCATTCTGCTCTGTCAGTTCGTTCCAGCGGACGCCCATGGATTCGCCACCGAGCTCTTCGTCGGCATCCGTACGACCGGAGAGTTCGGTCCGATCATCTCTGCCGGGCTCGGCGGCGTTGAGATGGAAATCCTAGCTCGCACCTCGCGGCCCGGCGCCGCGGTTGCCATCGCCCCGACCGGTCTCGTCGATGGGGGGCAGTTCTTCGAGCTGTTCCGGAGGACGCTGAGCTATCAACGCCTGTCCGGTGAGATGCGAGGCGCTCGTCGGCAGGTTGCCGATGACATTCTGGTGGAGTGCTTCCAGGCGTTCATAGATCTCGCCAACCACTTCTCCGAGGTCAACCCCGAGGCGCGGTTCCACATCACGGAGATGGAGGTCAACCCGTTCGTCGTCTCAGGGGGACACACCGCGCCAGTGGATGGGCTGTGCTCGTTCCAGCTGGCGACGGCCGGGACGGGACGGCGACCCGTCGGCAAGATCGGAGCGCTCCTCAGGCCGCGTTCGGCCGCCGTCATCGGTGTCTCCTCTTCGAGTATGAACATGGGACGGATCATCCTCAACAACATCATCGGCGGAGGCTTCAATCCCGACCACGCCTACGTTGTGCGCCCCGGGACCGAGTCCATAGACAGCGTTCGCTGCGTCGCCACGATCGCCGACTTGCCCGAAAAGGTGGACCTCCTCGTGGTTGCCGTCGGCGCCTCACAGGTTCCTAGTGTGGTCGCCGAGGTCATCGAACACGACCGAGCCAACACGGTGATCCTCATCCCCGGCGGTCTCGGAGAGAAAGAGGGAAGCCAGGAGCTGGAGCGCGACCTCAAGCGGCGCATCCACGAGGCGCACAAAACCGGCGACGGCGGCCCGGTCTTCCTGGGAGGCAACTCGCTCGGCGTGATCTCGCACCCGGGGCGTTACGACACCATGTTCATCCCGGAGAGCAAGCTCCCGAAGTCGCACGGCGACCATGGTCGCTCGACCTGCTTCCTATCGCAGTCCGGCGCTTTCATCATCACCAACCTGAGCCGAATGCCCTGGTTCGACCCGGCCTACGCACTCTCGATCGGGAATCAGATCGACCTCACTGCGGCCGACCTCTTGTCCTTCATCAAGGATGATCCCGAGATCCAGGTGTTCGCCGTGTACATGGAGGGGTTCAGGCCCGGTGACGGCCTCGCCTTCGCCCGCGCGGTCAAGGAAGCCGTTGCACTGGGAAAGAACGTCGTCTTCTACAAGGCCGGCCGCACCTCGGAAGGACGTTCGGCCACGGCCGGGCACACCGCCAGCGTCGCCGGCGACTACGCTGTTTGCGAGGCCGCACTCACCGAGGCCGGCGCGCTCGTTGCCGAAGACTTCGAGGAGTTCTCCAACCTTCTCAAGCTCTGTGTCAGCCTGCGAGGCAAGACCATCGCCGGCAACCGCCTAGCCGCTGTCTCGAACGCCGGCTTCGAGGCCGTCGGGATGGCCGACTCGATCAAGAGCGACGGTCGTGAGCTGGTTCTCACCAGGTTCTCCTCCGCGACCGACGAGGCACTGCGCCGGACTCTCACGGGCTTCCGGCTCGACGGCTTGGTCGACGTCAAGAACCCGCTCGATCTGACACCCATGGCCACCGACGAGGCCTATGCCTCGGTTGTGGACGCGATTCTCGAGGACGAGGCGGTCGATCTGGTCGCCGTCGGCATCGTTCCGCTCACCCCGGCTTTGCAGACTCTACCAGCGAGCGAAGCTTGGAAGGAGTCGATCGACGACGAGCACTCGATCGCCCGCCTGCTGCCCGCGGTCGCTGCAGCGCAACCGAAACCGCTGCTCGCGGTGGTCGACTCGGGTCAGCTGTTCGACCCCCTCGCAGGGGCGCTCGAGCGCGGCGGACTTGCCGTCTTCCGGGGCGCCGATCGGGCGGTACGGGTGCTGTGCAAGTTGGTGAATGCCGAGCTCAGGAAGGTCGGCCCCGAGACGGAGCGGTTGGGGGAATCCGAATGATGAAGTCGCATACCGAGTACCTGACCATGAAGGTCCCGGCCAGGATGGACCTGATCAATATCACTCCGCGAGTCCAGGAAGCCGTCCGCGAGTCGGGCGTCCGCGAGGGGCTGTGCCTGGTGAACGCCATGCATATTACGGCAAGCGTGTTCATCAATGACGATGAACCCGGCCTCCACGAAGACTACAAGCGGTGGCTCGAAAAGCTCGCGCCGTTCGATCCATCGCCGTCGGCCTACCTGCACAACCGAACCGGCGAGGACAACGGCGACGCCCACCACAAGCGACAGGTGATGGGGCGTGAGGTCGTGGTCGCGATCACCGACGGACACCTCGACTTCGGACCGTGGGAGCAGATCTTCTACGGCGAGTTTGACGGCCGTCGCCCGAAGCGGGTGCTGATCAAGATCATCGGCGAGTGACGTCCCGCCCACTGAACGGACTGCCGTTCCCTATCTCCTCCCGGTAGGCAGTCTTTCTGGTACACTGCCCGCGGAGACAAGGTCTCAGATGATACGCCTGACTCAGGATGGGAGGCTGACGCTCGCTGGCAAGCTGGCTGCGGCGGTCGCGGTATGCCTGGCGTTCTCCTTTTTCAACATCCTGTCCGAGGCATTCATGGTCACCCAGGGAGTGGCGCTCGTCTTCCCGGCGGCGGCAGTCGCCGTCCTGGCGGGCGTGCTTGTCGGCTGGTGGGGAGTCCTGGCCGTCTTTCTCGCTCAGCTGGTGACCGGCTGGGGACTCGCAACCAGTGCCGAACGCATTCTCTTCTTTGCCATCGCGGTATCGATCCAGGCGGCCGTACCGGCGGCGATGCCGGGCCGGGCCGTCGGCTCATCACTGAAGCGGACGACCCACATGGTCCTCTTCGGCGCCGTGATCAATACCTTGTTGTCCGCCCTGGTTGGTGTCTCAGGCATCGTCCACTGGGCCAGCCCGTCCCTGTCCGCACACGAGACGGCCCTCGCATTTGCCAGCTGGTTCCTCGGCGATGCCACGACCATCGTCATTGCCGCCTTCCCTGCCCTCCTGCTCATCCGTCCCGATCTCTTACTCACCCGCGAGCAGGAAGCGGTCTTCCGAAACTGGCTGCATCGCTGGCGTGGCCACCTGATGTCCGCTGTGCTGCTCGCCGCCACGGTCTTGGTGCTCGAGATGGTCGTACCGGAGGGAATGCTCAGCATCCACTGGCTGGCAGTCTTCTTCCTCGCACCGGTACTGTGGGCGGCGGCAACCGGCGGCATCGGAGGCGGTCTGACGGCGAATGGCGCCGTGGGAATCGTGTACGTCGTGGAGATTCTCAGGCTGGTTCGTCCTGCAAGCCACGCGGCCCTCTTCAGCCAGGTGTTCACGGGCTACGTCAACCTGGTCGCGTTCGCGTTTGCCGCCATCGTCGCCGGGACCTTCGCCGGCAGGACCCGTGTCCTGGTCTCCGACCTCGATGACCACCGCCGCCGGTTGCAGGCGAGCTTCGAGAGCGTCGTCACCGCACTGGCAGCGGCGATCGAGGCCAAGGACCGCACGACGGAGGGACACGTGCAGCGAGTTGCCCGTCTCGCGGTTCAGGTCGGCCGGCGCCTCGGCATCGACGGCCAACGGCTCGAGCTTCTCCGCTACGCAGCCATCCTGCACGACATCGGCAAGATTGGGGTCCCGGAATCGATCCTCAACAAGCGCGGCGCGCTGACGCCCGACGAGCAGGAGCTGATGGCACGACATGTCCACATCGGCGTCGACATCCTGGACGGCGTCGAGCTGTTGGAAGAGGCCATCCCGGCCATCCGCTACCACCAAGAGCGGTGGGACGGCCGAACCGACTCCGAATACCCGGGGTACTTCGGGCTGTCGGGCGAAAACATTCCGCTCGAGGCTCGCATCATTGCTGTGATTGATGCCTTCGATGCCATCACCAACGATCGGCCGTACCGCAGAGCGCGACCCCAGCACCAGGCGATCGCGGAGCTGCGGAGTCAGGCCGGAGCGCAGTTCGACCCCGAGGTCGTCGATGCCCTGCTAGAGGTGGTGGTCACGACCGAAGACGAGGACTCGTCCGGGCGCTGGCCGGTCCTCGGCGAACAGGCGCCGGACTGGCTCAGGACCTGATTGCCCCGGGACATCCACTCGACGCCTCGAAAGGCGCGGGCATGAAACGATATCCGTAGCGCCACCTCAGACAAGGAGCCGGCCGTTGGTGGACTTGGCCTGGTCCCAACGCTCCATGAGGTAGAACTTCTCCTTCTCGAAGATCCGGCTAATGTTCTCCAGGTACTCCTCCGCGTCCTTCAACGAGTGGTTGCGCGTTTTGTTGACGAACGACAGAACCCGGGAGTGGTAGAACGGGATCAGCGCCTCCATGATCCGCAGCCGGTCCTTCTCGGACTCGCACCCCTTGTAGGCGACCGCGAACGAGAACAGGACTCGCGCCCACAGGTTCGAGTGGTAGTACAGGCTGTCGGTGTCGTACTCCTCGCACAGCTTGTCGAGTTCGGTCAGCTCGGGCAGCGGAATGATCTCGTGCCAGAGATCGCGATAGGTCTCGAAGCCGTCCCTGAAGCTGTGGAAGAGCTTTTCGGTGTTGACCTCGACCGCCGGTGGCTTCTCGTCGACGCCGAGGCCAAACCCGAAGATGCTGCTCGGGCGGCTCTCGCCGCGCTCCTTCCACAGGTATTCGAAGTCGACCATGAGGTCGAAGATCGTCGACACGACCTGGGTGAACATCTTGGTCAGGTCGGCGGCCGGATCCTTGGCGCGGTGGATCTTCGGGCTGCCGAGAAACGCCTGACAGACGTTGAACCGGCGAGCGATCGCAATCGTCGTCATCCAGATGTCGATGCCGAAGTTGGCGATCTTGTCATTCCACACGGTCTCGGCCAGGAAGGCGCGGGCCAGCCTACCCGAGAAACCGAAGTCCCCGCCGATCGGCTGGCGCACCCTCAGGCCATACAGGGTCCGAACCATCGGGTAGGCGATGTGGTTCGTGATTGTCCCGTCGTACTTGTGACGCAGGTAGATCGGGGTGACGTAGTCGTAGCGCCCCATGAGCGGCTCCGACAGGTACCGAATCCAGGACGGCGTGATGCTTTTCAGGTCGGCGTCCACGACGACGATGGCTCGCGCATTGAGCTCGACAGCCGCCTTGAAGAGGTTGCGCAGGTTGTTGCCCTTGCCGCGCATCCCTTTCGGTGTAGAGATGTAAATCTTCGGCACGTAGGTTGGTGTATTCATGAAGACGTCGTGGGTGCCGTCGTCGGAGTGGTTGTCGACGTTGATGATCGCGCATTCGCTGCCGTTACACAGCTCCTGCAGACCCCGGCTGGCAGCATCCACGGGCAGTGCGATGGAGTCGGCCTCGTTGTAGGACGGGATGCCGACGATGATCTCGGCCGTTCGAACGTGGCTCGGGTTCTCGACGATTGGCTTGCCGCTCATACCTTGTCCCCCTTTGTCCTCCCGGCTTCGCCTGTCGTATGTGGTTCCATCGACGCCATGATACAGCCCGCCGGCCGCCAACGAAAGTTGCCAAGAACCGAATGATGTATCGTTCGGCCGCGACCGGGCGACCGGCATCGGGGTCACCCTCATGACATGCCTGTCGGTCGAACCGTGCGCCCGCCCACTGTTGGAGGTCGAGAGAATGGAAGTCATCGACTGCCGCCGCTGCCCGAGGCTCGTGGCCCACCGCGAGACTGCGGGCTCAGAGCCGCCCCGCCGCTTCCAGGCCTGGGTTGCGGACCACAGCGACCCTGGCTGGTGGCTCCGGCAGCTCGGCAGAACGGCTGCCGGCCGTGGCTACTGGGCACGTCCGGTCCCAGCATTCGGGGACCGGGCGGGCCGGTTGGCCATCGTCGGCCTCGCGCCCGCGGCCCACGGCGCCAACCGCACCGGGCGCATGTTCACCGGCGACCGCTCTGGGGACTTTCTGTTCGCCGCTCTACACCGTGCCGGTCTCGCCAACCGGCCGGAGTCCACAGCGCCGGACGACGGCCTCGCTCTGGATGGAGCGCTCATCACCGCTGCCTGCCGCTGCGCGCCGCCGGGCAACCGCCCCACCGTAGCCGAGCTCACCGCGTGCGGCTTGTTTCTGGCGCGTGATCTCGAGGCGATGCCACGGCTTTGTGTTCTCCTGGCCCTGGGGCGTGTCGCCCACGACGCAGCCGTCCGTTGGGCCGTTGGCCGGTGGCGCGAGGTGCCGCGGGGTCTCCGCTTCGCTCACGGCGCCGAGCACAGGCTCCCTGCAGGCTTGGTCCTCATCGACTCCTACCACGTGTCCCAGCAGAACACCTTCACCGGCCGCCTCACTCCGCAGATGTTCGATGCAGTCCTTGCTCGGGCAGTAGCGCTGGCCGGCTCACGCTTCTGAGCTGCTCAGTTCATGGGCTGACTCTCCGGGAACGGCGGATGCTGCGGCCACGGCCGCGGGTCCTTCTTGATCGCACCGAGCAGCACCTCGATGGCCTTCTCGAGCTGGGCGTCATGGCCGCGAGCCATCTCCGCCGGGTCGAGCCAGACCTCGATGTCGGGCACCACCCCCCGGTTTTCCACCGTCCACTGCCCCTGCGGCGTGTAGGTCCGGTAGTCGGGCGCGGTTAGATAGCCGCCATCGATCATGTCGATGAACATCGAGACGCCGACCAGACCGCCCCAGGTGCGCGTGCCAATGACCGGCCCCAAACCCTTCTCGCGAAACTCCATCGGCAGCTCGTCGCCGCCCGAGCCGGCGTGGCGGTCGGTCAGGCACACGAGATGAGCGCGGGTGAGCATCCACGGCGTCACCTGGTCATGGGAGTAGCGACGGGTCCAGAACGACAGCGGCTTCTTGGCCAGACGCTGCAGGAAGATATCGGGGTCTAGGCCGCCGCCGTTGAACCGCCCGTCGATGATCAGACCCTTCTTCTCGGTCTGAGCGTAGAAGTAGGCCGGGAAGATCCTGGCCGAGCCCAGGTATGTGTCGGGGAGGTGGATATAGCCGATCGTCCCGCCTGACGCCGCATCGGCGAGGCGGCGGTTGTGCTCAACCCAGTCGAGGTATCGCAAGGTCCATTCACTTCGCAGGGGCACCACGGTCTCGGTATGCGCTCCCTCAAGCGTCGGCCGGCCGTTGACAGTCAGCTCCACCTGCGTCTCGGCGAGGTTCTGGAAGTACGCGTAGACCTCGCGCTCGACGGTCACCGGCCGGCCATTCACGGCCAACAGGTAGTCACCCTCGTGCACGTTCACTCCCGGTCTCGCCAGCGGCGGTACGGTGGCATCGGTCCACTCGGGGACCCGGTAGATCTTGGCAAACCGGTAGCGGTTGGCTCTCGCATCCAGGTCGTAGTCGGCACCGAGCATGCCGACGGAGACCCTCTCGGCCCGACGGCGCAGATCCCGCCCTCCCACATAGGTGTGAGAGGTGCCCAGCTCGCTGATCAGCTCTCCGGTCAGGAAGGTCAGGTCCTGCGGGCAGGACGCGCCGTCCAGCAGCCGCCCATACTTCTCACCCATCGCCTTCCAGTCCAGCCCGTGCATCCCCGGGTCGTAGAAGAAGTCCCGCTCCATGCGCCAGGCCTCCCAGAAGATCTGGCGCCACTCTTCCCTGGGGTCGAGGTGCATCTTGAGCCCGGAGAGATCAACCGTGGAGGGCTTGCCGTTGCCTTCCTTGGCCGCCGTTTTCGCCATCATCGCCGTGGGACCGCCGCCGAGCCGCTGCATCCCAACCGTCTTCTTGCGGCGGTAGACAACCCACGTCGCATCGGGAGCAAGGGCATAGTCGTCAACCTCCTCCTCAACCACGTCCTGCTTCCGCTCTTCAAAGGAGAACGCCTTGAGCTTGAAGGGCCCGGGGGTCCGGTAGTCAAAGCGGTTGAAGTCGCCGTCGTCCGCGTCGAGGTAGTAGAGGGCGTCGTCGGCAGCGGCCAACTTGCGGTAGTTACCGCGCGGCAACGGCAGGGCCTCGATGCGGTCGGCTATGCCATCGAAGTCGACCATAACCATCGTCGGCTTCACCGGACCCTTCGCCTGACTCTTCTCCTCCTTGCCCCCGACGTCCGGCTCGTCGCTGCGCGGCGGCAACAGCGGCGGCCCGTCACGGCGGAGGATGAGGCTGTAGATTCCGGCCACCCTCTTGTAGACCATCTCCCACTCGAAGTCACAGAAGGTGGGATCGAAACGGCGGTTCGAGACGAAGAAGAGGTGTTCACCGTCGCGCGAGAAGACCGGACCGAAATCGTTGAAGAGGCCCTGGCTGACGTCATGGCGGCTGCCGTCACCGAGGTTGTAGATCCAGACATGGGAGACCATGTCCGGGTTCATCTTCGAGTATGCAAGCCAGCGGCTGTCCGGCGACCATGCGAAGTCGGAAATGGGCTTTGAGTCCCGCGCCACGTCCATCGGCTCCCGTTCCGCCGTGTCGACCTTGGTCACCTTCTTTGTGGCGGTATCAACGATGAAAACCGACAGCGTCTGGTCCGCAAACGCAAGCTTGGTGCCGTCCGGGGACCAGCGGAGAGTGTGGCGGTAGCCGCCGTTGCTGTGAGTGAGCCGCTCGGGCTCTTGCCGCCCTTTCCCATCGACGATCCAGACCTCGTACTCACCGCTGCGGTCCGACATGAACGCCACACGGGTGCCGTCGGGGGACCACACGGCGTCCTTGTCGCGGGCGCCGGAGCTTCGCGTCAAGTTGCGGGTGGGGCCGTGTTCGCGGGGCACGCTGAAAATGTCCCCGCGCGCGACGATCAGGGCCCTTGCGCCTTCCGGCGAACACTCGACCGACGTCATCCGATCCGCGACATCTGCAAGATACGAGCGCGCGTCGCGCGGATCCGGTGTGATCCAAATCGGGAGTGGATGGGTCTCGCGCATCTGTGGGTCGAGGCGCCAGATGCGCCCACCGAGCTCGTAGACGATCGATCTCCCATCCGAGCTCGGCCGCCGGACGTCGTAGTCCGCGTGGTGGGTAATCTGGTCGGCCGCGCCGGTGACGGGATCAATCGACCAGATGTTGAGCACGCCATCTCGGTCAGAGGAGAAGTAGATCGTGTTTCCGACCCACATCGGAATCCGATCTGTACCTGGGAAGTCGGTCAACCGGCGGTCCTTGGCGGTGGCAAACTCGTACAGCCAGAGATCTTGCGCAGTGCCACCACGGTACCGTTTCCAGGTCCGGTGCTCACGGGCGATGCGGTTGTAGACGAGCGCCGTACCATCCGGGGAGTAGCTCCCCCTGGCCGCTTCGTGCAGCGGTAGCTCCTCGAGGCCGCTGCCGTCAGGAGAGATCAGGTACAACCTCAGGAAGTAGCGGTAGCTGTGCCGGAATGAGCTGAAGAGGATCTTGTTGCTCTGTGGGTTCCAGCCGACAACCTCCTCGGGCCACGGATGGAAGGTGAGCCGGCGGACGTTGGAGCCGTCCACGTTCATGACATAGATGTCGGCGTTGCCGTCCATCTCGCCGGTGAATGCAATGAGAGACCCGTCCGGCGACAGCTTGGGGAACCGCTCCTCGCCCTCGTCAAGCGTCAGCCGGTGAGCCTGTCCTCCCGTGGCGGGCACACTCCAGATGTCCTCGGCGTGGACAAACACAACCGTGTCACCGTGGATGTCAGGGAACCTGAGCAGCGGTCCGGCCTGCTCGTTCGTTGCCGAGGCTGACGCAGCGATGCCAACGAGCAGCAGCGCCCACAGTGCCCAGGCCGCCACCCTACCGTTTGATCCGATGCGCATCCGTCGTGTCATGGAGAACCTCCTCTGTCCTCTTGTGAGCTGCCGTCGGTTAACCTGAGGGTGCACCCAGCAGGACCGATCCCCTCCCAGCCGGGAATCTCGTTTCTGAATCAAGGCACACCGCCACCCGCCGGCACACCGGCGCGCAACGGGTTGACGACTCTTCCGCGAGCTCTTCACCACCAGGTTGGCCTCAGCTTTTCCAACGTAGGAGATACGGTGCGGCAGCAGCCTGGTTGCAGGAGTGTGCCGTTCTCCGAGCCGGTCTGAGGTATCCTTGGCCCAGTGCAGGCACAGTGGCTCCGCGGAACATCGGAGGCGGCAAGGGGCTGGATGAGCGACGCATGGGTTTCGTAGGACGACTCGAGGATCTTGGGATCTCGGACATCTTCCAGATCCTGGCGCTGGGAAAGCGTACCGGCAAGCTGACCTTGACGCGACGCAACGAGCAAGGGCTGGTGGTTTTCCGCAACGGTGCCATCGTCTTCTGCCAGACCAACGCGGTTCATGAAACCCTGGGCAGCATCCTCGTCAACCGCCACCTCATCGACGAGGCCACGCTCCTTTCGGCTCTCGACCGCCAGCCCGCGGAGCTGGATCGGCCGCTCGGCAGCATCCTGGTAGAGATGGGAGTCGTGGACGAGCAGACCTTGCATGCGGTTGCCTACGAGCAGGTCAAGGCGGTGCTGTCCGTGCTCCTGACATGGGACAACGGGGTCTTCCAGTTCGAGACGGTCGACATCGACGAGACCTTCCGGGCGGCGTTCGATGCCAGCGAGTTTCTAGTGGAGGAAGGGCTCCGTCCAGAGGAAGTCATTCTCGACCTCCTCACACAGCAGGCGCACAGCGCATCCGCTCTCGCAGCCGCCGGACAGGACCTCGAGACCGTCGACGAGATCGAGCTGGACGCAGGGGACGACGGGCCCCCAACCGGCGGACGACGCTCCCGCACCCGCGGCTTCGCTTCCCTCAAGGGAATCATGACGGAGCTCCGCAACCGCCCGGTCACCTTCACCGGCGAGCTCACCCTGATGCTGCTGCGGTACACCGCGGAGCTCGTGAACCGTTCGGTGCTGCTCGCGATCCGCGGCGACAACCTGGTCGGGATCGGACAGTTCGGTATCGAGGTGGATGGAGCCCCGGCCGATCAGAGGGTCCGTACAATGAAGATCCCGATCGCCGAGCCTTCGGTGCTCGGCGAGGTTGTCATGCGCCGAGAGCCGTATCGGGGACGCCTGGCCCATACTCCCTGGAACAACTACCTGGTCCAGCATCTCGGTGGCATGGTTCCCCGGGAGGTCGTCGCCGTGCCCATCGTCGTTGAGGGATCGGTCGTGGCAGTAATCTACGGCGACAATCTCCCCGACGAAACGCCCATCGGGCCGACCGAGGGGCTCGAGCTGCTGATGATCGAGGCCGGCCTCATTATCGAGAAGCACCGCCTCGAAGCGCGCCTGCGCGAGGCCCGCCGGCTGCACCTCTAGCAGGAATTCGCGCGGTAAGTCGCTACTTGACACGTTCGGCCAGGGTGACAGTGAGCGGTTGCTGTTCGCACTCGAAGCCAACGTGAACGACCACCCTGCTGCCGCGAATGATGAGTGTGTAGTTCAGGCCCTCCACCACAGACGGTAGCGACAGGCGGGAGCTTCCCGGCAGCAGCGGCTTGATGTTTCCCGCCACCATGTTGGTGAGCTCACCGAGGGCGTCCTGGACCTCCTCGATGGAGAGTGCCTCCGGCTCCTCCTCGAACATCACACCGGCCACGCGCCGTGCCAGGCTCTCGGTACAGTCGAGCAGAGTGGCGCCCTCGAAGTCTCCGGTGAGTTGGACACAGCCCGTCAAGGTCCGCTGCCCGGGCTCCCTGACGCGTTCATCACTCCCGGGCTCCAGCCGGATCTCAAGGTCCAGAATCGACATCCAGATACTCTGGACGATCTGGAAGATCTCTTCCTCATGCACCATGTCGCTCTCCTTCTCACCCACGTCGTCTGTAACACGAGGTCCGGTCGATCTGCAGTCTGTAGAACAGATCGGCGTAGGCCATCATGGTCTCTGCGCCGCCGACGAAGAGATATCCGTCCTTGCGTAGACGTCCGGCCAGGCGCTCCAACACGTCGCGGCGGGTCGCTTCGTCGAAGTAGATCAGCACATTGCGGGCAAAGATGATGTCCATCTCCGGCAACGGCGGGAACGGCCTTGCCAGATTTACTTCCTTGAACTCGACCATCTGTCGGATGTCCTCGGTCACCCGCCACTCTAGGCCGTCGCGCTCGAAGTGGCGGGTAAGCAGATGGGTCGGCACGCCGCGGTTGATCTCCAGCTGCGAGTAGCTCCCTCTCCTCGCTCGCTCGATCATCACCGACGACACGTCGCTGGCCACTATCCGGACGCGCCAGCTCGCGAGCTCGGAGAAGTGCTCCTTGAGGAGCATCGCAACGCTGTAGGCTTCCTGGCCACTGGCGCAAGCAGCGGACCAAATGCGCAACGTCCGAGTCGCATCTCGCCGCTCGAACAAATCCGGGAAGATGACGTCTTTGAGCGTCTCGAACGGATGAACATCGCGAAAGAACGAGGTCTCGGTGGTGACCATGGCTTCCGCCACCCGACGATGCAGTGCTCCGCTGGGGCGGGAGCGGAGATGGGAGATGAAATCGTCGATGGAACACCACGACTCCGCCCGTGCGAGCGGCCCCAACCGTGCCAGGACCAGGTACTCCTTGCCATCCTCGAGCACAACGCCCGCATGCTGGCGCATCAGCCTGCGCAGGAAGACGAAGTTCTCCGGTCTCACCCGTCGTCCTTGTCAGCCTCGCGAGACCGGGCACTTTCCGGTGCCAGGCGGGCGGCAAGCCAAGCCGAGATGTCGGACGGCGGCAGGATGTCGTCGGCTAGGCCAGCCTCGGCGACGAAGCCCGGCATACCCCAGACAACGCTCGACGCACGATCCTGCACCACGACTCGCCCGCCGGCCTCGTGCACCGCTTCACATCCCCTGAGCCCGTCACGGCCCATGCCGGTCAGCACCACCGCGAGAACGCCAGCGCCCCAGACCCTGGCCGCAGCGCGAAACAGCACATCGGCAGCAGGGCGGCAGGAGTTCTCCGGCGGGTCCTCGCTGAGCCGCAGCCGTACGACCTCGTCCTCTCGAACGACCTTCATGTGGACGCCTCCGGGCGCGATCCAGACATCGCCGGCACCGATCGGTGCTCCGTCCTCTGCTTCGCGAACCCGGAAGGCGCTCTTGGTCTCCAGCTGTCGTGCAAGGTACAGGGTGAACATCGGCGGCATGTGCTGCACAACCAGCACGGGGACCGGCAGCGGCCGCGGCAAGCCGCCGAGTAGAAGTTTGAGCGCCGCCGGCCCTCCCGTTGAGGCTCCCACGACCACCGCCGCGACCGACTCGGCGGCACGTCGGACCTGGCGCGGTCGCACCGCCCGCACCGGCTCTGGCCAAGGCTGCGGCGAGCTCTCCGCCTGGCACAAGACCTTGATCTTCGGGATCAGCTCGGTTCGTACCACGGCCGCGGCGTCCCCGATGTCGCTGATCTCCGACGGCTTCGTGACGTAGTCCATGGCGCCGCGGAACAGGGCCTCAAGCGTGATGCGGGCGCCCCGCTCCGTGAGGCCGCTGAACATGATGACCGGCAGGGTCGGGTACAGGCGGCGCAGCTCCCGCAGCGTTTCCAGCCCGTTCATCTCCGGCATGTCGACGTCCAGGATCACCAGGTCAGGGTTGACCTGCGGAATCCTCGCCAGCGCGAGACGCCCGTTCGCGGAGGCGCCCACGACCTCGAGCGCGGGATCTTCTCCGAGGAGCTTGGTCAGACCGCGTCGGATCACGACCGAGTCGTCGACGAGCAGGATGCGGATTCGAGCCACGTCCGCCTATCCGTCCGCCAGCCCGAGAAAGGCCAACTTCTCCAGAATGGTCGCCCGGGTGAAC
Organism: uncultured Thermoanaerobaculia bacterium; assembly: GCA_964552395.1. GTDB lineage: Bacteria > Acidobacteriota > Thermoanaerobaculia > Thermoanaerobaculales > Sulfomarinibacteraceae > JAJDNH01. The sequence continues at coordinate 51,247 of CAZKGM010000009.1, read as the reverse complement.
GGCTTCATCACGTACTCGTCAACGCCGGCGTCCATGGCCCTCAGCACACTCTCCCGCTCGGTTTCGGTGCTGACCATGATCAGACGGACATCGTCGTACCCATGATCTGCACGGACTGCCTGCACGAACTCGTAGCCATTCATCTCGGGCAGGTTCCAATCCACCAGCACCAGTCCGATGCCGTCGTCCTCCTGCAGACGCTCGAGCCCCTCTCGGCCGTGGGCCGCAGTGACCACGTCGAAACCGATGTCCGACATGATCTTGGTGAGGATCGAGCGCATCGCTCTCGAGTCATCGATGACCAGAACCCGCATCTGTATCTCCCTCACCCGGTCGCCGGGCGACCGCGCCACCTCAGAATGATGATGTCGGAGGATGCTTTCACTGCCGCTCCCTTACCGTGAGGTCCAGCACCCGATCGATCTCGAGCACAAGCAGGAGCTCGTGCGGAAGCTTGTACGCCCCGCGGATGAGCTCCCGTGCCTGGCCCCGAAGGGTCTCCGGAGGACCCTCGAAGTCCTCGCCGGCAACAATGACAACGTCGCCGACGGCGTCGGCCAGAAGACTGACCGAGCCCCTCTCCGGTCGCAGCACGATGACCATTGGCACCCGTCGTGCGGACCTGTCCGGCAGCCCGAGACGACGACGCAGCTCGACAGCGGTGACGATCCTCCCCCGCAGGTTGAGCAGCCCCTCCACCTCCGGTGGCGCCAGCGGCACCGGAGAGATCTCGCGGGCGGTCAGGACCTCCTGAACCTCGTCGATATCGACGCCGAAGAGGTGCTTGCCAACCCGGAAGGTGATCAGCTGTCGGCGTCCGTTCATGTTGACTCGCAGCTTCCTGCCGCACGTGCGAAGACCGACGGGCCGGCTCGGCCGACGATGAAGTCGACATCGAGGAGCTCGGTGACTCGATCCCTGATCACGGCGCACTCCACGATGCCTTCACGGCTCGACGGCTGCCGCACACCGACAATCTCCTCGACGATGTCGAGAACCGGTCCGACGACCAGGCCGACCGTGTGGGCGCCGTAGTTCACAACGACCACGTCCAGCTCCCCGATCTCGGAGTCGCTCACGCGGGGTACGTTTCTCCGTTCCACGAGATGGTCGAAGACGAATACGAGCGGCAGGATGTCGCCGCGGTACTGGACCGCGAAGCCCTCTCCCACCCGCTCCACTTCCGTCCTCGGGAACAGCTCCAGGCGCACGACCCGGTCCAGAGGAATCGCCATCCGACCGTCGTCTGGGCTGCGAAAGAGCAGAAAGCCCTCGCTCAGGGACACCAGTTGCGGCAGGCCTTCATCGTCGGCTCCGACCTCGGCGTGAGCGGCCTCCGTGACAACGTGCGCTCGTTGCGCGAGGCCCAGCACGTCCAGAATAAGGGTCACCCGCCCGTCGCCGAGGATCGTGGCGCCCGCATACTCGGGAATCCTGTCGAGCAGCGCTCCAAGAGGCTTGACAACGATCTCTTGTGTGTCCGTCACCGACTCGACCACAAGCCCGAGTTGACGCTCTCCAACCTCGAGAACCACGATCGAGCCTGCCGTCCGCTCGTCCCCATCCGGCTCGAGGCCGAGCTCCTGTCGCAGCACGACCAGAGGAAGTAGCCGCCCTCGCAGACGATACACCGGTGCCCCGTGAACCATCTCGACGCCCGCACCCTCCACACCGTCCAGGCGCACGAGCTCGACAACGCTGGCCTGAGGAATGGCGAACATCTGCCCCCCGGTGCCTACGACGAGCGCCGGCAGGATCGCCAGAGTGAGGGGAATCTCGAGCCGAATGACCGTCCCTTCCCCGGGGCTGCTCTTGATGTCTATGAGACCGTTGACCCGCTCGAGGTTGGAGCGAACCACGTCGAGCCCGACGCCGCGGCCGGACAGATTGGTGACCTCCCGATTCGTGGAAAGGCCGGGTAGAAAGACCAGCCGGACGGCCTCGCCCGGCGTCAGCCGCGCGGCCTGTTTGGCAGTGACCGCGCCGAGCGCGACCGCCCGGTCCAGCACCGCGCCGGAGTTGATCCCGGCACCGTCATCGCCGACCTCGATCGTCACATGGCCGCCCTCGTGGGAAGCGCGCAACCAGATCCGCCCGACCACCGGCTTCCCCGCCGCCCGCCTTGCTTCGGGAGGTTCGATGCCATGGTCGACGGCGTTGCGCACGAGGTGCGTCAGGGGGTCGCGGATCGCCTCAATGAGGCCCCGATCGAGCTCGGTGCCCTGGCCTTCCATCTCCAACCGGACCCGCTTGCCGCACCCCTCGGCCAGGTCCCGCGCGAGGCGGGGGAACCTCCCCCAGACCTTGCTCACGGGCTCGAGACGAGTCCTCATGATCGCTTCCTGAAGTTCGCTCGTAATCAGGTCGAGCCGCTGGACCGAGTCGATCTCCGAAGCATCGTGCTCCGCCCACTCCGCGAGCACCAACTGGTTCCGGCTCAGCACCAGCTCACCCACCAGGTCCATCATGCGGTCGAGAGCATGGACATCGACACGCACGAAGGAGTCTGCGGAGCTACGGACCGCAACGGCAGGAGAAGGAGTCGACGTAGGCGCCTGCGGCGAGCCATGCCCTGAACCCTTGACCGAACCCGGCGGTGACGGGGAAGCCACAGCGCCGCCGGTCTTGTCGCTCCGCGAGGCCGCCTTGCGTGAAGGCGGGGCCGCGGTCTTCGTCCGAGCCTTTCGCGGCTTCTTTGCCCGCGCCGCCACGTTTTGTGCTGTCACACCGCTCACAGGTTTGCCGGCCAAGCGCTCGCGGGCGGCCTCGAGCCGTTGCACAACCGCGCTCGCATCCACACCATCGTCCTTGCCGCTGCTCTGAATCTGCTTCAGCATCACGCGAAGGGTGTCGACGAGCTCCAGCAGCAGCGGCGCCACCTCTGGCGCTGCGTTCTGCGTTTCGTCGCGCAGCAACGTCAGCAGGCCTTCTCCGGCATGGCTCAGCGCCTCCAGGCGCCCGAGCTCCAGAAAGCCGCACGTTCCCTTGATGGTGTGAACGGCACGGAAGACCCGGTCCAGCAGTGCACGATCAGCCTGTCCCGACTCCAGGGTCAGCACGTCGCGGTCCACCTCTTCGAGCTGCTCGAAGCTCTCGGCGAGGAACTCGGCGACGATGTTATCCCTGTCGTTCATCCCCACACCGTTCGACAGCAGGGCTGCCTTCCCGCGTCGTGAATCTCCAGGCCGCCGAGGTCGGCACGGTTCTCCGACTGCCAGCTCATAGGTGGACCGCGGCTTCGATCCCGGCCAGCAGGTCCCCGTCGTCTCCGGCCGGTTCTGAACCCTCTTCGCGAACCGAGTGCAGGACACCTTGCAACGTGAGCCCCAGCTTGCGCGCAACATCGAGCCGCCGAGCGGTTGGCTCGAGGTTCTCCGCCGCGATCGGTCCAAGCAGTCTCTCCCCAGCCGCGCCGAGTCGCTCGACGCGCCCGAGGCCGAGGAAACCTGCGCCACCGCGGATCACGTGGACGCAGCGGTACGCAGTGTTCCGTGCCGTGCCGTCGCTCGGGCGCTCAGCCAGGTCATCGATGGCCGCAGCGAGCGCGGTCACCATCTCGTTAGCTTCGTCCAGGAACTCATCGAGAAACTCCTCCACGATGCCTCCCCGGCTCAGTACTGGAACCGCTCCACGATCGCCTGGAGGCGGGCGGCCGTCGCCGCCAGTGACTCCGCCGCCCCCTCGATGGAGCTAGCCCCCGAGGCGGTTTCCTGCGCCACCTCGGCAAAGCCTGCAATGCTCTGCGCGATATCGTCGACGCCTCGTGCAGCCTCTGCCACGTTCTGTCCGATCTCGGCGGTAGTGGCGCTCTGCTCCTCTACCGCTGAGGCGATCACAGTTTGGATGTCGTTGATGCGGTGAATGGTCTCGGTAACCTGGCCGATGGCTTCACCCGCCGCTTCGGTCAAGCCGCGGATCGCCCCGATGTTCGCCTCGATTTCCTCGGTGGCCTGCGCAGTCTGGTTTGCCAGAGCCTTGACCTCTCCGGCAACAACGCCAAAGCCCTTGCCCGCCTCCCCCGCACGGGCGGCCTCGATGGTGGCGTTGAGCGCGAGGAGGTTCGTCTGCTCGGCGATCGTACGGATCACCTCGACGACGCGCGCGATCTTCTCTCCGCTCGTCATCAGGTCACCAAACCTCTGAACCGTGTCGCTGGCGATTACAACTGCATCACTGGCAACCCGGGCAGCTTCGGTGGCGCTCTTGGCGATCTCCCGGATGCTCGAGCTCATCTGCTCGCTAGCCGTGGCTACCGACTGCACGTTGGTGCTGACCTGCTCGGCAGCCGCTGACACCATCCCAGCCTGGCTCGAGGTCTCCTCCGTAGCGCTCGCGATCTGCTGGCTCAGCCCGGACAGCTGCTCCGACGCGGAAGCGAGGCTACCCGACTGCTCCGCCACCGCCGAGACATCATCCCGAATTCCGGCAACGAAGCTGTTGAAAAGTGATCCCAGGTCGCCGAGCTCGTCGTTGGAGGAGATTTCCACCTTTTGAGTCAGGTCGCCATGGCCGCTTGCAATGTCCCGGAACCGCTCAACCAGGCCGTTCACCGGCCGGGTGACGATCGCCGAGGTGAGCAGGATCAGCGCTCCGGCGACCAGCGCGATTGTCAGGAGCACGCCCAGGAGGGAGAACAGCTGGAGGCGCCGGATCGGCGACGTCACCAGCCCTTCAGGTACCAGGAGACCCAACGACCAGTCCAGGGCAGGCTGCTCGGCGCGCACCGGAGCGAACAGCACCAGGTAGGACTGGCCGCGCCAGGTGACTCGAGCCATCCCCCGCTCACCCCCGGTCATCCGCTGCTCGACGGTGTCGAACCCGCCGCCATCCGAAAAGACATCGAGGAGCTTCGGCAACCCGCTGTCGGCGGCGCCGGTCACCTTGATCCCGGGGTAGTACACCATCCGCCCCGAAGAGTCGGCCAGAAAAGCCATCCCCTCCCCGCCGTAGCGGATCGTACGCACCATGTCGGCGACCGTGGTCAACAGGACATCGATACCGATGACCCCGAGAAGACGACCGTCGTCGAAGTGAACGGCCAATTGCACCGGTACCGAGACGTAGCCCCTGACGAGATCCACGGCCGGGTCGGACACGTACAGCTGGTCCTTTTGCACGGCGGCCGACCACCAGGGCCGCTTGCGCGCGTCGTAACCTTCCCTTTCTACACGTCCATCCTCACGGAAGTACTCGCCGGTCGAGTTCAAGGCAAACCAAGCCGAAAGAACGCTGGGGTCGCCGTCAGTGATGCGCTTGGTATACGCGATCAGGTTGCTGAGCTCCCGGCTCGCCCCTGCCTCCGCCCGGCCACTTCGTTCAAGCGAGCCGGCCCACTGCAGGAACTCGGGATTCTCGGCGAACGTGGCCACAATCCGCCCCCGCTCGTCGAAAAACCCTGTGATACGGTTGGCGCCGACGTCGACGAGGCCGAGGGCGTCCGAGTAAACGCGCTGGCGCGTCATCCGATTGATATAGCTGACGGCCCAAAACCCCAGCCCTCCGAGGAGAACCACGAGGACGCCGACGATGCCGATCACGAGCTTGCGCCGAATGCCGTACCGCTGGAACACGAGCACCCCCCATCCTGTGCTGCGCCACCTGGCGATCCACTGTTTGTCTCAGGACCCGAAACACGCGGCCTGCTCCCAACTCTACAGAACTCAGGGCCTTGGAGCAAGCTCTCCACGCGGCCCTCACTCGTGTTGACGCGATGGCGCCGGTTGCCTATCCTCCTTCACGATGAGTGAAAGACGCGAGTTCGATACCCTCGAGGTTTCCGAGGTCTACTGCCCGACCTGCAGTGCAGCGCAGCCGGTGCGGCGGCACCTCCTCCTTGTCCTCCCGACCGGCAACAAGTACGAGTACCGCTGTGCCGTCTGCGGCACGCCGGTCGGCGGCAAGGACGACGGCGACGCCAGGGAGTACAACGCCCTCCTCGGCCGAGCCTCGGGGATCATCCGATAGGACCGCGTGTCGCGTAGCCCGTCCTGAAGGCATCCAGCGGCTGGAGGTCCCCGACTCTGAGTCTTGCGTCAGAGTCGGTTCAAGCCACCAGCGTCCTTTCGGCGAGCACGGCGCCGGTTGCGGAGACCACGATCACGCTCACCGGGACCGGGCGCGCGGAGGCGGCCAGGGCGCGCCGTGCCAGCTGCACCAGCCCGTGGCAACACGGCACCTCCATGACCAGCACGGTGAGGCTTCGGATACGGGCCTCGTCGATCATCGCCACCAGCGTCGCGACGTAGCGGTCCTGCTCGTCGTCCAGCTTCGGACAGGCAATAGCGAGGGCGCGTCCGCGGAGAAACCTGCCATGAAAGTCACCCACGGCGAACGCCGAACAGTCCGCTGCCAGCAGAACGTCCGCGCCGCGGTAGAAAGGCGCGGCAGGCGGTACCAGGTGCAGCTGCACCGGCCAGTGCCGCAGCCAAGATGGCGAGTGCCCGTCCACGGCCGCCCCTGCCTCGACTGCGTCAGGCGGTACGAGCGTCACCGCTCGCGAGCCCGGGCAGCCTCCGCCCGTGGCAGGAAGCGAGCCGAGCACGGGGATGCCCCGCGCCGCAGGCTGCCGGCCCGCATCCGGGCACTGCTCGGCCAGATGTCGTTGAACGGCGGCCGCGTCGAAGGGTGCCGCCTGCCGTTTCACAACCGTGATCGCCCCCTGCGGGCAGTGTCCGAGACAAGCTCCCAGGCCGTCGCAGTAAGCATCGTTGGCCAGCCGCGCCTTGCCACCGACGATGGCGAGAGCACCCTCGGCGCACGACGGAACGCACTCCCCGCAGCCGTCGCACAGTTTCTCGTCGATGTGGATGACTTCGCGCCTGGCCACCGTCATCTCCCACCATCGGCAGCCGACGCCTTGAGCATCGTCAGGAGCATCTTGAACCGCTGGCGGGCGTTGACGGCGTGCGGCACGTTCGCCGGCATCAGCACCGATTCGCCGGCCGCGGCAACCACGGCCTCACCGCCGATGACCAGCTCCACGCGCCCGTCCAGGACCTGTACAAGAGCGTCGAACGGAGCCGTGTGCTCGGAGAGCTGCTGTCCAACCTCGAAGGCGAACAGGCTCATGGATCCGGCCGACGTCCGGGCCAAGGTACGACTGACGATCGAACCCTCGGCGTAACTGACGAGATCACTGAGGACCACCGCGCGTGCCGGTTCCATCCCCAACGTAGCGCTGCTTCCCGAACCGCTTTCGGACTCACTCATCGGTACCTCCAGGTAGTGGCCAAACTCCGGCCTCACGTTGTCGATACTCCGTCATCGGCGGGTGGAATGCCATGACCTCGGTCAAGACCGCACACAAGCCGACACGTGCCGAGGGAGTCGGCATGTGGCCGGGTCAGCGGAGTCGTGCCATCCGCATCTGTTCCAGCTCATCCACCATCTCGACCTCGGCTCGCTTGCCCATCACCTGCCCAATCTGCACTATCGTCGTCGGGCTCGTGATGTTGACCTCGGTCAGGTGCTCGCCGATGAAGTCGAAGCCGAGCAGGTAGAGACCCTTCTCGACCAGATCGCGCGAGATCACCCGGCATGCCTCAAGCTGTCGTGCGGTGGGCTCGAGCCGCGCCGCTGTCGCCCCCTGGTGGAGATTGGCGAGCCTCGACCCTGAGCGCGGCACCCGCAGCACGGAGCCGAGCACCCGTCCGTTCAAGGTCAGGATTCGCAGGTCGCCGGTCTCCTCGATCGCTTCGAGATAGGGCTGCACGACGACCTCGGGCCCCCACTTCTTCCAGTACTCTTGCAGCGTTCCCTCTGCGGTCTCGGGCGCGAAGAAGGCAATGCCGATCCCGCAGTAGGTGCTCTTCGGCTTGGCCACGGCCTCTCCGGGTTGGAGCCGAACCGCCTCGATCAGCTCCGCCGCTGTCGAGCACACCCACGTCGGCGCTGCAAACTGCGGGTAGTCGAGGATCAATGTGTGCTCTGAGAGCTGGTACGTCGCAGGCGGACGATTGATCTGCAGAACCTCCTGCGGCGCTCGCTCGAAGTGGCGGCAGTACGCGACGAAGGTCTCATCAACCGGAGGGTCCTTGCGCTGCAGGACGACTTCGTACTCTCTGAGGTCTGCCTCACGCTGTGGACCGAGCTCCCAGAACGGCGATTGGGAAGCGTCCGAAGAGAGGATTTCGCGCACTGGCAAGGCGGCCAGGTAGCGCTCGCTCGGCAGGCTGACGTCGGAGGCCAGCAGATCGAGGTAGTCGACATGAAGGCCGCGCCGGATGAGCTCCCGGCTGACGCAGACGCCGAGATCGAACTCGGAGTTCAGCGTCTTCACCGGGTCGGCGACAAGCAGATATCTGGGCTGCATCTTCAGCTCCTCCGTGAACCGTTTCGAGCACCGGGCGGGGAATTGACGACCGGCCACCCGGGTGCCAGGATAACCCGGTGATGAAGATTGATAGAGTGGGCGCCTTCACGGACAACTACATCTGGGTGTTGGGTCCGCCGAATGACGACCACGTCGTCGTCGTGGACCCCGGCGACGCGACCCCGGTCAGGCGGTGGCTCAAACGTACGGGCCTGCAGCTGGCCGGCATCCTCATCACCCACCACCACGCCGATCACACCGGCGGCATCGCCGAGCTGATCGGAGATGCCCGCGTCCCGGTCCTCGGCCCGTCCCGTGCCGAGCTGCCCTTCGTGACCCGGGAGCTCCGTGATGGCGACCGCGTGCCCGTGCTCGGCACGGAGCTCGCCGTCCTGTCCACTCCCGGGCACACGAGGGATCACCTGTCCTTTGCCGGCGACGGCTTCGTCTTGACCGGGGACACCCTGTTCGCCGGCGGCTGCGGCCGGCTCTTCGAAGGAACCGCAGAACAGATGCACGGCTCGCTGATGCGCCTGGCCGCGCTGCCGGGGGCCACCAGAGTCTACTGTGGGCACGAGTACACCGAGGCCAACCTCCGCTTTGCTCTCGAGGTCGAACCGGAGAATCTCGCTCTGCGGGACCGCCTGCAGCGGGTCAGGGTGTTGCGGCACGACGGCAGCACAACGGTGCCCTCCACGGTCGATGAGGAGCTGGCGACCAACCCGTTCCTGCGCTGTGGTGAAGCCACTGTGGTCGCTGCTGCGTCTCGGCAGTCCGGTCATCGGGTCCCGCCGGGTCACGAAACCCTGGCCGTCATCAGGCGGTGGAAGGACAGCTGGACCGCGCCCTACGGCCGCTGACGGCCGCCTATCGGGAGCGACCGCTGATCCCCGGCCACCGAGAACCGCCGGCTCATTGCCCGACTCATTCGCCGGCGACGAGCTCACGAAGCTCCCCACGCACGTGCAGGTCCCTGATCTCGTCAAAGCCACCAAGAAACCTCCCACCGACGAAGATCATCGGCACCGTCCGCCAGCCACCGTTCTCCCGTGACAGTCGCTCCCGCAGCTCGGGCTCCGTTTCCAGACGTACCTCGCGATACTCGACCCCGAGGGAGGAAAGGAGCCGCCTGGCCGCATGACAGAACGGACACACGCTCGTGGTGTAGAGGGTCACCTCTTGCATCTTTCCTCCGTCGACAACGCCGGACCACTGCAGCAACCGCCCCGTGCCCGGCGACGATTCCCGCGGTGTCGAGCCGCTACTCGCTCCTGTCCGTAGCTTCGCACGGAAGCGAGCGAACGTTACGGGCAGATTTGACCTGGCGGGTAGATTCGTGGCACGCTCTTCATCGAGACGGAGTCCATGTTTATGCGGACGAGATCCCGAGACCGTGTTCGCGTTGTCCTCCTCCAGGTACGGAGCCACCTCGTGTCGCTACGACAGGAGCGAGAGTGGTTTCGCGAACGTTGCCGAGTCCCGGAGAAGGGCTTTTTCGTCATCAACCTGGTCGACGAGCCGGAGATCAGGTGGCAGGACGTGTGCGACGCCCACGCGGTCATGATTGGCGGTGCCGGGGCGTTTTCCGCCTACGAGGATCACCCGTTCACTGCGCCGCTGGAGGACGTCATAAACCGTCTTCTGGAAGAGGAGCGGCCGCTGTTCGGCTCCTGCTGGGGACATCAGTTCATGGCCCGGATTCTCGGCGGCGTCGTGGGTCCGGACCCCGAGCGCTCGGAGGTGGGAAGCTACGACATCCACCTCACCGACGCCGGACATCGTGATCCGCTGTTTGCCGAGCTGCCACGAACGTTCGTGGCACAGCTCGGCCACAACGACCGGATCATCGAGCTCCCCCAGGCCATGGTCGAGCTCGCGCGCTCGGCCGGCTGCCCCTACCAAGCCGTCCGTGTCGGCGACAAGCCCGCATACGGAACCCAGTTCCACAGCGAGATGACCGCTGACCAGCTCCGAGAGCGGCTCGCGATCTACAGGGACGAGTACATGCCCGACCCCGAGGAGTTCGCCCGCCTCAGCGACAGGCTCCGGCCCTCGCCCGACGTCGACGGTCTGCTGGGTCGGTTTCTCGACCTCTACACCTGAGACAAGTGATCAAGTCATTAAGTGATTAGGTTCCCCCACCCGCCCACGAAGAAAGAGGAGAGAAGATAGAAGTCAGAGGGTAGAGGCCCCGCCCACCCACCCGGTGACGGAGTGACGGAGGCCACCACCCACAGGGGACGCTCGACGCGAGAGCCAAGACGCTAGACATCCCCCCACCCACCCGGAGCATGCGGTTGGACGCGCGCCCCAGAAAAGGCTGCTTCCGAACGGGCGTGCCGGGCGCGGCATTCCCTCGAAGCGTTGTGACCCGTTCCTTCTCTGCCTGGTCTCTTCTCAGGGTGCCGGGTGGGGGCTGACCCGCCGGCGAAAGCCGCAAGCTTGCGTGAGATTCGGCTCAGGCGGGTGCTGATCGGCCTCAGGTAGCCATGGTTTCTCCGTAGTCCGGGGTGGCGGGAGAGTCCGTAGCGAGGCTCGCAAGCCGGTGCGAGATGTGGTGGTTTCGCTGGGCCCGTGAGTGAGTCGTAGCCCGGCTACGTCGCAGCGAGCGGGCCCAAGAAACCGGCGCAGATCGTGCCGGACCGCGAGCCGCAGTAGGACTCTGCCGGCACTCCGGACTACAGATCGTAATAGAGCTCGACCTCGAACGGATGAGGCCGGTTCTGCACCTGCTGCTGCTCGTCGCGCTTCCTGACGATCCAACGCTGAATGAGATCGTTGCTAAACACGCCTCCCTCGACCAGGAAGTCGTGGTCGTTCTCGAGCGCACTCATCGCCGCGTCGAGGGAGGTCGGCAGCGCTCCGATACTCCGGCGACGCTCCTCGGGCCACGAGAAGATGTCCTCGTCGACCGGACCGAACCCCATCTCCACAGGATCCAGGCGACGACGGATGCCGTCGATCCCTGCCAGCACCTGGGCCGCCAGCGCCAGGTACGGGTTAGCGGTGGCGTCGGGTGGCCGAAACTCGATGCGCGCGTTGGCCGGGCGGTTGGCGTACTTTGGGATGCGGATTGCCGCCGAGCGGTTGCCGGCGGAGTAGATGGTACTGACTGGCGCCTCGAAACCCGGAACCAGACGCCGGTACGAGTTCGTGCTCGGACTCGTGAAGGCAAGGACGGCACCACCGTGGTGGAGCAGACCGCCGATGTAGAGACGGGCCAGCTCGCTGAGGCTGGCATAGCCGTCTTCGTCGTAGAAGATGTTCTGGCCGCCCTTCTCGAGCCGCTGGTGGCAGTGCATGCCGGAGCCAGCCTCACCGAACAGGGGCTTGGGCATGAAGGTGGCGGTCTGACCGGCACCGATGGCCGTCATTCGCGCCACGTATTTGACGATGAGGGCGGAGTCGGCCGCGGTCACCAGCGGCAGCATCGGGGTCTCGATTTCGCACTGCCCAGGCCCACCGACCTCGTGGTGGTGGTACTTCACGGGTACTCCGATCTCGCGGAGATGCCCGCAGATCCGCGCCCGCAGGTTGAAGAGCCGGTCCTGGGGCGGAATCGCGTGGTAGCCCCCGTGTCGCGCGATCGTGTACCCGGTTCCCATCAGGTGGCTCTGCCAGTCACCCTCGTCCGACTCGACCCGATAGGCCGCGGTGTGCATGCCGTTCTCGTAGGACACCCCCGAGAAGACATAGAACTCGAACTCCGGCCCCCACAGGCTGACGTCGGCGATTCCGCTCTCGCGCAGGTACTGCTCCGCACGGCGGGCTATGGAGCGGGGGTCGTAAGGGAACAGCTGCCGCGTGTCGGCCTCGAGAGTGGTGCAGATGAAGCTCAGAGTCGGCACCTCCCAGAACGGGTCGACCCAGCCGGTATCGAGGTCGGGCACCATCACCATGTCCCCCGAGCTGATTGACTTGAAGCCGACGCTCGAGCCATCGAAAGCGATACCTCGATCCATGAGCCCGGCACCGAACCTGTCGGCGGGAACCGTAACGTGGCGCCAGCGTCCCCAGAGATCGCAGAACTTGAGGTCCACCATCTCGATGGAGCGATCTCGGATCAGAGTGAGCGCGTCTTCGAGGGTCCTGGCCACGTTCGCCTCCTCGCTTGCCCTGCGCCAGGCGTCAATGCGCGGCCCCAGGGGGTCGATATCATACCGCGGGTTGGCGGAGTGTTAGCGTCGCAACACTGGTAGAATCGACTCACGACAAGGCAAGGAGGCAGATATGGCCATCCCACCCCCGCCACCACCCGGCGATCAGCCCCCGATGGTGCCGCCGACCGGGGAGCAGCCGCCCCCGGGTCCCCCGCCGTCCGAGATTCGGGCCTTGCCCTGGGAGGAGCAGGGATACCCACTGCTCGAGGGGCTGTTCGAAACCGCGAAGCTGTTCATCACCAAGCCCACAGAGGCATTTGGTCGAATGCGACGGGCCGGCGACCTCGGGCGCCCAATCCTCTACGCCATCATCCTCGGCTGGATCGCGATCTTGGTGTCGCAGCTCTACAGCCTGGCATTCCGCGGACTGTCCTGGCAGGCATGGCCAGGCATGCAGCGCTTCGAGCACGGCTTCCCAATCGCCATGACTGCAGCGCTCGTGATCTTCGCGCCCCTGTTCATCCTGATCGGGCTGTTCATCTGGTCGGGGATCGTCCACCTGATGCTGATGCTCATCGGCGGTGCCCAGGAGGGCTTTGACGCGACCTTCAGGGTCATGTCGTATGCCACAACCGCCCAGCTCGCACAGGTCGTGCCGCTGTGCGGCGGCTTCGCGGCGTCGATCTGGGCCCTCGTTCTCGAGATCATTGGCCTCGCCGAGGCACATCGGATCTCTCAGGGGAAGGCGGCCCTCGCCGTGTTGGTACCGTTGGCCCTCTGCTGCGCGTGCGTGGCCGTCGTCTTCGCGATCTCCGGTGCGGCGATCATTGCCGCCATTACGGGAGCCGCGAGCCACGCCCGGTGACGTGGCGAAACCTGCGTCGTGAGGAACGCCAGCTGGCGTTTGTGTGGGGCGTGGCCGCGGCGGCTTCGATAGTGCTGCGGCCACTGTGGCTCGTCCTGCCGCCCTTCCTTCCCAGGTGCGCCTTCCGAGCCCTGACGGGCATTCCGTGTCCCACCTGTGGCAGCACTCATGCGGCCCTCGCGGCACTCCACGGCCATCCGCTTCAGGCACTCGCGGCGAACCCAATGGTCGCGGTCGCGGGCGGCGCCTTCATCCTCGGCGGCCTGATCGCACCGCTGTGGGCCGCGGTCAACCTCCCGGTACCAACGACGCCTCGACCCTGGCCACTCTGGCTTCGCATCAGCCTGGGCGCTCTCATCCTCGCCAACTGGATCTACCTCATCGCCCACTGAGGCCGCGCCGGGGAGGCCGACTCTCCAATAATTGAGCATCTACCCAAATGGCTATATAAATAGTTTCGTCTTGACAGATTTAGTATTTTGAGTATATTTTCACAAGTAGGTGCGACCGGCCTCTCTTTTCGCGCCGGCTAGCGCCCATCATGTGAAACATGGAACAAGGAGGTTCCAAATGCGCCTGACCACCAGAATCGCCACCCTTGTAACCGTCGCCATGGCGGCTCTCGCTCTGACCGGAATCGCGACCGCCAAGGACAAGGCTCCGACCGGTCGCGAGCTCTACAAGGAGTACTGCAAGCGGTGCCACACCGCCGACTCGCCCAACGGCGAGTACACCCCGATGACGCTGATCCAGGACCAGTGGACCGAGTTCTTCACCAAGAACTACCAGAGGACCCACAAGGACGTGGTCGATCCGAAGCACGACAACGCCAAGGTTCTAGAGCTCATCACGCCGGACATGCTCAAGAAGATCCAGGAGTTTGCCGTCGACCACGCCGCCGACTCCGAGCACCCGATGACCTGCGGCTGACCAGAACTCTGAGATTGAAGAAGGAGGACGTGATGCGAGAGAGCTTGAGCCTTGCCGTGATAGGCATACTCCTCACCGCCGGGTTGGGATACGCCCAGACCGCAGATCCAACGCAGAGTCAGATCGATACTCTCAGGCAGACGATCAAGCAGCTCGAGATGCGTCTCAACCAGCTTGAGCAGCAAACCAAGGACAACGCGAAGCAGGTCACCAATACCAGGCACAAGATGATGAAGGTCGAGCGCAAGGCCGCCGTTGACCGCATCAACTTCACCGGCGACTTCCGCTTCGAGGCGCACTCCATCGATGCCTCGATCCCATCCCACTTCGACGGCATGCTGCTGCAGAACCTGCTCGTCAACACCATGTTCTACATGGGCGCGAACGGCATGCCGCCGGCCAGCCTCGATGTCGTCAACAACTACATCGCCGCCAACTACGGCAGCTACCAGTACTTCACCCAGAACCTGTCCTTCAACCAGCTCAAGCAGGCGATGGCCCAGTTCCCACCCGAGATGCAGCAGCAGCTGTTCGGTATGCTCATGCCGGCCACTCACGTCGACGGCTATAAGGCAAACAACCACATCATGTACACCGACCGCCTGCGCCTCAACATCGACGCCGATGTGGCCGACAACGTGTCCTTTGCCGGCCGCCTCAGCATGTACAAGGCGTGGGGAGACTCCACCGGCGTGCAGGTCTTCAACGGCCAGCCGAACTCCATCGACATCGACGGCAACACCGTCGGCACGCCCAACTCCGACATCCTGCGCGTCGAGCGTGCCTACTTCACCTGGAAAGACATCTCAGGGCTGCCGATCTACCTCTCGATCGGACGCCGGCCGTCGACTGGCGGACCCCCTCTCAACCTGCGCCAGGGTGAGATGCGGGGTGGCACACCGATGGGCACCCTCATCGACTTTCAGTTCGACGGCGCCACATTCGGCTGGCACATCGGTGACCACACCACGCTGCGCGCGTGCTACGGCGTCGGCTACGAGTCGGGGTTCGGCAACGGCGAAGTCCTCCAACAGCCGGCCGACCGACTCAAGGACGCTTCGTTCTTCGGGCTCAACCTCGACCTCTGGAGCAGCGACTCGATGCTGCTCCAGGCCACCGTCGCACGCGCTTTCGACGTCACTGACGGCTTCAACGGCCTCGTGGTCCTACCCAACAACCCGGTCACGGGACAGGCTGTCGGGGCGCCGGTCGTGA
The DNA here is from genome assembly GCA_964552395.1 of uncultured Thermoanaerobaculia bacterium. Classification (GTDB taxonomy): domain Bacteria; phylum Acidobacteriota; class Thermoanaerobaculia; order Thermoanaerobaculales; family Sulfomarinibacteraceae; genus JAJDNH01. The sequence continues at coordinate 35,826 of CAZKGM010000009.1, read as the reverse complement.
TGCGTTTCACTCCGTCCGCCAACCTCGGAGACATCGACATCGCCGGCATCGTCCTGATGCGGCGTGACGGGCCTTTCGACTGGTTCGTGAACTACAACTGGATGTCGTCGAACCCCAACCCGGTGACGACCCCGTTTGGCGGCCTCTTCTCCGACCCGTTCGAGATGCCGAGCTCCCACAACGGCAGCATGTTCTACCTCGGGGCGCGCTACAGCTTCAATGACGAGAACACCATGGTCGGTCTCGAGTACAACCACGGTTCCAAGTACTGGTTCAACTTCACGCCGGCCCAGGACGACATCATCGCTCCCAAGACCAATACGCGCGGCGATGTCATGGAGGCATACCTGATTCACAAGATCGCGCGCCGCTTCATGCTCAAGCTGGACTACATCAACTACTCGTACGACTACTCCGGTTCCGGATGGCACATCGGAGCTCCCAAGAAGCTCGATGCGACGCCCATCCTCGGGTTCCCGACCTACAAGGACGCGTCGATGCTCTCCCTGAGCATGATCGCTCACTTCTGACGGAGGGACGGCTTCCATGCTGAAAAATACCGCCCTTGCCGCATGCATGCTGGCCCTGCTGGCGATGCCGGCGGCGGCAGCCAAAACCTACTCGCACTCGAAGTACTTCGAGCACTACGAGGGCACCAAGACCTGCCTCAAGTGCCACATGAAGGAGGCCACGTCGTTCTTCCACTCGCAGCACTATCAGTGGGAAGGCGCGGCGCCCCAGATCGTCAACTCGCACGGTGAGAAGCTTGGCAAGCGGAACACCATCAATGACTTCTGCACGAACCCGATGGCCAACTGGATCGGCCTCGTGCGCAACTCCCGCGGCGAGATCCTCACCAAGGGGTGCTCGAAGTGCCACGCGGGCCTGGGCAAGATCCCGACAGCGGAGATGTCGAGGGAGCAGCTCGAGAACATCGACTGCCTGATCTGCCACGCCTCAGGTTATCGCCGCGACCTGTACAAGGCCGAGGACGGTAGCCTCGAGTGGCGGCCGATTCTGTGGAAGAACCAGGTCGGACTGGACTCCGTCTCGAAGCGGATCTCCTTGCCCAAGCGCGCAATGTGCCTGCGCTGCCACTCCGGCTCGGGCGGCGGGCCTAACTTCAAGCGCGGTGACATCGAGTACGAGCTGGCGGACACCAACGCCCAGTTCGATGTCCACATGGGTACCGACGGCGCCGACATGCAGTGCATCGACTGTCATGCCGGCAAGGACCACCGGGTCCTCGGCCGCGGCACCGACCTGTCGGGGACGGACACGCCCGACGCTCGGCTCCGCTGCGACAACGACGACTGCCATGGCAGTCACCCACACCAGGCCGAGATCCTCAACCACCACACCAGCCGCGTCTACTGCACAACCTGCCACATTCCCACGTTCGCCAAGAAGGACGCCACCGACATGATGCGCGACTGGTCGAAGCCCTTCTACCATGAGGACGCCGACAAGTACTCAGCGACCATCACGATGGGCAAGGACGTGATCCCGACCTACGCCTGGTACAACGGCACTACCTGGGAGCAGCTGCCCAAGACGCCCGTGACCCGGCTCGCGGACGGCTCGGTCGGGATGATGGTGCCTCAGGGATCGCGTCAGGACCCGAACGCTCGCATCTACGCCTTCAAGCTCCACCACGGCAAGATGCCGGTCCTGAAGGACAAGGGTTGGGTGATCCCGATCGTAGTCGAGGAGTTCTTCGCCGACGGCAACATCGACAAGGCGGTCAAGAACGCCGCCAAGGACTTCTACGGCATCGACGACGCACAGTACGAGTGGACCGACACAACCCGCTACATGGGTATCTTCCACGAGGTCCAGCCGTCCAAGAACGCTCTCCAGTGCCTCGACTGCCACGGCCCGCGCGGCCGCCTCGACTGGAAGGCCCTGGGCTACGACGGTGACCCCATGCTGGCAATGCTGAAGTCCTCTCACTGAGCAGGCCTGGCCAAAGCACGAACGGCGGGCCCTGGGGCCCGCCGCTTTTCATCCCTGATGCGCTCTGGAATCAGGCGACCGTGATGTCCTTGCATAGGTAGACGTCCTGGATCGCGTTGAGGAGCTCCACCCCTTCCGCCAACGGCTTCTGGAACGCCTTGCGGCCGGAGATCATGCCCATTCCACCCGCACGCTTGTTGACCACCGCCGTCGCCACGGCCTGTGCAAGGTCGTTCTTGCCCGAGGCGCCACCCGAGTTGATGAGCCCGCTGCGCCCCATGAAGCAGTTGACGACCTGCCACCTGGTCCACTCTATGACGTGGTCCGGGACGAGCTGACCGTAAACCAGCTTGTTCGTCCGGCCGAAGTCGAGCGCGGTGTAACCGTCGTTGCGGTTGGGCTGCTTCTGTTTGATGATGTCGGCCTGAATCGTAACTCCGAGGTGGTTGGCCTGCCCAGTGAGATCGGCGGCGGCATGGTAGTCCTGACCGTCCTTCTTGAACTCCGAGTTGCGAAGGTAACACCAAAGAACCGTGAACATCCCCAGCTCATGGGCATGCTGAAAGGCCTCGGAAACCTCCTCGATCTGCCGCCGGCACCCGTCGGAGCCGTAGTAGATCGTGGCTCCCACGCCAAGCGCGCCAAGCTCGAAGGCCTGCTCGACTGAGGCGAACATCGTCTGGTCGTATATCGGAGGGTAGGTCAGCAGCTCGTTGTGGTTGATCTTGACGATAAATGGAATCCTGTGCGCATACTTCCGCGCCACCGCGCCGAGCACACCAAGGGTCGAGGCGACGCCGTTACACCCGCCCTCGACCGCCAGAGCGACGATATTGGCCGGGTCGAAGAGGGCCGGGTTGGGTGCGAACGAGGCGGCCCCCGAGTGCTCGATTCCCTGGTCCACCGGCAGCAGGGACAGGTAGCCCGTCCCGGCGAGCCGACCGTGCCCAAACAAGGTGGCGAGGTTCCGCATCACCACCGGCGAGCGGTCACTGTCCGACACGACCCGGTCGATGAAGTCCGGTCCGGGCAGGTGCAGCATCCTCTTGTTGATGCCACTGCATTGATAGTCCAGTAGATCTGCCTTGTCCCCGAGGAGCTCGCGAATCCTCTCGATCATGCTCATCACCTCCCGTATCCCGCCATTGTAGCCCCGAACCCCGCGGCGTTGCCACCCTCCGGCTTCAGCCCGCCGAACATCGCCACCAGCACCAGCCCCTTGACCACGGTCGTTGCTGCGATTGCCATCCAGATGCCTTCGACCCCCCAGCCCGCCGCCACCAGCACCACGGCGAGCGGGATCCGCGCAGCAGTCAGGACGACCTGCAGGATCGCCGGCACGATCGTCCGGTGCGCCCCGGCGAACGCCCCCAGCAACACGACCTCTGCGGCCATGAACGGCTGTGAAATCCCGACCAGCAGCACGTACGTCACGCCCGCAGCAATGACAGCGGGCGCCGGGATGAACAGCCCGACAGCGGCCGCCGGCAGGGTGACCAGAATGACCGTGACTGCGCCGACCGGGACCACGGTCAGGAACAGCGTTCGCCACCCGGCGCGGCGCGCTCGCACGGGATCGCCCGCGCCGAGATTCTGACCCACCAGAGTAGTTGCTGCAGCCCCCAGGCCTGCGCATACGAAGTAGTTGAACACCTCGAGCTTGTGGCCGACCCCGAGGGCGGCCACGGCCGGCGTGCCGAAGCTGGTCGTGATCCGGGTGAGGACGATATAGATGAGAGAGAACAGGGCTCCTTCGAGCCCGAGGGGCAGCCCGATACGCAGCGCGCGCCAGGTTGCCTCGGTGGGGCGCAGGGCATCGCGCCACGACGGGCGTACTCCGAGCCGACCGAGGAGATACCAGCCGACCGACGACGCCACCAGCCACGACAGCACCGTCGCCAGGGCTGCGCCCACGGTCTCGAGACGCGGCACCGGCCCGATGCCGAAGATCAGAATCGGGTCCACGATCACGTTGACCAGTCCGGCCAGGCCCAGAAGGCAGAGCGGTGTGCGGGCGTCACCAACAGCGCGGAAGGCGGCAGCTATCCAGGCAAACAAGAAGTAGGCCGGAATGCCTGCCAAGATCACCCGCAGATAGCCGAGCCCGGCCACGGTGACCGGGGCCGCGGTCCCCATGAAACCAAAGACCGCCGGTGCCAGCCAGAGACCGAGCACCGCGACCAGCAGCGATCCCCACACCGCGAGCACCAGCCCGGCCGCAGCGCCCCGCCGAGCGTCGGGGTGATGGCCTGCGCCCACGGCCTGAGCGAGCACCGCGCCAGAGCCCATCGCCGCCCCCTCGCCGAGCGTTTGGGCGAGCCACATCACGAAGCCGGCGGTTGAGGCGGCCGCTATCGCCACCTCCCCTACCCGGCCCAGCCAGAAGGTATCAACGACCAGGAAGCCGGCCTGGAACAACGCCGCCATTGCGGCCGGCACACCGAGGTGCAGGATCGCCCGGTCGAGGGAGCCCGACACCATCAACTCGCGATGCTCGAAGACCCTTTCCACCATCGTCTGGGCAGGATAGCAGGCAATCCTTGGCCCGCTGTCACCACCCGACCCGGTACAATCGTTACCATCGTGCCGGCCCGTGACGCCCTCCTCTCGATCTTCGCTACCGCCGTTCTTGGCCTAGTCCTGCTGACGTTCGGGGAGCGAGTCCGACGGTGGCTCCGGCTGCCCTCGAGCCCGGGGTTGCGACCGGCCATGAACCTTGCCATTGGCGCCTGGGCCCTGTCCGTCCCCCTGCTCGTTCTCGGCCTTTGTGGTGGCCTGCGGCCGATCGGCATAATCGGAATCGTCGTAGGCGCGGCCGGCCTCGGACGCTGGCGTCATGCGCGACGCATGGTGCGGATTCCGGGCATGATTGCCGCCGCCGGCGTCTTCGTGCTTCCCGCTGCGGCAGCGTTCCCGTTCTTCTACGACGCCTGGGTCTACCACCTCGGCCTACCCTGGCAAGCTCTGATGGAGCACGGGTTCCGCGCGCACCCGGAGAACCTCTTCTCGACCTTCCCGCCGCTGGCTCAGCTCGTTGCCCTGCCTGAGCTCACCACCGGTCTTCTGCGCGTCCCGGCACTCCTTCACCTGCTGGCGTGTTTGGTGGCCGCCACGGCGGTCGCGGCCCTCTCTCGGCGCCTCGGCGCTGGCCGCCGACTCGCGCCGCTCGCCGGAGCCACCGCTCTTCTGGCGCCTCCGTTGGCTCTCGTGATCGGGTTCCCGGCCGCGGAGGGGTGGTTCCTGGTCGCTCTCGTACCCGCCGTCGCTCTCGCCGTGGGAGCACCTCGCGCGCGCTGGGCGCCCTTCACCGCAGGGCTGCTCGCGGGCATCGGGACCGCCGCACGCCTTCAGGGAGCACCCTGGGCACTGCTCATCCTCGCCCTGATCGGCGTTCGCACTCGGAGCCTCCGAACCACCTCGGCGACTCTCGGCGGCTGGGCGGCGGGAGCGGTGCCGTGGTGGGTCAAGAACCTCGTCTTGCTCGGCGCTCCCTTTGTACCGATCGGGCTTCGTCGCGAAGGCATGGAAATTCTGTGGCGGGATTCGGGGAGCTGGCTCGCCGCCGGCCGTTCGCCGGTCGACTGCCTGCTGGCCCTCCCCGGCCTCCTCGCTCCCTACACGGGCTTCCTCGCGCCTCTTGGCCTCGCCGGGCTACTCGTTCTCTTGCCGCCACGCAGCGACCGACGGCGTCTTGCCCTGCTCATCCTCGGCGGGCTCCTTGCCTGGTCCGCAACCGGGACGCTTCTTCGATTCCTCGGGCCGCCGGTCGTTCTGCTGGCAGCGCTGGCCGTCGCCGGACGGTCTCGGGCGGCCCGTCTGGCAGGCTGCGCAGCGGCACTGACGGCTGTAGCCCTCGGAGTCGCACCTACCGTTCACGTGCTGACGACCACCGGTCTGTTGAGCGCGCCGTTCGTGAACGGCGAGAGTGGCACTGCCAGCCTCCGCATCAACGATCCTCTGCCGGCCTTCCGTGCTGCGGAATCGCTTCCCGCCAATGCTCGCATACTCCTCGTCGGCGACGCCCGCCCGCTGCTCTGTCCACGCCGGATGATCGTCACTTCCCAGTGCGACGTCTCACCGCTCAGAGACCCCCTGGAGACGGGTGGAGCCCCGGCCGCGCTCGATTGGCTGCACAGCCACGGGGTCACCCATGTGCTCATCAATCGCGGCGAGCTCGCACGCCTTTACCGAGGCTACCCGGTAGCCCCGTGGCGCAGCGCCCGCGGCCGCGAGGCCTGGTGGAGGCTGACCGGATTGCTCGGCCCGCCAATTATCGTCGCCGGCAGCGCCGAGGTGCTCGCGGTGCCTACCCGAGGGTCGCCACTATCGCCGCCTTGATGGTGTGGATGCGGTTCTCCGCCTGGTCGAAGACACGCGACCAGCGCCCCTCGAAGACCTCGTCCTCGACCTCTCGGATGTCCGGGTAGCGGCGCGAAACCTCGGTGTCGAGGTTATGGAAGCTTGGCAGGCAGTGGAGGAAGATCGCCTCCCGTCGCCCCGTCGCTTCCATCATCCGTCGGGTCACCCTGTAGGGGCCGAGCAGGGAGATCCGCTCGCCGATCTTGTCCTCCTCGCCCATCGAAGCCCAGACGTCGGTGTACACGGCATGGGCCCCGGCGACGCCTTCCTCGACCGATGGCGTAACGGTGATTGTGGCGCCGGTTTCCCCAGCAATCTCTTGCGCCGTCGCAACCAGCGAGGAGCCGGGGTGCAACGTCTCAGGGGCGACGATCCGGACGTCCATCCCCATCTTTGCGCAGCCGACAAGAAGCGAGTTCGCCATGTTGTTGCGGCCGTCTCCGACGTAGGCGAGGCCGATCCCGGCCAGTCGTCCGAACTCCTCTCGCACGGTCAACAGGTCGGCCAGCACCTGAGTTGGGTGCCAGGTGTCGGTAAGTCCGTTCCAGACCGGCACGCCGGCGAACTTAGCGAGCGTCTCGACGGTGGAGTGCGCGAAGCCGCGGAACTGGATGCCGTCGAACATCCGCCCCAGCACCCGCGCCGTATCCGCCACGGTCTCCTTCTTGCCGAGCTGGATGTCGCCTTTCCCCAGGTACTCAGGGTGGCCGCCCTCGTCGACGACCGCGACCGTGAAGGCGCAGCGCGTCCGCGTTGATGGCTTCTCGAAGATGAGCGCGATGTTCTTGCCCGCCAGGGTGCGGCCGAAGACGCCGGTGCGCTTGTTGGCCTTGAGCGTCGCGGCGAGCTCGAGCAGGTCGCCGATCTCCGCCGGAGTGAAGTCGAGCAGCTTGAGCAGGTGACGTCCCTTGAGATTGCCAGCCATGAGCACCTCCGTATTCGCGGCGCTGCAGCCGCGGCGTGATCCTACCGCCTGCGACACGACTTGCCAACCCGTGCGGTCGAGCGTTGGGGGTGCGCGCCACTCTCATGTACACGGTGCAGGTCAGTGTGACACTCTCTCTATCGTGGACACGAGCGACGGCGAGCTGGCGGAACGGGCGCAGGCAGGAGAGACCGCGGCGTTTGCCGCCCTGGTGGAGCGCCACTGGGCGCGACTGGTCCGCGTGGCACGCTCGATCGTCGGCGACGCCGAGGCGGAGGACGCGGTGCAGGAGGCGCTGATATCGGGGTGGAAGAAGGTGGAGCGGCTCAGGGACACCCGGGCCGTCGGGACCTGGCTCAGCCGGATCACGATCCGCCGCTGCCTCGCCGTAACCAGGCGACGCCGCCCCCAGGTGACACTGACGGAGGTCGCCGAACCTCACTTCGAGCCCAACCCGGGAGCGGCGATCGACGTCCAGCGAGTCCTCACGGCCCTGGCGCCGAGACAGCGGGTCGTGATGCACCTGACGGTGGTCGAGGGGCTCTCCGACACCGAGATCAGTGCCGTTCTCCGCATGAGGCCGTCGACAGTCAGGGCTCACCGCCGGCGGGCGAGAGAACGGCTGGCGCGACTGGACACGGGAGGAATGCCATGAGCAGACCGGACGACCACATGGATCGCTTCACAGAAGCCTGGCGGCGCTGGGCAGCCCGGCCTCCGCTTCTTCCGGCAGACGCTGCCGCTCGCCAAGTGCACTGCGCCATCGAGGTTCGGCGCCTCCACCCACGCCGTCCGACGGTGCTGGCATTTGCCGTGACCGTCGTGCTGGCCGCAACGCTGGCCGTCCTCCTCCACACCCACGCACCATCCCCGACGACCGTGCGGCCGACGGTCGGGAGCGGGGTCGTGGTGATGTGGCTCGACAAGTCAACGCCTCTGTACATGAACCTCGAGCGGCTCCGGCTCGAGAAAGGAGCGACACCGTGAAGAAGATCGCCGTGGCTCTCGGAGCCGTCCTCCTCCTCGCACCCTGCACCGGCCTCGCCGCAGGCACAGCCGTCAACTGCCGTGTGACCGTCGACATCGGCTTTCCGGCCGGCGCCGGAAGCCACGAGGGCTCGGTCTTCCTGGCGCCCGGCAGTGTCATAGCGCTGGCATCGCCTGCAGCTACGCCGACGCCCGAGCAGCAGTCGGCCGCGGTCGCCGACTCACTCGCCCGGAGCCAGCTGTGGGAGCAGTTGGTCACCACGTTCCGTCTCGACGGCAGCCGCCATCGCACTACCACGACGGCTGTGCGGCTCCTCCCGGGCAAAGAAACGAAGCTGTCGCCTGACCCCAACCTCAGCATCCACGTGCGGCTCGATGGCTCGACCGCCCACGCCGCCGCCTTCAGGGTCCTGTTCAAAAGCGGCGGCTCGGTCCTCGCCGACACGCCGGTCAGCGTCGCCCTCGGATCGCGCGCCGTGGTCGGCGCAACCGACGGAGACGAAGCGCCCTACGTCTTCGTCACCCTCGAGCCACTGGCGCCAGAAGGCCCCAGGCCGGTCAGGTTCACAGCGGACTCGGGTATGACCGAGCCCAAGGTCATCAAGAAGGTCGCTCCCGAGTACCCGGAAGACGCTCGCAGCGACAAGGTCACCGGCGAAGTTGTGCTCGAGGTGGTTATCAAGAAGGACGGCACGGTGGACGCGGTCACTCCGTTGAGGAGCCCCGATCAGAGGCTCACCGAGGCCGCCGCCAACGCCGTCCGTGAGTGGATATTCGAGCCCACCCGCGACAGCAACGGAAAGGCGGTGGTCGTGTACTACGTCCTCACCGTGCGGTTCGTGTTGCATTAGCCAGCAGAAACGGGCGTTCGAAGAGGGCCGGGACTCCCCGGCCCTCCTTCCACGCTCCCCGCTGCTTCGCTCCTGTCAAAACCTCGCGACCCAACGCGGGGGGAGACCTGGAAATAATATTTCGACATCGAACGTTCCTTCGTATAAGCCGCAACTCGACGTGGCGCCCGGGAGGAACCGATGATCCGCGTACACCGCGATGACCAGAGAGGATCGACCCGGCTGTCCTGGCTCGACAGCCGGCACACGTTCTCCTTCGGCGACTTCTACAACCCCGACGCGATGGGCTTCCGCAGCCTGCGTGTCATCAACGACGACCGCATTGCACCCGGAGGCGGCTTCGCCACCCATCCCCACGCCGAGATGGAGATCGTCACGATCGTGCTGGCGGGAGCGCTCGAGCACCGAGACAACCTCGGCAACGGCTCCATCATCCGGCCCGGCGAGGTGCAGAGAATGAGCGCCGGAACGGGGATTACCCACAGCGAGTTCAACCCCGACGAGGCCCGGGAAACCCACCTTCTCCAGATCTGGATCGAGCCCGCCCACCGCGGCCTCGAGCCGAGCTACGAACAACGAACGGTGACGCCACAGTCCCGTTCAGCTCAGTTCACGGTCCTCGCCTCTCCTGATGGCAGCCATGGCTCCGTCACCGTGCATCAGGACGCGCTCCTCTACCGCGGGCGCACGGAGCTGGGAAACGGCATCGAGCTGCCCCTCCGCCCCGGCCGAGGCGCCTGGGTCCACGTCGTCGCCGGCACAGCGAGGGTCAACGGCCACGCCCTTGACGGCGGGGATGCGGCTGCGCTGGAGGACGAGCCCACGATCGTGATCGAGGGCGTCGGCGACGCCGCCGACGTCCTCATCTTCGACCTGGCATGAGGGCGTGGGCATGGAGTTTCACGACAGATCCGCCGCCGAACGTCGGGCCCTCGACGCCTACGTCAAGCTGATGCGCGCCGCCGAGTCGGTCACGGCACACCTCAGCGTCGGCCTCCGCGAGGCCGGGCTCACCACCGGCCAGATCGGGGTGCTCGAAGCGCTTCTCCACCTGGGTCAGATGTGCCAGGGAGAGCTCTCGCAGAAGCTGCTGAAGAGTAACGCCAACCTGACGGTTGTCGTCGGCAACCTGGAGCGGCGCGGGCTGGTAAGCCGACGCCAAGACCCCGAAGATCGCCGCCGCGTGATCGTCGCCCTGACCCCGGGCGGGCGACGCCTCATCTCCGAGGTGTTCCCGGCCCACGCGCGACGGATCACGAGCAGGTTGGCGGTGCTCCCCGCCGCCGACCAGGAGCAGCTCGCCATCCTGTGCCGGCGTTTGGGCCTCGGAGATGACAAGGTATGACACTCGCACACTACGTTCGCTCGGAACCAAGTACAACGTCTATGGAGGAAGGAACAATGCCGAGAATCATGGTTAGCAAGATCGTTTCCGCCGCCGCCGTCGGCCTCGTCAGCCTGCTCATGGTGAGCAGCGCCCAGGCCGCCGACACCTACAACATCGACCCGGCCCACTCAGCGGCCACCTTCGCCGTACGGCACATGGTGATCTCCACGGTTCGCGGGTCCATACCAGCAGTCTCCGGCACGATCGTCTTCGATCCCGAGAACCCTGCCGCGTGCTCGGTCCAAGCGGTCCTTGAGGTAGCCTCCATCGACACCGACAACACGATGCGGGACACCGATCTCAAAAGCGTCAACTTCCTCGATGCCGTCAAGTTCCCGAAGATCGAGTTCGTCAGCACACGGATCGAGCACGGCAAGGCCGGCTGGATTGCGCACGGCAAGCTCACGATCCACGGCGTCACCAAGGAGCTCTCGATCCCCTTCGAGCTCTCCGGCCCGGTCAAGGATCCGTGGGGCAACACGCGCATCGGGGTTGAGACCCTACCCATCAAGCTCGACCGCAAAGACTACGGACTGACCTACAACAAGACGCTCGACAGCGGCGGCCTGGTCGTCGGCGACATCGTCACGATTACGATCTCGGCCGAGGCGACCAAGGCGAAGTAAACAAGAGCCTCCTCGCCTTCTCCATCAGTCGGCCGGGCCACGGGGCCCGGCCCCTTTTTCACTCGCTTCGTAGAATGGCCCCCGTGACCGCAGTGCGGCTACTTGACGAGGAAGTCGACCTCGACGTAGACGCGCTGAGTCTTCTCCCACGTCTTCGCCTTGACTTTCATCTTGAGCTCGAAGACGTGATGCTCGTTGACTGCCGTGATGAACGCGGTCTTCCTGGTGACAGCAATGCGCTTCTTGGCCGCATTGAGTAGGAAGACCGTCACCTTCACCTTCCGCGCCTTCGGCGTGGCGTTCCGCCCGATGAGGGTCCAGACCGCACGCACCGGATCCTCGCCCTCCTTTGACAGGATATCGAGCCGGGCGGTGGTGACCTCGACAATGCCCCCGACCCCCTCGTAGCTCAGCCCGGCGAGGGACAGCGGCTTGTCGTCTATCGGCAGAGGAAAGGTCGCCGCGGTCATCTTCATGACCGAGCCGGCCTGTCCCATCAGCAACACCATGAACGCCAGGAGGACCACGGACCGAACGCCTCGGACTGCACTTCTCGTCATACCAACCCCCCTTCAGCATGTCCTCTCAGGCCGGGAACCTCCCGGCCACGCGACGCGCCGCAAGCTCACCTCTTCGTCTCTTGTGTCTCTTGACGCCAAACTTACCGTCCGGATCCGCGAGCGTCAAGTCCAACCCGGATGGCTGCCATTCCGGGAAAGCCGCTGAATTGCCGCCCACCTGCAGGCCCGACCACGCCCGCGGGCCTGTGCCAGCCCGCGGCGATGGGAACACCGATGCTGGAAGAAGGGTTGTCCAGACCGGGGAGAAACTGGAAATGCGTTGGAAAACACTCGTTGGGCTGTTGCTGATTGTCGTGACGGCTGGGGGCGCGGAGGCCAAAGTGCAGACCAAGGTAATCGAGTACAAGCAGGGAGACACGGTGCTCCAGGGCTTCATGGCATGGAACGATGCCCAGCAGGGGCGGCGGCCCGGAGTACTCGTCGTGCATCAGTGGATGGGGCTGACAGACTACGAGAAGGTGCGCGCCGAGCAGCTCGCGGATCTCGGCTACGTTGCCTTCGCCGCGGACATCTACGGTAAAGGCGTACGGCCGCAAACACGGGAGGAGGCCGGGGTTCAGGCGGGCAAGTTCAAGAGCGACCGCGCCTTGCTGCGGGCCCGCGTCAAGGCCGGCCTCGACGTCCTGCACGGCAGCGACCTCGTCGACCCGGCACGGATCGCCGCCATCGGCTACTGCTTCGGCGGCACCGCCGTGCTGGAGCTGGCCCGCTCGGGTGCCGACATCGCTGGCGTGGTCAGCTTCCACGGCGGCCTCGACGCCCCCGACCCCAACGATGGAAAGAACATCAAGGCCAAAGTGCTGGTCCTGCACGGCGCCGACGACCCGTTCAACTCGGCCGAGAACATCGCCGCCTTCCAGCAAGAGATGCGCGCGGGAGGAGTCGACTGGCAGATGGTCTACTACGGCGGAGCCGTCCACGCCTTCACCCAGAAGGCGGCCGGAAACGACGCTTCCAAGGGCGCCGCCTACAACGAACGGGCGGACCGGCGTTCGTGGCAGGCCATGCGGGACTTCTTCGACGAGATCTTCGCCGGTCGCTAAGCTACATCGTCGACTGCCGCGTGAACGGAAACGCGTGGAGTCGTGATGAGCTTCGAGCTACGCTCCCTGCTCGTGCTCGAGCAGAGCTTTCTTGCGCCATAGGTGACCGCCGTAGCCGGTGAGCCGCCCGTTGGCGCCCACCACCCGGTGACAGGGAATGACGATGGCGAGACGGTTGTCGCCGACCGCTCTCCCCACCGCTCGCACGGCGCTCCCGTTCCCCACCTCTCGCGCTACCTCGCCGTAGGTCATCGTGACACCCGACGGGATGCCCCTCAAAACCTCCCACACCTTGCGTTGGAACTCGGTGCCTGGGTACTGGATCGGAACCGTGAACTGGCGCAGGTCCCCGGTGAAGTACGCGGCGAGCTGGCGACCAGTCTCGTCCAGGACAGGGTTGTCGCCCGGCACAACCGTGCAGCTGAGGCGCCGCCGCAGGGTCGCGATCTGCGTCTCGAGCATGCGCCGGTCGGCGAACTCCAATAGGTACAGCGCCTGCTCGGTGGCGGCGGCAAGCATCGGCCCGAGCGGTGTCAGAACCCTGGTCACCGCCAGCACGAGCGAGCCGCACGCCTCGCGCGGCGAGCCACCGAACAGCCTCTGAAAGGCCTCGTTGAACCCGCTCAACGAGTCATACCCGTGGTCGAACGCAGCAGCCGTAACCTCGTCGCCCTGACGGATCCGCCCAAGGGCCAGGCCGAGGCGACGCGCCCGGTGATAGGCATGAAATGTCATTCCGTGCTGCTGCTGAAACCACCGCCGGACGCGGTCTGGGTTGAGGTCCCGATCTCGCAGATCGGCATCCGTCCAGCGTCGAGCGGGCTCGCTATCGACGTCGGCCAGCAGCGCCGCCACCCAGGCCGGTGCCTGCCCTGCGGCCTGCATCGGCCGACAGCGAAGACAGGGGCGGTAGCCGGCCAGAACGGCGTCCCGGGTCGTCGAGAAGAACTCGACGTTCTCGGGCTTCGGCTTGCGCGCCGGGCACGTCGGCCGGCAGAAGATGCCCGTTGTCGTCACGGCAGTCACGAAGACGCCGTCATATGAGGAATCGCGTTGTAGGAACGCGGCCATCATCTCGTCGCGGGGAGGAAGGTCGGTGTTGATCATGCTGGCAGTATCGTCTGTCATGCGCGCACGCGCTACCGGAAATACGTCACGGAATTCGGGGAGGAAGTAGCTCCGGTGTCACACCCGGGGTGCCGCCTCCCAGTCGCAACCCGATCGCCCCTCGCCCCGTACTATCGGTGTGAAGCGGTTGGCCCTCCTCCTGGGGATTCTGCTGGTATGCGCGCAGGCCACGGTTGCTGCCGAGCCAGCCTGGATGACCTGCCCTCTCGAGGCCGACGAGGCGATCGTCGTTTACCTGTTTCAGAGCGGATGGCTGGTCAGAACCCGCTCGCATGTTCTCATCTTCGACCCGGTGGCAGCCCCCGGGCAGACGATCCTCGAACCGCTGGAAGTCCCGCCCGCAGCACTCGCGGGGCGGAGCGTCACGGTCTTCGTTTCACATGCCCACAGCGACCACTGGGATCCTGCGATCCTCGCCTGGGCACGACAGGTTCCAGGCATCCAGTTCGTCTTCGGCTGGGAGCTTGAAGCAAAGGAACCGCACGTCTGCCTCGGGCGAGATAGGGTCGTCACTCGGATGGGTGGCGTCACGATCTACAACGTGTACCACGCCTTCGACGGGATTCCCGAGTCGGCATTCCTCGTCCATGCGGACGGCCTCTGGCTCTATCACGCCGGCGACCACAGCCACTCCAGAGGTGCCAGAAACAAGACCTTCCGCGACAACCTCTCCTACCTCGCGTCACGAACCCATCATCTCGACCTCATGTTCACACCCACCTGGGGCGGCGAGCTCTATGCGATCCGGCTTCTGCGACCGCGGGTGGTGTTTCCGATGCATGACGGCGGACGGGAGGTCCAGTATGCACGCTGGGCGTCCCGGTCCGAGGTCGCGGCGCTTCCAATCGTGGTTGGCGTCGCCGATCGTCCGGGCCGACGCTTTCTGTACCGGAACGGACGCCTACGGCCCCCCCCCCCTGAAGCGAGAGGATAGCCGCCTGCCTCCAGACCGCCGCAACCTACCCCGCGGAGCCCCGTGGTAGGATGCAGACCGCCTACAGCCCGGCGAAAGGGTGCGTGTGATGAACCTCCGAGCTCCCGCCATCGCGCTGTTTCTTCTGCTCGGCACCTGGTCAGTTGCGGCGCAGACCCTGTCCACTCCGGGGCTGCCGTTGCCGAAGGTCTTCCAGGCCGCCGTTGCGGCCGGCACACGAACCCTGAGCGGGGTTCCCGGGAAAACCTACTGGCAGAACCGGGCCGACTACATCATCCGCACGAAGCTCATACCCGAGCAGCGGCTCGTGGCGGCTGTCGAGCACATCCGGTACCGGAATACGAGCCCGAACGAGCTGGCCGAGATCGTCTTTCACTTGGACCAGGACCTCTACCGCAAAGGCAATGCCCGGGACGTGGCGGTCGCGCCCGACGACGTCACCAACGGTGTGAAGATCGAGTCCATCTCGGTCGAGACGCCCGGACACGCCGTGGAGAAGATCGAAAGGGCCGGCACCTGCATGACCGTCACGCTGAATCACCCACTGGCCCCGGGGGAAGACATCGGGTTTCTGGTGGAGTGGAAGGTCCTGATTCCGGCGCACACGGATCTACGGATGGGGATGAAGGAGGACGGGGTATTCGTGATCGGCCAGTGGTACCCGAGGGTTGCGGTCTACGACGACCTCTACGGCTGGGACACGCTGAACCACACCGGGGCTCAGGAGTTCTACCACGACGCCGGGTCGTTCGACGTCTCGATCGAGGTCCCGGACGGCTACGTCGTGTGGGCGACCGGGACCCTGCAGAACCCGGACGAGGTCCTACCCGAACCCCAGCTGTTGAGATACCGGCGCGCGTCGTCTTCCGATGAGGTCGTGCAGATTGTGACCAGCCCCGATCTCGAGACCGGGAAACCTCTGACGCAACGGGCCGTGTGGCACTTCCGGGCCGCCCCCGCCTCCGACTTCGTGTTCGCCGCCAGCAACCACTTCCTGTGGGATGCTACCAGCGTGGAGGTCGGGGGCAACCAGCCAAGCCGCGTCCTGGTCCAGGCTGCCTATCCTGAAGATGCAAAGGACTTTCCAGAGGTCGCCAAGCTCGCCCGCCGGACGGTGGAGTCCCTCTCCACGGAGCTTCCCGGCGTACCCTTCCCGTTCCCCGCCGTCACGGTCTTCAACGGCACCAACGGGACCAGCGGGATGGAGTACCCGATGCTGGTCAACAACCCGTCGGCTCCGAAGCATGGGCGCACGGTCGACGTGACGGCCCACGAGATCACGCACAGCTACTTTCCATTCCTGGTGCTCACCAACGAGACGCGTTGGGGGTGGATGGACGAGGCGTTCGCGGCCATGCTGCCGTACCGTTACCAGGAGCGGACCGACCCCTCCCTCAACCGTCTGACCCGTTATGCGGAGAGTCTCTCGTCGGCTGCCGTTACCGAGTACAACCTGCCGGTCATGACACCGTCGGACCTGCTGACGGGGCGCACGTACTACCTGACCGCCTACTCCAAGCCGGCGCTGGCCCTCTACTACCTCGAGGAGTTGCTGGGGAAGGACCGTTTCAGGGCCGCCATCCAAGGTTACATCCAAACCTGGAGCTGGAAGCACCCCTCCCCCTGGGACTTCTTCTTCTCTATTGAGAACACGACCGGCCAGGCCCTGGGGTGGTTCTTCAGGCCATGGTTCTTCACGTCCGCCGCTCCGGACCTGGCGCTCGGGAGGGTCGAGCTCGACGACCCCTCATTGGCACGAGTCGTCGTCCTTCGCAAGGGAAAGCTGCCGGTGCCCGTCCGGCTGACGGTCACCTTCGAGAACGGTTCGACCACCCTCATCCGCCGCAGCGTTGACGCCTGGCGTGATGGCGCCCGTGAGCTGGTGATTGCATTGACCGGGCCAACCAAAGTCAAGACGATACGCCTTGGTGACGGATTCATCCCCGACGCCGATCCCAGCGACAACGTCTATCCACCCCCGTCCGCTGGAGGCGCTTCATGAGCCCCGAAGTCCCGGACCCTGTCTCCGCTCGCCATCGTGGCACTGCCCGTGCCTCGTGCGGACTCGCGGTTCTCCTCCTGCTGGCTGTGGGTATCTCGGCGAGCGGCGCAGCGAAGGCGCAGCGTCCGCGGGAGCTGGGGATTTCCTTCGGGGTGCTTCAGCCCGGAAAGTGGAACGCCATCACCGATGTGGCCGGCGTCCGGGTAGGCCAGGTCACACTGGCCGAGGGCGACCACGTCCGCACCGGCGTCACCGCGATCCTTCCCCACCCCGGCAACGTCTTCCTGGAGAAGGTCCCGGTCGCGATCTACGTCGGCAACGGGTTCGGCAAGCTGACGGGCGTCACCCAGGTGCGCGAGCTCGGCAACCTGGAGACGCCGATCGTCCTCACCAACACGCTCTCGGTTCCCGTCGCCGCCGATGCTCTCATCGGATACACGCTGTCACTACCGGGCGACAGCGACGTACGCTCGGTGAACCCGGTCGTGGGCGAAACCAACGACGGCTGGCTCAACGACATTCGCGGCCGCCACGTCAAGGCCGAGCACGTGCTGGCGGCGATCCGCAACGCGCACGGCGGCGCCGTCCGCGAGGGCTCGGTCGGCGCAGGGACCGGGACCGTGTGCTTCGGGTTCAAGGGCGGCATCGGCACCGCCTCCCGCGTGCTGCCAGCGAGCACCGGCGGCTACACCGTCGGAGTCCTGGTCCAGACCAACTTCGGCGGCGTTCTGAGCATCGCCGGCGTCCCGGTGGGACAGACGCTGCACCGCTACTTCATGGGCGATCAGCTCGAGGATCGGGCCGACGGCTCGTGCATGATCGTGGTGGCCACGGACGCGCCTCTGGGAGCCAGGAACCTCGAGCGGCTCGCCAAGCGGGCGATGCTGGGCCTGGCGCGGACCGGGGGCATCTCCTCCAACGGCAGCGGGGACTACGTCATCGCCTTCTCTGCCGATCCGGCGCTGCGCATCCCCTACCAGTCGCCTTCCCGCACCATGACGCGCACGGTGCTCAGGAACGATGCCATGTCGCCGCTCTTTCTGGCGGTCATCGAGGCGACCGACGAGGCAATCGTCAACTCCCTGTTCGCGGCGACCGACGTGACGGGCCGCGCCGGCCACACGGTGAAGGCGCTCCCGGTTGCCAAGGTGCTTAAGATCCTCCGAGCCCGCGGTGCCCTCAGCAATGAGTGACGCGCAGATCGGCATCGTCGGCGGTGTGGGCCCGCTCGCCGGCATCGACCTCGCCCGGAAGATCACGAGCAACACGGTCGCCGCGACCGACCAGGACCACATCCCACTGACGCTCATCTCGATCCCGTCATCGATCGAGGACCGAACCCGGTTCCTACTCGGCGAGAGCGGCATCAACCCCGCCTACGCCGTCGTTTCGATCATTCACCTGCTGGCGGCGGCAGGCGCCACCGTCATCGGTATTCCCTGCAACACCATGCATGCGCCGCCCATCTTCGATGTCATCCTCGGCGAGACCCGGTCCTCGCATCCCGGCATCGAGCTCGTGAACATGGTGGACGAGGTCATCCGGGCCATTCGCAACCGCTACCGCGATGCCTCCGGCATTGGCATCCTGACGACGGCCGGCGGCTACCGGACCGCGCTGTACTCCGGGGCGCTCGGCCACGCGGGCCTGAGGCCGGTAGTGCCCGACGCAGAGCTTCAGGACAGGCTCCACGAGGCGATCTACAGCCGGGAGTTCGGCATCAAGGCCCGGCCCGACCGGATCCCGCAGCGCGCCCTCGATGCTGTCGTCGAAGCCGTCCAGTTTCTTCGAGACCGCGGCGCCAAAACAGTCATAGCCGGCTGCACCGAGCTCGCCTACGCGATCACCGAACCCGCTCTATGCGGCGTGCCGATCGTCAGCTCGACCGAGGTGCTGGCCCGTGCCCTCGTCGCCCGGGCGGCGCCGGAGAAGGTGAGAAGGGTAAACGGTAGACGGTAGACGCCAGGCCTCCCCTGTGTCCGTGGTCCAGCCGATCGAATCTCTGTTGTTGCGGCCCACAGGACAGCCATCTACAATTCAAAGCAGGAACAGTGCCGCAAACACAGAGATCAGGAGAAGTGCAAGCGGGGAGGTCGGCCTGATGGTGTCCGGCCGCGGGGTCCGTTTCGCAGCGGTAGGCCTGGCGTTGGCAGCGTGCCTCGCCAACGCATGGGCCCGGCCGTCTGGGGATGCCCCTTCGAAACAGCAGATCCGAGACTGGATCAAGGTCCTCGATACGACCTGGGGCCGCCTCACACCGCCGGGGGTTTCTATCCCGATCGAGCTCACCCCGGTCTACAAGCAGGGGGAAGCTGCCTCTGATGCACTGGCCGGGTCTCCGCAAGGCGTGGCCGCCCTTATCAGGTACTGCCTTGCCCGACACCACGGCACCGCTCTCGAAGACGATCTCCAATGGGCCGCAATCTACGCGATCGTCGGAATGTCCAGGCATCCGATCCGGACTGAGGGGGCAGAGGCCGTTTCTCTCGACGAGCTACGGTCCTTTCTCCTCCTGGTGCCGGCCTCGCCGCACTCACTACACATTCGTGGCCTTCAGAAACGCCTGTCCATCGAGGACGTGGTGGCGCTGCGGGACGTGTGGCTCGCCTGGCTCGACGCCGTCAAACCCGAGCTACTCCCAATCGAACACACGGGAACGCGTAACGGCAACCTCCTGCTCGAGGCGTGCGATGCACTCAGGGCATCTGACGACCCGTCCGGCCTCGACCAAGTGGTAAGTATCCTCCGAAGAGGACCCGGCGGCGCCGCGCGAGGGATGGCCCTGCGCTATCTCATCGAGCTGGGCGACCCGCGGGCGTTCGATCTGGTCATCGAGGAGCAGGGCGGCATGCAGTGCGGGACCGAAAGTGAGTGGAATGAGGTCCCCTGGGCAGCCACTCAGGACCAACTCGAAGAACTCCTGCGCTGCCGGGTCTTCGATTTCTCCATGCTGTCCACCCATTTCAAGGGCCGCCCGGACCTCGCTCGCGCCGTTGCCACCGTGCTGGCCGAAAACGGTGGCCTCGCCCAGAAACTGAGCGGCCCGGGCAACAGGAACGTCAACGGCATTCCGCTTTCACAGGTGGCTTCAGTGCTTGAGACCGGGGCCGAGGCACTACCAACCGACCAGCTCGTATCTATGGTTCGGCGGACCGTTGCGGCCGGCGCGTGGACCGACGCCGTCTTCTGGATCCGGCTCCTGGGGCGTCGACCTGCGGTGGACGGGACTCAGGACCTTGTCAAGGTCGCGCTGATGGGGACCAGTCCGCTCTTCCCGAACCACCAGACGGTCTTCGCGGCGAACCGGGCCCTCCTCCGGCGTTCCTTGATGCCGCAGACGGCTGACGCACTGATCGACAGCCTGGAGGCGCTTCAGCCGCAGGATCGAGCACGCGTGGCCTCCGGCATGGTTAACGCGATGGAGTGGTTGCCGGGGATCCCGCTCAGGGATCCACGCAGCGCCTCCTGTGGCTTAAGATGCTGGGAATGGGATTGGCAGCGATGGGAGCCGACGCTGAACAACCCCCGGGACCGCCAATGGGACGACTTCGTCCGTCGGTATCAGGATCGGCTCCTCCGCTGGTTGGTCTGGGTCCCAGACCGAGACGTTCTTGCGCGGATCTACCCGTTCATGACAGGAAGGGTCGCGAGACGGAGGTTCAGGCACCTTCTCCTCGACGAAACGCCGATGGCCGCAGAGGTGACATGGCGGCTCGGACTCGATCTACAGGCGAAAACCCTGCGGTCAGCACTCTCAGCTGCCGAAGCAGACCCTGTCAGCCGCGCCTTCCTGCTCCTTCGTCTGTCTGAGGACGGCGACTCCTCCGCCTACCAGGAAATCAAGGACCTCGTTCTGCCGACGTTTGGCGCTGAGAGGCGAGAGCTCTCTCGTTTCCAGAGCCCGTTGTTGGAGGAAGCAGCCCGTCGTCGGGATACCGGGTTTCTTGTGGGGGCCTTGCGGAGGTGTCCAAAGGGCGAAGATGTGACTGACGAGTTCACCAGGCTGAGGTCGCCGGTGGGCGGATACATGATCCAACAGGATGTCGTAGCCGCGTATCTCCTGCGCGTCGACCAGGCATCGGCCCAACGAATCCTACTGGATCTAGATCCTGCAGAACCTCGACAGCGCCTCGAAATGCTCCAGGTCGTGGCGGTGGCGAAAACCAAGAACGCCGAGCCGTTGCTGCGGAAGATCGAGCCGCACCTTGAGCTCCCTGAAAGTCCCTCGGTGCGGAGATGCCGGGAGGACGAGCGCTGCCGCCGCTGGGCAGCTGCTCTCGCCGCCACCGGGACGCCCTGGTGCAGGGCCCGTCTTGAGAAGATCAAGGCGTGGGATTCACTTCTGGAGCAGCGAGACCCTCAAGCAGATGATCGCAGCGAGTACCTTCTCGAAACGGGGAAGTTGGACGCAGCCCTTGCCAGGCACGTTGCCGTCGATCGGAAGGACTCCACATGGGGAATCCGACTCGGTAGCTCACGTTGGGAGCACGCCTATAGCCGCAACTCGAGACAGAATCCGGCGGTTAAGAGGAGTCTGGAGGCTTTATCGCACCGCTGGGAATCGCTCTCGTTGCGGGAACGGGTTGCCGCCATTCACCTGCTCCAGCACTACCCGGAATCAGTTACCGATAAGCTCCTGCGGCTGATGTTGCGCGATGACTTTGTGCCGATCAGGTTGTCGGCCCTCCAGTACTTGTGGCGGTTTCCGCGGCCCGCGATGAACAGTTTCCTCGCGGAAAAGGTGCGAGAGGACCCCGCGCCCTGGTGCAGACGACTTGCCGTGGAGCTGCTGGGACGTCCGATTGACCCGTTGCAGTTTGCGCCCGCCTCGCCTTTTCAGTCGGCTGGTTTTGGATCTGTGGTCTCGCGTAGGCGCCATCTTTCGCCAATCCAAGTTTGGCCTACCACCGGGCAAGAACCGAGTTGCTCCCGGCCGCACTGGGTGATTGGGAGTGTCGGCCCGGCACTCCCAGCACCCCCACCCCGACTCCAAGTTCGAAGCAGTGAACTCAACGGCCACGTTGGTACGGGCCTCGCCGGGCAGCCCTGGCTCTCCAATCTCCCCCGCGCGCACGATCCGTGATCGACGGCGCCGGCAATGCGACGCCGGACGGGCCGTCCTCAGCTCGTCAGCTTCCTACCGCGCCAGCGTCTTCACCCAGGTCGCGATGTCGGAGATCACGTGCTGGTCCACATGGCCCGCCTTTGTGTAGTCGGCCGGCGAGGGCGGGCCGCTGCCGCGCATGAAGAGGTGGTTGAGGTTGGGATACATCTTGAACGTCGCGTCGCCGCGTCCGGCCAGCGCCGACTTCCAGCCTTGGAAGTCCGCACGGCCCACCTGGTAGTCGCGCCGGCCCTGGAGGATGAGCATCGGGATGTGAAGTGTGGCGGCCACGGCACCGGGATGGTAGGGGCGCAGGTCGAGCCAGTACGATGCCGGCGTGGAGCTGCCGAGGACTGAGACAGTTTGTCCCGCTGTCAGCTTCGGGTCCTGGATTTGCTTCTCGGCCTTCTCGGCAGCGGCGATCCCGCTCTTCTCGGCGGCATCCACGGTGCCGTCGAGGGCGGCCAGGTACTTGACCTGCTCGACAATCAGCTCCTCCATCGGGCGGGTGCTGCCGGCGAGAATCACCAGGCCCGCCACCTGCGGGTCACCGGCCGCGATCCGAGGCGCCACGTAGCCGCCGAGGCTGTGGCCCAGGATGACGATCCGGTGCGGGTCCACCTCCGGGCGCGAGGCCAGCAGGGCCACCGCAGCCCTGGCATCCTCCACAGTCTCCTGGTCGACGGTGAAGCCCTTCAGATGTGCGGCGATCCTCGCCGCGTAGTGAAAGGTCCGCTTGTCGTAACGCAGCACCGCCACACCTCTTTGGGCGAGACCCAGGGCGAGGTCCCGGAACGGCCGGTTGGATCCGATGGTCTCGTCACGATCGTGGGGTCCTGAGCCCTGGACCAGCACGGCCGCCGGAAACGGCCCCTTCCCTGCGGGAAGCGTCAAGGTTCCAGGCAGCTGCCACGGATTCGCGCCCACCGTGACCTCGATTTCGTGCTCTCCGGACGGTGCCGGTTCCCTCGTCGGTTCTGTCGCGGGCTCGTCCTTGTGGGGCAGGAAGAACAGCCCGGCCACTCGGGAGGCGGAGTCCACCGCCACCCTGACGTCGAGCCGCGCGTGCGCGAACGCACAGGTCAGCGTCACCACGTCGTACCCCTGCACCTTCTCGGTACGGGCCGAGACCACCCTGTCAAAGGCGCCCACCTGGGCCACCACACTGCGCCAGACCTGCGCCAGCTTTGCCGACGGCAGCGCATCCGCCATGCGTTGGTCAAACCCTTGCGTCGCCGCGGTAAAGTCGCCCCGCACCAGGTTCTGCACCAGCTCCCGGGCCACCTTCTCCGGCTCGGCCCCGCCGGCCGCCACGACATTCCCAACCGCGAGCAGCAAAACTCCACAGACCAGACCAACCACCAGCCTCGCCTTCATGACCGAGCTCCTTTCAACTTGCTTCACGTACAGCCCCCTCCACCCGACTGTACGCTCATCGGCCGGTCAATCATCCCGGAAGATCGTGGGGGTGTTCTTTGAATGCCAAGGGCCGTGGGAGCGCCCCTTCCTCTGCAACCCCGGCGCCCGGACGTCTGCTCTGCAGACGCTCGTCGTCACCCGCCCGAAGTGGGCAATGACCTCCACCCCAGAGTGGCCTTTGCGGCCCGCTCCGTTTAGGCAACGAGGCGCCTCCATCGAAGCTGCAGCCACACGGGCGAACGCGCTTCCCGCGCATTGCCAAGCTCGAAGGTTCCTGCCAACGCGCCGGTGCGGAGATTGCCCTCCAGGAAACCCCGAAGCATGGCACGTGCCACCGAAAGCGCCCTATTCTGGGGCGCGGTGCGGAGGGGTTCTTTCGACGGTTTGGTGGTGCTCCGGGGCGGGGTCGGTCGGGAGCGCGTGTGGCTAGCGGTCGGAGGGGGCCGCCGCCTTCGCGACCTGGTCCATCGCCCAGTCGATCGCCGGCGCCTCGCTCTCGAACGCCCGCACCACAACCTCGTTGCGGCTCAGTGTGTTCACGACCGAGAAACCGCGCGCCGCGGTACGCACCGCGAGCGACTCGGAGGCGATTGCCATCGCACAGAGCTGGGGCGCGAGCCGTTGGGTCACGCCCCTCCAGTAGGCCGGCACCGATTTGTCGACGCTGCGGGCACTGAACACCGTGAACACCAGGGCGACAGGACCCCGAGCGAGCTCCCGCTCGATCACTTCCATGAGTGCATGCTGCCGGTCCGGTAGCATCTCCGGGGCATCCTCGTAGACCACCCGGATGACGCCTCTGCGCATCACGTCCAAGTTCATGTCAACTCCAGGCCGGCCCGGCGGCGCGCGCAGCTCTCACGGTTCGCAGCCTTCCTCCAACTCCTGCGGCCCGCGCGCAGCGCCGCCAGGTCCCGCACACACATCAAGAAACCACTGCACAATCCGGTTCTCACAAATCCCCCCCTTCCAGAGCCCGGCGCGGCCACAGCGAAGAACCTTATTCCCCTTTGCTGGGCACGCTGCGTGGGTTCTACTGTCCACAGAGTAACACGACCCCTGGCGTATTGAGAATACCGTTAGCGAAGCCGCCCCGGACTTGCGGCGGCCAAACGGCCGGGAGCGAGGCGACCGCCCTTCCCGCGGGTTGCCAAGCTCGAGGTTTCCCGCCGACGCGCCGACAGGGGGGAGGCACTCCAGAAAACCTCGAAGCATGGCACGCCCCGCCGAGCGCTACTTACTCCGAACCACACTGCGGTGGTGCTCGTCGGGTGGGCGGGGGTCGTCTTCCGTCTTCCGTTTCCCAGGTGGGCGGATGGGGGGCTTCCTCACCTTCTCACCTTCTCACCTGCTCACTTCCTCACATCCCTCCCTCGACCAGCCCCCGGTCCTCGAGCATCGGCGTGATGATCGGGTCTCGACCCCGGAAGTCGCGGAACATCTTGTCGTAGTCCTCGGTATGGCCACGTGACAGGATCATGTCCCGGAACCGCTGCCCGTTCTGCCGCGTCAGGCCGCCGTGCTCTTGGAACCAGGCGTAAACGTCGTCGTCGAGCATCTCCGTCCACAGGTAGGCGTAGTAGCCGGCCGCATAGCCGCCGCCGAAGATGTGCGCGAAGTAGCTGGAGCGGTAGCGCGGCGGCACTGCGTGCAGGGCAAGATCGGCCTTCTCAAGCGCGGTCTTCTCGAAGCGGTCAACATTCTGCTCGGGCGCCGAGGCGGGCAGCTCGTGCCAGAACATGTCCAGGCTCGCGGCCTCCAGGAGCTCGGTCAGGGCGTAGCCCTGGTTGAACTTGGAGGCCTTCTTGATCTTCGCGACCAGCTCCTGCGGCATTGGCTTGCCGGTCTTGTAGTGCACGGCGTAGTGCGCGAGGACCTTTGGGTACAGCGCCCAGTGCTCGTTGAACTGCGAGGGCAGCTCGACGAAGTCGCGCGCGGTCTTGGTCCCCGACAGGCTCGGGTACATCTGGTTGGCGAAGAGCCCGTGCAGCGCGTGACCGAACTCGTGGAACATCGTGGTCACGTCGTCGTAGCTGAGCAGGGCGGGCTGGCCGGGGGCCGGCTTGGTGAAGTTGGTGACGTTGAAAACCACCGGATGGGTGCCGAGCAGCTTCGACTGCTCGACGAAATTGTCCATCCAGGCGCCACCCGACTTGTTGTCGCGAGCGAAGTAGTCGCAGTAGAACAGGCCGAGCGGCGAGCCGTCGCTGTCGAACACCTCGAAGACGCGCACGTCCTTCTGGTACACGGGCAGGTCGTGGCGCTCCTTGAAGGTGATGCCGTACAGCTCGTGCGCAGCGTAGAACACGCCGTCCCGGAGAACCCGGTCGAGCTCGAAGTACGGCTTGATCTGCGACTCCTCGAGGTCGAAGCGCGCATGGCGCACCTTCTCGGCGTAGTAGTTCCAGTCGAACGGCTCGAGCTTGAACGTGCCGCCCGCCTTCTCGATCGCCGCCTGTATGTCGGCCGCCTCGCCCCGGGCCTTCTTGGTTGCCGCCGGCACCAGCTTGCCGAGGAAGCTCTCCACCGCGGCCGGCGTCTTCGCCATCTGGTCCTCGAGCTTCCAGGCAGCGTAGGTAGGGAACCCGAGGAGCTTCGCCTTCTCGGCGCGCAACTGCGCCAGACGCCTGACGATGGAGCGGGTGTCGTTGGCGTCGCCGTGCTCGGTGCGAGTCCAGGATGCCTCGAACAGCTTCTGCCGCATCTCCCGGCTCTTCAAGAACTGCAACGCCGGCTGCTGGGTCGTGTTCTGCAGCGGCAGCACCCACTCGCCCTTGACGCCGCGCGCCGCGGCCGCCTGGGCAGCTGCCGCCACCGCACCCTCGCTCAGCCCATCCAGCTTGGCCTTGTCCTTGACGACCAACGCCCCTGCCTTGTTGGCCGCCAGCAGCTGGTTGGTGAAACGGGTGGTGAGCGTCGCCTCCTCAGCATTCAGCTTCTCGAGCTTCGCCTTGTCACCGTTCGAGAGCTTGGCGCCGGCGTGCACGAACTCCAGGTGGTAGTACTCCAACAGCCAAGCCGACTCGTGATCCAGCTTCAGCGTGTCGCGCTTTTCGTAAAGGGCTTCGATCCTCTGAAACAGCTTGGAGTTGAGGTAGATTGCATCGTGGAGAGCGGCCAGCTGGGGCGCTATCTCCTCGTCCAGGGCCTGCAAGGTCGGGTCGGTGTTGGCGCCGGTCATCGCGTTGAAGACGAGGCTGACCCGGGTCAGCAGCTGTCCACTCTCCTCCAACGCCACAAGCGTGTTCTCGAACGTCGGCGGCTCCGGGCTGTCGGCGATCTGCTCGACCTCGGCCAGCTGGCGCTTGATCCCCTCCTCGAGAGCCGGCTTGAAGTCCGCGTCGTCGATCTTGTCGAACGGCGGCGCCTGAAACAACAGTGTGCTGGGCGAGAAGAAGGGGTTCTCATGCTTCATCGGGGAGGCCTTTGCTGTGCTCGTGCTCTCGCCGGCGCTCGCAGGCGACATCGATATCACGGCCAGCGCCAGGGCGCCGGCCACGGCGAAGGTGGCGGTTCGTACCATCCGAGGCTCCTTTCCTCCGCGCGGCCACCTCGCGAACACGGGGCCTCGCGGCAGTCGCATGACTTTACACCAGACTGTCGGCGGGCTCAGGTGCTGCCCCCTGGCGCCCAGCAGCTCACCTCGTCGTCCCGCGGAGATGACGGCTCCAATCCGGGGGCAGCTCGTCGATTCCCGCAACCTCCTTGAACCTCTCCGCCGAGAGTGGAACGACCTTGAACGAGCCCTGCACCAGGAGGTTGCCGTTCGCATCGAGCGCGCGCGTGCTCACCGTCACCGGCTCCCACTGGCGGCCTTCCGACGCGATCGACGCATCAAGCGTCAGCTGCTGACCCTGGAATGCCGGCCGCAGGTACTTCACGGTGGCCGAGCGCAGGATCCAGATCGCCGTCGTGTCGGCGCGGAACACGCGCGGGGTCCAGGCCGCCATGCAGTCCATAGCGGTGTAGATGGCGCCACCGTGGGCAAGACCCGGAAAGCCGACCATGTAGTCTGCCGGCTTGAACCGTCCCAGGAGCGTTTCAGCCTCGGAAGGGTGTCGCGTGATCTCGATCCTCAGACCATGCTGGTTTTCGTGACCACATCCGAAGCAAACGTTGCCGGGCAGCAACGAAATATTGACGACGTCTCTGGCCATCCCCACTCCCTCTCCGGGCCATCCCCCAACCTTGCCTCTGCGCCGCCGCTCACCTCAGAGCCTGAGGGCGGATCCATGCCGTCCGGAACGCTGTCGGCTCGGGCCACATTCTACTCCCGGCGCCCGGCACGGCCGGCCACCCACCGCGGCAAGCAACCTCAGACGCGACGGCGAGGCACGCGGGCCGGCAACTTCGGCGAGTGGGCCGAGGTATGATCCGGGAGATGCAGTGGAACAGGATCGTTTCAGTCAGCCTCTTTGTAGCCCTTCTCGGGCTGCCGGTCGCGGCGAAAGCCGGACCGGATGACCAGACCACACATTCAACCACTGCCGAGGCGTTGCTCGCACAGGCCAGAGACGCGCAAGCCCCGGCCACCGATCGTGCCAGGGCCGCCCACAAAGCCCTCGAGCTGGGCGAGCGCCGCAGAGACCGTTCCCTCCAGGCCAACGCGCTTTATGCCCTCGCCCAGGTGGAGTGGACGACCGAGAGTCTCGCTGACGCCCTCGAGCACTGCCAGAAGGCGCGGATTCTGTTCCAGCAGACGGGAGACGCGAAGGACGCGGCGGCCGCCCTGCGCCGGACCGGCGACATCCAGTACCGCCTCGGCAACTACGGTCGGGCCATGGAGATCTACCTACAGGCCCTCGGCGAGGCGGAGGCCATCGCCCACCATCGGCCCGACCACAACAGCCGCTTGGCGGTCGGGCACATCCACGTGACCCTCGGGAACGTGCTGCGGCGAACCGGAGACAAGACCCAGGCGCTCGAGGAGTACCGTGCCGCTGCTTCCATCTACGAGGCGGAGAGGTACGAGCTCGGGCTCGCTGGCATCGAGCTCAACGTCGGCAACCTCCTCTTCGATATGGGACGGAATCGAGAGGCTCTGGCGCCCTACGAGAAGGCCCGCGACCTGGCGCGCAGGCTTGGCAACGATGAGCTCCTCTCCATGGCCCTGACCAATCTGGCTTCGACCGAGGTGCGGCTCGGTGACACGGCCTCGGCACGTCCCGCAATCGAGGAATCGATCGCCATCTGCAACCGGATCGGCAGGAGCCGGGGCAACCTCCACAACAACATGACCGTGGGTGATCTCCTCACAGCCGAAGGGAAGCTCGGCGAGGCGCTCGTGAAGTATGCCGTCGCCCTCGAGCTGGGGAAGGAGTTGGATGACCTACCCCACGCCGCGGAGATCCACGGGCGCATGGCCGACGTACTGCATCGACTCGGCAAGGACCGCGCGGCCGTCGATCACTTGCTGGCGGAGCGCAAGATCCGAGGACAGATCCTCGACGCCGAGGAGGCGGCCCGCATTTCCGGCCTACGTGCGGCGCACGATGCCGAACGCCACGAGGCCGAGCTGATTCTCATGCAGCAAAAGGAAGCCTCGGCACGCAGGCTCAACCGCTACCTGCGGCTCGGCCTCGCCCTTGCCGTCGTACTCCTGGCCGTCGCCGTTGGCGGCCTTCTCGCGCGGGCGCGGGCCGCCCGCACCGTGAGTCGTCAGAATGCCGAGCTCGAGTCCGCCTACAAGAAGATGGAAGAGCTGTCCCGCACAGACGAGCTGACCGGCCTGCCCAACCGGCGAGACGCACTCCTCCGGCTCGCCGAGGAGGCCCGCCGGTCGGAGCGGTCGGGCACCGGGTTCGGGGTCGGCATCGCGGACGTGGACGGGCTCAAGGCCGTCAACGACCGCCTCGGACATCAGGGCGGCGACCGCCTCCTCATGCTCGTTGCCAGGGCCCTCAAGGAGGGCATTAGAGGACCCGACTACGTGGCCCGAACCGGCGGCGACGAGTTTCTCCTCCTGTTTCCGGAGGTCGATCGCGACGGCCTGCGAAGTGCCATCGAACGCGTCCTCCAAGCCGTGCGCCGAGTCGAGGTTCAGGATCAAGCCGGCGCCATCCGGCCGACCCTGTCCGTCGGGCTCGCCGTTTGCAGCGGCGGCGATCCGGAGATCCTGCTCCACCGCGCGGACACGGCGCTCTACCGTGCCAAGTCCCGTGGCAGGGACTGCTTCGAGATCCTGGACGAATCCTAGCCCGGTCAGTCCCTTGCAGTCTACCGTGACCGGCGATAGCGAGTCTGGCCGTGCCCTTCGCGTCTCGCTACGATCACTCTCGAAGAACCCGGGCTACACCTGCGATCTCGCGAAGAACTTCCTCCGGGTCGAGCGTGGAGTTTGTCCAAAGTAGTCCCGCCACCAGTCGTCCGTCCTGAGGGCTTTGGGTGGGTTGCTCGGGTCACGCCACTGCAAGGACTCCCGGAAGGCGTGGTGGGTGTACAGCCGCATGACCTCGCCGAG
Source organism: uncultured Thermoanaerobaculia bacterium (assembly GCA_964552395.1). Lineage (GTDB taxonomy): Bacteria > Acidobacteriota > Thermoanaerobaculia > Thermoanaerobaculales > Sulfomarinibacteraceae > JAJDNH01. Next base: position 6,064 of record CAZKGM010000009.1, on the reverse strand, counting down.
GTAGACGTCCGCGACGCGAGGGTTCCCCCGCGTGATCACCATGTTCTCGTCATTGCGACGGGTCGAGGCGTCGCTGAAGTTGGCGGAGCCGGAAACCACGATCGAGTCGTCCGAGAAGGGATCGATGAGCATGAACTTGTCGTGCACATAGCGCACGTGGGAGTTGAGGTTGGTGAGCCTCTCCCTGACCCAGCCGTCGAGCTCGTCGGTGCCGATGGAGCCACCGATGGCAAAAACATTCTCCGGCATGTTGCGGAGCTCCTGGATCTGCCGCTCCTCCGCGTCGCGCGCCGGACCGGCCGCCATCGAGCGCGTCTTCTTGTCCATCAGCGCGAGACGGAAGGAAGCCTGCCCGTTCCGATAGACGTTCTTGAGGACGTCGTTCATGCCGAAGGCGAACGTCATGAAGAGCCCATCCCTGGCGTTGAGTGCGAGATCGGCGTACCAGTTCAGCGCATCGAGGTTCTTGCGGGGGCTGAAGAGAACCGTGGTACCGATTGACGGAGGTCCGGTTGGCAACGGTGACAGCATCTCCACGCTGTCCTTGAGGGAGGCGCTGGTCGGGTCTGCAGAGAGCGCAGTCCAGTAGTCGAGATACTTTGCCGCAATCGCGCTCTCCTCCACGACGTGGGCCACGTTGGAGTGGCCGAAAATCCCGCCCTCGGAGAAGTTCGTGCTGCCGGTCCAGACCGCCACCGGTGCTCCGTCCTCGAGCTTGACGATGAACTTGTTGTGGGAGATGTAGGACTGCGGCCGGGTCCGCTCGCTGCAGATCGGCTGGAGACCGGCAGCGGCAACCTTGAGGCGGTTCTCGTCTCTCGGGTACTCCTGGCGTGCGTCGTAGACGATCCTGATGTCGACACCCCGTTCCCGGGTCTCCTGCACCACCTTGAGGAACCGGTCGTAGTTCAGCTCGTAGGCCGCCATGCGGAGAGCGGTGCGGCCCGGCACGCAGGAGCGAACGAAGTCCTCGAGCGCCTCGTTCAGGCCCCGCGACAGCCACTCGAAGGCCATACGGTTGGGGACCTCCTCCGGCGGCTTGTTGCCGAACCGACGGGCATAGGCCTGGGAGGCCGCGATACCGCGGTTGAAGTAGATATCCTGATCACCGGACTCTCGGCTCTCCGTCGTGATGCCGATGACCGTCTCCGCGTAGGGTGTCAGGTTGGCCGGCGTGCCCTTGAGGGCGGCTATTCTGTACGTGTAGGCATAGCCGGGCTTCACTGTGTAGTCGGCCCACTGGAAGCTCTGAATCGGGTGGTCCTTGGTCGAATGGAGCGTGCCGAGAGGGAAGCCAGGGTCGGTCTCGGCGAACGCCTTGAGGGCCGAAAGGTAGTACGCCTCGTTCTCCCTCTGATCGGTGCGGTGGATGGAGAAGCCCAGCAGGCCCTCGCAGGCCGCTTCGGGAAGATCAAAGCCGAGAAGAACCACGTAGGTTCCGGCCACCGCGTAGACCTTGAGACCGCCGTTCGAATTTCCAACACGCATCGTGGTCCTCCACTACCGTACCCGCTGCAAAAAAGGAGAAGACCTCTCCGCGAGCCACAGCTCCGGGTCGATTGTTCACTCGATACAGCAGTATGGTAGCAGATGCTGTCGGATCAACGGGAGAGCCCGGTGCTCCGCCCGCCCCCTCGCCGGACGCAGCACCCGCCTTCTTGCGGCCTTCGTCGACGCCTGTGGCCGCCCTCACCATCCTGTCAACAGCCGGAGAGCGAGGCGGTGCGCCCATGTCGCCCGGTCGGGGATTGCCAAGACCTGAGAAGAGGTCTAAATTCTCGAGTCGTGACAGGAGGACCCTTCTCCCGCGATCTCGCAGCCAGCGGCCGACGTGCGGACCGCCGGTGCCGAGCCGTGTCGATGCTGGCTGCCGTGCTCGCCGTGGTGCTCAGCTCCGCCGGACCGGTGCTGCCGGCGCCGCGGCCGACGGGCGTCCCCGAGCTCGAGGCGCCTGCAGCGCCCAGCGGCATGCCCGCAGATGTTCTCGATCCCCCGGCCCCAGCGGACGTGGGCGACGTACCAGCGGTATCCAGCCGGGACGTTCTCACCTCGCTCTGGACCGGCGCGTCCGACCTCCCGGCCGATGGCCGGGCCTCACGATGGCCGACCGCCAGTGCCGGCAAGCACACCCCGCCCGCACCGGGGGAAGTGCACCGGGTTGAGCTGCTTCCCCGCCCTCCTCCGGAGCTCGCCTCTCCATAGCAGTCGTTCCGGACTCTCCAATCAACGACCGAGCGACGCGCCATCATGCGCGAGGAGTACTGTCATGACAGCTCAAACCGTACCCGAGAAGGTCGAGGAGGAGGTGACTCCGACCTCGACGGCCAGCCCCTTCAGCGTGATCGGCTGGACCCTGTTCTGCTTCGCACTGATTCCACTGACCATGGCTGGTCACGGCGACGGACACGGCTACACCATTGTTGGTGTCGGCCTTGGCGCCGCGAGCATCGTGTGTATCGTGCTGGGAAAGCTGATGGGGAGGAAACGAGACCGCCAGACCAACACCTGAGGCGAAGCGCGGCTGACCATCCGTCGCCACGGCTTCCCCCTTCTTCCCGTCCTTCTTGAGGTTTGCGGGGCCGCCACTCCGACCTTGTGAGGCGAATCGTCCCGAACCAGCATGTCGAGGCTGCCCGGCCAGAGGAGCCTCCGTCACTCAGTCACTCAGTCACTCAGTCACTCAGTCACCGGCAGGGTGGCTGGCTATTGAATCACCGATGCGACGGCGTATGCTGGTGGACGCGAACCCAGGAAGTGAAGGGAGGAACCCATGAGACGGATTTGTGTCTTGCTCGTGGTGCTGGCGGCGCTCACAGCGACAGCCGGCGCCCAAACATTGCAGCCAATGAGCGCCGGCGTCGTGCCGGTAGTGGCGCATCTGCCCGGCAAGCTCGGCAGCTACTGGACGACCAGCATGTACATTCGCCAGACCGAGGGGACGATGCCCGCCCAGGTGGCCATCACCATCCACAACCCTGCCGGCCCCGACTGGGGAGGGACCGTGAAGCTGGCCGCCGCCGAAGGCACGCTTGAGGTCAAGGATGTCGTCAAGGAGGTCGCCTCTGGCATCCCGAACGGCAAGTATGTGCTCACGTGGTGGTCTACGCAGCCGGTGGTGCTGACGACGAGGACGTTTACCACCGAGGCGTCAGGGACCTACGGACAGGGCGTCGGATCGGTCGCGCCCAACACAGGGTTCATGACCAACGGCGAAGTTATCTTCCCGGCTCCAATGGACTACGACGGCCATCGCGTGGCCGTCGGCATCGCCAACTCCGGCGGCGTCGTGCAGACCTTCGACGTGTCCGCGCTCGATGAGGACGGCAGCGTCGTCAACAGCTGGACTCGCACCGTGGCCGGCGGCGCCATCGACCAGTTTGAGGCCAACGGCGGCATGTCCGGCCCGGGATCGCTCGCGATCAAGTGCACGGCGGGCTGCAACGGCACCGCCTATGCCTACTCGTCGGTTGTAGTCAATGACTCCAACGACGCCTACTTCATGTACGCGGGCGCGGCCACCGACTCGACCGCCTACGGCCCGATCGGCATGATGCGCGACGAGCGTGGGGTGTGGTTTATCTACGGCGGCTCGCCGTACGACGTGTTCGAGCAGATGGGATACATGGTGGCAACGGACCGCCTGTGGCAGGCGGAGCTCTACCGCCGCTCGGCACGGGGCACCATGGCACAGGTGCTCGGCCCAGACTTCGTGAGCAATGACATCTTCATGCGCACCATCGGCTATACCGATGCAGAGCTGAAGGCCGCGTTCAACCAGCTTCCAAACGACTCCAAGACCGTCATCCAGGCCTACGTCGACGGCTTCAACCGCCGTATTGCCGAGGTCCGCGCCGACCCGTCACAGCTGCCGTTCGAGTTCAAGGCGGTCGGCCAGCAGCTGGCATTCAACTTCCAGCCCGCGGACTGGACCGTCCAGGACGTTCTGGCCTGGCTCGCCCTCCTCCAGCGGAACTTCGATCCCGAGGCACTGAATACCGGCCAGCTCGACTCGGCCGCGATGCTGCAGGCCTTCTCTGTCGCCTACCCCACCGAGGCGCTCGCCATGTTCAGCGATCTCAGGTGGATCAACGACCCCGATGCACAGACCATGATTCCGCCACCAGCGGACGCTGCGACAACCACGGCCACCATCTCCCGCAGCGTGCTTGAGAAGACACTGAGCGAGCTGCCACCGCTGAGAGAGGCGGACAACAACATCCGAAACCGGCTCTCAGGGATCATGGCCAACCTCCAACGGGTGAACGCCCGCGTCAAGATGGGAAGCTACGCGTGGGTCGTGTCGGGCTCCAAGACCGCCTCCGGGCATCCGATCCTCTACTCCGGGCCCCAAATGGGTTTCTCGGTACCGTCGATCACCCTCGAGGGCTCGATCCACGGCGGCGGGATGACCGTCTCCGGCATGACCGTGACCGGCGTCCCCGGCATCATCATCGGCCGCACTCCGCACCACGCCTGGTCGATGCAGGTCGGGCACGCGCACGCGCTCGATTACTACCTGGAGGCGCCGCAGTCGGTGCAGCTGGACCGTATGGAGACGATCCACGTCGCGGGCGCAGCCGACGTCACAATCCCGGTCTACAAGAGTCCACACGGGCCGATCGTCGAACCCATACCCTATAACCCGGCGAGCCCGCCGGCCGCCATCGTCAGCTGGGACTACGCCCAGCGCAACGTCGAGTTCGAGACCATCGGCGCCTTCCTCGACATGGCGCGGGCGCAGAGTGTCGCCTCATTCGGTAACGCAATTGAGCACATCGGGGTCAGCCAGCACTTCTGCTACGCCGACCGCGACGGCAACATCGCGTACTGGATGTCCGGAGTCGACCCAGTGCGCGCTGACGGAACCGACCCCCGCCTGCCCCTCCCCGGCGACGGCCAGCACGAGTGGAAGCAGCCGCTGCAGCTCAAGCAGCGGGCGCACGACGAGAACACCTCCCAGGGCTACTACGGGGGTTGGAACAACAAGAGCGCTGTCTGGTACAACAACGCCCCCAACAACCTCGGCTACTCGCTGGGACCGGCCCACCGGGCTCACGTCATCAAGGAGTACTTGGACTCTCATGACGCCCTGACCTTTGAGCAGGTCCGCGACCTCGCACTCAACATCGCGACCACCGACTCCTTCGGCGGCGGCGGAAACCCCTGGGAGTTCGTTGCCGACCGCTTCGAGGCGGCGGTTGCCGCCGACCCCTCGGCAGCCAGGAACGACGCCGTCACCCTGCTCGACTCCTGGGACGGGCACTTCGTGGACGGCGGGCAGTCGCAGTGGGTCAACGGGCTGTTCCGGGCTGACGCGTGGGTGTTGCAGGACCGGTGGATTCGTGAGGTCCTGCGCCTGACCTTCGAGGACGAGTTTGCCGGTGCGGGCATGAGCTACACAAGCCAGCCGCTGAGCCTACTGTTCAACGTCCTGCTGCACGCAATCGAGCCCAGTTCGGGCGGCATCGTCAACCAGTACGACTGGTTCCAGGACGTGGCCGGCAGCGGCAAACCAACCACCGCTGACGGCATCATCGTGATGGCGCTTGACAACGTGCTGGCACAGCTCGGCCCACGCCCCTGGGCCCAGTCGCGCGGGCTCATCCGCTACAACCACGACCTCCTCGGCGAGGTGCACGCGACGCCGTTCGGCTCCCGCTCCACCTATGCGCATGTCGTGGAGTTCGGATCCTCCGGACCGCTCCGCATCGAGAGCATGTTCCCGCTCGGCGAGTCCGGAACCATCCTCATGGATCAGTACGGGGCGCCGCAGTATGACAAGAACTTCTTCTCGATGACCTCGATCTACGACGCCTTTGCGCCACGCACGTTCCCGCTCTTCAACTGAGGAAAGGCAGCGGATAGAATAACGGCGCCCCGGCTGAGCCGGGGCGCCTTTTGCACGTCCAAGGAGCCATCAGAAACGAAGAGTTGCTTGCCGCCCTCGCTCTCCGAGTGAGAACGGAAACCGCATCGCTCCCGGGGACTTCGGACACGCCAGCTCGGGAGCCTTCGGGCAAGCGAGCCCGGGAGCCTTCGGACAGGCGAACGCGCTCAGGTCCAT
>CAZKGM010000008.1:0-106679 GCA_964552395.1 uncultured Thermoanaerobaculia bacterium | reverse complement strand
GCGCAGGGCGTTCTCCTCGCGCCTCGCCGCCAGCGAGCGAGGAGTCGCTGACCTCCTGGTCGCGACGACGAAGCGAGCGCAGGGGCGGGGTGCGAGAGGGCGCTCCTGCGCGATCCCTCTCCAAATAGGTAGGAAAGGGGGCTCACAACCTCTCGGAGAACCCGGGAGGCAGATCCGAGCGCAGCGGCCCCTCGGGGCCAGCAGGACGGCCCGAGGTCCTCCTCGTGGACGGACTGACGAGCCTCGAGGGGTGCGGCCGCAGGCCGCGGATCTGCCGTGGCGGGGATCTGCCGTGGCGGGGATCCCTGTAGTGAGACAACGGGGGGAAGTTCTCTGTCGCTCCGGCGGCCGTGCGGCCCAAAGCGACCGCCCGCCTCGCGTTTCCGGCGGGAGCAACGACACGAGGACGGATGATCGACTTGGCGGCTCCCGCCGGAAGCCGCTCGGGCCGCCTCTTCCAAAGCTGGAGCCGTTCTCTGAACGCCAAGGGCCGAGGTTGCCCGGCATCAGCTTCTCCCCTGCAACGGGCTAGGCTGCCCTTCTCGCTCCAGGAAGAAGCTGTGCCCGGCACGCCCGTCCCAACGTCACATCCTCTGAAGCGCGCTACAGCCCCGTTCTCCGGGTGGGTGGGGGTCTCCGTCACTCCGTCACTTCGTCACTCCGTCACTGGTCCGGGTGGGTGGGGGAGCGTTTCCCGTTTTCCGTTTCCCGTCTTCCCGGGTGGGCGGGTGGCAGGCCTCTACCCCGCGGCGGACGCCGTCGAGCCGTGGGCTCTCAGGAATGCCTCCTCGGCGCGGTACGAGGAACGGACGAAGGGCCCGGCGAAGACATCGAGCCCGAGGCGCGCCCCTTCGCGCTCGATGGCCTCGAACTCGTCCGGACGCCAGTAGCGGATCACCGGCACCTGGGCCGTGGTTGGTCGGAGGTACTGGCCGATCGTCACCACCTGGCAGCCGGCCTGCGCCAGGTCCTCGAGCACGCCCACGACCTCCTTCGGCTCCTCGCCGAGCCCGACCATCATCCCGGACTTGCGGAGGATCTCGGAGTCCCTCTCGGCCACCCTCGCGAGCACGTCCAGGGCCCACCGATAGCGCCCGGAGCGGCGAACCTCCCGGTACAGCCGCGGCACCGTCTCCACGTTGTGGTTGTAGACGTCGGGCTGCGCATCGATGATGGCGTCAACGGCGCTCATCTGGCCCCGGAAATCAGGCGTCAGAACCTCGATCGTCGGTGCACCCGAAAGCTCTCGGAGCCGTCGAATACACTCGACGAACGCCGCCGCCCCGCCGTCCGGAAGGTCATCCCGGTCGACCGACGTGATGACGACGTGCCTCAAACCCATCTCGGACGCCGCTCGAACCAGCTCGTCGGGCTCATTCGGGTCGAGGGCCGGAGGGCGCCCGTGGGCGATCGAGCAGTAGGCGCAGTTACGAGTGCAGGTGCGCCCGTTGATGAGGAAGGTCGCAGTCCCGCGGCTGAAGCACTCTGAGCGGTTGGGACAGCGGGCCTCCTCACACACCGTGTTGAGGCCGCCCGCGCGCATCCTGGTCTTGATGTCGTGGAGCTCGCCCAGCTGCATTCGTCGGGCGCGGATCCACTCCGGCAGCCGCGGCGCTGGTACCGCGCCGCCGAAGCTCACGGCGTCACCACCCAGGCGTCCGGAAACCCCTCTGCGTGCATGCGGACCTTCACCCTTTCCGCCGACTCCCGGTCGGGAAACGGTCCAACCCGGAGCTTGTACAGCACATTCCCGGTGGCGGTGTGGGAACGGACCACCCTCTGATGGGTCGGCGGAAAGCCGAGCTTGGCCAGCCGACGCTGGGCGGAGCGCAGGCCGTCACGACGCCTTCCGGCCAGGATCTGCACCCAAAACTGCGCCTCGGAGGCGACGGGCCGGGCGGCCGTTGGAGCGGGACGCGCGGCAGGGGTGGGGCGGGCCGGCGGCGCCGCGGTCGGCCGTGCCGTGGGGCGGGCCGGCGGCGCCGCGGTCGCCTCGACGGGAAGTGGGGTCGCCACCGATACCGCGGCCTGCGGGGTGGGAGTGGGAACGATGACCTCCGGGATCGCCGTTGGCGACGGGGTCGCTGCTGGGGGGATCGCCGCAAGACCGCGGGCGCCCTCCGATGACAGCATCGACCAGGCGGCGGCATAGCCGAGCGCGAAGGCCGCCACCATCAGCAACGCGACCACGACGAGGAGCACCGTCAGCTGCCGCGCCGACAGCTCGATCTGGTAGTAGGTCCGTCCCATGCGTCAGGCGCCGCCTCCGCCGATCACCTTCTCCAGCCACTGCAGCGGAATCGGGAACACGATCGTGGAGGCGTTGTCGGTCGAGATCTCGGTCAGCGTCTGCAGGTAGCGCAGCTGTACCGACACCGGCTCCTTCTGCATCACCGCGGCCGCCTCCGCGAGCTTCAGCGACGCATCCAGCTCGCCCTCGGCGTGAATGATCTTGGCCCGCTTCTCGCGCTCCGCCTCGGCCTGCTTGGCCATCGCCCGCTGCATGTCCGGGGGCAGGTCGACGTGCTTGACCTCGACCATGGAGACCTTGACCCCCCACGGGTCGGAGTGCTGGTCGATGATCGTCTGCAGGCGCAGGTTGAGCTTCTCCCGCTGTGACAGCAGCTCGTCGAGCTCCACCTCGCCGAGAACCGAGCGCAGCGTGGTCTGCGCCAGCTGGGAGGTGGCATAGATGTAGTTCTCGACGTCGATCACGGCCTTGATCGGCCCCATCACACGGAAGTAGACGACCGCGTTGACCTTGACCGAAACGTTGTCACGCGTGATCACGTCCTGCGGCGGAATGTCGTGCACGACGGTGCGCAGGCTGATCTTGATCATGCGGTCGATCGGCCAGAAGACGAACACGAAGCCCGGCCCCTTGGGCTCGGGCAGGACCCGCCCGAGCCTGAAGATGACTGCCCGTTCGTACTCGTTGAGGATATTGATCCACTTGAAGAAGAGGAACACGGCGATAATGATGGCGATCCCCAGACCGGAACCTAACGGATTCATGTCGACCTCCCAGTCATGTCGGAAGACACGGCCTCCACCTCGAGGGTTCGGCCGTCGATTACGAGCACGCGCACCGGCGTACCGGCCTCGATGCGGCCGCCCCGGGATACGGCATCCCAGTACTCACCGTGCACCAGCACGCGGCCCTTGCCATCGATCTCGGTACGGGCCTCGCCGACCTCGCCCACCAAGCCCTCGCGACCGGTTACCGGCCGCCGCCGGTGGACGGCGAGCACCCGCGACAGCAGGAACACCATGACCAGCGCCATCACCAGCGCGGTTGGGACGATTACCCCCAGGCTCACCCGCATGTCGGGAATCGGGGCGTTGAAGAGCATCAGCGACCCGAGGACGAACGAGACCAGACCACCGACCGTCAACAGCCCGTAGCTCGTCACCTTGACCTCCAGGATGAATAGCACGAGCGCGACCACGAGCAGGGCGGCCCCCGCCAGGTTCACCGGCAGCACCGACATCGAGTACAGGGCCAGCAGGATCGCGATCACCCCGACGACGCCGGGCAGCACCGCCCCGGGATGAGACAGCTCGAAGTAGATCCCGAGCGTGCCGAGCGCCATCAGCAGGTAGGCTACGTTGGGGTTCGCGAGCACCGACAGGAACCGCTCGGCGCCCGTTGGAGGGAGCTCCTCGACTGCCGCTCCGGCAAGGTTCAGCGTCTGCTTCGTGCCGTCGAACCGTTCGACCTCGGTGCCGTCCAGCCTGTCGATCAGCGTCGCCAGGTCCGGCACGACCATATCGATGAGACCGTCCTTGAGCGCTTCCTCCGCGGTGAACGAGACGCTCTCCGTGACCGCCTTCGCCGCCAGCTCCGGGTTGCGGCCGCGCGGCTTCGCCAGCGCACGCACCATCGCCGCCGAGTCGTTGGTGGCCTTCTCGCGCACGTCCCCGGGCAGGTTCTCTCCCTGTCCCCCCACCGGGTGCGCCGCGCCGGTGTTGGATCCCGGGGCCATGGCCGCCACATCCGCTGCCATCAGGACGAAGAACCCAGCCGAGGCAGCTTGCGCACCCGCCGGAGCGACATATACGACAACCGGAACCTTGGATGAGGTCACCGCGGTGGTGATCTTGCGCGTCGAGCTCATGAGCCCGCCCGGCGTATCGAGCTGAAGCACGACCAGACTGGCCCCACGTTCCGCCGCCTCGCGCAGGCCCCGCTCCACATACCGTTGAGAGGCCGGTTGGATGGTATCATCCAGGTGCATGTGGACGACCATGCCGGCCGCCGCCGGCGTGGCCACGACCAGTAAGGCAAGCAGCGAACACGCGGCGGCTAGGGTGGTGCGCATCAGTCGTCCTTCTTTCATCATAGTGGGCTTCGCGCGGAGCGGCAAGTGGAGCTTCGCGCCGGTGGAGCGCTTGCTCCTCGGTGCGTATCTGCTCCTGTTGGTACTGGCCCTGAACCCGCGGGCGCCGACTCTGGCGGTGGTCCCCCACCTGGTTGTGGGTCTGGCCGTGCTCATTGTGGGCGCCGTCACCCTGGATACCGCCGCCGGGAACCTCCAACGCTGGCTCCGCGAGCTGCTCCCGATCCCGCTCCTGCTCAACATCTTCCAGAACCTCGGCGCGGTCATCGAGAGCCTCCGCGGGCGGACCTCGGACGCCCTGCTGATCGCCTGCGACCGACGACTGCTCGGCAGCCACTTATATGCCGCACTGTGGACCGAGCACCCTTCATGGCCCATCACCGACCTCCTCACACTCGGGTACATCAGCTTCTACTTCCTGCCGCTCGCGTTATTCCTGTGGATGGTCCGAACCCGGCACCCGCGGCGCCAGTTCGTCATTACGGCATTCGTTACCACCTTCTTCGTGTCATACGTCGGGTACTTCCTGCTGCCGGCGCTCGGACCGCGCTTGACCCTCGCCGCTTCCTACTACCGGCATCTCCCGGCCGGGATCATCGGCGGCCCGGTTCGCCACCTGCTGGACGTTCTCGAACAAACCAAGACCGATGCCTTCCCTTCCGGGCACACGATGATCACCCTGGTGGCACTGACCTTCGTGGCCCGCTACCGGCGATCCTGGCTGCTCCTCTATGTGCCCTGCGCGGCGCTCTTGATCGCGGCCACCGTGCTCCTCGGTTACCACTACGTCACGGACGTCATCGTTGGCATGGCCCTCACACCTGTGGGACCGTTCCTGGCCCTCCGGCTCTTCCCGCGGCTGAACGAATCTGGCGAGCCAGGTCCCGAGTTCTCCGCCTATCCTGCAGCGGCATCCCGTGCAGCGAGTACAGCTCCTGCTCGGCCAACTCCACCAGCTCACTGATTGCTCGCTCCGCTCCCGCCCAGCTGCGAGCGGCGACACTCCCGATAGCCCGTGGAGTTGCCGACGGCGGCACCTCGATGCCGCGCCGCCGTAGACGCGCCGCCAGCTGACCGACCGCCGCCGCTGCTGAGTACCTTGCCTCCCCCAACTGCAGCCAATGCCGGCGACGGGAGCCCCGACCTGTCGCCCACAAGAGCACCGCAATCAGCAGAGGCGCCAGGACCAGCAGGGCGCGGACCGGCCTCAGCTGGTGGACTAGCTGCAGTAGACCTGAGACCGCGCTGGCTGCAAGATCCAGCTGCTCCCGAATCCCGAACGTCAGCACGTAGCGGTCCCACACCACCTGCAACTTGTCAAAGGCCCATCGCAGCCGGGCCAGGGCGGCCAGTCCGGACAGGCCCGGGATCCCTTCCGCCGGCGTGGGATCGAAGGTGACCCAGCCTGCATCCGGGCCGAGCCACACCTCGACCCAGGCGTGAGCGTTGGCCTGTCTGACGTGCAGGACGGTCTCCGACGGCGACAGGGTGCCGCCGTAGTAGCCGGCCACCATTCTCGCCGGAATGCCGATCGAGCGCAGCAGAAGCACCATCGAGCCGGCGAACAGCTCGCAGTGTCCTTCACGGCGCCGGAACAGGAACTCGGACACCGGGTCGCTGCTGAAACGGCTAGGCCCGCGCAACGAGTAACGGAAGTTCGTACGCAGGTAGCTCTCGATCGCCCTCGCACGTGCGGCCCGCCCCACGAGATTGCCAACGATCTTCCGGGCGAGGCCCTGGAGAGCCGGCCGGCGGCGGGGAACGAAGAGGTCGCGGTGACCCGGCGCCATCAGGGACCTGTGGAAGCCGGGCACCACCCACACCGTGTACGTCACCGGCCGGCGCACTCTCCTCGACATCACGGCGCCACCCGCATGGTCCAGGCCCAGGTCATAGGGGCTTCGCACGGCTACAGCGGCCTCCGGCAGGAACAGGTAGCCTTCCGGACGCAGCAACTCCACCTCGAGCTCGGTAGAGCCCGACAGATCGTGCGGTCCTTCTTGCAGCCAGGTGATCCGGCCCTCCCGGCCCAGCCAATCAACATCTCTTCGCTGCGGCTTCCACACCCCGGTGCCCAGAAGATCGAAGGCCGTGGCACGGAGGCGGACCATGCGTGCGTCAATCCGGCCGTGCACGGCAGTCACCACCATGGCGACCTTGCTCGAAGTGCGGATGTCGCCCATGTCCGACAGCTCGACCGCCGTCGTGAACCCGGAGACGCTGCCCCTGCCGCTCCCGGCATACAGCCATGGGGAGCGGAGTCTGGGCATGAGGAGAAACACCGGTATGGCGAGCAGCAAGACCACCACGCCGGCCCGCACGACGTGATTGAGCCGCGGCAGCGACGGGCCCACCTGGGCACCGAGCTCGTCGGCGCGGATCATCAGCAGCGCCCGCATGCCCGCCCACCACAGGACCACCGCCGATGCCATGAGGTAGGCGAGGAGGGTCACGTGGGTTGACGACGCCACTGCTGTCACCCAAAGAAGCGCCGTCGGCCCCAGAGCAGCTACAAGGCTCCGCCGGTCCTTCACCATCAGCACGCGCAACCCGGCCAGCATCAGCAGCAGGTGGCCGAGGGGCCGCATCGGCCCTACACGCCAGCCGCCGGCCGCCAGGACCAGCAGCAGGAAGGCGAAACCGAGGAGATTCAGCATCTTGCGGGATGGCTCGAGAGGACGGCGCCGGAAGATGGCGACCCCCGCCGCCACCGCCGCGGCGGCCCAGAACGGCGGCGCCGTGACGCCCGTGAACGGAAGCGGCAGCAGCGCCCACAGCAGCAGCCCGGAGGCGAGACGGCGGAAGCTCATGCGGCCTCGCGCCCGACCTTCAGCTCGAGAACCCACCGCCGCAGCACGGGTGGCGGCGGCGAGTCGAAGGCACACAGCTTGACCTCGGCCAGAGGCTGCAGCAGGACGCCGATCCTGTCCAACCGGGCCACCGGCTCGACGATGCGGCGACCCACCACCACTCCTACCGGCAGGCCGCGACGAAGGCGCTCGACTACCACTGTTGCGGCTCGGCTGACCACCACTTCGAACGCCTCGCGAATCCGTGGATCATCCGGGTTTCGCGAGCGCGGATCGACAACGACGTACAGCGGCTCCGCGTCGGGCGCCTCCCGCTCGACGGAGATCAGACGTTGTTGCCGCGCGCTCTGCTTCCAGTGAATCTGACGACGCTCGTCACCGTCTCTGAACCTTCGCAGCTGGTGCACCTCCCCCTCGCGGCCGCGCTCGCCGGTCGGTCCGGGACGACGGCGGTCGCCGCCGGGCTGCAGCAGAGACCCCAGGGTCGCCAGCAGGCGTGGGTACACGAGCAGACGATGGGGAGCGCCGACCCGCTTGCTCTTGAGAAAGAACCCGAGGGGGAGCAGGACCTCAAGACGCCACGGTCCAACGGTCCGCCAGCCACGCTCGGGAAACGCGGTGCGAGCCACATGCCGGCAGCGGTCACCGGCGCGCAACAAGGGAACGAACAGCAGTGCTTCTCCATCCCCGTCCCGTACCGTCAGTCCGTAGGCGGGAAATAGGCGTGAACCGTTCGTCAGCTCGATCTCGACTGCCACGAAGGACCCCGCGTACGCTTGCCTCGGGGGAGAGACGCACACCTCGACCTTGCCCAGCACCTGGCGGGACCAGGCGCCTGATAGCACGAAGCTCCCCATGGCCAGGCCGAGCAGCATGACGAGCGCGTTGTTACCGGTGTTGGCGGCCGCCAAAGCGAGCAGGATCATCGCCACCAGGTACACCCCACCCCAGCGCGTCAACCGCAGACCGAAGCCAGGGAACGAGCTCACCCGGCTCATGGCCTCGCGCTGCCTTCCGCGGCCACCCCGGTTGCGCCCTTGTCCACCACCGGCAGGCCCTATCGGGGGACGGGGTGCGCGTCGATGATCGACCGGATCACCGCACGCTCGCGGCGGCTCTTTTCCCAGCCATCCCCGAGCGCGGGATCGGCGAGCAGCACCCGGTGTGCCAGTACCGCCTCCGCCGTGTCCTGGAGGTCATCGGGAGTAACGAAAGCCCGCCCCCGGACCAGGGCCAGAGCCTGGGCGGAACGATGCCACGCGATGGCCCCTCGCGTCGACACACCGAGGGCGAGCGCCTCGTGGCCGCGGGTCCGCTCGACAACGTCGAGCAGGTACGCCACCAGCTCCTCGGCCACATGCACCTCCCGCACCTTGCTCTGCAGATCCAGCACCTCGGCAGCGGACAGCACCGGCTGGAGGTTCTCGAGCAGCGGCTCGGCGCCGCCCGAGCGCACCAGGTCCATCTCCTCCTCCCGCGCCGGATAGCCCATGGAGAGACGCATCAGGAACCGGTCCATCTGCGACTCGGGCAGCGGGTATGTCCCGGTTGACTCGACCGGGTTTTGAGTAGCCACTACCAGGAACGGCTCCGTCATGCGGTAGCGGGTCCTCTCGACTGTAACTGCGTGCTCGCTCATCGCCTCGAGCAGGGCCGACTGGGTCCGCGGCGCCGCCCGGTTGATCTCGTCCGCAAGAACGATGTTGGCGAACAGGGGCCCGGGAAGGAACTCGAACTCGCCGCTCGTCTGTCGGTAGACCGAGATGCCGATGATATCGGACGGCAGCGTGTCCGAGGTGAACTGGATGCGATGGAACTCCAGCTGCAGCGAGCGTGCGAGCGCCTGCGCGAGGGTCGTCTTGCCAACGCCCGGCACATCCTCGAGCAGCACGTGCCCTCGTGCCAGCAACGCGGCCACCACCGCATCGACAATCTCCGCCTTGCCACGGATAACGCCGACAATGGAGTCGTGCAGCCGCTCCAACAGCTCGAGCACCGGCGCTGCCACGGGGTTCACGACCCCACCCCTTCCAGGCCCGGTATCACCCGGCGACGGCTCGAGAAGATCTCCCTCAACACCGTCCAAGTATACGGAAGCTCTGACAACACTGTTGCTCGGCGACGGCGAACCGCACGGCCACGCGCGTCGGCTGCAAGACGGGTCCCCAAGCCAAGGTGCGCGGCGAGCGACCTCGCCCCGCCCGGGCGCTGCGTCGCCTCCGTGCTTCCGCTTCGGTCCAGATCAGTCGTCGACGGGACCGCTGAACGTGATCGCAATCTTGGTCCTGTTGTCCTCGCGCGTGATGCTGACCTGCACCGATTTCTTCTCCGCCTCCTTGGTCGCTATCACCATCCCAGTGTTCGTATCCACCGTGCTCGAACGGATCCTCCGCACCGAGTACCCCTCCGCCTCGAGCTTGCTGGCAAAGAAATCGAAGACCTCGTCGAGCGAGGCATCGGTCTCGGCGGCGGCCACCGCCCGCTGCGTCTTCTCCTCGGTCATGGAGAAGCCGACCTTCGGCTCGGTGCCCGGGTAGACCGGCACCCAATCGGGCAGCTTCGAGCTGCCGCTGCCCGCCGCCAGCACGGTCTTCCCCTTCTCATCCGTGACCTTGACGCCGCCGCCCTCCTCACCGGCCTCGGCACTGATATGGACCTCCTTGCCGCTGGTCAGTGACTTGAAGGAGACCTTGCCCTTCTTGAGATCGTCCAGGTTGACGGTGACGACCTCGCCGGTCTTCTTGTTGCGCACCGTGATGATCCCGGCATCCTCGTCGACCTTGACCACCTCGAGCTCCGGGTTGAGCGTGGCGATCATCTTCGAGGCCGCGACAGCGGGGTTCTTCGCCCACAGCGCGGGATCGAACCCCGCCTGCTTGGCCTTGTGAACGACGAAGAAACTGAGGGCCACCAAGACGACGATGACAATCAGCACGACGACGCCGCAGCCGATGCCGACCCACGCCAGCGGGCTGAGGCCCTTCTTCTGAGGAGTAACCGCCCCCTGCTCACCGTTGCTCATTGTCCCTACCTCCTTAGCTCGGCCTTAGCGGCCACCCTTTGTTGAGAGCTAGAAGCTTAGCACAGGGCGGCCGAGGCGAACCCGCACCCCATGGTAGGATCGGCACATGGACGACCTACCTCCAGGAGACCCTGTCCGTGGGCGCTGACATCACGGCAATCGTCCTCTGCCTCCTCGGCTCGGCTTTCTTCTCTGCCTCGGAAACCGCCTTGACCTCGCTCCCGCACACCCGCCTCGAAGGGCTCCGCGAGCGCTCCGGCCGGCTCACCCGGCGCGGGCTCGAACGCTGGGCCGAGGCGCCGGCCGAGCTCCTGATCACGATCCTGATCGGCAACAACCTCGTCAACGTTCTGGCCTCGGCCATCGCGACGACCATCGCCTACCGGCTCACGACCCACAGCGGTCTGGCCTCGGTGGTCGGCATCATGACCCTGGTCATCCTGGTGTTCGGGGAGATCACGCCGAAGTCGCTGGCCCAAATCCACGCCGAGTGGCTGTCGGCACGAGTGGCAGCGCCGCTGTGGGCCCTCGACGTCGCGCTGCGTCCCCTCACCTGGGTCCTCGGCTCGCTGGCCCGTCTGTTCAGCGAAGGCCGCCGCGCAGAGGTTCCGGTCACCGAGGAAGACCTCCTGTTCATGCTCCGGCTGGCCCATCGGCACGCCCAGCTTCCTCGCGGCGCCCGCTACATGATCGAGTCGGTGCTGCGCTTCAATGACACCGTGGCGCGAGAGGTGATGGTGCCGCGGCCGCTGGTGCACACGGTAGACCGCGGCTGGGAGCACGACGAGCTGCGGGCGGCCGTGCTGGCCTCCGGTCACAGCCGGTTTCCTGTCGTAGACGGCTCCCCGGACGCCGTAGTCGGCGTCCTGCACGCCAAGCTGCTGCTCGGCCTCGATCCATTGACAGCGTGGCAGACCCTGGTCACGGAAGCTCTCTTCATCCCGGAAGCGAAACCACTGCCAAAGCTGCTCCAAGACTTTCGCAATTCGGGACAGCACATGGCGATCGTTCTTGACGAGTTCGGAGGGTCGGCCGGCGTGGTCACGCTGGAGGATGCGCTCGAGATGGTCGTCGGCGAGATCGAGGACGAGTTCGATCGACGAAGACCGGAGGAAGTGGTTGTGGTCGAGGACGGCTGGGTAGTCCCCGGCCATCTCGCGCTACGCCGGCTGGAGCGGCTCCTTCACCGCCGGCTCCCGGTTCCCAAGGAGATCGACTCGGTAGGTGGTATGGCCGTGCTCCTGAGGGAGCACAGCACCTCCGGCAGGCTCGTTTGGGGAGGCGTCGAGCTGGAGGTCCTCGAGGAGGAGAACGGGCGCCCGAGCTCGGTGAGAGTACGCCACTTTCCGGCGCGGGTCTGACGTGGAGGACGTCCGCGCCTCCTGCACGGACGTCGTCGTCCGCTTTGGCGCCACCCATGCCCTCGACGGGCTCGATCTCGAGCTCGGCGGCGGCCGGATCACCGCCCTCGTCGGACCCAACGGGGCTGGGAAAACCACCACCCTGCGACTGCTGGCGGGTCTCGTGCCGCGCCAGCGAGGCGAGGCGCGAGTTCTCGGTTTCGACCCGTGGGCACACCCGGTCGCGGTGCGCCGCCGCCTCGGGCTGCTTCCAGACCGACCCGTACTTCCCAGCCACCTGAGCGTGCTCGAGCTCGTCCGGTTGCGTGCTGCGCTGTACGGTCTGCCCCGCGCCCGCCTCGAGGCGAAGGTGAGTGCGGCCCTGCGCGAGCTCGCGGTGGATGACCTCTGCCGAACCTGGTGCGGCACGCTGTCGCACGGTCAGGCACAACGGGTGGCTCTTGCAGCAGTTCTGGTCTCCGACCCCGATGTGCTGCTGGTTGACGAGCCGATGACCGCGCTCGACCTGGAGGCCCAGGTCGCCGTCCGCTCGAGCCTGCGCCGGCGGGCGGACAACGGCGCGGCGGTCGTCGTGACCACGCACACCGTCGGTCACATCGCCGCCCTGGCCGATCGGATCGTCCGCCTCGGTCGGGGCCGTGTGCTGGGCGACAGACACGGCACACGCGACGTCGCGGAGCTCGAGGAATGGATGCTCGCCTCCTCCTCCTGAGCCTCACGACCGACCTCCGCCAGGGACGGCGCCGGCTCCTGGGCCTCGGCCCGACCCGGATTGTAGGCACCGTGGTGGCGGTCGTCCTGCTCGCGGTGGCGGAGGTGTGGATCGTCGCCCGGGTGACACATCATCTCCTCGCCCTACCACCGGCGCTGGCCATGGCCGGCCGCTGGCTGCTCGCGCGCGGTCTGGTGGTCGTCGCTCAGCTCGCGCTGGTCGTCGCCACCGCCTCGGCGGTCACCCTGGCACTGCCCCAGCTCGAGGTCCTGGAGAGCGACCCCTGGTGGGGCGCCTGTCCGACGCCACCCTCCAACCGCGCCCTGCAAGCCTGGTGGCGGGTGTTGGCGGGCGAGGCGTGGGTGGCGGTCCTTGTCCTGCCGCCCGCGCTGACGCTGGCGCACTCCCTCCGCCACGATACCGCAGCCGCGCTGCAGATCGTTTGCGGCATTCTCGCCCTGCTCGGTCTCGCAAGCGCAGCCGGGATCGTGCTCGCGCTCTTGCTGGCCGCCCTCGTGCCGCGTCGGATCCTCGTGCCGCTGGCCTGGACCACGACCACCGCAGCCGTCGTCGGTACCGTCCTCTGGCTGCGGGCGCTACGCCCCGAACGCTTCGTGACCACGGCAGACCCCCTGGCCCTGCTCGGCTCCCTGGCCGTGCCGGCGGCCGCCGGGGCAGGACCGTACCCGGCCCAGTGGGCGGTGGGGGCGGCAACCGGCGCTCGCGGATGGCCGATGGCGGTGGCTACCGCGGCCATGATCATGGTCATGATCGGAGCATGGAGGTGGCTGGCGCCGGTCGCCGGCGCCCGCCTCGCCACGGGCTCTGCGGCCCATGCAGCTCCTTCGAGGCTGTGGCGGCCCATCGACCGCATCCTCGAGAGGAGCCCGGTAGGCGTGCTGGTCGCTTCACGTCTGCGCCTGCTGGCGCGCGACGCCGCACAGGCGGCGCAGACTCTCTACCTGATCGCCCTCGGCGTGGTCTACGTTGAGAACCTGCGCGCTCTCCCGACCTCGGAACCCCTGGCCCGCGAGCTCGCCGGCCTCATCAACCTGTTGCTGGCAGGCCTCCTCGCCGCGGCCATGGCGCTCCGGTTCGCCTATCCGGCGCAGATTCTGGAAGGACGCGCCGTGTGGTGGTGGCGAACGGCCCCGGTCTCCCGACGCCAGGCCCTTCTGGCAGCGGTTCTGGTCGCGACGCTGGCGCCTCTCGCCCTTGCGGGCGGCCTGTTCGCCGCATCGCAGCTCGTCGTCGGTCCCACACGCTCCGCCGCCTCCGGCTGGTGGCTGGTCCCCTGGTATGCACTCTGGATGAGCTCGCTCGGCGTCGCCATGGGTCCACGTCCAGACCAGGGCGAAGGGGCCGAGTGGCTCGATGCGGCCCTCGGTGCAGGCGGCATGGGCTTTCTCGCCATCGCGGCCGGCGGTGTGTTGTGGACCGTGGTCTGCACGGGACGCACCGTCATCGCCGACGTCATCCGCGACCTTGGCGGGAGCTGGCGGCCGGGAGTGCTGGCCGGGCGCCCCGAGGTCGTCGCCGGACTGCTCAGCGCGATCGCGGCCGTCGCCCTCTGGAAACGCTCGCTGACCACCCGGGCCTGATAGGAAGGCTCAACCACGGAGGAAGGATCTAACCACGGATTACACGGATTTCACGGATTTCATGAGGTGGCGGCAGAGGCCTCTGCTGGGCTCGGGGCTAGTAGGAGCCGCCTGACATCGGTTCGTCTCCGGGGACGCCAAACAGGCTGTCGGTCTTCTTCTTCTAATCTGTGTAATCCGTGGAATCCGTGGTTCTTCTTCGGAATCCGTGGTTCGATTCCTCGTTTCAGGGAAGGCGGGTGAAGGCGCCCTCCGGGTGCAGCAGGTTGCGGCACTCGAGCACGCGCACCGTCCGTACCACCTGACCGCCACGTCGGATCTCGATCGGCTCCTCCACGCTCACCGAGGCGAACAGGCGCCGCAGCGCCGGCTCGACATCGCTCTTTTCGGTCACGAAGAGCACGTTGCGGCCCGTCAGCGACTCGGGCTCGTACCAGTACAGCGAAGCGAGACCGTGCTTGCCCGCCCTGATGTTCGCGAGGCGAGTGGGGAGCTTGCCTCCGGACAGGAAGGCCAGCAAATGGACGGTGCTGTAGCTCTCCGACGCCACCAGCTCGCCCGGCCGTAGGCGCCGCGCCACCTCGCGTTCGATCTCCCGATTACCAACGGCTGCTGCGAGCTTGGCGGTGGAGATCCGGTGCGGGCTGCCGGCGTACGACCAATGCAGGCTGAGCAGGGGCTCGGGCACGGCTGCCACCGCGACCACCGCCGCCGACAGCAGGAGCCCGAACGCCATGCCGGCGGCGACCAGCGCGCGGCGGGCCCTGAAATGCACCATGGCCACCGCCGCCATGCCCAGCAGGAGACCCGGCCCGCCCCAGTGTGCGCCGACCCGCTCCTTCAGCGCGACCATGCCGAACAGCAGGAACGGCGACGCCATGGCAACGGCGAGGGCGGCCCAGGCCGGATCCCGGCGGCGCCACGCCAGCACCCAGGCCACCGCCATGGCAACGGCCAGGAACGGGGTCGCCAGCAGCAGGTTGGCGCCGATAAACTCCCCCAGGTAGCGCAGGCTCAAGCCCCCGCCACTGTGGCGCCCGGCCAGCTGGAAGACGATGTTGTCCCAGTGATGGCGGGCGCCCCACACCCACACCGGCGCGGTCAGAATGATCGCCAGCACCGCCGCCAGGTACGGTGTTGCCGTCCGCAGCTGGCGCCTCACCTCGCCACCCATCAACGCCGGCGCCAGCGCCGGCAGCACCAGCACGACGGGGAACTTGGCCAGGAACCCGAGACCGATCGCCAGCGCGAACCCCCACCACGCCCGGCGCTCGCCCTGGGCGAGCGCGACCGCCGCCCAGGTCGCGCCCAGGTACGCCGTCGCCATGGCAACATCCGTCGAGGCGTAGAAGGCGCCGATGAAGTAGAGCGGCATTCCGTGCAGCATCACGTACGACCAACCCGCCTCGCGCTCGCCACCGCCGAGACGCCGGGCCAGCCCGAGGAGGAAGACGCCTGCGAGCAAGCTCGCGATCACCGCGGGTGCTCGTACCGCCAGGCGCGTTTCGCCGAGGACGGCCCGGAACGGCACCATCGCCCAGATCACCAGTGGCGGCTGGTCAAAGTAGCTCCAGTCGAGGTGCCGCGAGCAGTCCCAGTAGTAGGCCTCGTCACCGGACAGCGGCAGCGCGGCGGCGAGCACGAGATGGAGCAGGAGGAAGCCGGCAAGAAGGGCCCAGAAACGACGCCGCGTCATGACCGGAGGGTGCGGCGCAGGGCCATCAGCTCGCGCAGGGTCTCGGCGATGGTGCCGACACCTACGGTCGAGCTCCCCTGCTCACGCGGGCGGTGGGTCACGCCAACCTGAACCCAGCGCAGGCCGGCCCGTTGAGCGCGCGCGTACAGCTCGGCATCGATCAGGAAGCCGTCGCTCGTCAGCTCGATCCGGTCGAAGACCGACCTCCGGAAGAGCTTGAAGGCGCAGTTCACGTCGCGCACCTTCAGGCCGAGAACCAGTGCCTGCAACCGGTTGTAGGTCGCCGAGGTGAGGAGCCGGATCCACGGATCCTTCCGACCGACGCGGTAGCCGGTCACCATGTCGGCCTCCGCCAGGTATGGGTAAAGCCGGTCGATCTCGGCGAGGTCGAACTGTGCATCGGCGTCGGTGTAGAAGACAGCGGCATACTCGGCGGCGCCGAAGCCGCGAATCAGGGCCTTCGAGTACCCCTGGTTCGGGCTCTGAGTCAGGACCTTGATGCGGGGCTCACGCCGGTGCCAGTCGGCGAGAATCCGCGGTGTGGCATCGGTCGACCCGTCATCGACAACCAGGATCTCCCATCGCTCACAGAATCGCTCAACTGCCGCCTCGGCCTCAGCGAGGGCTACAGGCAGGATCGCCTCCTCGTTGTAGGCCGGTATCACCATCGAGAGCTCGGGAATCAGCTTCGAGGAACCGTCGGCGGCAGAGGAAGACCCGGCAGGAGAGCCGGCGGCAGCCACGTTGTCAGCGCTCACCGGCGCATTGTAGCAGGGGCCCTGCCTACCCCTTCGAACCAGGCCGCCTGCCTGCACGCACCCGATCGCCATGGGACGACGATCAAGCCGCCAGGGAACATCTTCCTGGCCTCTTGCGGGTCATCATCCTCGAAAGGTCGAGGCACACTCATGCTGCGAGTTTCATGGGTGGCTCGGTTCCTCCCCCGTTGAAGAAGAGAACCACGGACTACCAAGAGAAACCACGGATTACACAGATTGGAGGAAGAAGACCGGCGGGGTGCCTGCCGCCCTTGGGGGACCAACCGATGTCAGGCGGCTCAGATCAACTCGGGTCCACCAGGAGCCTCTGGCGCCGTCTCTGCTGAATCCGTGGAATCTGTGAAATCCGTGGTCGAGCTCCTCCCTTCAGCCGCCCCGGATCACCGGCGTGGGAGGCTCGCGGCCGTCGAGCACCGCCACCGCGTTCTCGACCGCCAGCTCGGCCATGGCGGTGCGGGTCTCCCGGGTCGCCGAGCCCACGTGCGGCAGCAGCACCACGTTGGTTCGCCCCAACAGGCCGGGGTGGACGTGGGGCTCGTCCTCGTACACGTCGAGCCCAGCGCCCCCGAGACGGCCGGAGTCCAATGCGCTCACCAGGGCTCCCTCGTCGATCACGGAACCGCGGGCGGTGTTGACGACGAACGCGCCTCGCGGCAACAGCCGCAGGTTGCCCTCGTCGAGCAGGTGGTGAGTCTCGGGAGTCAACGGACAGTGCACGCTCACCACCCGACTGGTCGCGAGCAGCTCCTCGAGCGGGACGCGTCTGGCGGACACCGCCGGGATTGGCCGCTCTTCCGAGTCAACGTATGCCACATCCATTCCGAAGCCGAGCGCACGACGGGCGACCGCCTGTCCGATCCTCCCGTAGCCGATAATCCCCAGCGTCTTGCCCTGCAAGCCCGTGCCGAGCAGGAGGTCGGGCCGCCAGCCGTGAAAGGACCCGTCGCGAACCATCGCGTCGCCCTCCACGACCCGTCGCGTCACGGCGAGAATCAGCGCCCAGGCGAGGTCGGCAGTGGCTTCGGTGAGCACGTCGGGAGTGTTGGTCACCCAGATCCGGCGGCGCCTGGCGGCCTCGAGATCGACGTTGTCGTAGCCGACGGCGCAGTTGGCCACCACGCGGAGGTGTGGACACGCCGCCATCACCCTGTCGGTCATCGGATCCGCGAGCAGCGTCACGACGGCCTCCGCCCGCCCGATGAACTCCGCCAGACCGGTCTCGTCGAGCGGGTCCGTGTCCCGCCGGATACGGGCGGCATGCAACCCCCTCAGACGCTCGACGAAATCTCCCGGAAACGGCCAGGTGATCGCGATCTCGGCACTCATCACCATCCCTCCGAGGGTCCCACGAGCTCGACCAGGAGCTGCTCCAGTGGCATCTCGGCTGTTTCCACGACACGTCCCAGCTCCTGGCCATCTCCGTCGAGAACGATGATGGTGGGGACCCGCTCTGCTTTCTTGTGTTCGAGAAGGCCGTCCGGGAAGTCGGCCGCCGTCACCACCAGCGTGCGATCAACGCCGATCATCTGGTGGGTGAAATGGTCTCCGCCGACCTCCTTCAGCACCTTGATGAGCCGCGGAACCTCTCGCCGCGAGTCCGAGCACCAGCTTCCAAGCACCGACAGAATCCGGTAGTGTCCGCGCACTTCGCGGAGCTTCCCGATCGCCGCCGGGTCCGGGTCGTACTCTTCTGCCTCGCTCTTCCAGCCCGTGATCGCCGACAAGTCGTCCCAGCCGATCCTACCGACCAGAACCGGAACCGGCGGCGGCGGTTCGCTGCCGCTGGCACAGGTCATGCCACGGATTGTGTCACCCACCTCGAGGCGGGTCAGGACGTCGCGTCCGGCCGTCACCAGCGCGAAGTTCGTGTAGTGTCCGGTGAGGTGGTCCGCCGGCAGCAACGTCACGAACAGCTGGCAGCCGCCGGTATTGGGGCCGGAGGTGGCAATGCCGGCGCGCCACGAGTCGAACGGCTCGAGGGAGGGCTCGTCGGCAAGCACAAAGCCCGGACCGCCCCAGCCGTCACCGCGTGGATCACCGCCCTGAACCACGAAGTCGGGAACCACTCTGTGGATGGTCAAGCCGTCGTAGAAACCCGCCCGCGCAAGGTCCCACACCTCCTTCGCCGTGATCGGCGCCGTCGCCGCGTCAAGGTGAAGGCGGAACGTGCCGCGCACCGTTGCCACGTCGATCCAGTGGTTGTCCTGAGCCCACGTGACGAGATCGGCATACCACTTGTGACCGTGGCGCGGCGGGCGGGCAGGAAGTGCAGCCCGTAGCCCGGCCGACCGCGCGGCCGCCACGACCGGCGCCGACACGGCCCAGTCCGATTCGGCCAGGGCCGCCTCCAGCGCCTCGCGCCGCCCTGTCTCGTCGGACGCCGCCTCAAAGGCAAGCCGCAGGGCCGTCGCGCGCGCATCCCCGATCGTGTCCTGCCGCCAGGCAGCAGCCAGCTCCAGCAAGCGTTGCCGGTCCGGCGCTGCGTGTTGTTGACCCAGAAGGTCGAGCGCCTCAGCACGCACCGCGGCGTCGGCGTGTCCGAGCAGAGGGCGCAGGACATCAGCCGGCGGCAGGCGATCGGCCCCCGCGGCCTCCTCCAGCCACGCGAGAATGACCGGCGGCTCGGCAGCGAGAATCAAACGTCGCCCCTCGACCGCGGCCTTGCCGGTCAAGAACGGCTCGGCCCGCGCGCCGGCCCGGCGCTGCCAAAGTTGGCTCGAGGCGAGCCACACCAGGGCCCGTGCGCCAGCCCCGGTCTCGTTGCGCCTGACGAGCGCGTTCAGAGCCTCCCCCGCTGCCCAGGGATCGGCGCCGTCCACGATCGTGGTCAGACGCGCCGCCGCCGCCGCCTCCGGATGGGCCGCCACGGCGTGAATAGCGCTCACCATCAGGTGCGGTGCCGCATCGTCCAGCGCCGCCGTCATCGCCGCCGCCACGTCGGGTCCGACCCGGACCTCCGGGTGAGCAGCCAGCGCCTCGCATGCCGCTGCCCGCACGCGCCAGTCGGCGTCTCGAAGCGCGGTTGCGAGCACCGCCGCGTCAGCCGCCTGCAGATCGCCGCGGGCGAAGCCGCGCGCGGCGGTCGCCCTGATCACCGGCTCGGAATCGCTCACCAACCGGCGCAAGGCCGGTCGTGCGGAGGCTGCCCCGCTGCGCGCCAACGAGTACGCGGCGGCGCGCCGAAGCAGGGGGTCCGCGTCGGCCGCATGCTGTGCGGCCAGGCCCTCCCAGGTACCGGCCGCAAGGCGCCAGAGGTTGGCGAGGCCCGTTTCCAGGACCGCCGGATCCTTTTCCTTCCGCAGCTGGGCCAGGAGAGGCGCCGCGAGGTCGCCGGCATGCTGAGCAGCGGCCCACACCGCAGCCTGCCGTACGGGCACGGACGGCGCACTCAACCCCCGGCCGATGAGCCAACTCGCATCGACACCCTCGCGTGCGGCCGCCAGCATCACCTGCGATCGCACCCAGGCGTCGCGATCCTGGAAGAAGCGGGCGAGGAGCACGTCGGAGCCCGGGTTGGCGGCCACCGCGATGACGCGGACGGCCAGCGCCCTGACTGCCGGATCAGGAAAGTCGTACAACCCGCCGCGGATGGAGGCCGGCAGAGCGCCCTCGTCCACTGCCTGGAGAAGCCGCGCCTCCAGCTCCACGGAGCCGCTCGATCGCTCCTGTGCCGCGATCGCCAGCGTAACGAGTAGGATCAGGCCTAGCGCAGCAGCAGGTCTCAGCCGCATTGTCCGCCTTCCCTTCATGCGCCGTACAGCAGCCGGTCACCGAGTACCGGAGGCAGGCCTGCCTGGCGGATCTTGCGCCGGGCCAGGTCGATGCGGTATGGCACCCGGTACTGGTACAGGCGACGGATGCCGTGGTCGTAGATAGCATAGGCCGCCCGCGGGTCGCGATCACGCGGCTGTCCGACCGAGCCGGGGTTGACCAGGTACCGACTGTCGCCGTTGAGGTCGAGAACCGTTCGCTTGCCGGAGAGAAGGCGGACCTGCACCATGCGCCCCCCACCGCCGGCCGCCGCAATGAACGCCGACGGCACGTGGGTGTGCCCAAACAGGATCACGCTCTCCGTCACCTCCGCAAACGCGGCCAGTGCGTCGTGAGCCGAGAAGACATAGGCATCCTCGTCCACGGGGGAGCCGTGGCAGATGAGCAGGTTCGGCTCGATCCTCGTCGGTCCGGCCGGCAGCGCCCGCAGGCGCTCGAGGTGCCGGGCCTCCAGGTGGTCGTGGGTCCAGTCGGCAGCTTGCCGGGCGTAGCGGTTGAAGTACTCCGCGCTGTCGAGGCCGGCACACACCCGGTCATGGTTCCCTCTCACGACCACCACCTGGGACCCGAGCGACGTCAGCCACTCCATCACCTGGTTCGGTGAGGCCCCATAACCGACCGCGTCCCCGAGAAACAGGACCCTGGAAAACCGCTTCCGCCGCGCGTGGTGAAGCACGGCCGTCAGCGCCTCGTAGTTGGCGTGGATGTCGCTGAGGATCAGGTACCGCACGGAATCCCCGGCAGCGCCGCTACGACCCTTCGTGCCACCTCATCGGGCGGTTCGTCACCGCCGAGCTGGAGGTGAATCCGGGCCGCCCGGTAGTCGGCAACACGTTCGCTGAACAGCCGGCGCGCGGCAGCCTCGCTCTCGAACTTCGGTCGATCGAGGTTTTTCCCTGGAAGGCGGCTGACAATGACCTCCCACGGCACGTCGAGGAACACCGAGATCCCCCCCGACTCGTGGATGGCGGCGCGGTTTGAACGGTGACAGAAGGTGCCGCCACCGGTCGAGACGATGACACGCCGCCGTTGTAGCGTCGTCTTCAGAAGACGAGCCTCCTCGGCGCGAAACGCGGGCTCCCCGTGCCGTGAGAAGACTTGCGACACCGTCGACCCGAAGCTCTGACTGATCAGCCGATCCAGGTCGACGAACGGGACCCCCAGCGTGGCGGCAAGTGCCTCTCCCGCTTTCGTCTTCCCACAGCCCATGAAGCCCACGAGGTAGATGCGAAGCATCCTCAACATGGTACCACCGTGATTCCGGACCGCTTCGCGCCCCGGAATCACTTCTAGCGATGCGGGCACGCCCGCATCGCTAGTAGCGGTCCATGAAGCTGGTGTCGAGGTCGCCGTTGATGAAGTCGCGGTCCTCGAGGATACGCTGGTGGAGCCGGGCGGAGGTCTTGACGCCCTCGATCTCGAACATCGCCAACGCACGACGACCGCGCGCGATCGCCTCGTCCCGGTCGCGACCATGGACGATGATCTTGGCGATGAGGCTGTCGTAATACGGCGGCACCAGGTAGCCGGCGTACAGGTGAGTGTCCACCCGCACCCCGGGCCCGCCCGGGAGCACGAGCTTCGTCACCCGGCCCGGTGACGGAGCGAAGGTCTCGGGATCCTCCGCGTTGATGCGAAACTCAATCGCGTGACCGTCGAGCCGCAGCGACCTGCGAGGGGAGAGCGACATGCGCTCGCCGCCGGCGATGAGCAGCTGCTCCTTGACGAGGTCGGTGCCGGTCACCATCTCGGTTACCGGGTGCTCGACCTGGATCCTCGTGTTCATCTCCATGAAGTAGTAGCCGCCGTCGGGAGCGAGGAGAAACTCGACCGTGCCGGCGGAAACGTAGCGTGCCGCGCGGGCGGCGGCAACGGCCGCCGCCCCCATCTCTGACCTCAGCTCCGGCGTCAGGACCGCGGAGGGCGACTCTTCGAGGAGCTTCTGGTGGCGCCTCTGGATCGAGCACTCACGCTCTCCGAGGTGGAGGATCCGACCCGCCGAGTCTGCGAGAATCTGGAACTCGATGTGGCGCGGACGCTGCAGGTACTTCTCGAGGTACACCGACGGGTCACCGAAAGCCTTCTCGGCCTCGTTCCTCGCGGTGTCGAAGGCGAGCCGCAGCTCGCGGGCGTCGAACGCCAGCCGCATCCCACGTCCCCCGCCCCCGGCTGAAGCCTTCAGGATCACCGGGTACCCGATCTCGTCGGCCAAAGTCAGCGCCTCGCGACGGCTCTCGAGCGGCTCCTTGGAACCCGGGAGGACGGGCACACCGGCCTCCGAGACCGCGCGGCGAGCGGCCGACTTGTTGCCCATGAGCCGGATCGCCTCCGGCGGGGGCCCGATGAAGGTCAGCCCGCACTCCTGCACGATCTCGGCGAAGTGGGCGTTCTCGGCAAGGAACCCGTAGCCGGGATGAACCGCGTCCGCACCGGTAATCTCGGCCGCGGCAATGACGGCTGAGATATTCAGGTAGCTGTTGGCGGAGTAGGGCCCGCCGATGCACACCGACTGGTCCGCGAAGCGGACGTGCAGACAGTCGCGGTCCGCGTCCGAGTGCACGGCAACGGTCTCGATGCCGAGCTCCTTGCACGCGGCGATCACCCGAACCGCGATCTCGCCCCGGTTGGCGATGAGGACCTTGCCGAGCATGGCTCAGGCCGGACGAAGCGCGAACAGCCGCTCCCCGAACTCGACGGGCTGCGCGTTCTCGGCATACACCTTGACGACCGTGCCCGAGGTGTCGGACTCGATCTCATTCATCAGCTTCATGGCCTCGACGATGCACAGCACCTGGCCCTTTTCGACGAAGTCCCCGACCTTGACGTACGGGTCCGCATCCGGGTTCGGGGCTCGGTAGAAGGTGCCGACGATCGGAGAGGTCACGAAGTGGACCCCCTCCTCCTCACCGGCCGCCGGCATCGCCTCCGGCGCCTGGGGAGGGGCGGCCACCGCCGGCGCTGTCGTCGCCATCCGGGCGACCGGGACGGTCTCCAGCGGCACGGCCCGGGGTGTTCCCTCAATCGGCGCGCCGTGGGCAACGCCCTCGATGCGGAGGCGGCTGCCGCCGTGCTCCACCTCGACGCTTGCCACGCCGCTCGAACCGACAAGACGAATGAGCTCGCAGATCTCCTCGAACTTGAACATGATTAGGTGGTCACCTCAAATGAACTCGTCGTACAGCCGCTCGCCCACCAGACGCGACAGGAAGCGCCCCTTGCCCAGCAGGCCATCGGAGTGGAGCAGCAGGAGCAGGAAGTAGCCGCCCCCCATCAGTGTCAGAATCAGGGCCAGCTCGTTGGTGTACACGATCAGCTGTCGGAGCGAGCCGTGACGGAGCTCCCGCTCGGCTTCCTCGACGCCCTGGACGATGGCCGCGAACTCGGCGCCGATGTCCTCCAGCACCACCTCGCTTTCGGTCACCGCCACCGGAATACCGTCGGGATCGACGATTGCCGCCCCAACGGACCCCGGACAGCTCTCGCAAAGCTCGGTGATGGCCGCCTGGAAGCTCACGCCTCCTCCCTTCCAGCAGCCAGTCTAAACGTCCGCAGCCATGCCTGCAACGCCGCCGCTCTGGCTGCGCCGGAAGAGGGGCGCGGCTGCACCGCCGCGCCATCCCTGAGGCCCTGGATGTCCTGGTACAGCTCTCTCGCCTCGGCGGAATCGGGATCGTGCGCCAGCACACCGTCGAGCGTTCGTTCGGCGAGATCGAGGTCTCCCTGCTCGACCGCCAGGCGGGCCAGGGTCACCGTCGGCAGGGGGATTTCCTCCCGCCCTGCTGCCGTGCCCTCGTCCTCTGCCTGTGCCGCCCAGCCGTCGTCGGCTTCAGCCTCGGGCGCCTCGACGCCGAGGTCCGGCTGCAGCTGCGCCGCCGGCGCCAACGGAGGGGGCTCCTGCGCCACTGCAGCCGCTTCCTCCCAGTCGGCCGGCGCCTCCTCCTCGGCCGCCGTGAAGACATCCGCCGCAGCGAGGAAAACGCCGGTGTCTCCCCTCGGCGCCATTGAGAACGGCTCGTCGGCGAACACCTCGGTGATCTCGGTCGACCTGATGACCGGGGCCGGCCGCGGCGGGACGGCAGGCGCCATCATCCCCCGGTCCGGAGCGGGGGGCGCCGCAACCGCCTCAGGCGGCGGTGTCAGGTGCGCCCGTGCAGCCTCCAGCTCGGCCTCGAGGTCGTCGTCTCGCGGCCCCAATGCGAGCGCCAGTGTCAGCCCCTTGACCGCCCGCTCCCACTCGCCGCGGCGGGCCGCCGAACGGCCCACCATCTGCGCCGCGACCGCGTTCTGGGGGTCGAGCGCGAGGGCGCGGGCGAAGGCCGCCTCCGCCTCGTCGTAGGCATGGAGCTCGTACAGGGTGCGGCCGAGGGCGACCCACGCCGCGAGGTAGCGCGGGTGGTGCTCGAGCCCTGCGCGGAGGACCGCGACCGCCGCCTCGAGCTCACCCTCCCGGCGCAGCAGCTCGCCGAGCTGATAGAACTGGCGGGAGGTAGGATCCTCCCGCAGCTGGAACCGCAGTTGCTCGATTCGGTAGTCCATCTGGTTGACCCGGGC
This sequence comes from uncultured Thermoanaerobaculia bacterium, assembly GCA_964552395.1. Lineage (GTDB taxonomy): Bacteria > Acidobacteriota > Thermoanaerobaculia > Thermoanaerobaculales > Sulfomarinibacteraceae > JAJDNH01. Next base: position 82,036 of record CAZKGM010000008.1, on the reverse strand, counting down.
GGGCGACCCCGCGGCCGCCCGCCCGTCATTCTGTCACACCCTAGGTGCCGTTCCCGGTCAGGGTCACGGTCGCATTCCCGCCGTTCGAGTTCACGTCGACCTGGGCGCTCTTGGCGCCGGTCGTCGCCGGGCAGAAGTCGATGGTGACCGTCACTGAAATATTCGCGCCGAGAGTTCCTGAGGTTATGTCCGGCGTGAAATCGCTGGCGTCGGTACCGGAGATGCCTATGCTCCAGTTGAGGTCGGCGCTACCGGTATTGGAGATCGTGAAGGTCTGAGTATCTCCGGTCGGGCAGGCGCCGCCAGCGGCCCAATCCGGAAAGAGCAGGGAGGTCGGATCCACCACAAGAATCGGCGCCGCGTGGCACTGGCCCAGGTGGGGATCGGGGGGATTGCCACGGTCCCACGGCTCGTAGGCGAGGCCGGAAGCCAACGTATTGCTGCAGTTGCCGTTGATGTTGGTGACGGTCACCGGCACGTTGGTCGGAATGTCCCGTGCACCGGGGTTGCCGTTCGTGTCGACGCAGGATGAGGTGTTGTAGCTCAGGTTGATCTCGTCGGGGGTCGGGATGTAGGTGACCGTGATCTGGGTGTCCGAGTCCAGGGTCACGTCGGCGTCCGGAAGAACGAAGCCGCCGATGCTGACCCGGACCGGAGCGTGGAAGTCCTGACCGGTGATCACCAGGGTGTGATCCGCTGGTTCGAGAATCGGTTGGCTGGGATCATTGGCTGTGGGGGTCACGAGGTTCGGATCGACCGACAGCACGGTCGGCGACTCGCCGAGGTAGGTGAAGTTGCCGCCCTCGGAGATCTGGTTGCTGTCGGTCTCGGTGACCCGGAAGGAAGCCGTGGTGTCGCCGCACGGTGGCGGACTCAGCCCCGGCATGTTCACCAGGATCTCGGCGCCGGTCACCGACAGGACGTCCAGCCGCTGCGGCGGGCTGGCCCCCAGCCAGTCCACGAACAGCGGCGGGGCGAACCCGGAGCCGAGGATCGTCACCTGGGTGCCGCCGGTGGCCGGGCCCTGGTTCGGCGTGTTGCCGGATACGAACAGGTTCTCGCCGTAGGTGAATGCTCCCGGCTTGGTTTCCGAAAGCCCCGAGGTGACGTTGACGACTCGGATGTCGACGGTCGCCGGCGGCGTCACCGCGGCGTTGGTGACGTCCGGGCTGACGCAAACGATCTTGTGCACGTCGACGGAGACGACATCCGCCTCGCGGCTGCCGATGTCGCCGCCCTCGAAGAAGACCTGGACCGGGAACTGGAAGCCGCTGCCCGAGGTCTCCTCGCCGAAGATACTCACCCGGGTACCGCCGGCCATCGGCCCGGAGTTCGGCGACACGGTCGAGATTCGCGGCGTCAGCTGGTCGGCGACGAAGGTGAACGCGTTCGACTTGCTGATCGTCGTCGCGCGCGGCGTTCCAGCCTCGTTGATCACCGTCACCGTCGCCTGCTCGTCGGCCTGGATCGGGTCGGCGCTGACCTGCGGCGTGATGACCGTGATCTGGCGCCCGTCCTCGGACACCGACACCTCGTCCGCACTCAGCGAGCCGAAGCCGGTGTCGAACGTGACAGTGACCGGCGCCTTGAAGTTGCGGCCGAAGATCGTCACCTGCTCGCCGCCGCGGGGGCTGCCGTGATCGGGGAACAGCTGGTAGATCTCGGGAGCGCCGGAGGTCGGCAGGAAGGTGTAGGCGGTGGGCACCGTCAGCTGCTGCTGGTACGCCGTCCCGGAACCGCGCACGATGCGGACGCTGGCGACCCACTGCCGGCTGGTGTCGGTGACGCCGGTGATCTTCGGGGTGATCACGGTCACCGCGGAGTAGTCCTCGGCCACGGACACGATCTGGGCCTGGTAGTCGATGCCGTCGACCGAGAAGTAGAGGTCGACGGGCGTGAAGATGCCCTTGCCCTGGAACGTTACCTGATCGCCGCCGTCGAGCGTACCCTGCGCCGGCACCACGTTGTAGATCTGGAGGTCGGTGGTGGTGTCGGGCTGCCTGAAGGTGACGGTGGTCGACTTCGAGATTCCCGAGACACGGGCGCGGATGTAGTAGGTCCCGGCAGAGGCTGCCACCATGCCCGTGGTGGCGGTTCCCCCGGAAGTCGCCACGGAGGCGAGGGCCGTATAGGCGCCTCCGGTGCTCCAATCGAAGGTGACCGTGGTACCGTCAGGGGCCGGGCTCCCGTTCTTGGTGACCGCCGCCTGCAGCGAAACCGTTTCACCGACGATGGCCTGGCTCGAGCTCGCGGTCAGTGACGAGATCACCCACGCGTCGGTCGAGGGAGTCGGCAACGCCTTCGGCGTCGGGCTGCTGCCCGAGCACCCAACCAGGACCGTCAGCGTCGCGATCACAGCGGTTGTGAGTAGTTTCTTCATCACGGTCGTCCCCCATCAGTAGAAGAAGTTGAAAGCAACTTCGAAGACCACGGAAATGCTTTTCCCACTCACCGTCGTGCCGAAGATCTCGACCTTGAGACTCTGACGTATGTTGGTATTCCCGGTCTCCGGGTCGAAGCCGCCGTTCTCCGGAAGGAGGTAGGACAGCGGCGCCTGGCGGAAGTACTCGGCCGGGAACACGCGGTAGTTCTCGAGATCGGCAGAGCCGCCGGCGGCCACGTAGACGTTGAGATCATGCTGCCACATCGGCGACGCCGTCGTGCCACCGTCGGTCCGGTACGGCGTCACCTGCCAGCGTGTCAGGTGCACGTCCTGGGTCGAGGTCAAGGTCGCGGACGGGTCCTTGGGATGCGAGTCGATCGTGAGCTTGCTGATCGTGACGTCGGAGGTCGACGCGATGCTCACATCCGGGTTGTACTCCTTGACCTGAGCCGTCAGGAAGACAACCGCCTCGGTCTCGTTCAGCGTGCTGTTGCCGCCGCAGGAAAGGGCCACCGCCGCCAGGACCGTCAGAGCACACAGCTGCATTGCGCGTTTCATGGATCCCTCCTAGTACTTCACGATCCTGGGTGTAATGAAGATCAGGAGCTCGTCGTGCCGGTTGAAGACGTACTTGTTGCGGAATAGGAATCCCAGAATCGGGATCTTCGCGAGACCGGGCACACGGTTGATGTTCGTCTGGTCGTTCAGCTGGTAGATGCCCGCGATGACGGTCGTCCCACCATCCCTGACCAGCAACTTGGTCTGCGCGTCTCGGGTGAAGATCGGGCTATTCTGGCCGCCCTGCACGTTGACACCCTGCACCGGCTCCTGCTTCTTGATATTCAGGTCCAGCATCACCGTCCCCTCGGCGGTGATCTGTGGTGTCACCTCGAGCCTCAGGGTCGCGTCCTGGTACTGGACGGTGACGGTGTTGTTGGCCACCGTCTGGACCGGGATCTGCAGACCCGAACGGACCGTTGCCTTCTGGTTGTTCTGGGTCGTCACCCGAGGCGATGACACGATCCTCACCATGCCGTCCGACTCGGCGGCCGACAGCAGGAAGTCGAGGTTGAAGGTGTTGAGAATGTCGCCGAAGGTCACCGAGACGACACCGTTGCTGCCGCGCTCGAGGGCGACCCGCCCGTTGGTGCTGATGCTGTTCGGGAAGTTGAGACCGGTGTCGTTGCCGTGCGCAGCGTCCATGACGCCGCTGAAGCCCCAGTTGACGCCCAGCTCATGGGAAAAGTCGCGCGTGGTCTCGACGATCCGGCCCTCGATCACGACCTGCTGGGTCGGCGTGTCCAGGCTCTCGATCAGACGGATGATCCCCTCGACCCTGTCGATCGTGTCACGAATGATGAGCTGGTTGGTGCGCTTGTCGACGGTCACCGACCCCCGCTTGGAGAGCAGGTAGGACTCCTTCCCGAGGAGACCCGCGATCTCGTCGGCCTGGGCGTAGGACAGCGGCTTGAGCACCGTCTTCAGCGGCTTCGCGTTCTCCTGGTCCTCCATGAACTTGGCCGCGGCGGTCTTCTCCGACGCCAGCTTCGCTATCGGCGCCACCCGCAACACGTTGTTCTCGAGCACATAGTCGAGACCGTTGATACGCAGGATCAGGTCCAGGGCCTGGTCCCACGGCACGTCGTGCAGCTCAACCGTCACCGACCCCGATACCGAGGGATCCACCACGATATTGAGGTTGGTCAGCTGCGCGAAGGTGCGCAGCACGTCCTTGATGTCGGCATCCTTGAGGGTGAGCGTGATCGGCTCTCCGGTGAACTGCCGCTCCTCGCTCTCGACCTCCTTGGTCTGATAGTCCTTCTTCCCCGCCGGAAGGCCGACGATCTCCTTGGCCGAGCCCTGCTCGATCAGCTGTGATGGATCGGCGACCCACGGGCTGCGGTTCCTCGGCTTGGCGGCCGAATCGGAGGCGGTCACGACCGGCGGCAGCGTGTGGACCGGTGCGCTATCGGACATCACGGCGGTCTCTGGTTGCGACACCGTACGATCTTGCTCGACGGCCTGTACGGCAGCCGCTTGCGGCTCCTCGGCAGCCTCCGGCGCCACCGGCCGGTCGGGTTCAACCGTTGCCTGGGCCGTCTTCTCAGCCTCGGGATGGGAGCGTGAGAACTCGATGATGCCCTTCGCCGCCGAGGCGTGCACGGATTCAGCGTCCGTACTGCCTACCAGCAGCTCGCCGCCCTCCGCTGTGCTCGAGAACGAGTAGGGCTGAGGGCCGTCGAGGTCAACCACCAGCCGCGTGATCGGCTCGGGTACCGCCCGGAACTGCGCCACCCGGACCCGGTTGGCCGCCGCCCCGTCGACCCTGTACAGGGTGCGCTTGACACGGTTGACGACACCGGGGAGGTCGACGACGACCCGGTCGGGGTTCTTGAGTGTGAAGGCGCGACCGGTCAGTGTGCCGTCACCGCGCAGACGAACCACGAGCCCGTCGGCGCTCGCCGTTGGCGTGACTCCCAGCAAGCTGCCGGCTGGAGAGACCGGCGGCGACGCGGCGGCAACCTGCTTCTTCGCAGGAACGTTCTCGGCAGCGACGTCCTCCGGCGGGACAGCGGCCTTCTCGACCTCCGGAGCCCCCTTCTCGGGGGCCGACTCAACGGCCGCCCTCTGACCGGCTTCAGCATCTGCAGCCACTGGGGGGGCCGGGGCCGCCGCCTTCTCCGCGTGCGAGAAGACCAGGTCGAGGCCGTCACCAGTCGGTGTCAGGTCCAGCTGGGCCGGTTCAGTCAACCACACGGTCAGACGGGTTGCACGGCGGCCGAACTCGTCGACCGTCGACAGCTCAGCACGCTGGATACCCGCCTCGGGCGCGGTGACCGACCCGATCTCGGCGTCCCACGTGGCCGCGGGCATCTCAACCACCCACACCCCCGGCTGGGGACTGTAGTGCACCGTGTCGGGGTTGCCGGCCACCTGGAGATGAACGACCGGCCCTTGGGCGCCGGCCTCGGCGCGCAGTCCGCTCACAGCGAGCGGCGTCTCGGCGGCCGCCAGCACGGGAGTCACGCCGATCGCAGCGACCGCGACCGCTGCCAACACCACCATGAGGATGCGGGCGTTCTTGACCTTCATGTCATCCCCCAATTTCATGCTTGCTTCCTTCACTTCCCAGACACCTCGCGCACGACCTCTCGGAACGGCTTCATCGCCTTGGGATCATTCACCTGCTGCTTGAAGACGACCCTGTCTGGGAGGATTGTCTTGACCTCTCCGTCATACAGCTTCGTCCCGGGGCGGAGGATGTAGCTCAGCTTGTCACGTCCTTGCACGATGGCGATGATTCCGCTCGTGGTCTTGACGACCCCCTCGAGCCGAACCTCGCCGATCATCATCCCGGCCAGCCCCTTAGGACGCTCCTCGGGTCCCTTCGCCTCTTCCGGAACGCCCTCGGCAAGGGAAACGAACGGGTCTCTCCGGTTGGCGGGGTCATAGGTGAACTTCTCGCCCTCGAACATCCGCTCCTCACCGCGCAGGATCTGGTCGATGCGGCTGACATCGACGTCGCCCTTGGGCAGGGCTCCGCCGGCGCCCTCCGGCTGCCCGGCAGCCGTTGGGGTCTGCTGCGGCGGCGCTTGGGCGAACGCGACAGTGGCGGCCGTCAGCACGACGGCCAGTAGGCCAACCAGTCGGCGCCCCCTCATGTACCTCGTCATTGCGGCGCCTCCCCGGAAGCTGGAGCCCCCTCCTTCTCTTCCTTATAGATGAAGGTCTGCTGCGTAAAGTCCGCCTTGATCGTAAACGGGCTGCCGCGCTTGTGCATGGCGACAATCTTGAGGTTGCTGACATTGATGATGCGTGAGAAGCGGCTCAGACGATCGAAGAACAGGCCGAGCTCGTGGTACGTACCGCTGAGAGAGACGTTGATCGGCCACTCCCAGTAGAAATCACGATCGATGAATGGTTGCGGGGTGAAGCGCCCGAGCTGGAAGTGCCCGATCTCGGTCAGCTGCTTCAGTTTCTTCAGAAGTGTGTCAGTCTCCCGTCGAGTCGGCAGGATGCGGCGCAGCCGGTCGAGCTCCAGCTCGAGGTTGCGGATTTCCTCCTCCAGCTTCGGCAGGTCCCGCTTGGCAGCGCGTCCCTTCTGGATCTCTCGTTGCAGCTTGGCGATGCTCTCGTTCAAGGTCGAGATGTCCTGGCGGATTGGCTTGAACACATAGCTGTTCATGACCAGGTAGAGGACGACGCCGAGGACAACCCCGATCAGGAGCGCGACGTACCATGGCTTCTCGTTGAGATCAAATGCCATCGCCTGCCTCCTCGCCAACCTTCATTGCCCAGCGCCTCCCGTATCGGTGGAGCTCTTGATCTCTGGCGGTTTGTACGTGAAAACGCAAGTCAGCCTGAAGTTGAAGATGTCGCGGCTTGCTCGCGAGAGGTCGACAAGCGTTGGCTCCTGGAAGAACGGCGAGGCATCCAGATTGGCGATGTAGTTGGCGACCGCATTCTCGTCCATCGCCTGCCCGTTCAGGGTCACCACGTTGTTGGCGACCGTCATGTTCGTCAGCCACACCAGGTCCGGGAGAGCACGCGACACCTCGTCCATGATGCGGACGGGACCGTGCTGGTTCTCCTTGAGCTGGTCGATGATCTCGATCTTGTGCTTGAGCGCGTCGCGCTTGACCTCGAGCTCCTTGACCTTGTCGATGTAGACCTGGAGCTTGTCCCGCTCGGCCTGGAGCTCCCGCTGTTGGTTCTGCAGGGTTGTCCGCTTCGAGCTGAGGAGATACCAGTTCCCACCGACGACCACGAAGGCGAGCACGAGCACCATGAGGAGGATGAGGTCCCCCTGCTTGACCCCGAGCGAGATCTCTCGCCGGGCACGCCGTGCCGCTGCAGGAGCTGCCGCCTCCGCAACGAGGTTGATCTTGATCATCGTCAGTCTCCAACCGCGCGCACCGCAAGTCCAACCGCGACGCTCATGGCCGGGGCGTGGCGGTTGATCCACTCGGGATCGAAGTCGGACTCACTGTAGCGGATGTTCCTGAAGGGGTTCATGACCTCGACCGCAACCTGAAAACGCTCCTTGAGAACCTCGTCCAGGTTGAGTATCTGCGAGCCGCCGCCGGCGAGCACCAATCGCTCCAGCCGATCGATGGATGAGGTGGCGACGAAGAAGTCGATGGTCTTCTGGAGCTCGGCGGCGAGGTCCTCGGAAACGCTGTTGAGGATCCCGAGAACGCTCTGCAGCGAGTGGTCGCCGACCCGCTCGCCCAGCTTCAGCCTCTCCGCCTCCTCACGCGGCAGGTTGAGCTCACGCTGGATCGCCTCCGTGTACTGGTTCCCCCCAAAGGCCACATCGCGCCAGAACACCGATGAGCCCTGGTGGAGGACGTTGATATTCATCACCGAGGCGCCGATGTTGACGAGCGCCATGGTGTCCTGGAGCACATCGTAGTTCGCTTCGTAGGCGTTTTGTAGCGCGAACACATCGACGTCGACCAGCGAGGGCTCGCGGCCGGCCTGGACCACCACCGATGTGTAGTCCGCGATCCGGTCCTTCTTCACCGCCACCAACAGCACGTCCATGCTATCTCCACCCGAGGTGTCCAGCACCACGTAGTCGAGGTTGACGTCGTTGATGTCGAACGGAATGTACTGCTCGGCCTCCCACTGGATCGACTCGGACAGCTCGGCCTCGCTCATCATCGGCAGTTGGATGCGCTTGATGATGACCGAGTGCCCGGAAAGTGCGGTACCGAAACTCGGATTCTTGATGTTGTTCTCCGCAATAAGGTGCGACAGCGCCTCCACCACGAGGGAGGAGTCCATGATGGCGCCGTCCACGATGGCCTCGGCGGAGAGCGAGGCGGAGGCCGCGTGGAGGAGTTGGAATTCACCGTTTTTTAGGGGCCTGAGCTCAACCAGCTTGATCGCGGAAGAACCGATATCGCAACCGACAATTTGCCTTCTGCGTTTTCCAAACACGGTTTACACCTTAACTCCAAAAGTTTTAAGAACCTGAGCCATATCACCTCTGTGAGCAGGCTAGCAAAGGGGATATCGCACTGTCAAGGAGATTCGGACCCGGCTCCCGGCGAGATTTGCCCGCCATCTCTTGCATCGGACGACCACTTGTGCTATTAACTCCTTTCCCCCGCGGGGGCTCAGGAGGACCCGAGAAATGGCCCAGCGATGTGAGATTTGTGGTAAGGGACCGATGACCGGAAACAACGTGAGTCACGCGCATAACCTCACTCGACGCAGGTGGTTACCCAACACGCAACGGGTCCGCGCGCTGGTCGATGGCAGCCCTCAGTACATCCGTGTCTGCACCCGCTGTCTGCGGTCGGGGAAGGTCGTCAAGGCCCCGCGCGTGTAACAAAGCCCCGCCGCTCCACATGGAGCATGCCGTCGACTGCTTCGAGTTTTTGCACAATACGATTCAAGTGAGCCGCGTCACGAACCTCGATGGACATCGCAACCGTGCCGGCTCCCCCATCGTGAGTTTGTAGGCTGCAGCTGAGGATATTGCTGCCCTCGGAGGAGATGGCCTGCGAGACCGACGCCAGGAGGCCCGAGCGATCCTGGTACTTCATGTCCAGGTCGACCCGTGAGCGGCCGACCCGTCCCTCCATTGCGGCCGCCGCCCACCGCACCTCGATCTCCCGCTCCGGATGGTAGAGCAGCCGGCGCACATTTGGGCACGACCGCGAATGCACGGCGACCCCCTTCCCGCGCGTCACATAACCAACGATCTCTTCGCCCGGGAGCGGGTTGCAGCACTTCGCCACGTAGACCAGGAAGTCCGAGTCGCCCGTGACCTCGAGCACCGGCGTCTCCGTCGTCGGAGCCGCTCGTCTCTCGGTAGCCGGAAGCATCGGCTCCGCTGGAGCCTCTGCCGCCGGCATGAGCTGCTCGGTGACGACGGCGGCCCCCATCCTGCCGAAGCCGACCGCCGCCAGAAGGTCATCAAGCTTCGACAGCCCGTGGGATGTGAGGATGCTCTTCAGCTCCTCCGAGTCCCCCAGCCGCTTCAACGACCAGCCAGTGCGACGGAGCTCGCGCTCCAGCAGCTTCTTGCCGACCTCGATCGCGCGCACCTTCTCCTCGCGCTTCAACCAGGCGCGGATCTTGGAACGGGTCCGCCCGGTGGCGGCGACCCCCAGCCAGTCATGATGCGGCGACTGCTGAGGAGAGGTCGAGATCTGTACGATGTCGCCGTTCTTCAGCTCCGTCCTCAACGGCACCCATCGCCCGTTGACGGTGGCGCCGACACACCGGTGGCCGACCTCGGTGTGCACACGGTATGCGAAGTCCAGCACCGTGGCGCCACGGGGAAAGGAGAAGACATCCCCTCGCGGTGTGAAGCAGTAGACCTCGTCGGGGTAGAGGTCGACTCTGAGCGAGTCGAGGAACTCCCGCGGCGAGGAGCCCTGAGTGGTGTCGAGCAGGCTGCTCAACCAGGCCATGCGGGAGTCCTCCGCCGGCCGCGAGCCCTTCTCCTTGTAGCTCCAGTGCGCCGCGATGCCGTGCTCGGCGATCCTGTGCATGTCCGCGGTCCGGATCTGGATCTCGAACGGGTGGCCCTCCGGACCGATCACGGTCGTGTGCAGCGACCGGTAGGCGTTCGGCTTGGGCATGGCGATGAAGTCCTTGATCCGACCCGGCACCGGCTGCCACTTCTGGTGAATCAGGCCCAGGGCTGCGTAGCACTCGGCCACCGTGTCGACAACGATGCGAAAGGCGAGAAAGTCGAACACGCTCTCAACATCGACGCCCTGGCGCCGCAACTTCTGCCAGATCGAGTACAGGTGCTTGACGCGCCCCTGGATCTCGCCCGACAGCCCATGCTCCTTCAGGATGCCTCCCAGGACCCCCTTGATCTCGGTAAACCACCGCTCAGCAACGTGCGCCCGCTCCTCGATGGCGCGCTCCAGGCGCTGCACCTCGCGCGGGTGCAGGCTGCGGAAGCAGAGGTCCTCGAGCTCCGTCTTGATGCTCCCGATGCCGAGCCGGTGGGCGATTGGAGCGTAAATCTCGAGGGTCTCGCGTGCGATCGCGACCTGGCGTTCGTGGTCGAGGTACTTCAGCGTTCGCATGTTGTGCAGGCGGTCCGCCAGCTTGACGAGGATGACGCGGACATCATCGGTCGATGCGAAGAGAAGGCGGCGGAAGTTCTCCGCCTCGTTGGCCTCGCGGCTCGAGTAGCTGCTCTCGTACGACGAGATCTTGGTCAGCGCCACCACGACCCGCGTCACTGCGGGGCCGAACTCGAGCTCCATCTCCTCCTGGGTGGTGTCGGTGTCCTCAAGGATATCGTGGAGGAGGCCGGCCGCGATGGCGATCTCGTCGAGCTCCATGTCGGCGAGAACCCATGCCACGCTCAAGGGGTGAACCAGGTATGCCTCTCCCGATCGCCGGACCTGACCCTGGTGGCGGTTGGCGGCGAAGACGTACGCCTGCCTCAGCAGCGCCTCGTCCATCTGCGGGAGGTACCGCTCCACCCTGTTGAGGACATCCTCGATGCGGATCTTCGCCGCCGGGCTCATCCTATTATTGTACCGACGGGGTCAACCGACGCCCTGTGAGCGGTCCACCGGCGTGGCCGAAAGGGAACAGCGCGGGGAATGAGCTCGTCACGGGCTCACCCCCCACCAACTCTTCACCCCTGGGTGGCAGTAAGTAGCCCCGGCTCTCGCAAGTTCCTTCGCTCAGCTTCGTTCTTGTCAGGCATGGTCTGGAGTGTCGATGGGGCTTGATTGTGAACCGCGAAGCCGCCAAACTCGCTAATGAGACATTCCTTTTCTCATCTTTGCGTGCTTCGCGCCTTGGCGGTTCAGTGGTTGCCCCTCCGGCATCATGCGTGCACGGAAACAACCTGACTCGAGGGGATACGCAAGCCCCGGGCTAGCGCCTCCGGTGACGCTTCTCGCGCCGACGCTGCCTGATCTTCGCGAACGCTCGCGTCATGCCGAGGGCGACGGGAGAGGCGATGAAGATCGAGGAGTAGGTCCCGACGATGATCCCGACCAGCAGAACGAAGGCGAAGGTGTTGATCACGTCGCCACCGAAGAGGTAGAGGAACACCACCACAACCAACGTCGTACCGGACGTTATCAGCGTCCGCGACAACGTCTGGTTGATGGACTCGTCCATCAGCGGCTGCAGCTCCGCACCCCGTTTGAGACGCAGGTTCTCGCGCACGCGATCGAATACGACCACGGTGTCGTTGACCGAGTAGCCGACGAGCGTGAGCAGTGCCGCGACCGTCGGCAGGTTGATCTCCCGCTGCGTCAAGGCAAGTGCCCCCAGCGTGATCAATACGTCATGGAACAGCGCGACCACGGCGCCGACCCCGTACGGCAGCTGAAAGCGGATCCAGATGTAGACGAGCATGCCGACCAGGGAGAACAGGATTGCCAGCTGCGCCTTCTCGCGCAGGTCGGCGCCGACCGCCGGGCCGACGCTCTGGGCGCCGAGCAGTGAGTACTCCCCGGTCGTGCAGCGCGCCAACAGCGCTGAACGCACCGCATCGCTGAGTCCTTGGATCGAGGAGATCTCGTCCGTGCTGGCGAAGATGCCGTGGTCCTTGCGGTACGCCAGAACGGCCTCGGCCATCGGCTGGTAGTGCTCGGTCAGCGTCTCCTTGTCACCCCCGAGGCCGTCCGGGTCGGCGGTAACGAGAAGGTCGGTAAGCTCCCTGCGGCCCTGGGTGTTGAGGTCGAACTTGCCGCCCAGCTCGCCGTTGTACTGCTTGTTGAGGAGATCGAGGATCGGCTTCGTGAAGTCGCCCTCCTGCCCCTCGGGGTTCTCCACCCGGATCAGGATCTCGTGCTTCTCCGGCTCGTCGAAACGCTGGATCACGGGCGCGCCCACATTGAGCCCTTCGATGGTGTGCCGCAGGCGCTTGAGGTCCGGCGCTTGGTGGAACTTGAGCGTGACCTGGGTGCCGCCGGCGAAGTCAATACCCAGGTTGAGGCCAGGTCCCAGGAACATCACCGCCAAGCCCCCGAGGATGAGGAGGCAGGAACCGCCGATGGCGTACCAACGGTAGGAAAGGAACGGAATATTTGTTTCTTTGATGAAGCGCATGGTTCCCCCGGGCTCAGATGCTCAACGACTCGACCCGGTCTTTGCCGGCGAGGACGATCATGTACAGCGTGCGGGACACGAACACGGCCGTGAACATGCTGGCGACGATGCCGATGCTCAGCGTCACCGCGAACCCCTTGACCGGCCCGGTACCGAACTGGAAGAGGAAGAGAGCGGCAATCAGCGTTGTCAAGTTGGCGTCGAGGATGGTGCCGAAGGCTCGTCCGAAGCCGGCATCGATGGCGGACCGCACGGTCTTGCCGACGTCCATCTCCTCGCGGACGCGCTCGAAAATGAGGACGTTGGCGTCGACGGCCATGCCGATCGTGAGGATCACGCCGGCGATCCCCGGCAGAGTCAGCGTCGCGCCAAAGTATGCCATGGCGCCCATCAGGATGATCAGGTTGAGCAGCAGCGCCACGTTGGCGTTGAGCCCCGACCACTTGTAGTAGACCAGCATGAAGAGCATCACCGCAATCAGGCCGGCGATTGCGGCGCGGATCCCGCGTACCACCGAGTCGTGGCCGAGCGAGGGACCAACGGTCCGCTCCTCCAGGTAGGTGATGGAAGCGGGGAGCGCGCCGGCCCGCAGCACCAGCGCGAGATCCTCGGCCTGCTGCACGGTGAAGCTGCCCTCGATGATGCCCGAGTCGGTGATGCGGCCGTGGATAACAGGCGCCGACATCACCTTGCCGTCGAGGACGATCGCCATGTTGGTCCCGATGTGCGAGCCGGTGTAGGTGCCGAACTTCGATGCGGCTGCTGGAATCAGCGAGAAGCTGACCGCCGGCTGCCCGTACTGGTCCTGGCTTCGGCGCGCCGAGCGCAGCTCGCGGCCGGACACAATGGCTGCCTTGCGAACCAGGTAGTACTCCTTGCCCACCGTGCGGCCGTCCAGATCCTTGCGGTCGCCGAGCAGGACCTCGCCGTCCGCCGGCGGTGTGCCGTTGTACTTGGCGAGCAGGGATTGACGATCCTGTGCCGGCCCGGCCAGGACCTCCTTGAGCTCCAGGAACGCGGTGTTGGAGATCAGCTCCTTGACGCGCCCCGGGTCATCCACGCCCGGCAGCTGCACCAGGATCCGCTGGCCTTCGATCCCCTGCCGCTGGATCACCGGCTCCGAGACGCCGAACTGATCAACGCGGTTGCGGATCGTCTCCAAGGCCTGCTTGACCGCCAGGTCGCGGACATTGCGGGCCACGTTCGCAGGCAACGTGAAGGTCCACGCCTGCGCCCCCGGCGACATCTTGTACTCCGGAAGGTACGAGGAGACCACCTCGCGCAGAGTCCCCCCATCGGTGCCCGAGGGAACTTCGACCTTGAAGAGCAGGTCGTTCGGCTCCACCTGAACGTCGCCGAGCTCGACCCCCTTCTGCTTGGCCTGGCTCACCAGACGCTGCGAGGCGTCGTCCAGCTCCGCCTTGACCGCGTCGGCCGTGTTGACTCGCAGCACCAGGTGGATGCCTCCCCGCAGGTCGAGCCCGAGGTGGATCCTCTTGCTCGGCGGGTACAGCGATGCCAGCGAGATCGCGATGACCGCGATGATCAGTCCAATGCGCCACAGCAGCTTCTTGTCCACTCGCTCCTCCGAACAGTCACTCGGATGTTTCGCCCGTGCCGGCCTTACCGGCGACGGCGGACTTGGAAACGCGGATCTTCACGTTCTCCGCGATCTTGAGCAGCAACGTCTGGTCCTCCACGCCCGCGATCGTCCCGTGGACTCCGCCGGATGTGATCACCCGGTCGCCCTTCTTGAGCGCGGCGATCATCGCTTCCTTCTTCTTCTGCTGCTTGCGCGCAGGCAGGATGAGAAGGAAGTAGAACACCGCGAAGATGGCAATGATCGGCAGGAACGTCATCAGAGGGCTTGCGCCCTGGGCGGCCTGTGTCATGTCGGGTCTCCTTCCCCGGCGGCGGCCGGGATCCCTCCACCTTCCGCCCGGGCACCCTCCACAAGCGCCCGGAACTCGGTGTAGCGGCCCGCCATGATAGCTTCCCGAGCGCTCCGCATCAAGTTCAAGAAGTAGGTCAGGTTGTGAACCGTGAGCAGGACCACGGAGGTGGCCTCGCGCGACACGAAGAGATGACGGAGGGCGCCGCGGGAGTAGGACGTGCAGGTCGGACAGCTGCAGGCCGGATCGAGGGGCTCCGTATCGTCAGAAAACCCGGCGTTCTTGATGACCAGCTCGCCGCGGGAGGTGAACACCTTGCCGGTCCTGGCAGACCGCGTCGGTAGGACGCAGTCGAAGAGGTCGACTCCACAGGCTACCGCATGCAGCAGGTCTTCGGGATAGCCCACGCCCATCAGGTAGCGAGGACGGCCACCGGGTAGCATCGGCGCGAACTCGGCGACCGACTCGTAAAGCCGTTGGCGCGGCTCGCCGACAGCGAGGCCGCCGACCGCGAAGCCGTCAAACGGGCTCTCGCACAGCCGCTCGCTGCACTCGGCCCTGAGCCCGCGGTCGAGCGCTCCCTGCTGGATGGCAAACAGACCGCCCCGCCAGCCGGGCGTCGCGGATCGCAAACTGTTCGCCCGTTCCAGGCCTCGTTCGGCCCACCGCAGCGACCGCCGCATCGATATCCGGCACAGCTCACGCTCCGCCGGGTACGGCAGGCACTCGTCCAGTACCATCGCCACATCGACCCCGAATCGCGACTGCACGTCGACCACAGACTCCGGCGTCAGACGCTGACAGCTACCGTCGATGTGCGACTGGAACGTCACCCCGTCATCATCGACTCGGCGCCGCGCCGCCAGGGAAAACACCTGGTAGCCGCCCGAGTCGGTGAGAACCGGCCCGTCCCAGGCCAGCAGACGGTGGAGACCTCCGAGCCGTACCAGGCGTTCGACGCCGGGGCGGAGAAGGAGGTGATAGGTGTTGGCCAGCACCATCTCCGGCGCCAGCTTCTCAAGCTCCCAGGACGCGACCCCTTTGACGGTTCCGCCGGTCCCCACCGGCATAAACGCGGGTGTCCGCACCACGCCGTGCGGCGTCGCGAGCTCCGCGGCCCGGGCGGCCGTGGCCGTGTCCCGGTGAACGACTGCGAATGGCAGCGTCATGGAGCTTTCGGCGCCGTGTCGAGGGTCCGCATCTGAACGCCCTTGCCCATTTCCAGCGAGAACACCTTGGCGCTCAGCTTGGGGTCGATCTCGATATCGGAAAACTCGTACCGAGTGCTATCGCCGTTCGCGCCCACGTACTCGACGCTGATGGGGAGCAGGATCTTGCGGTCGATCTCGAGCTCGACCTTCCGCACCTTACGGCGCGTCATCCGGTGAGTTGGCTCCAGCAGCAGGGTGAACGGGCCGTTGCCGCCGGGGTCACGCAACGTCACCCTGAAGTGGTTCATCAACTGGTCGAGAGGCTCGGTCCCGGTAAGCACCCGCAGGAACCGTCGCTGGCGCGCCGGCACGTGGATGCGATCGGCGTGAGCGCGAGACACCTCATAGGTCGTGAGCACGCCGTCGGCGAACAGCACAATCATCGGCTCGGGGGCGTCGTAGTCCCAGCGAACCCGGTCCGGAGCCAGGAATCGCAGGGTGCCCGTCGACACCGCCGGTTCTTTGAGCGCCTGCAGGCGTTTGGTCTGCCGGAAGCGGGCGCGCAGAGAGGTCAGGGAACGCTGCACTGCCACCACGCGGTCGATCAGGGTATGGACCTTCTCGCCGCCGCTCAGCTGCTCGATCGGCGGTGTCGGCGTCGGAGTGCGGCCGCCGGCAAGCACCACCGGCGCGAGGCAGCAGCCGGCCACGAGCAGTCCTGCGGGCACGGAGATCCGGTAGCGTCGCACGGCCGGTAATCTACCACAGGAGCCCGCGCTGCAGAGCCCGTCTCCGAGAAGCGAGGCGGAGCTGTTCGGAGCTCCCGACGGGCTCTGCGGCACGGGCCCCTCTGGATGCGCTGCCCGCATCCCGGAATCACGCCATTCAGAAGAGAGCCAGAGGAAGCGCGGGGTCCCCCCAGGAGGTCTCCCGTTCAGTTCGGGTTCAGCCCGTGCGCAGGGCCGCGGGCGGATGCCCACCGCGACGAGCGGCCGAGTTTGCCTGCGCAAGCGCCGTCTGCCCTACGAGGCCGTAGTTTTCACCTCATAGGCGAGCTGCGATGACGACAGGACCACCTTGGTGCGTGGGGGTACGGACGAGGTGAGCCACACGTTGCCGCCGATCACCGAACCGCGACCGATGACGGTGTCGCCACCCAGAATGGTCGCCTGTGCGTAGACCACCACGTCGTCCTCGAGGGTCGGATGTCGCTTGGCGCCACGGACGAGGCGACCGCGCTCGTCCTTCGGGAACGACAGGGCGCCGAGAGTCACCCCCTGATACAGCTTCACTCGATCTCCGATCAGGGTGGTCTCGCCGACGACGACCCCGGTCCCGTGATCGAGAAAGAAGTCGCGGCCGATACGCGCGCCCGGGTGGATGTCGACGCCGGTTTCGTTGTGCGCGAACTCGGTCATGATGCGCGGGATCAGCGGAACCCCGAGCTGACAGAGGAGATGGGCCAAGCGGTAGGTGTAGACCGCCTTGACGCCCGGGTAGGCCATGATGATCTCTTCGAACCGTGTGGCTGCGGGATCGCCATCGTACGCCGCTTGCACATCGCCTCCCACGAGCTCCATGATCTCGGGCAGCCCGGCGAGAAACTTGAACACCACCTCGCTCGCACTGCTCCGGGCATCGTCGATCGTCATCGTCGCGTCCCCGGGCATCACGAACGCCTTCGTGACCTCGCGCCGGAGGCGCCGGGCGAGGATGTAGAGCTGGTCGCCGAGGTGATACCGCAGGTTGCCCTTGTACAGCTCCTGCGCCCCGAAGTACCCGGGAAAGAGAATCTCCTGACAGTGGCGGAGGATCGAGATGACCTCGCTCTTTTGAGGCAGCGCGTCCGACGAGGAGTGGAACAGGGGCGTCGCCCGCTGCTCCACCCGACCCACGACCCGCTCGATCAGCTCCAGTGTCTGCTGCTGCAGCTCCGGTGTGTTCATACCGGTCTCACCCCTTCCGGCCCGCAGAATCCACGGACGGACCTCGCACGCCGTCAGTGTGCAACCGGGATGAGCTCACTTGCCTTCCCACGAGGCGAGCAGCTCGCGCGCCTCGCGACGAGTCAATGCCTCCTCGATCTCGTAGCCGGCCAGCGGCGCGCTTTCGAGCAGCTGCTGGAGCCGCCGCGGCGCCCCCTCGCGCTCGGCCGTGGTGCCAAGATCGTGCTCCGCCTCCGCCAGGAAGAGCTGGTTCTGCCCGTACTGCGGAGCGATCTCGACCGCCCGGCGCAGGTTCTCGAGCGCCAACGAGCGCTTGATGAAACCGGTAATGAAGGGGATCCGCGGCGACACCTCGTGCAGACGGCCGAGGATGCGGCGACCGCCGGCGAACTCGAACCCCTCGTCCATCGCGACGACAATCTCAGCAAGATCCCGCACCTTGTGCGCCACTCCCTGCCGAGCCGCCTTCATCTTGCCGTAGGCCAGCCCCCACTTCCCCCAGCACGCGGCCGACCAGAAGACGAACTCCTTGGCGCCCGGCATGTCGGCAAGAGCCCGAGCGCGCTGGCTTTCGTCGAGACGCTTGAAGCGGGTGTTGGAGGCCGCCTCAACGTGATGGACGAGCACCGGCCAGAATCTGTCGTACAGCGGCTTGACACGGGCGAAGGCAGCCTGCTTCTCGTCCTGGGTTGTCGCTGACACCTCCCCCAGGTAGTAGGCGGCCCGCAGCGCCCGCCACGCCGCGCCGAGATCCCCCGGGTGCGCCTTCAGCGCCTCCCCCGCCGTGCCGCCGACCCGCTTGGCAACCGCTGGATCGGCCCACCCGTCCTTCTGTCCCACGCTTCTCTGCTGCCAGGCGGCGTCGACTGCGGCGTACGGATCGGCCGCCTCTTGCGCCACCGCCACGGTCGCCACCACCGCCACAACCAGGGACGCAGCTACGAGCCTATTCATGGCGCAACCTCCTGCTCGCGCAGCATTGTCCCACACTGGAGACCGTGCAGCACCGCTCGGGTCGTGAGGGCTACAATGGCGCCGGAGGGAATCATGACGAACCAGCCATCCAGCCCGCCGCAACCACCCAAGCTGAGTGTGCCGGCAGAGGTCGCCATGGGTGAGTACTCGAACTTCGTTAGCATCGCCCACAACTACTCCGAGGTCGTGCTCGACTTCGGCCGCACGCTTCCCGGCCGCCAGGACATCCCGGTTGTCGCACGTCTCATGATGACTCCGTTCCAGGCACGTCAGCTGCTCCGCGCCCTCACCCACAACCTGCAAATGTACGAGCAGACGTTCGGTCCGATCCAGGAGCCGCCCACACCAAGATCCCCCGACGGCGGGCCAACGAAATCGACGAATTGACGCGGCGGCGCGGACCGGCCGTAGCGTCGTGAAGTCAGTGGTGGGGCATCTTCTCCGAAAGCCAAGGGCCGTGGGAGAGCGGTCTTCTCTGTGGCTCCGGCGGCCGTGCGTTCGCGTGGCGAACGCCCGTCTCACGATTCCGGGCGGTCGCAAGGCCACCAGAACGGTTCCGCGTCTCCACGGCGACCGCTCGGAATCGCTCGAGCCGCCTCCCTGGTCCCTGAGGCCACACAGCCGATCGCCTTCCCCGCGAATTGCCACCTATGACATTCCGCGCGAGCGCGATGGGCTCGTGAAGCGCGTCCAGCGGAGATGTCATAGATGGCACATTCCGTCGAACGCACCGTCTTCTGAAGCGCGCTACGTCCGCCTTCTCCCGGGTGGGCGGGGGAACTTCATCATGTAATCACTCAATCACTTCATCACCGGCTTGGCGGGCGCGGGGTATTCCCCCAGGAACGGTCCCGCGGCGGGGCGGGGACGGGACGGAAGGAGGCGAGCGGCCGTCCCGCCGCGGGCGGCGGGGGGACCGGGCGCAGGAGACTTGGCCCGAACTCTGGTGAGGGTAAGCCTCCGAGCACGGTTCCTCCCGGCGACCGCGACGGGTGCGGCCGTGAGCCGACGCACCGGTCCGTTCCCGCCCCGCCGGCCCGCACAGCGGGCTGCGGGCAACGCCCGCACGGGACATGCGATCGCGCCACACCCGTGCAAGCGGGATCGCGCAGGGCGTTCTCCTCGCGCCTCGCTGCCAGCGAGCGAGGAGTCGCTGACCTCGTGGTCGCGGCGACGAAACTCGTGCAGCGGCGGGGGGCGAGAGGGCGCTCCTGCGCGATCCCTCCCCCATCAGAAGGGAGGGGGGCCTCCTGATGCTCTGGAGGACTCGGGAGGCAGATCCGAGCGCAGCGGCCCCTCAGGGCCGGCAGGACGGACCGAGGCTTGCCTCGAGGACCGACTGACGGTCCCCGAGGGGTGCGGCCGCAGGCCGCGGATCTGCCGTGGCGCGGGTCATTTCCTCCTGGGCTCCACCGCAGGCTCATCGCTCAGCGGCACTGATCCAGCCGCCGCCGAGAACTTCATCGCCGTCGTAAAGGACGGCAGCTTGCCCCGGCGCAGGCGCCGGCATCGGCTCCACCGGCACGATCAGGACGCCCTCACCCCGAACCTCGACCCGGGCTGGAACGGCACGGTGCCGCGAGCGAACCTGCACCGAGCAGGTGAACCTGGCGGCCGGGGGCCGACCCGAGACCCAGCGCGCATCGTCTGCTTCGAACGAGAACGCCATCAGCTCGTCACGGTCGCCGATCACGACGGTCCCGGTATCGGCCTGCAGCTTCAGGACGTACAGGGGCCGGTCCGAGGCAACACCGAGGCCGCGGCGCTGGCCCACAGTAAAACGGTGAACGCCGCCGTGCGAACCAAGGCGCCGGCCGCCGCTGTCCACGATCTCGCCGGCTCGCACTCGGTCCGGCAGCCAGGCCTCCATCAGATCTGCATACGAGGTCCCCTCGGGAACGAAGCAGAGCTCCTGGCTCTCTGTCTTGCCCGCGACGTGTAGGCCCGCCTCCCGTGCCTTCCGGCGGACCTCGTCCTTCGTCATGCCGCCGACGGGAAACGCCACCCGCCGCAGGCGATCCTGCCCGAGCCGGTGGAGAAAGTAGGACTGGTCCTTCGCGGCGTCGGCTCCCCGCAGCAGCTGCACCGGCCCTCCTTCCCCGCCACGCAGTCGGGCGTAGTGCCCTGTCACCAGGACCTCGGCACCAGCCGCGTCCGCCACCGCCTCCAGCTCGGCGAACTTGATCTTCTCATTGCACACGACGCACGGGTTCGGCGTCAGCCCCTCGGCGTAGCGCTCCAGGGAGGCATGAAACACCTGGTCGAAGAACCGCCGCGAAGTGCACTCCTCGCGAAGCGGTATGCCGAGGGCATCGGCCACGATTCTCGCGTCCTCCATGTCCTCGATGGAGCAGCAGCGTGAGCCCTTCCCGCTCGCGAGCGGATCCCACAGCCGTAGGAATATCGCCTCCACCTGGTGGCCTGCCTTCACCATCTCGAGAGCCGCGACCGAGGAGTCGAGCCCTCCGGACATCGCCACAAGGACCTTCATGCGCTCACCACAACATCCACTCCGACAGTGTATTCCGAACCAAAGAAAGAGGGCCCCGCCGGGCGGGGCCCTCAAGTTGGTTCGCGAGCGGGTTACTTGTCGAGCTTGATGATGGCGAAGAACGATCGGTCCGCCTGCGGACGGTACACGTACAGGCGTGCATAGCCGCCGCGCTGCACCGCCTTCACCGCGTTCACCAGGCCGGACGCGGAGGTGACCTTGGTGCCGTTGACCTCGGTCACGACGTCACCACGCTGCAGCCCGTCGTCCGCAGCTGCCGACACGGGCTTGACATGCGTGATCACAACACCGCTGACGCTGTCATCGATGCGGTACATCTGGCGTGCGCGGGGCGTGAGGTCGGAAACCGTGATGCCGAGACGATCGGAGAGACTGCCCTGCTCTTCGACGTGGTCGGACTCGCCTTCCTCCTTGTTCTCGTCGCCCTTGCGCTCCTCGAGCACCGCCGACAGCTCCTTGTTCTTCCCGTTGCGGAGGACCTCGAGCCGGACCTTGGTACCCGGCGGGGTCGCCGAGATCCGATCGATCAGGCCGCGAGTGTCCTTGACGGGATCGCCGTTGATCTCGGTGATGACGTCGCCGTGCTCGAGCCCGGCCTTGTCACCGGAGTGACCCGAAAGCACCTCCTCGACAAAGGCGCCGTTGCGATCCTTGAGACCGAACGCGTCCTGCAGCTCGGGGCCGATGTTGCGAACGGTCACTCCGAGGTAGCCGCGAACAACCTTGCCGTGCTCCCGCAGCTGCGGCAGGATCAGCTTGGCGGTATCGATCGGGACCGCAAAGCCCATTCCTTGACCGCGAGCGTTGATCGCCGTGTTGATGCCGATCACCCGACCCTGGAGATCGACCAGCGGTCCGCCCGAGTTTCCGAAGTTGATGGCGGCGTCGGTCTGAATGAAGTTCTCGAAAGAGGTGTCGGAGATTCCGAGCACACGCCCCTTCGCCGACACCACGCCGACGGTCACTGTGTGGTCCATGTTGAGGGGATTGCCCACGGCCATCACCCACTCTCCGACCCGCGCCGCCTTGGACTCACCGAGCGGCAGCACCGGGAACTCGCGGTCCGGCTTGACCACCCGAATCAGGGCAACGTCCGTCGCCGGGTCCCGGCCGACCACCTTCACCGCGTACCGGCTGCCGTCCTTGAGGCGGATCTCGAGCTGATCGGCGTTCTCGACCACGTGGTTGTTGGTGAGCAACTCGCCGTCCGACGAGATGAAGAACCCCGATCCCGCCGATGGCCGCACGATCGGTTCCTGTTGTTGCTGACGGTCCCGGTTGTTGAACGGACCGAAGAAGAAGTGGAAGGGATCGTTGGGCATGCCCCGCATCTGCTGCTGATCACCGGGCTTGATGATCTCCTTCGCGTAGACCGAAACCACCGACGGCACGACCCTCTCCGCGAGCGACGCGAAGTCCGGTGCTGCCATCGGCGCCGGCGCCGCCGCCGGCGTCGCCGCCGGGCGGTCGGCCGCCACCTGCGGCGTCAGGTTGAGGCCCCCTGCCACGACCATCCCGAACAACACAGCGGCGACGATCACGCCGGCAAGGGAGAAGAGCCTCATCCGCTCCTGCTTCATCTTTCACCTCCAGTAGAGTCGCGGTCGGAGCGGTCGCTCACGACCACCGCACAGTAAAGCAAGTTCCCTGCCATGATCCTTCCCACCGCGCGGCGGCGAGGAGTGCCAATCTGGCGTAGTCCCTCTTCGCCCACGGAGCCGTCTCCGTCATGGGACGCACAGCGGATGATAGGCTCGAGTCATTCCGGAGCGATCGCCGCGAGACCTGCGGCGCCTCCGCCATGGCCGAGCCTTGAAGGTCGAGCTGTAGATCCCTTCCTCCGCCCTCCCACCGGTCACCTCCAGCACACCCCGCGGGGCAAGCCGGCCGCCGTGAGTCGGTTGACGGAAGAGTGGTAGGCCCTTCTGCATGTCGCTCAGATCCTCAACCGATGGCCGGGGCTACGCTACCGTGATCGCCTCAGCCACCCGAATGCGATCTTTGCCCTCGTCCTTGGCTCGGTACATGGCCTGGTCCGCCGCCCGTAGGAGCAGGTTCTTCTTCAGGTCCGTGGTGCCCTCGCGTGAGACGTGGTCGGGGTACACGGCCACACCCAGCGAGCATGTCAGATCGCGCCGCCACACGACAGGCCTCTCTGCCCATGTGTAGGTGCCCTGAAGGAAGGTCGCGTCACGCATCGCGGACTGAATCCGCCGCGCCGTTTCGAGCGCTTCGTCTTCCCCGTCGTCGGCCAGGATCACCACGAACTCGTCACCGCCGTACCGAGCGAGGGTTGCGCCTCCCCTTGTCACCGTCTTGCTTAGCAAGAACCCGAACTCTTTGAGCACCTGGGAGCCCGCGAGATGTCCGTGCGTGTCATTGACATCCTTGAAGTTGTCCAGATCCAGGAACAGTAGCGCTACCGACGACCCAATGACGTCGGCGCGGACCAGGTCCTCCGTCAGCCGATGATGGAAGAAACGGTCGTTGTAGAGGCCGGTAAGATCATCGCGCCGCGCCATCTCGTTGGCCCGCTGTGCATCCAGGAGGTTCTCGATAAACACTGACGTGTAGCGGGCGAAGATCTCGAGCAGCTGCCGGTCCCTCTCGGTAAACGGACGACCGTCGGAGCGGTTGATGAGCTCGAGCACGCCGCACACTGTCCGCTCGATCCGGATCGGGACTGCAACCATACTCTCGGTGTGAAAGCCGTGTGTTTCGTCGAACTTGGCATAGAAGTTCGGGTCGCTCTCGGGCGTTGCCATCAGGTACGGCTCACCGGTGCGATACACATGACCCGCCACACCTTCGTCGGCGGACAGTGACATCCCCACCAGCTGGTCCGCTAGCGCCCCGAACGTCGCCACGAAATGCAGCCGCGTCTCGCCCGGGCTTCGTCCCCTCTCGAACGGCTTGTCCATGAGAATGGAGCCGCCACCCGAAGGCAAGAAGTCGTTCGCCTTACTCAGGATCTCGCGCAGGAAGACATCCGCCCGCAGACGCACCGGCACGAACGCCGCATACCGTCGCCTGTCGAGAAACGGCTCGATCTCCTCCAGCGCCAGACTGAAGACCTGAAAGTCAGACACGCAGGCAGTTTATCACGCGTCTCTCAGCAGCTTGCGGAGCCTCTCCTCGAGCTGCCGCACGGTCTCCGTGTGGTCCGCGCGTCCCGGCGCGAAGCGGATCCCCTCGAGCTCCCGCCTGAGGGAGCTGACATTCTCCTCGTGCGGCCGGGTCTTCTCGTTCTCCCGCAGACCGCTCCACCAGCGCTCGAGCACACCCTGCAGCTCCCTGGCCCTTTCGGCGGCTGACTCACCGGCGGCAGCCTTCGGGATTCGCACCCGGCGCCGGCGGCGTAGGAGCAGGGCCGTCGCGGCGCCGAGAAAAAGGCCCACGGCGAGAGCGCCCAGGACCCACCTCCAAGGTGCCGACCCCTCCCGATCCGAGCGGGGCGCGGGCCGGTCGTGCTCAATGGTGCGCACGGCGCCGGCCGCGGCCCGTCGCGGAAGCGGCACGGCTGGCGGCGTCGGCGTCGGCGTGACCGCCGGCGGCGACACCATGACCGTGAAGGGGCCGACGGACTGGCGCCGGTAGGTCACGCTCACGGGGTCGAAGACGGCCAGCGAGACCGCGGGCAGTCGGAGGTCGCCCCACTGCCGCGGCACCATCGTCGTCGACCACGTACGTGTGCCATGGATGCCGTCCCCATCCACCTTCACCGAGCTGTTCTCTTCCGGCGGATAGGCCTCACACGTGCTACACGAAGGCCACCTCGCAGGGGCTCCGACCAACGGCAGATTGCCGTTCCCCGCGAGGCTGATGGTCACTGTCAGCGGGTCGCCGACACGGACCTTCTGCGGCGACACCTTGCCGCTGTACGACAGCTTCCCCACGGCACCGCTGAACCCGCCGGGCGGCACCGGCCGCTGCATGACCTCGAAGTCACGCTGTGATGACGTCCGCTCCAGAACCTGCCCGGGGCCGAACAGGCTCGGCGCTCCAATCCCGATGCGCGCGCGGGTCGCCGGCACCTTCAGCATCCCCGCCTTGAGTGGAATGATCACGTAGCGTGCCACGGGGTACTGCATCAGGCGCCTGCCGCCGCGCTCGACCAAGGAACCGCTCACCTGTTGGGGAAGGTCCACGCGCTGCACCCACCAGCCGGGAAACGACGGCGGGTCGACCCACTGGAAGCCCTCGACGCTGGCGGTCGTCTCGAGAACCACCGTGATCGGGATGGACTCACCAAGGTACAGCTTCGTCTTGGGCGCCAGCAGGCGCACCTCCGCCTGCACCTGGCGCCGGGAGCGGGGCCCGAGGACATCATCCAAGGGGCTCCACGGCAGCCGGCGCTGACGTTGCGGCGGGGCCAGACTGCCCTCGACCACCTCGGCTTCGATCGCTGCCGAGGCCAGCTCTTTGCCGCCGATCCGCACCGTCACCGGCCCGACCCGGGCCGACCCCAGCCCCAGGGGCTGGAGGACGTAGACGAACCGCGTGCTCGACGACGCGACGCCGTTGACCCAGGAGAACTGCTGCTCGGTGCTGGGGCCGCCGACAATCTCGAGGTTCGACAGCTGGGCGGGGCGCGGCGGCGCCCCCTCGATCTTCCCTCCGGAGACAGTTATCGTAAGCCGCGTCACGTCTTGGAGGCCGAGCCGCTGGGGGTTCAGATGGACCTCGAGCGAGGGTTCGTCCGCGCCGGCCACGACCGCCACCAAGAGCGCCAGGAGCGCGACCATCACGGTCGAAACCGGGCGTCGCACTACCAGTCCTCCTCCACCTTGGCGGCCTTGGGAGTCGGCCGCTGCATGGCCTTGCGCGCTTTGGCCTCCGCCCTCTCCAGGGCGCCGTACAACGGGTTGGCAGCAGCCGGGGTCGGCCGCCGCCGGGCGCCGGAGGCCGGCGTCGGGGTCGGGGTCGCCCCGGGCTTCTGTTGCCGGGACTGAGGTTGCTGCTGCTTGCGGCCCTTCTTGTCAGGCTGGTTCTTGTTGTGCTTCTCCTGCTGCTTCAGTAGCCGCAAGGCAAGCTCGTAGTTCCTCTTGGCACGCGGGTCCTTGGGGTTCTCCAAGAGGGCGTCACGCAGCCATCTCACTGCCGGCTCGGCCTGCTCCGCTTGCAGCGCCGCCGTGCCGAGGTTGTAGGCCGCATCGGGCACTCCGCCTTTCCTCGCCCGGTCGAGGAATGGGGTCGCGTCCTTGACCTTCCCCTGCGCCGCCAGGGTCGTTCCAAGGTCGAACTGGCGTTCCGGATCCTGCGGGTCGAGGCTCGCCGCTCCCGCGAACGCCTGCGTCGCCTTCGGCAGGTCGCCCTTCTCGTAGCAGCGGGCCCCTGACCGCGCCAGGCGCCGGCTTCCTCCCGGAACCCAGCGCTGGTACCAGGGCACCTCGACCCGACCATCGTGGGGCCCGGCGACACCGGTCGCAGCCGGAGTCGGCGTTTGGGCCGAGGCACCCGGAGCACCGAGCGCCAACACGATCGCCAGTACCGCCGTCAGGCGCCGCCACGGCGACAGGGCGAACCCTGCCAGCAACAGCCCCGCCGCTACAGCCAGGAAGAGCTGGAAGCGCTCCACGCGCGCGACCCGGCGGCGGCTGCCGACCGTGCGGCTTTGAAGGGCGGCGACCCGCCGCGCCAGATCGGCCGGCGACTCCAGCTGCGAGGCATCGACAACCGTGCCGCCGGTAGCCTTGGCGAGGCGCTCCAGGGTCGCACGCCGGGCATGGGTCACCACCACCCCGCCGCTGCGATCATGCTTGTAGTGCAGACTTCCGTCCCGTCCGGCCAGCGGAATCGGCCCGCCGTCCGCGGTCCCGACGAGAAGGCCGAGGAGGTGGACACCCGCGGCCTTGAGGCTCGAGACGGCGTGGTCGAGGTCTCCCTGCAGGTTCTCGCCATCGGTCACGAGCACGATGACCCGACCCTTGCCCGCGTCCGGCAGCAGCTCAAGACTGGTTGCAACGGCGCGCTCCAAGTTCGAGCCCGGAAGGGCGATCGAGCCCGGCTCGACGCTGTCCAGGAACGTCGCCACGGCCTCCACGTCGGTGGTGAGAGGGACCAGGGGGTAGGCATCACCCGCGAACACGACGGCAGCCACCCTGTTCCCGGCCAGCGTCGGCAGGGCGCGCCGCAGCACCTCGAGGCCAAGACGCAACCGTGACGGCTTGACGTCCTCGCACCGCATGGAGTCGGAGACATCGATCGCCAGCACGACGTCGCGAGTTTGCACCGAGACCTCCCGCGGGGTCTGGCCCCACTGGGGCCTGGCCAGCGCGAGCACCAAGAACACGGCCGCTGCACACCACGTCAGGAGCCGGGCGATCCCGGTTGAGGGCGCAGCTCCCATCAACCGCCGCCATACCGACGGGCTCGCCAGCCGCCGCTGGGCGGCAAGCCGCCAGCGGTGACGGACGACGACCGCCAACGCCGCCGCCACCGGCACCGCCAGCAGCCACAGACGCGCGGGGGCGGCAAAGCTCACCACGGCGATCTCCCGAGGGCGGACTCGACCACGATACCCGCGAGCACCAGCGCCAGCGCCACCGCCGCCCACGGCTCGAAGCGCTCGCGGTAGCGCACGAGCTTGACGGACGAGAACTTGGTCTTCTCCATCCTGTCAATCTCATCGAAGACCCTCTGCAGCGCTCTCGAGTCGCGGGCACGGAACGCCGCGCCGCCCGTCTGGCGCGCAATGCTGGCGAGCAACTCCGGATTGACGTCGACCCGCACCTGCCTGATCTGCGTGACAACCTGGCCTGTGCGCGGATCCTGGAACCGCAGCGGGATCGGAACCTCTCCGCCACGGCCGACCAGAACCGTGTAGACCTTGATGCCCTGCTCATGCGCCAGCTCTGCGGCCCCCATCGGATCGAGCTCTCCCGCGTTGTTCGCGCCATCTGTTACCAGGACGATGATCTTCGAACGCGCCTTGGAGTGCCGCAGCCTGTTGACAGCGGTGCCGAGCCCCATGCCGATCGCCGTACCGTCCGGCAGCGCTCCCAGCGCCACACGGTCGAGGAGCATCCGAGCCACGTCGTGATCCAGTGTCAGCGGGCAGAGGGTCACCGCCGCGCCGGCGAAGACGACGAGGCCCATCCTGTCCTCCGGCCGGCGGGCGAGGAAGTCCGATATCACCTGCTTGGCCACACCCAGACGGTCACTCGGCTTGAAGTCGAGCGCGGCCATCGAACCCGACACGTCGAGTGCGATGACAATGTCCACACCCTTCGCATGCTCGATCTCCCGTGACAGAACTTCCTGCGGACGTGCGGCAGCTACCGCCAGCGGCACCAGGGCGGCGGCGGCCAGAAGACCGGCGATCACCGTCGCACCCACCGCAATACCACCTCTGGCGCTGCGCACGATACGCAGCGGAAAGGGGTACCGCTGCCACAGTCGCCGCACCGACCACAGGGCTGCGGCCAGCACGCCCGTCCCCGCCAGCACGAGCCACCACGGTTGCGCGAGGCGTATCATGCGCTGGCCTCCCGCGCCACCTGCTCGGCATCCGCCAGCTCGCAGGCCGAGAGGTGCGCATCGAGCTCGCGCGCCGCTTCCACGGTCCGATCGAGGCCCCGTCCAAGCTCGTCGTCTCCTGCCGGCCGGCGGGCGAAACGCACACCGTCGGCCAGTGTCATCGCCTCTCCGAGTGCAGCCTGAACCCCGGACGGCCAGGCACTCCGCCGAGCCAGGCGGCGCACTTCGAATGAGGTCATTTCCTGCACCGGCTCGCCGCTGCGACGCGCGAGAAAGCGTCGGACAGCCGCGGCAAGACGATCGCAGATCAGCTCGGCCGGTACGTGGCCGATTCTGCCACGCAGCTCGCCGACTAGGGCCATCAGCTCGTCCAGCGGCAACAGCACGGGCGCTCCCGCGCTGTCGCTCCGGCGGCGCCGTCGCCGGCGCAGGAACCACAGCAGCAGCAGGATGACCGGCAGCAACAGCAGGACACCCGGCACCACCCATTCCCACGGGAAGCCTCGGGCGCCAATCGGTGCAGTCAGGGGAGCCGGCTTGATCTTCTTCCCGGGCGGCAGGACCGAGGCCACCGTCACGGTGGGCTCTGCAGCCGCCGACACATCACGCCGCGAACCGTCGGCCGAGCGCAGCGCGGCGTGCAACCGCGGCAGCGGCAGCTTGCCGACGCGCAACGGCACCAACTCGACCACCCAAGTCGGTACGGTGGCATCCGGCACCGTTTTCGGGGCCCCGGCCACGGCCCAGTCGCCCCGATCTCCGACCTCCGCCTGAACATCTCCCCACAGCCCGCCGGCACCGTCCATCGCCTCGACCCTGACCGGGACACGATCTCCGACTGCAGCCGGTCCCGCCGGGACTGTCACGTGCAGCTGTGGGTTCGGCCCGGCAGCCGTACCGGCGGCTGCCGGCATCAGCGCCGCCACCAGGAGAGGGATGCGCAAGAGCTCAGCGCGCACGGCGCCGCTCCCTTTCGCGGAAAAGGGCCCTCACTGCCGGCAGGTAATCCTCGCCGGTCGACAGCTCCAGCACATCCACACCCGCCGGCACCGGCGGCGGCGGCTTCAGGCGCCCTCCCGCGAACACCGCCCGCCCCGGTCCCTCCGCCCAGCTCACGGGTAACGGCACCTCCGACGCACTGCGCTCGAGCAGGGGGTCCCCGACCCTGATCACGACAACGTCGTGGCGGGCGCCCAGGCCTCGAAGCTCGCGTGACGGCAGGACACACGCCCGATCGACGACCGGAATCACGATGCCGCGCCGATGCAGAAGCCGGGCGGCAGCGCCCATCGCCTCGCCGGCCGCCGTGCCGCGACCGGCCGGCTCCGCGCCCAGCAGCTGCCCGGCGACACGCAGCCCGTGCCGCCAGCCGCGGCGCGGCGGGATGATCGCCCGTACGTGATCGTCGAAGAGCACCGCGCCGACCCGGTCGCGCCGGCCGGCGGCGAGCGCGAACAGGCCCGAGACCTCGGCGATCAGATCATGAACCGTCATCGGGCCGCTGCCGAAACGCGTCGACGCAGACAGATCAGCTAGCAGCAGAACGGTCAGGTCCCGCTCTTCACGGAACAGCTTGACGTGGAGACGGCCGGTTCGCGCGGTGACATTCCAGTCGATGGTGCGCACGTCGTCGCCTCGGCGATACTCGCGCACCTCCTCAAACTCAAGCCCGCGGCCCTTGAAGGCGCTGTTGTACTGCCCGGCGAGCCCTGCCGTCATCGCCTGACGGGCACGCACCTCGAGCTGACGGACGTGGGCTAGCAGGCGCCCGCCGTTCGAGGCCACAAAGCCCTCGGGCTGTGGGGCTCCCAGAAAGTGGCGCAACCGCGGGCCGATCGGGCTCACTGGCGCCCTCCCGCAGCGGACCCTACAGCAGCACACTCACCGCTGCCCAGGCACGCTGTAACAGCGCACCGAATTGCCTTCACACAGCTCGAGCCGCCGACGCCTGGGAACCTCATGGCACCTCGACCGCAAGCAGCAGTCGGTCGATGATGTCCTCTACTGAAACGCCCTCCGCCTCGGCCTCATAGCTCAGGACGAGCCGATGCCGCAGGACTGCCGGCGCCAGCTCCTTGACATCCTCGGGTGTCGCGTATGCCCTCCCGCGCAGCAGAGCCAGAGCACGCGACCCCTGCGCCAGCGCAATGGTGGCTCGCGGTGAGGCGCCGTAGGCGATCAACGGTGCGACATCGCCGAGGCCGACCTCGCCCGGTGCCCGGCTCGCTCCGACCAGGCTCACGATGTAGCTGTTGATCCGTTCGTCGAGGTATACCTGCCGCGCCACCGCTGCCAGGTCCCGGATCTCGTCCAGGGTTGCCAGCTGTGTGGGGGTCGGGAAACGCTCACCGAGGTGGAGCTCGAGGATTCTCCGTTCCTCCTCGGGCGACGGGTAGCCGATGCGGGCTTTGAGCATGAAGCGGTCGAGCTGGGCCTCCGGAAGCGGGTACGTTCCCTCCTGCTCGATCGGGTTCTGCGTCGCCAGGACGAGGAACGGCACCGGCAGCTTGAAGGTGGAGTCACCGATAGTGACCTGCCTCTCCTCCATCGCTTCCAGCAGTGCGGACTGGACCTTCGCCGGGGCCCGGTTGATCTCGTCCGCCAGCACCAGGTTGGCAAAGACCGGCCCGGTGTGGGCCACGAACTCACTCGTTCTGGGATCGAACACCTGCGTGCCGGTGACATCGGCCGGCAGCAGGTCCGGTGTGAACTGCAGGCGCTGGAAGCTCCCGCCTACAACCCCCGCCAACGTGCGCACGGTCAGCGTCTTCGCCAGCCCCGGGACCCCCTCGAGCAGGACGTGTCCGTTGCACAACAGGCCAACCAGCACCGACTCGATCAGCCGCTCCTGACCGACCACGACCTCGCCGACCGCCCGCTGGAGCTCGCCGAGTCGGGCGGTCGCCCGATCCACCTTGATTCCGTCACCAATCGCGTCCATGACTCTCCCCTCGGCCAGTAGGCCGGTCCATCCTTTTGCAAGGATCGCGCCCAAGCCTTCTCCGCTGCCATCAGGGCTTCGCGGTGCCGATCCGACCAGCGACGCCAGATCGGCACGTCCCAACGGCTCATCGAATCGGGGGAAACCCCCGCCCATCTTGAGTTTCTGTAGATCAATCATGCCGGGACCAGCCGGGAGCCCTACTCAGCAGCCCCGACCGGGTGATCCGGGCTAGAATGTCGAGGTGAGCCTCAACAGAGTGGGCCGCTACGAGATCCTGAAAGTCCTCGGCAGGGGCGCGATGGGGGTCGTCTACCTCGCCCGCGATCCTCTCATTGACCGCCAGGTCGCTCTCAAGACGCTGCGCCTCGACATCGACCCCGACGTGGCGGACGAGTTTCGGGAGCGGTTCCTGCGTGAGGCGCGGGCCGCTGGACGCCTCAGTCACCGCAACATCGTAACGATCCACGACGTCGGCGAGGATGCCGACAGTGAGCTCCTGTTCATCGCCATGGAGTACGTGCCCGGAAGGAACCTCAAGCAGGTCCTCGCCTCGGGCGCGGGTCTCCGACCGTCCGAGGTCGCACGCATCGTTGCCTGTGTAGCTGAGGCCGTCGACTATGCGCATCGCATGGGTGTTGTCCACCGCGACATCAAGCCGGCGAACATCATCCTCACCGAGGATGGCACCCCGAAGATCACCGATTTCGGAGTCGCCCGGCTCGAGTCATCGAACCTCACCGTTGAGGGCCAGTTCATCGGCACGCCCAATTACATGTCTCCGGAGCAGATCAGCGGCAAGGCGGTGGACGGGCGCTGCGACATCTTCTCGACCGGGGTGGTGCTGTTCGAACTCTTGACCGGCCAGCGACCGTTCCCGGGCACCAACATATCCGAGGTCACGCACAGGATCGTCCACGAGGCGTGCCCGATTCCATCGACCTTGCGGCCGGGCTTGCCTCCGGCCTTCAACCCGGTCGTTCTCAAGTGTCTCGCGAAGCTGCCCGAGCAGCGCTTCCAGGATGCAGCCCAGCTGGCCAACGTGCTCGCTGCGCTGGCTCGCTCGCTGGTGCAGCGCACACCGGATGACCTCGCACGGACCGCGGTCTTCTCGCCCGACCTCGAGACCCGTGTGCGTCCCGCACCGGCAGCCCCGCCCTCATTGTTGGAGCGCCTGAGAACGACGTGGGTGCAGCTGCCGATGCCGGAGGTGCTTCGACGTCAGGTCAATACCAAGTGGGTGTGGCGGATAGTGGCCGCGTGGGTGATCGTCTGCATCGCGGTGCTCGCGGTGCTTGCCTCCCTGCGTCCGCCGCCGCCCCCGCCATCGCCCTCCGGCGCCCGTATCGACGCCCTCCACCGCTTGGGCACTACCTTGCGAGCTGCGAATCAGGCACTGACCGACAACCGCCCCGCCGAGGCTCTCGAACTCGCCCGTGCGGTGATCGACCAGGCACCGACGTCGCGGAGCGCCCGCAGCCTGATTCGGGCGGCCCGCGAGACGCTGCGGGAGGAGCGCACGAGCGCCGCCACACGCACCCGTGTCGACGCCCTCATTGCCGAGGGTCGACGTCTGTACCGTGCCGGCCGCTATGCCAGGGCGGCAGAGAGCTTCGAGCAAGCGCTCCAACTGCAGCCGGACAGCGAGCTCGCGGCGAGCTTCCTCGACCTCGCCACCGAGCATGGCCGTCAGCGCCGCCCGACCAGCTCGGCACGGCCGGTCGGCCGCCGACCCGCGACCTCCCCGCCCGCACCGACGCCGAGGCCGAGAGCCGGAACCGCGCGCGTCACGGTGTACTTCAACTCGCCCATCTCTGCCGGAACGCTGAGCGTGGGCTCAGATGGCAACTCGCTGGCAAACATCGACTTCAACTTTGTCCGTCGCGGCTTCCTCGGCATCAAGCGATCGGGCACCGGACAGGTCAAGAGAGTCCTGGTGGTGCCTGCGGGTCGTCACAGGATCACTGCCGTCCTCACCGGCGCCGAACGCGGACCTCTCGGGGCAGCGGCTTTCACGCGCGAACTCGAGGCCGGCAGCGACTGGACGCTGCGCGTCGATCTCTCCGGCAACGCATCACGGGCCTCCTTCTACCTGGTGCAGGCAAGCCGGTGAACGCCCTGCCTGCGAGCGGCTGACGAGGAACAGGTATGACGCTGCGCCGGCTCGAGCTCCCGACCTCGTGGGGACCGTTGCTGATCAGCGGAGGCTCCCGGGCCGGCGAGGGAACCCTGATCCTCCTGCCTCAGCTGCGCCTTGCCCTCGACGCCGGGCGTCCCCACCGCGCCCTGCCGCCGATGTCGACCGTGCTTGTCAGCCACGGCCACCTCGATCACATCGGAGCGGTCGCGTACTGGGCGAGTCAGCGGTTCCTGGGAGCGATGCGCCACGGCACACTGCTCGCTCCGGAAGCGATCGCGGACAAC
Organism: uncultured Thermoanaerobaculia bacterium; assembly: GCA_964552395.1. Classification (GTDB taxonomy): domain Bacteria; phylum Acidobacteriota; class Thermoanaerobaculia; order Thermoanaerobaculales; family Sulfomarinibacteraceae; genus JAJDNH01. Next base: position 48,280 of record CAZKGM010000008.1, on the reverse strand, counting down.
GTCTGCCGCCTCCTTGAGCTGCACGCCGAGCTCGAGGGCGGGCGTCCATATGACGTGGAGGTCGTCCCTGTCAAAGACGGCGGTGTCTTCACCCTGCGCAAGGACATGGAGCTCGCCTTCTTCGCCACCGATCACTGGGTGCCGACCCTGGGCGCCCGACTCATGTGGCAAAAGCACCACCTTCGCCCCGAGCTCGCCGGCCTGCCAGAGGCCGAGATCGTACGCCGCAGGCTAGCCGGCGAGGAGGTGGATGAGACGCTGCTCCTGCCGCTGCTGTCCTATACCGCCGACACCGGACCCGGCCTCTTCACGGCCCATCCAGAGGCTCTTGACGCCGAGGTCGTGCTCCTCGAGTGCTCATTCTGGCGACCTGCCGACCGTGGCCGGGCACGTGAATTCGGCCATCTCCATCTCGACGACCTGCTCGCGATCGCTCCCTCTCTGAGGTGCCGGCACCTCGTCGTCCTCCACCCCTCGCGCCGCCATCGTCTGGCCGAGGCGTCGCGCATCGTACATGAGGAGATCGAGCCCAGGTTGACCGGCAAGGCCCACAGCCTGGCGGTCGACTGGGAGTGAGCCGGCGGGCCAACGAACGAGAACCAGCCTCCGCCATGCCGGGTCCTGGGTCTTACCTGCCTGCTTGATCCCATCTACAATGTCAGACGGTGGACACCGAGCGCATCGGCCCCTATCGGATCGAGAAGACCCTCGGCAGCGGCGGGATGGGGGTGGTCTACCTGGCCTGGGACGAACGCCTGCGTCGGCGCGTCGCAATCAAGTCGATCCACCCCGGCAAGGAGCTTTCAGACGACCGCCGCGAACGACTCCTGCGCGAGGCCCGCGCCGCCGCCGGGTTGTCTCACCCTGCCATTGCTCAGGTCTTCGATATCCTGCAAGAAGGCGATCGCGACCACATCGTCATGGAGTACATCGAGGGACGCTCCTTGACGAGCCTCCTCGCCGCACACACGATCGACATCGAGCAGGCAGTCGACATCGGCCGCCAAATCGCCGAGGGGCTGGCGACCGCTCACCAGCACGGGATCGTCCATCGCGACCTCAAGAGCGAGAACATCATCATCACACCCACCGGCCAGGTGAAGATCCTGGACTTCGGCCTCGCCAAGAGCCTCGACCCCGAGGAGGGAGAGGTCAGCCTGACCGAGGACGGCGTCGTCATGGGCACCAGCCGCGCCATGTCGCCGGAGCAGGCGCAGGGCGTTGCCATCGACCACCGCTCCGACCTGTTCTCGCTCGGCTCCCTGCTGTACGAGATGACCACGGGACAGCACCCATTCCAGGGCTCGAGCCCCCTCGACACCATGCAACGGGTGGTCCGTCACCGGCCGCCGCCGGCGGAGCAGGTCGGCTCCGAGGTACCCGAGGAGCTCTCTTACCTGATCGAGAACCTGCTGGAGAAGAGCCCCGGCAAGCGGCCCTCCTCCGCCCTCGAGGTGGCGCTTGCGCTGCGGGAGCTGTCCGGGCTGTGGTCAACCGCGAGCAGCGGCCATGCCTCCCTCTCGCGCCTGACTATGGCGGCGCGGCGGCGGCGGGCAGCGCGCAAGAGGTGGCTCCTGGCCGCCGGCATCCTTCCAGTTCTTGCCGTCGCGGCCGCCCTCGGCTGGTGGTGGCTGAGCAGGCCGGGACCGCCGCGCATCGTGGCCGTACTCGAGCCCCAGTTGGCGGCCGGCAAGGAAGACGACGGGACCGACCTCCTCGCAACCGCCGTACGCACCGCCGCGACCAACACCATCGTCGGGCTGCGCGGTCTGGCCGTGCCGGCACCCCAGGAAATCGACAGCGCCGGCACAGACCCGAAGGCCATCGCGCGCGCGGTGGCGGCGTCCGAGGTCGTCACCACCGACCTCGAGCGGCACGGCGCCACGGTCCAGGTAACGCTCCGGCGCCTGCGGGGCGACGACGGCGCGGTGCTGTGGAGCTCGACCTTCTCCGTCCCCGCGGACGACCTCGCGCTGATCTCGGACGCGGTGGCGGCCCACCTGCGCCAGGCCTACCCGAAGCTGAAAAGGCGGCAGGCCGGGCGCGCCCAGCCCCCGTCGCCGCAGGCGCTGACCGAGTACCTGCATCTGCTTCGTCAGTACCAGACGCCGCCGACCGGCGTCACCAGCGAGCAAACCCTCGACGCGCTCGAACATCTGCGCGAGGCCAGCCCGCGCTTCCTGCTGCCGTACCTCACCGCCGCCTCGATTGCACGCTACCTGTTCATCACGAAGGCCGAGCCCGCCTACCAGGACCGCGCGCGCGACCTGCTGCGGCATGCGCACGAGCTGGCGCCCGAGGACCCGCGGGTGGTGGCCGGTGAGGCCGAGCTCGCGCTCGCCGCCGGCGACGTCAAGGCTTGCAACGCAGCTGTGGCGCGGCTCGAACGCCTGGAGCCCGGCTCCCCGGACGCCCTGCGGTTGCGCGCCGGCCTGTTGCGCCGGCAGGGACAGACGGGAAAGGCGCTCGCGCTCCTCCAGCGGCTCGTGACAGCTTATCCTTCGGTGACCAACCTGTGGTCGCTCGCCGAGGCCGAGCTGCACAGCGGCAGAGTCGGCGACGCGCGCCGTCACCTGCAGCACGCCCTCAAGATCGCACCGCGAGTTCGTCGCACGCGGGCCAAGCTCGCCCAGCTCGAGCTGTTGAACGGCGACCCGGCCGAGGCCGAGCGCCTCTTCGGCGGGCTCGCCCGTGAGTACCATGCCTCGATCTACTACAACAACCTGGCCCTGGCGCGCCTCCTCCAGGGCAAGGTCGCGGGGGCGCTCGATGCCTACAGCACCGCCCACGAGCTCGCCCCGAAGGAGCCGATCACGGTCATGAGCATTGGCGACTGCCAGCTCCTGCTTGGGGACACGGCGGCCGCGGACAAGTCATACCGGCAGGCCCTGGATCTCGGCAAGCCGCTTCGCGAGTCCGATCAAGCGGCCTACTGGGGCCTGCGCGCCCAGTGCCTCGCGCATCTGGGCGAGGCGCGGGAGGCCGTCAAGGCGGTCCAGGAGGAGCTGCGGACGTCACCCGACGAGCCGGCGGTGTACATCGACGCGGCGCTCGTCTACGCGATCATCGGCGACCGCACGACCGCTGTGGTCCACGCCGAGAAGGCCGTCGAGATGGGCCTCAACCCCCGCTGGCTCGAGCTGCCGTTCTTCAAGCCCCTGCGCGACGACCCGGAGTTTCGAGCTCTCCTGGCCCCCGCCGCGGGGGGCACGCCCGCCCGCTGATCGTACGGCCGCCCGCTAGGAGCCTGTAGTTCATAGGCGGATGGTGGATTTCGGAGCGTCGCGAGTGGCCCGTTGAGGCGCATTTGAGGAACAGTACTCCGAGTACGGTCCGAGAATGTAACGAAGACGGGACCTCGCGCCGCCCGAATAGCGCCGTTCGCTCTATGTGCTACAGGCTCCTAGAACGGTTCGTTCTGGATCATGGGGTCTACCCCACCAACTCCTTCACCCTGAGCATTCGTCAGCCTCACGGTGTAGCTGTAGCTGCCCTGCACCTTCTTGTTGTCCGTCCCCACGACCTCGCGCTGGTTGAGGTTCTCGCGCATGGTCGCGAACGGACAGTCAGGGCTCCAGGAAAACTCCGGCTTGAGGCTGGTGGTCCCGGTACTGAGGATCCAGCGCACCGAGTCCGGACCCAATGGGTTGTTGTAGTGCAGCTGAACCGTGTCCGGACTGCACTTCACGACACCGTTTTCGAACGCGATCGTGACTTCGACATACGTGGCCATCTTGCTCCTCCTTCCACCTGTTCATGAAGCGACCGAAGCGTCGGTCTCCCACCCCTCCACGCACTGGATATCTCAGGTAGAGGAATAGTAGCACGATCCGGTCTCACATCCGAGGCCTCTCCCTGAACGGTGCCCTCTCCCCCCTGCCGCGGGACCCGCCGTCCAGGTCGCTATGAGGCCTGCTCGCCGAGCGAGCCGGCGGCGGTCATGACCAGCGACTCCGGATCCAGGTGACGGCGCAGGGCCTCGAGGACCTCGTCGCGAGACAGCTCGGCCAGGCGGGAGGGATAGTCGTCGAGAAGGCCGACGTCCAGACCGCAGGTCAGCGCCGTCACCAGCTCGCGGGCGACGCCGCTGTTGGTCGCCAGGCCGACGCGGTACGAGCCCGACTGGGCGTCCCGCTCCTCCGCCACCTCCGCGTCCGTCGGCCCGTCGCTGACGTAGCGCTCGATCGTCGACCGGCAGAGCGCTTCCGCCCGGCGCAGGTTCTCGGGCGCCACGCTGAGGTAGACGGCCCACGGGCCCGGCACGTGGACAACGCCGAAGAAGCGACTGTAGACGCCGTAGGTGAGCCCGGCCCGGTCGCGGAGCTCGAGGCCGAGGCGTGATGTCAGCGTCGAGTGGCCGAGGCAGGCGTTGGCCAGCACCGCCGCCGGGTAGTCCGCGCTGCCGCGGTGCAGCCCCGCCGCGTGACCGAGCAGAACGTCGACGTTGGGCCGGTCGGACAGGCGAATCAGCTCCTCGGCGCGACCGCAGGGTGGCGGAACGGGGAAACCGGGAGGAGACGCGACTCCCCCCTCCCAGCCGTCAAAGGCATCGGCGAGGACCGCTGGCACGTCATCGGGATCGACCTGCCCGACAACTGCGATCACCAGCGACGCCGGGCCGTAGGCACTGCCGTGGAACGCCTCCAGATCTTCGCGCACGAGACCGCGCACCTCCTGCTCCCGCTCCGCGATGGTGCGACGGAAGAGGGGATGCGTCGGCGGGTACAGATGCCGGGTGAGTGCAGCGAACGCCCTTGGAAAGGTCTCCTGCCGCTCGCGGGCGAGCTGGCCGAGCGCCTGCTCACGCAGCTTCTCCAGCTCCTGTGAAGGGAACGTAGGCTCCCTCAGCACCTCGGCGAGCAGCGAGGCGAGTCGGGGCAGGTGCTCGGCCAGACCCTGTGCCGAGAAGGTCGCCAGCGTCGGTGACCCGGATGGGGCGTCGACGGCCAGCTCCAAGCCGTGGTCTTCCAGCTCACGGGCCAGCTCGAGGCGCCCCCGCCGGCGAGTCCCGCGCTCGGCCATGGCGGCGGTGAACGCCGCGACAGAGGCACGCCCGTCCTCCACCAGCGCCCGCCCTGCGAGCAGCGACCCGGCGATCGTCACGGTCGGCGCATGCGGGTTGGGAAGGACCGCCAGACGCGCGCGACCGGGAAGGTCCTTCACGGTTACCCGCTCGGAAAACGGCGCCCGATAGAAGCACGGGGCGGGCGCAACGGTCGCCAGTTCGATGCCGCCGCCACCCTCGGGCACGAACCAGCCGACCGTGAGACCGAGGTCGGTCAGGTAGCACTCGGCGACCCTGCGCACATCTTCTGCGGTCACGGCCTGGATCTCGTCGAGCTCCCGCACGAAGCGGCGCCAGTCGCCGATCGCCACCGCCTCCGTTAGCGCCGCCACCATTCGGGCAGGTGACTCGCGGTGGAACGCCAGATCCGTCCGTACCTGGATCTTCGCTCTCTCGACCTCGGCTGTCTCCGGCGAGGCGCTGCGCAGGGCCGAGATCTCGTCGCGGATCATGGCCTCGATCCGTGCGTGGTCCACGCCCGGGGCGAGGGTCGCGAAGATCTGCAGCAGCCCCGGGTCATGCAGCTGCCACGCGAACGCGTGCACGCTCAGGCAGAGGTTGGCCTCGACCAGCTTCTGGTACAGGCGCGAGGTGACACCCTCGGCCAGCACCTGCGCGAGCACTGACAGCGCCGGCAGATCCCCGTGAAGGCCGTCCGGAATGTGCCACGACAGCGCCAACCAGCCGACCTCGCCGGCACGGTGAAGCTGGAAGCGATTCTCGCCGCGCTGCTCGCTCTCACGAGCCAGCACCTCGGGCACGGGCGCCGGCGCCGGCGGGATCGCTCCGAAGTGCCGCTCCACCTCGGTCAGCGCCGCCTCTTCATTGATGTCACCGACCACCATGACGGTCGCGTTGTCAGGGTAGTAGTAGGTGTCGTAGAAGCGGCGCAGCACGCCGGCCGAGACGTTCTCGACGTCGCACCGCCAGCCGATCGTCGGGTGGTGGTACGGGTGCTCGAGAAAGGCGTGGCCGAAGGATGCCTTCAGCAGTAGATCGAAGGCATCGTTTTCGCCCCGCGCCAGTTCGTTCAGAACCACCGTCCGCTCACTCGCGAGGTCCTGGTCCCGAACCAGGGCACCGCGCATGCGGTCGGCCTCGATCTCCATCGCCAGCGGCAGGTGCTCGACCGGAACGGTCTCGTAGTAGCTGGTGCGGTCGAGCCAGGTGGTGGCGTTGAATGACGCGCCGACCCGCTGCAGAACGCGCGCAATCTCCGTCCCACGGTCACGGTTGAACCGCTCCGTCCCCTTGAACATCAGGTGCTCGAGGATGTGCGTCGCACCGGTATGCCCCGTCGCCTCGTGTCTCGACCCGACCCGGTAGACCACACAAAAGCTCGCGACGGGAGCGACCGGCGTCGTGCAGGTGATGACCGTCAGGCCGTTGCCGGGATGTTTCCAGTACTGGAACCCATCGAGAGCTTCCACCTGCTCGAAGTGATGCGCCATCGATCCACCTCCTGCCGGCCTCCGGGCCCTGTGTGCACCCGAACCGTGGCGAGCATTCTACCGTGCACGGATCCTCCGACGATCCGGGCTATGATGAACCGCCGGGACGACGAGACCGGTGGGATGGACCACAGGGAAATGGCCTCCATCCCCACCGCTGTTCTTGCTCGCGATGCTGCACGTGAAGGCAGCCGCGTCCTTCACCGAGGAGCTCATAATGCACGACGCCACGACCTACTGCTGGAACCTCACCGACATCTACCCGTCACGGGATGCGTGGAGCGCGGCCAGGGCCGAGGTCGGCGAGCGGTTGGCCGTCATTTCCTCGTTCCGAGGCAAGCTCGGAGAAGGGGCCGGCGAGCTCAGAGCCTGTCTCGATACCTTCTTCGAGCTCGGCAAGCAGCTACGGAGGGTCGGCGCCTACGCTTCGATGCGCTCCGACGAGGACACGCGCGACGCCCCCTCCCTCGAGATGCGGCAGACGGCCGTCATGCTGGCAAACCGGTTTTCCCAGGAGGCCAGCTTCCTCGATCCCGAGATTCTCGAGATTGGGGAGCAGCGTGTCAACACGTTCATCGCCGAGGAGCCCGGCCTGGCAATCTACCGCCACCTCCTGGACGATATCCTGCGCCGCCGGCCGCACACGCTAGGCGCCGAGGCCGAAACGGTGGTCGCGACCGCCGGCCTGATGGCCGATGCACCTTCGGCGGCATACTCCGTCCTCGCCAACGCCGAGATTCCGTGGCCGACCGTCACGCTCAGCGACGGCACCGAGGCCTGCCTCGACCAGGCCGGTTACTCTCGCTACCGGGCGGCTCCGAACCGGGAAGACAGGAGGCGCGTCTTCGATGCTTTCTGGGGCACCTGGGAAGGGTATCAGCGGACCTGCGGAGTGATGCTCAACTCGCAGGTCAAGCGCGACCTGTTCTACTCGCAGGCGCGGCGCTACCCGTCAATACTCGCCGCCGCTCTCGACGGCGATCACATCCCCGAGGTGGTGTACACGACCCTGATCGACGAGGCGAACAAGGGCCTGCCGACGCTGCGCCGCTACTTCGAGCTTCGCGGACGCATGCTCGGGATCGACGACCTGCGGTACTTCGACATCTACCCGCCCCTGGTCGGCTCCAAGCTGTCGTTCCCAATCGAGCGCGCCGAGCGGCTGGTCCTGGAGGCCCTCGCCCCGCTCCGTCCCGACTACGTGGCCACGGTTCGCAAGGGGTTCAGCAACCGGTGGATGGACGTCTTCCCGCGCCCGGGCAAGCGCTCTGGCGCCTACTCCTCGGGATCGGTTTACGACGAGCACCCGTTCGTGCTGATGAACTTCAACGACGACTACGAGTCGCTGTCAACGCTGGCGCACGAGTGGGGACATGCGATGCACTCCCACCTCGCCAACACCGCTCAGCCGTACCCGACGGCAGACTACTCGATCTTCGTCGCCGAGGTTGCCTCGACCTTCAACGAGGCCCTCCTGCTCGAGCACATGCTGGCCACCGCGGGCGGCGACACCGAGCGTCTGTATTACCTCGGCTCGGCACTGGAGAGGCTTCGCGGGACCTTCTTCCGTCAGGCCATGTTCGCGGAGTTCGAGCTCGAGATCCACCGCCTGGTCGAGCGGGGCGAGGCGCTGTCCGGCGACAGGCTGTCAGAAATGTACGGCCGCCTGCTGCGCCGCTACCACGGTCACGACGAGGGGGTCCTCACGATCGACGACTCCTACGCCGTCGAGTGGGCCTTCATCCCCCACTTCTACTCCAGCTTCTACGTCTATCAGTACGCGACGTCGATCGCGGCCGCATCGCTGTTCGCCGATGAGGTCCTGGCCGGACGACGCGGGGCGCGGGAACGCTACCTGGGCCTCCTGGAGGCGGGAGGTTCGGACTACCCGTACCAGCTTCTGGTAAACGCCGGCGTTGACCTCGCGACAAGCGCACCGTACGAGGCGCTGATCCGGCGGATGAACGGGATCATGGACAGGATCGAGGGAATCCTGGACTGACCCAAACCCAGCCCGCTCTGAGCCGGTGCCGACGTGCAGCCGCCCGGGATCACCAGGGGAGCGGGGTGGCCTCCGGCGCCGAGGTATAGGACTGCAGAACCTTGATCTCCATGCTGGTCACCCGCTCCACATCCCGTGGAGGCCGCTGCAGGAACCCATCGTGAAGCGTCCCCCCACGTGCCAGGTCCACGCTGCGGGTGATAGCTACGGTCTGCGGCTCGCCACGTGACAGGTAGTGGAAGGTCAGCCGCACCTGTTGCCGGCACCCGCCGGGGTCCACACAGAGAAGGTAGAACCTCCAGGCGGTGAAGCCCTTCTGCCGGACGACCCAGACCTTGCGCAGGTTGAGCTTCGTGTGCTCTCCCAGTGTCGGCACTTCCGCCTGATGAACCCCGGCGTGAATCGACTCACCGACCGACGGGGGCTTGCGCTTCACGGACAAGAAAACGATAACCGCGACAACGATGAGCGCTGCCACTCCGGCCACGACAAGCAACCAACGGTGCCGCATTCTCACCTCGTCAACTGAAGCCGTCACGGATACTGAACCGGATCTCTGCCGTTACCCACCGATGCCCTGCTCGCTGCCTCCACTGCTCTCAGTGCGGCAACGGAGTTGCTGCCGGACTGGCGCCTCCGCGCTTGTAGGCCGGAGAACCACCCCACTGCAACGACGCCGGCCTGCTGCCGGCGCTGACCCTGGGCGCCTCGGCGCCTCGCGCCGTGCCGGCCGCCGCTGCGCCTCCACCCGCTGACGGTTGCGCGCCAGCGCCTGACGGCGCCGGCACTGGGGCCTCGGTCTGCATCCAGAAGGTCCGCACTCGCAGGGCGGGCATCGTCGGGCTGGTGAACGCATGGGAGAAAACACCCTTGCCGCCCGGAGCAAGGTCGCCGATCGCTACCTCAGCCTTCCCGATGGTCTGGTTGCCCGAGCCGACCGCTTCGACCACCACCCGCACGTCGGAGACCGGCATGCTCTTCCGGTTCACCACCTCGCCATGGGCGTTCCATTCGTTCTTCGCGGCGCCGGGATCCACGCGTACGCCCTGGAGAACGACCAGCCCACCCTCCTTGTGATCGGCAAGGGAGCTCGCGCCCTCGTCCTCTGGGTTCTCCGGCTCGATCTCGCCGGTTCCTCCCACGTGGGCGACGTCCTTGTCGGTGATCGTCAACCCCGCCTTCCCGGCGCCCTCCGTCGGCGTCCGGGCCACGGCTTGGCTTACCAACCCGCGGGGTTCCGGTGGCTTCTCGGTGGGCTCGGAGGCCCCACCGGCTGCCGCCTGGCGCATGGACGCGATGTCGACATCCGCCCGGTCGTACGCAACCTTGGCCCCGTTGTCGGCGGTCACCACGACGTAGGACCCGTTCACCTGGTACGACTTGGCGTGGATCACGGTCCCATCCTTGAGGACGATGTCCACCGCGCCGGCTGCCGCCGCCACTGCCATGGCGAGCGCCGCGACCAACAGGCTCTTCCCAGTCATGTTCTACTCCTGTCGCCAGTTCGTGATCCGGTGGAACGCGCCGCCTCCGAACTCGAACTCCTGCCCTCCCGTGTCCTTCTTGATCACGTAGGAGATGGTCGTCCCCCCAAGAGTATAGCCGGTCTGGCCGGTGATAAGGCCGCCGCCGAGATCCTGATCGCGATCACCCTCGGTGCCGTTGCCGTTGAGGTAGTTGACCCGGTAGAGGCGACCCGTGCCTTCCGACTGACACGTCGCCGGCTCGCCCGTGCCGCCGCCGCTTGATCCGATCCCGGTGCCCTCGAAGGTCGGGAACTGGACGATCTCGTTGGCGACGATCGCGTCGGTGTTGACCTTCTCGTTCTCTCTCAGGTAGAGGTACCAGCCGTACAGGCCGTTCGCCGGGTCGAAGTAGGTCGTTTCCGGGGGATCGACGTTGCCGTCGGTGAGAACGTCGATCCGTTGCAGGTCCGACTCACCGAGGGCGCTCGACTGCCCGCTGTCGAGAACGAAGTAGAAGCGGTTATGAACGCCGTCGAGCGCGCCGATGTTGGAGCGGTCGCCGGTCCCGATCGCCAACCCCCACACGAAGCCGCCGCCCGAGTACAGCACCGGCACCAGCTTCGGCTTCTGGAAGAACATGAGCTGCCTGGTGACCGTGCTGCCGTCGGCCAGGGTCACCGTCTCCGGGCCGAAGCCGTAGATCCTGGTCAGATCCCAGTCCGTCGCCGGCCCTCCCGCCGTCGGGTCCGCGGTGAGATCGAGCCGCCACAGCCCACCCTTGGAGTCGCCGAAGTAGATTTTGTCCACGAAGCCGTCGTCGTTGGCGTCCAGGGTGGCGGGGCTTCCCGGAACCGCCGACGCGATGTTCTGCTTGTAGATCACCTGGCCGGTGGCCGCATCGAGACCGTAGAAGTAGTTCCCACGATCCCCCTGGCCGCCATCCCAGCCACCACCGAAGAAGACCATGAACTTGTCATTCGGGTTCTGAGCGGTACCGCCCGCCCACTTGACCCGAACCACCACCGGCGTCGACCACGTCCAGCCGAGGTCCTTGATCCCGTTGGCATCGTCGTCCGTGTCCTGATCCGCCGTGAACTCCCAGAGGACCGCCGGGTAGTTGCCGCTGCACCCCGCCCCTCCAGTGGTGCAGCCCGGGAGTGCCGACTCCGTGGGAACGCCCCCGCCCGAGGGGACCGGATCCGGCTGCGTGACATCGAGCGCGGTCACACCCCGCCCGCCCCGGCGCATCGAGGCGACGGCGATCGTGCGCCACTCGTCCCCGCTGCCGGACGGATCGATGTACACGTCCCCGATACCGATGTTGCCGTCCACCATGTAGCGCTGGACGGGGTTGGTCGCCATACTCCAGAGGCTCCCAATCACCGCGTGGGGGACCATCGCGAACAGCTCGGTCCCGTTGCCGAGGTCGAAGGCATTCGGCCAGTTGGTCGTGTCACGGTTGAAGAAGCCGCCGTCGAAGGCGTGCAGAAGGCCGTCGTTGGAGCCGGCGAGCACCACCCGCCGCCGGTACTGCTCGAACTGTGCGTAACTGGTGTAGCCGTGGACGTTGCTGATCAGGTAGCGGAAGTCGTTCGGCGGGCCGATCGCCACCGGCTGAGAGTGGAAGATATCGCCGAGAGCCACACGGGTGGCCGAGCTGCCGTTGTCGAAGGTGGCGTCGTGCCCTTCCGCGAAGTCGATGACCTCCTGGGCGTCATTATCGCTGGCGCCCGCCTGCCCGCTGACAGCCTTGAAGTCGGCGAGGTAGGTGCTGTTGGTCTTGATCTCGTCCAGCAACGTCCGCTGGTTCCAGACCCCTGAGCCGTCCTGCCGGGTAAAGAAGAGGTTCCGTCCCGGCGAGCCACTGATCTGGGTCGTCACCATCGCCGCCGCATCCCACTTGGCCTGGTCGGTGTCGAGCACGTAGCCCGTGATCGTGGTCCCGGCCTGGTCGTAGACGGGCTTGAGCGGCGGCGTCGGGTTGTTGGGGTTGATCTGGAACGCGTACAGGTGCCCGTCCCAGATCGAGGTCTGGTTCTTCGGAATGAACAGCGGCACCGTCATCAGGAAGTCGTTCGAGTACGCGCCGCCGATCGTCGACGGCGGCGGCGACACCGTCACCGGTGCGAAGGTCGCCGGGTCCTCGGGGATGTGGAGGATCACATTGCTGAGCGCGTCGGCGAGCTCGGTGGCATCCGCCGCGGTGCTGAAGGTCCCGCCGGTCAGATTGCTCATGCACTTCAGCGGCGAGGTGTCGCTGACGTTGGTCGAGAAGCCGATCGTGTAGATGGGCACCTTCTCGAGGCCGGCGCCGGGGTTGGCAAAGCTCTCGTTCTCGTCCAGCCAGTGGCACACCGCCGGCGTGGCATCGGCCGAGATGTCGCAGCTCTCCTCGCCGTCGGTGATGAAGATGATGTACCAGTTGCGGCATGCCGCCAGCGGGTCGTGCTCGTCGTCCCACGGTCCGCCGATCCCTCGCGTCGTCCTGTACCACTGGTAGGCCGACTGCAGCGTCTGGTCGATCGGCGTCTGCCCCCAGTACATCAGCGGAATGGGGTTGGCGCTGGGGGGAGGAGGCGGCGGCGTGAAGTCGTCGCCGTAGGTCAGCCAGTCCCCTCCGTCCCCTGTGTGCGGGGTCTTGGCGGTGGCCACGCGCTCCAGGTAGTGCTGGACGTCCGCGGTCGAGGAGCCGGTGGGCGAGCCGGGGGGTGGCAGGTCGACCAGCAGGTTCCACTGGTCGCACAGCTGATCGGTGGGCTTGTACGCGCCGTCGAACGACAGCAGCGTGGTGTCCGCGGCCATGTAGTCGAACAGGACCTTGAACGGGATGTGATCGGTGGCGGACTCGTTCCCCGTCGCCCAGCCGGTTCCCCACTGGGACCAGTCGGTACAGATGGTGCAGTCCGGTCCCCAGGACCAGATGTCGACGTTGTCCCAGCGGCCTCTGCTGACCCACCACTGCTCGGTGCTCCCATGCCACAGGCCGACGCCGCCCGGGGTGAGGACCGGGTCCGGGTCGGTCCACTCGACGATAGTGCACCAGGCGCTCTCCGGGTCGCTACCGTCCCACCCGCATCCCTGATAGCAGCCACCCGAGCAGCCGGAGTCGTTGAAGCGTTCGGACCGCACCTGGACGCGGAGGTTGCCGCAGTAGAAGTCAACCCGCATCCTGTAGCACCGCCCCGCGTACATGGAGTCCAATCCGGCAGTGCCAGCATCGAGAACCACCTCGCCCTGGCCCACCACCGTGTTGACGTCGCTTTCGCGCCGGATCAGGTACCAGACGGCACGGTTCGGCGACCCGACAGCGCCGCTGGCATCGGCCAGATGGTCGACGTAGAACAGGTAGCCGGCGTCCGGGTAGCCGTCGCCGTTCGAATCCGGCTGTAAGCCCCACAGGAAGCCCATCTGACCCGTGCTTCCCTGGTGCAAGTCGAACTCGGCGCGGATGTTGGTCCAGGTCAGGGGGTTGTAGCCCGGGTTGCCGGGCATGGACTGGTTGAGTACCAGCGCGGTGGGTGACGTCGACCTGGCGCCGTCCTCGGCCAGGTAGTCGTCCCAGTGACCGCCCCCGAAACACCAGGGAGGATCGTTCCTGATCTCCCAGTTACCGCTGCCGGAGGGCGACACCGTCCACACCGAGGAATCGATGGTGCCGCTCTCGAAGTCGGTCGAGAACACCTGCTGCAGCTGGGCGGCAGGGGGCAGGACGGTCTGCGCGGCGGCGGGAGGAGCGACCGCTGCGAAGGCGACCAGGAGCGCGGCCGCCACGAGACCGAGGCACGTCGGACCCGCGCCGGGCCGCAGCTGCTCCCGGGTCGTACGTTCGAAAGGCGGGGCAATCCGGTTCATGCGGTCCTCCCTCCCCTAGAAGGGCAACGGGGTCGGCGTCGGCGACGGGGTCGGCGTCGGCGTCGGGGTTGGTGTCGGGGTCGGTGTCGGGGTCGGCGACGGCGTCGGCGTCCGCGTCGGCGTGTGCGTCGGCAGCGGCGTCGGCGTCTCAGTCGGCGTCCGCGTCGGCGTCTCCGTCGGCAGCGGCGTCGGCGTCCGTGTCGGCGTCTGCGTCACCGTCGGCGTCGGCGTCGGCGTGTGTGTCGGTAGCGGCGTCGGCGTCCGTGTCGGCGTCGGCGTAATGGTCGGCGTTGGCGTCGGCGTGCGCGTCGGCCGCGGCGTCGGCGTCCGTGTCGGCGTCGGCGTAATGGTCGGCGTCGGCGTGATCGTCCGCGTCGGCGTAATGGTCGGCGTCGGCGTCACCGTCCGCGTCGGCGTCCGTGTCGGCGTTCGTGTCGGCGTCGGTGTGATTGTCGGCGTCGGTGTGATCGTCGCGGTCGGCGTCACCGTCGGCGTCGGCGTCGGCGTCGGCAGCCCCGCAGCGTGCAGGTAGGCCTGCGGAATGGCCTGTTTGCCGGCGTTCGGCGGGATCCAGCGGAGCTGTGCGACCGCCGAACCCCCGTTTTCGAAGAAGTCGTACCTGATGTCGTGGAGCTGACAGGCGTCCAGCTCGATCGGGGCGCTGCACTTCTCGTGGGCGCCATGGGGAGACCAGTCATCCATGATCTTGACGCCGTCGATCCACAGCCGCTGGCCGTCGTCCGACCTGCCGCAGAAGGTATACGTGCCGGGCACGGCCGGCATCACCTGGCCGGTCCAGCGGATCGCAAAGTAATCCTTGGCGATGCTCGGGTCCGGGCTGCCGTGTCCCCAGTCGAAGTTGACCTGCGGGTCGATCCGCGCCAGGATCTCGGCACCGTACGAGCCGTAGTCAGCTCCTCCCGAGTTCCAGTGGTAGTACTCACCGAGGAGGCCGTTGCCGTCGTCCGGGCACGGGATCGGGGTCGCGGTCGGCGTCGGCGTCGGCGTCGGGGTCGCGGTCGGCGTCGCGGTCGGCGTCGCCGTCCAGGTCGGGTACTCCGCCGGCGGCGCACAGTCCTGGTAGCGCCGCTCCTCCGTCAGGTCGACGTAGGCGAGCCAGTCGTTGGCGGGATCGCCGTCCATGTCGTCGTCGGCAGTCCCGTCCATGTTGTAGTCCTCGTCGATCGCGTCCGGCGTCCCATCATGGTTGTAGTCGGGGGCCGCCGTGCACGCGGGGCAGCCAGCCTCCGGGGTGAGGACGGCGTTGGCTGGGTCGGTCACCAAGGTGAGGCGGGCGCGCCGCTGCCAGCGGCGGAAGGGGGGGGTGGCGCCGTCAGTCCACGTCCCGTCACACTCCGCCGCCGTTCCGGTGCACCGCTGGAACGAGGTGATCCAGCGGCCGGCCGGGAACTGATCGGGATCGGTGGGCTCGCCGAAGTAGATCGGCAGCAGGTCGAAGCGGCTGCCGGTCACGCCGACGAAGCCCAGATCCTGCGCGTCCAGCGGGCCATAGCGGTCCTTGAACGGGAACGTCGCCGTGTTGGTCGGGAAGTACTGGCGCATGCCGATCATCACGTCGGGGGCGATGTCGGCCGGGTCCGTCAGCAGGCTGCCGTCGGCGTTCGCGTTGAGACCGATGCGGAACGCGTAATGGGGCTCGATGATGTGGAACCGGTCCTGCCCCAGGCTCTCGACGGCCCAGTGCTTCTGGTCGATGGAGTTATAGCCCAGGGTGTACTGGGCCAGGGCCCAGTTGACCGGAACCGGATTTCCGTTGACATCGGTGAGGCTGAGGTTCTGGAGCAGAACCCGCTTGGCGATGCCCATGCGTGAGCGCGGGTCGTCGCCGTTGCCCGGGTACATGGCGCCATCCGCCGGGCCCTGGCTGCCGTTCGCGAGGGTCACCAAGTCGGTCGCCGGGTCCCAGGTCATCGAGGTCGAGGAGTCGAGGATGACAAGGATGTTGGGAGGCGCGCTGACGGCGCGCAGCAGGCTCTTGTCATCGTTCGCACTCCCCTGCTGCGCCCATGCCGTGGCCGTCGACGCCACCACCGCCGCGAGCGCCAGTGCCACCGTTTTCCAGGTTTGAGCTCTCATCTTCGCCCCCTAGTAGCATCTCGTCAGAGGAGTGATGTTGGTCATGTCGAAAGGCCAGATCGTGACGTCGGCCCGCACCTGTGCGCCGGTCGTGCCGACCAGGGCGCCGATCGAGCGGGTGGCGCGGCTTTCGACGTGCAGGTACCGCTGCCGGTACTGCTCCTCCCAGCCGATAATCGGCGTCGCCGGCTGGACCTCGCACAGACGTCCGATCCGAACCTCGTACTCGCCCCGCAGCAGGCCCGGAAGCGAGGGGTCGTCCTGAAGAACGAAGCGGTTGTTGTTGGCGCCGGGAAGGGTGTTGGGATCGAGGACATACCCGGACTGAATCAGCTCGATCTCCATCATGACGCCGGCGTCCGCCGCGTTGAGGGACTTGACCACCCAGCGGTCGGCGCCGCTCGCCTGCAGGCCGAGGGAGGTCTGGAGCAACAGGCCGACGCCCAAGAAGGCCAGGACCAGCGCCACCATCAGCGCCAGGATGAGCGCGAATCCGCGCTCGCCGGCGGCGCGGCCGATCTCCTCGGCGGTACAGCTCTCGACAGGCTCGGCGTTTCTTTCCGTCATCATTTCCTCACAGCACGAAGTCCCGCAACGCCGCCTGCACCTGCAGGGTGCGCCACTTGGACCGGCGCATGGACGGAGTCACGGTCGTGGGATCCATGTTTTCGACGTTGAAGGTGGCAGTCGGCTCGCCCCAGTTGGGGACCGGAAAGGACGTTCGGCCGAGAACCGTCAGGCGCAGCATCAGCGGCTCGCCGTTCACCGCTTGTGGGTCGGTGGGGGCGCCGGCGCCACCGGTGTAGAACCACTGGGGAGTATCCGGGACCCCATCGCCGTTGGTGTCGACCCTCAGCTCCAGCGCCACCTGGAAGCCGCCGATGCCGAGGGCCACCGGCTCGGTGACCCCGCCGCTCGCCCCCGCGCGCCACCGCATCAGCTGGTACGACTGGTCGACAAAGAAGGCGTATGAATCGAGAATCCCCACCTGGTAGACGTCGAACCCGGGAGGCGTATAGCTGCCACCGGGGTTGAGCGTGTTCCAGGTGTCGCTGCCGCCGCCGGCAAAGGTCACCGTCATGTCGCTGCCGCTGGCGGTCCCACCCGTGATCGTGGCCACCGCGTACTGGTTGCGGCCGATCAGCACCAGCCCCTTGCCGGTGATCTCCGTTCCGGTGGCTGGCACCGCCTGGGTCATGCCGGAGCCGCCGGTGGTTGCCTTCAGGGTCACCGTCCCCGCGGAGACGTCGACGTCAATATGGGGATCGACGAAGTACACCGGGTACTGGAAAAACCCACGGACGAGGAGCACGTCGCTGCCCGGGAACGGGGTGTGACTGCCGCTCATGTCATCGGTGAAGGCCGCCGTCTGGTTGTCCAGGATCTGCAGGGACACCCAGTTGAGGCTGCCACCCACCATCTGGGCCAGGGGCAGGTTCGTACCGCCCGCGGTACGCACGACACGGACCAGGGCGTAGGTTGCGTAGCGCACGTTCTCCTGCACGTCGGCCAGCTCGGACTCGACCTTGGAAACCCTCGACGAGCTCTCGAGCATCCCCAGCAGGCCCACGAACACGACCACCAAGACGGCGACCGCAATGAGCATCTCGATGAGGGTGAATCCCCGGCTCAGCTCGTTGTCCTGCATGCTCATGACTCCTACGGTGCAATCAGCGCGGTGACCACGAAGTCCCGCAGCCCGATGCCGGCCACCTTGGTCGTGCGGATATGCAAGGTCACCCGCTTCAGGTTGGCCACGGTGTTGGCGCCCGGGACCGGCGTCGGCACCCCGGGCGTCGGCACCGCGGTCGGCGCCGGCGCCGGCCAGGGAGTGGCCTGGACCTCGGCCCAGTTGAAGACCCTGAAATCCTCTACTGCATAGTCGACTCTGAATCCCTGCGGCAAAGTGCCCGTCCACTGCCTCGTTCCAGCCGCCAGCACCGGGTCGGTGAACGGCCGGGACTGCATGTCCTCAACGATGTGCCGGGCGACGGCGGACAGGCGTGCATAATCGAACCCGCTCGCGTTCTCGAGCACCGACCGCGAGAACAGGCCCACGATCCCGAGCACCACAAACCCCAGGATCGCCAGCGCGACGAGAACCTCGATCAGAGAAAAGCCCCGCTGCCGAGCGCCCGTCGACGCCTCCCTCATCAGTACCTCCAGTACTTCATGTCGGTGGTCCAGCCCCCGGAAGCGGAAGCGTCCTTCATCTCGACGACGGTTGTCCCGGGACCGCCGAGGACGCTGATCCGCAGATCATTGCCAAAAGGCCCCGTGAGCTCGACGGCGCCGTAGCCGCTGTCGTGCGGCGGCGTCACGTTGGACTCCACGACGCCGTCAGCGCGAAAGACGATGCCCTTGGCACCTGCAGACAACGGCCGCAGCCTGCGGGTTGCGTCTGTCGCTTCGGCGAGGCTGACGTCGTCGGCGATGCGCCACCGTTCCAGCACCATCTCACCGTCGTCATACACGAGCGGGGTCGCGCCGTTGTCGACCCACATGGTGACCGTGACTCCGGACCCCTCCGGGACGCCGAGAACCACCGTGGATCCGTTCCTGATGGCGTAGATGCGGCCCAGCGCCGCCGCCTGCTTCAGGGAGCGGACCTGCTCGAGCATGTGCGCCCGCACGCGTGCCCGCTGCATGTTCGGGATGGCGACGGCAAGAACGATGCCGAGGATCGCCACCACGACCAGCGCCTCCATCAGCGTGAAGCCAAGCTCGCGTGAACGAGCCGCCCGGCCGACGCAGCGGTCCGTCCCGTGCCGTCGTCCTCTGAACACATACTCCTGGACATGGTTACCCATCGCTTTCATCATCCGGCCCCGCCAATCGGGAGTCAAGGGCACAGCGAGCCCTTTCAAGAACCTTTGACAATTACCGCGTCGCCGAGCCTGACCGGGCCACAGCGCCGCCGCTGCTCCCAGGCGCGACCTCGAGCCTCCACACGCGCCCGCCCGCATCGCCAACCAGCAGGAGCGGGGCGGACCAGGCGACACCGGTCGGCGCAATGCCGAGCACCGCCAGGTCGACCCGCGCCGGACGGCCATCCCGGATCACCCACAGCGCCCGGTTCGGGGTGTCGCTGACAACCCAGCGATCGGGAGAAAGCACGGCGACCTGCGGCCGCGAGTAGCGGTCCGGCCAGGCCGCGGGAAGCGGTACGACCTGCTGCACGCGCCCGTCTTGACTCAACACCTGCAGCCTGTGGTTGCCGGTGTCGCACACCAGCAGCCGCCGCCTGCCCAGCCAAGCGATGCCCACCGGCTCGTCCAGCTCACCGGGCCTCGAGCCCGGCCCCCCGATGGTCCAGACGCGCCGGCCGCCCGGCGCGATCAGCACGATGCGCTTGTTGCCGGTATCGCTGACGGCGAGCGTGCCCCCCGGGGAGACAGCGACCGACCTGGGCCCGTACCAGCCGCCGTCAGGCTCGGGCACCGGTCTCACCTTGTCGGAGGCAGGGTCGGTGACCAGCACCCGGTGGTTCCAGGTGTCGGCAACGGCGAGCACACCGCCCGGCAACCAGGCGACGTCCTCCGGCTCCTTCAGCTCGGTCGCCAGGGAGATGTCGAGCGGCTTGCCGGATAGGTCGAAGAAGACGATCTGTGACAGGCCCGGGTCGGCCACGGCGAGCCGCCGACCGGAGACGGCGAGCCCCCTTGGCGAACTCAGGTAGCCCTCCCCGAGAGCCTCGACCGCCGTCACGCCGAGCTGGTCTCGCAGCACCTGCGGCACCGCCACCTCGCGAACCATGGCGGCCGGCGACGCCTGCCGCTCGAGCACGACAACGTCGGTCGAGCCGATCGCCGACCAGGGCCTCCGAGTCAGCAGGTAGCGCACGACATCGCCGAGGCTCGGGTGGGTCCCGGCCGGCACCCACCACGCCCGCAGCGGGATCCGCCTGGCACTGTAGACCGGCCCGAGCCGGGTGCGGAGCTCCGCCTCCTGCTCGGGATCGCACACCGCCAGCGGCGGGCGCATGCCGGGCGGCGGCAACCCCCACCAGACGTCGAGGTGCCGCCAGTACCATGACAGGGGCCATTCGGCCTGGCCGCTGACCGCTGCCACCGGCCCCCCGCTCGCGCTCAACTTCTCGCCCGCCCGCGCCAGCGCGACCGCCTCCGGACAGGTCTGGACGTACACCAGCGACTCGACCCGCGGCAGTGACGGGGAGATCTCGTCAGTAACGAACGCCGCCGTCACCGCCGTGGCGGCGGTGAGCAGAAGGGCCGCGCCGGCGACCGCCTTGGGCCAGCGCCGCCGTCCGCCGAAGACCTCTGCCAGCTCGATCCCCGCCAGCGGGATGAACGGCCACACCTGATGAACCTCCAGCCACGGCACCTTTTCGCCCAGGTAGCAGTACATGACGATCGACAGCACGCCGAAGGTGAAGAGGAAGACCTCCAGCGGACGCTTCGCCCGCCTGCGCAGCATCAGCACCGTGGCCGCCGCCAGGGGCAGGAGCTCGTACTGGACGAGGCGCGGCAAGTGGTACCACCACGGCCCTCGCACCCTCTCGATGCTGTGCTGGTGCCACCAGTACGACACCGCCTTGACCGGGAACATCGCGTCCTGCGGCCACCGGAACAGGACTGTGTACAGCGGCACCGCCACGGCCACGGCAACCAGCAGCGATGTGGCAACACCGAAGCGGTGCTCGAAGAGCCATCTGCCGCCCGCCGAGACGGGGCCGGCCAACCCCCGTCCGACCGCCATGACGAGCACCGTCAGGCCCAGCAGGAAGGCGGTCACGTATGCGGTCTCCTTGGTGGCGAGGGCGAGCCCGGCCCACAGCCCGAGCCACGGCCAGGCGCGGACGCTCCCGCGTACGAGCCGCAGGAAGGCGACCAGCGCCGCCGTCACCGTCAGCACCTCCAGCACGTCCATGCGCAGGAAGCGGCCGTAGTACAGGAACACCGGCGAAATGGTGACCAGCAAACCCGTCCACCACGCCGCCCGCTCGCCGATCTCGCGCCGCAGGCTCCACGCCACTCCCAGCAGCAGGACGCCGGCGAGCGCGATCGGAAGGCGTGCGGTGAAATCGGAGTCGCCAAGGACCGTGAACCCGGCGGCGGTCAGTGCGTACAGCAGCGGCCCGTGATAGGTGGGATCGTAGCGGTAGGTCCCGTGCTGGGCGAGGTTGAAGGAAAGCGAAGCGTGAATGGCCTCGTCGTGGTGGAACGATCGCACCCCCAGCCGCCACAGGTGAAGCCCCAGGCTCAGCACCAGCAGCGCGGCCCAGGCAACGAGTCGCCGGCGGGAGGTCGTACCGCCCAACACGTCTCAACTGTAACGGGAACATCCAGGGTTGCAAGGGATCATGTACGATTGCCGCCGTGAAGCGGGGGGCGGGAGTCCTGGTTGCCGGCGCCTTCTTCGGCGTGAGCGCCCTTTTCGTGGCCGTCGCTGTGCACGACCAGGCTGCCCGTTGCGAGGTCTGGGCTGTCGCAGCGCCTCTCATGGACTGGTTGGTCGCGGCAGGCGCGGCGATCGCCTCCCGTTTTGGCCCGTTGACCGTGGGGGTAGCGACTGCTCTCACCGCTCTCTGGTGCTGGGCCGCGCTGGGAAGGGCCGCTGGCCGGTACGCTCCCACCCGGTGGCTGATCGCCGGCCTGGTTGCCGCCACCTGGGGCCAGGTCGCGCTGGTTCTGAGACATCCGACCGCCGGCGCCGGGCTGTGGCTTGTCGGAGGCGGCCTGGCCGCCTGCGGCCTGATCAAGGTTGCCAGGACCGACGCCACGGCGTGGCGGCACGCGGCTCCCCGAACGGCGGTGTGGGATCGCACCGATGTTCTGGCCCTGGTGCTCCTGATCCTCGTCGCCGCGCTGTTCCGGTTCTACCAGCTCGACAGGATCGTCGACTACTTCGAGGGCGAGCTGGCGCCGTACTACGCCGGCGCCACCAGCCTACACGGCATGTGGCTGGCCGATGCCGGCAAGAACGGCCCGTGGGCGCCGCTGCACCTTTCCTTCTACCTGCCCGTATGGCTGACGACACACCTCCTCGGATCCACGGTGCTCTCGATCCGGGTCGCCGCTGCGCTCGTGTCGCTGGCCTCGGTGCCTCTCCTCTACGCCGTCGCCCGACGGGTGGGGGGTCGACCCGCCGCCCTGCTCGCGACCTCCTTCTTCGTTCTGGATCCGCTGCAGATCGGCTGGGGCCGCAGCGACGTCCACCCGCATGCCTCGACGCTGTGGGCGCCCCTCATCGTGTGTCTCGCCCTGTTCCGCGCGGAGGAACGCCGCCGGCCGCTGGATTTCGCCCTGCTCGCCCTGGCGATGGGCGCCAGCTGGCAGACCTACCCATCCGGACAAAGCGCGGTCCTGATACCGGTGTTCGTGTTCGGGACCGCCTACCTGACACGCTCTCCCCGGATCCGGCGCCTGGGCTTCAAGCCACTTTTGGCCGTTGTCTCGGGCCTCGCACTGTGGGCGGCATCGATCCCCCTGCCGTGGCTGATCGCCTCGCACCGGTGGCAGTTCCCTGACCTCGTCCACGAGTTCGGCAACCGCACATCATGGGACGCAGCTCCGGTGCATGCTCTCTCCGACGCTCTCCTGCAGATTCTTCACCTGACCGGCAGGAACACGCTCGAGCTCCTGAGCGGGCTCTTCTACCGGGTGCCAAACCTCTTCCACCAGACATTCCTCCCGACGGCTCCCGACTTCCTTCAGAGATCGCTCAACTGGACAGCGCTGCCATTCGCGGTGCTCGGGATCTGTCTCGCATGCCTCGTGCCGACACTCCGGCGTTCCCGAGTCGTCCTGGCATGGGCGATCGCCGCCGTCCTGCCGTCGGTTCTGTCGTCAGAGGGCTACGTCAAGCGCGCCGCCACCCTGTACCCCGCCCTGCTGGTCCTTGGCGGGGTCGGATTCTCCGTCCTCTGGCACTGGGCCACACAGCACCGTCGCGCGCTCCGTCTTGCCATCTCCGCAACGGCCATCGTGGCCTTCTCGTGTCTGGCGGCCTTGCAGTCCTTCCTCTGGTTTTCCGGCGCCAACTACCCTGCCGGGACCCCCGGCATCGAGGTCAGCCTGCGCTCCCTTCGGCCCTATCTCGAGCCCGGCACGATCGCTGTGCTCGATGCGTCCCACCCCAACCTTCCCGCGATGACCACCTATCTCCTACTTGACACCTTGGCCGAGAAGGACCGCTTTCCGGTCGCTTGGATCCCGTGTGCTGACGGTGTCGCACCATTCCCCCGGCTGCTCGAAGATCCAGCCTCAGGCCTGAGCTCACTGCCGCGAACGCCGTGGTACACGTGGACCAAGCTGCGCCCGCTGATCCACCCCCTGAGGGGCATCAAGGACTGGAAACGGGCCGTGTTCCTCTTTCAGACCGTGGTCCACGGTGAGCAGCAGCCGCCCGCTATCGCAGACCTGCAAGAAGCTCTGCGGCGTTACCCCAGGTCCCGGGTGAGCGAGCTCGCCGGTCCCAACCCCGACTACCGGCTGACGGTCGTTGTGGTCGACCTCCAGCCGGAAAAAGCTGGGGTCCCGCCCGAGCCGGTCGGCCCGCGGCATCCGTAGCCCGAGGCAAGGCGTGTCGCCGGCACCGCGGACGCCGCCGGCTAAGGCTGCAGGGGTCCGGGCTCCGGTTGCGCCGGTGCAACAGTCCATGCGATCAGGGCGACGTTGCCAAGCTGATCTACCACGCCCTCCCGGTGAGCCTTCGGATCCAACGAGTAGACGACGCGCTCGAGTTTCTGTGCCAGTGGCTTGTCGTCGGCCAGGCTCCGCGACAGCACCACTCGCACCGGGACGCCCTTCCTCAGGTCCCCTTGGATGGCCGTCTGGGCGTCTTGCACAGGCACCACCTGCACGGCGCGTTCCAACGGCACGCCTCGCTGGGCGAGGGCACGCACCTGGCCGTAGGCGCCAAGCCGGATCGCATCAAGGTGCTCGGCGGTCTGGTCCCGGTTGGCCGCCACGACTGCCACAATGCCCTCTTTGCCCAGCCGCCCGCGAATGTCGTCCACGAGCTGTACCCAGTAGGTCGAGCTGCGACTTTCGAACACCGTGACACGGTCCCAAAACGTGTACGTAGCGACGGCGGCCCAGGCGACGACGATGAGCGGAACGGCCAAGAACATGGCTCGGCGTCCTCCACGCGACCGAGCTGCGAGCCGGCCCGCCTCCGTCAGCATGATGGCCGCCAGCACCTCCGCTGCGAGCTCGACAAGCAGGAGGCGTCGAAACTCCACGTGTCTGAGAAGGACCGCTGGCAGCAGCCCGACTCCCGTCCACAGCAGCAGCATGAACGCCGGGTCTCGGAAGCGATCACCGGCCAGGGCCATCACGCACCAGATGAGCCCCGCGGGAAGCAGCACGGCCACCATCGCGTCGAGGCCGCCACCCCGGCTCTTCGCGAACCATGGGTCGTTGGCCTCGCTGTACAGTGCGCCAACGGCGGCGCCCAGATCTCGTGGTACCCGCTCCGGTCGCGCCATGACGTAGGGACCTCGCCCACTGACCTGGTAGCTGGAACGAATCGGGAGGTAGCGCCCGGAGCGAACAGTGGCGACAACGGGAGGCAGGCTGGCGACAACGAAGACGACCGCAAACAGGGCGAGCCCACGCCAGTAGCGACCCAGGACACGGGGTCTGCGGGCAAACCGCCACCCGAGATACCCAAGCAGGACGAGCAGCAGGGCCTGGTTGGTGGCGTAGACGTACCAGCTCAGGGCGCACGCAAGACCGGCCACGGCAAACGCCGACGCCGTGCGTTCCTGGTCCGCTCGCAGCACCGCCCACAGCGCGAACAGCGCCTGGAACGTGGCGAGCACGTGCTCGGCGTCGTTGAAGCGCGAGACGGCGACGTGCCATGGGGAGACAGCAATCAGGAAGGCGAGGACGAGCCCGGCCCGCGCGTGGAAGAGCCGGCGGCCGAAGAGGAAGGCGAGCCAGATCGTCATGACCCCGAGCACTGCCTGCGTCAGCCTCGCCTGTGTGAAGCCCACACCAAAAACCGCAAAGCCGAGCGCGTTGACAACAGCCATCGGACCCTGCTGCTCGCTGAGGTAGGCCGAGGGCGCGAACGGATGGTCAAGCGTGATACCACCGCCCAGCAAGCGGTCCACAAGGTCGACCGATAGCTTCAGGTGAACGATCCCGTGGGTGCCGAACCCCACCGGATGGACAGCGATGAGCACGAACCGCATCACGGCGCCAAGGACGAGGATTCCGAGCAATGCCTCCGGGGCCGGACGATAGGGGGTCAGCGGCCGTGAGCCCTCTGGATTCAGCACCGCCCCAACCGCAACGACGACGGCGGCCCCGATCGCCGCCAACCACAGCCCCGAAGTCGCTCCGGCGAGAGCTACCAGGAGCGCGGCCCCGACAAAACACCAGGTCGGAGCTGGGCGGGGACGGGTTCCGGTGCGGACGACCCCAACTGCCGCTACGACCAGTGCCGCCCCCGCCGCGATCAGAGCGAGAGTCGCACCGTATCCGCTCCACCAGGCGACCAGCCACCGACCCAGGCCGCGGAGTGCGGCGACGGCCGGCGCCAGGAACGCCAGTGTCGGCTCACCGCGCCGCGCGGCGATCCCGGCCCACGCTGGAAGCACAACCAGCAACGCAATGAGGAAAGCGCGCAGCACAGACCGGGCTCTGAAGAGCCGCTCTGCCATCAGCCAGCCTTCACTGGTGATACCTCGCCTGACCCGGCGCCGCCCGCCACCCCAGCGCTCAGCGTGAGGTGGCCGACCGAGTAGGCGCCGTCGCCCTCGAGTGGTGTGATCCGGATCGCGTCGAACCCCCGCTCGACGGCCGCTGCCGGCACCTGCTCGCGGTAGATGATCAGTCCGCCCGGCTCGGGTGTCGGCCCGACGACGAGGCTCCCCACCGCCGCCGCCCCGTTCACGAAGTCGATTCGGTACCGGTCGTTGTTGTCGAGGCTGATCTCGATCTCCGCAGCCGTGGAGCGACGCCCGAGCCGCACCACGAGGGCGCCGGCCGCCTGCGGAATGGGAACGGTGCCCGGGGCGTCCCACGGTGTCCCCTGAACCTTGGGAACCGCCAGCTCGGCGAGGCTGACTTCGATCGGGCCGCTCGTACCCACCGCAGCGTGACGTGACGGTCGGGCGCGCGAACTCCAGCCGATGCTCCAACCGCCGTGTCGGATCGCGAGGGCCGCGGCGACGAGAAGGACGGCTACCGCCACCCAGCCCACACGTGCCGCCCACCGCCGCTGGAGCCTGCGCGGCATGAGGGCGCGCCGCTTTTCCAACAGCGTCAGCTCCAGCAGGTCGTGGACAACCCGGACGCTGCTCTCGACCTCACGCTCCTTACCGTCTTCGTCCTGGAGCCCGCGGCGCGTGTGGCGGCGGACCACGGCCAGGTTGCGTTCCAGCTCATCACGTTGCCGCACGTCGAGCTCCGCCAGCACGACCGGTGCGGCATCCTGTGCGGCGGGCGGTTCCTCCCCTGGGAGCGTCGGCTCCTCTGCCGATGTGGAAACCCTACCCAGCAGCGATAGGGCCCTGAGGAGGTGAATGCAGGCAGGGTCCCATCCCCGCCGCAGGTCCACGGTCAGCGTCCGCGCCGCGTCAAGCTCGGTCCGCACGGCGGCGAGCACCTGGTTGCGAGAGCTGTCGGTCGGGAGCTGTATCGCGCCTCGAATCACGGTCTCCTGCCTTGCAGCCAAGCATACCGTACCTGTCTCTGGACCGAGCAAATCAGAGACCGTTCAGCTCCTCCCGGTGAACCCGCACGTACAGAGGGGGCCTCGACCTGGTCCGTACTTCATCCTCTGGCAGGAGATGACGACTCTCCAGCGACCTCATCCAGAAGACGCCTCAGGGCAGCCGCATCGATCGGCCACGCGGCGCGGGCCAGATGCCTCCGAGAGGGTCCGGGACCTCGCATCGCCGGCTCCGCGGCCTCGTTCTCGTCGCCAACAACGATGAGCGTCGGTAAGCCGTGGGCGCCGAGCTGCTCGACCTCCCCCGGCTCGAGGCCGGCCTCGACGACGAGAACCAGATCCGGCTGCCACCGGGCCAGCAGCGCGAGCGCCTCTCGCACGGTTGGGGCATGCCGCACATCGACCCCGGCCTCGGCCAGCAGCTCCATGCGTGAGGCGGCTCGCCGCCCGTCCAGCTCGACAAGGAGGCCGCGGCCGGCGCTCATGACCTGCTCTCCTGCCGTCTCGTCTCCCTCTTCGGGTGAGCTCACAGGTAGCCGGACGGAGATGCACGTACCCTCTCCCGGCGCCGAGTCAACCGCGATCTCCCCCGCATGCTGACGCACGACCGCATAGACCACCGCCAGGCCGAGCCCCGAGCCCCGCCCTTCACGGCGATGGGTGAAGAACGGCTCGAACAGGTGGTCGCGCAGGTCGGTAGGAATCCCCGAGCCGTTGTCGCGGACACGGACGACGGCGTGTCCCCCCGAGGTCCCCACCGTCACCTCGATGTGACCGCGCGGCGCTTCCACCGCGTCGCGGGCGTTCAGGACCAGATTCAGCAGCATGCGCCGCAGCGCCACCGGGCTTCCCGTGACCGGGAGCTCCTCGCCGGTGATGTTGAAGTCCAGCTCGACTCCTTCCGGAATCAGGTGCTGTAGCAGCGGTTGCTGGTCGCGGAGCAAGCCGGCGAGGTCCAGCAGCCGCGGCGGCGTGCTCTCCCGCTTCGCGAACAGGAGCAGCTCCCCCACGACGTCGACGCCTTCCTCGGCAAGGCGCCGGATTGCCGCCAGCTCCTCCTGGCCGCCGCGACCGCGCTCGAGCAATCTCGCGTGAAGCAGAATCCCGGTCAGCAGGTTGTTGAAGTCGTGCGCCATGCCGCCGGCCAGTGTTGCCACCGCTTCCATAAGCTCGTGGCGTTGGTGCGTCAGCCGGCGCGCCATGTGCTCGAACGCCTCCGCCAGCTCCGCGATCTCTCGCGTGCCGGTTACCGGTGCCGTCTCCGGAGCCGGTGCGTCGGGCTGGAACGCGACCATCCGGCTGGCGAGCGTTTCCAGGGGCTTTGTGATCCGATCCGCCACTACCGCCGCCAGAATCAGCGCCGCCGCAAGGGCTACCGAGAGACCGAGGATCAGGCGCAGCCCCGAGCTCAGAAGGTGCCAGCGGATCCGCGCCGTGGACAGCGCCACCTCGGCCTCGTACGGTGCAACATCGCCGCCCGTCGACCTCTCCCGCACCACAACCAGCCCGGCCCGATCGCCTTCCTCCGAGGTCTCCGGCGGACCGAACCGCCATACGACTCGGCCGTCTGGCGCCCGCACGACCGCCGAACGCAGCTCGGTGAAGCCGCCCAAGGGAACGCGCGCCGGGTTCCCGTCCTCGCTCGCGGTCGACGCCAGCGTCGCCGCCAGGCCACGCGCCCTGGTCCGCAGCTCGTCGCGCAGGAACCCACTCTCGTGACGGAGCACCAGGGCGCTGGTCAGGATCAGTACCAAGACTATGGTCGACAGCATCCACAGCAGCAGGTGGCGGCCGAGCGGCCAGCGGGCCGGCGCGAGCTTCAGCCAGCGTCCGGTCCGGCCTGCGGCGCGCGGTACAGGCTCGCGCTCCATTCCTTCAACCGTTGCCGCACCCGGGCGGCAGGTTGGTGGTCGTCGACGGCAGGCGGCCCATCATCCCATCAGTTGAGCGTCCCGTCATCCGGGCGCCCAGCGGGCGGCCGCTGAAGCTCGAGCTCCTGCCGGAGCTTGTCGAGTGAAGTGACGCCTCCCCAGCGAGAGATGATCTCCTGGGCGTACAGGGCAGACGCCCTCGCCACCACCTCGACGGCGAGATGCACGGCCTCCGGCGTGACCGCCGAGCCGAGCATGCTGTAGTCGAAGCACACGTCGGAGTCCTCGTCGATCGAGAAGCCCCCGAACAGCTGGTCCGCATTGAGACGTACCAGGTACTCACCCAGCTCGGCATCGGGGTGCTCGAGGTCGCGCACCGGATAGCAACGAACGTTGAGCAGCGCGTCGGCGCCCATCGGGCTGCCGACGAGGAAGATCACCGCTCCACCCTCAACGCGCATGAATGCGCGGTCGCCCCACTGGTGGTAGCCGTCCGGCCCGTACTCCTCATCAAGGGCTGTTTGGACCAACGTCATCATCCGGTCGAGCAGGGTTTCCTCCGTTGCGTCGTCGGCCACCGGGCGCTCCCGTCAAGGCTCGGGCTCGTCCGGGCCGCCGGTGCCGTCCGGGTCCCAGAGCTGCGAGCCCTCGTCGTGCTCCGCCAACGCCTCCAGGGCACGGTCCATGTCCTGTGTCGGCACCTGCACCGCCAC
Source organism: uncultured Thermoanaerobaculia bacterium (assembly GCA_964552395.1). Lineage (GTDB taxonomy): Bacteria > Acidobacteriota > Thermoanaerobaculia > Thermoanaerobaculales > Sulfomarinibacteraceae > JAJDNH01. Next base: position 19,116 of record CAZKGM010000008.1, on the reverse strand, counting down.
CGTACCGAGCCCGCGCAGGGACGACGCGAGGTCACGGTCGCGGCGGCTCAGGACCCTCACGGTCATGCCCCGCTCGAGGAGAAACCCCTCAATGATGGCCGCCGTCGTCTCATCGTGGGCTTCCTCCACCGTCACCCAGTCCGTCGGGTCCCACTCCTCCTCGTCCGGGAGTTCGTCCACCAGGTCGACGTCACAGTCGTGACAGCGATCGAACCCCTCGCGGTACTCGGCGCCACAGAGCGGACAGAACGGCACACTTCCTCCTACTCGAACTCGAAGAAGTCACCCTCGAAAACGTCGGACAGCTGCCGCATCATAGCCGAGGACAGGCCGGCCGTGATTCCGGCGACAATGGCCGCACCCTTCGTCCTGCCGACCAGATAGCCAACGAGGCCGACGGTCAAGACGCTCACTGCCGGGTGCCGCCTCACGGTGTCCCGCCAGTCGATCGAGTCTGGGACCAGTGTGTCGAGAATGGAGTCGGCATCGAGGCGGCGCGCATGTGGAGCCTCCTCGCCCTCCTCGGATTCCTCCACAGGCTCGACCTCGAGCTCATCCTGAGTCTTCGTCATGGTGCGGCCAGCCCTTTCAGTCACGCGGCCGGCTCAGGTAGCCGACCAGGAAGCCCGTGGCAAGAGCGATCAGAACCGACTTCCCGGGGTTGGTCTTGATGTAGTCGATGACCTGATCGCCCCGCTGTTTGAAGTCGACCTCTGCCACGCGCTCGCGGACCTTGCCGTACAGCTCCCGGCTCTTCTCCGCGAGCACCTCGTACTGCTCGCAGCTCTTGCCGTAGAGGACCTCGGCCTGCTCACGGGTCTTGGTCGCCAGGACCGAGGAGCGCTCGCGCGCCTCGGCAAGGTACTGCTTCGCGTCCTCCAGGTACACACGGCTACGCTCCGCCGCATCCCGCGCCCGCTCCCGTGCCTTGCCGTAGGCATCCTGCATGGCGGTTCGAGCATGCTCCATGGCCTGCTGTGCCTTGGTCAGGGCCTCCTTGACCGTCTCCAGGCCCGATCCCGAGGCTTCCGCAACCTGATCAATGGCCTCTTCAACGCTCTGCTCCTTCTTGCCGCTCATCGTCAACCTCCAAGACGTACGATTCCGCTGCTTCACTACTATTCTAGGCTCCCCCGTCCCCTCCGTCCACCGGCGGTCCGGACCCCCACTGCTGGCCGCAGTCTCCGCCAGCTCATTCGTCCACAATCCGCTAGGTCCCACGCTCGGCACCTCGCGGGTGCTGTAGGATTGGCGACGGAGGTTGTCGATGCGCGTTACCGTGCTCGGGGCGGGTCGTTGTGTTACCGGCTCGAAGTACCTGCTGGAATGGAAGAACTTCCACGCTCTCGTCGACTGCGGCCTGTTTCAGGGACCAGCGCAGCACCGCCGGCTCAACTGGAAGCCCCTTCCGTTCCCGGCCCAACGCATCGACGTGGTAGTTCTCACCCACGCCCACATCGATCACACCGGCTATCTGCCTCGTCTGGTCCGTCAGGGATTTCGGGGACCCGTCTACTGCACCCCGCCAACCCGGGCACTGCTTGGCGTTCTCCTTCCGGACGCCGCTCACCTGCAGGAGGAGGAGGCCCGTTACGCCAACAAGGAAGGCTACTCGAAGCACCGCCCGGCGCTGCCCCTGTTCCGGGTTGCCGACGCGCGGGCGGCGCTGAAGCTCCTTGAGCCCGTGCCGTTCGGAAGTTGGACGGAGATCCATCCCGGCGTCAGGTTCCGCTATCACCGACAGGGGCACATCCTCGGCGCCGCTGCCGTCGAGCTCGAGACCAAGGTCGGCGGGGGGAAGCACAGGAGCGTGTACTTCTCTGGCGACGTCGGGCGCTACGGCGTGCCGATTCTGCGCGAGCCTGAGCCCTACCCGGGCTCCGATGTCCTGTTCGTCGAGACCACGTACGGGGACCGCCTCCACGACGCCGCCGAACCGTATGCGGCGCTCGCCGATGAAATCAGCGCCGCCGTTGCTCGAGGAGGTGTGATCTTGATACCGGCGTTCGCCGTCGACCGCACGCAGGAGATCCTCTACATCCTCCATGAGCTGATGGCGGACGGCGACATCCCGGAGCTCCCGATCTGGCTCGACAGCCCGATGGGAATCCAGGCTACGGCCCTGTACACACGCTTCACCGAAGAGCATGACGCGGAGATGAGGGAGTACTTCTCCAACCAACAGAACCCTATCTTCCCGCCCAACCTGCAAGTCACGCCGACCTCAGCCGAGTCGAAGAAGCTGAATCGGGTCCGTGGGCCGGCGATCATCATCTCGGCGTCGGGCATGGCGACCGGGGGCAGGATCCTGCACCACCTCAAGCTACGGCTCCCCGATTCCTCGACCACGGTCATCTTCGTCGGCTATCAGGCGGAAGGTACCAAAGGCCGACGCCTGGTCGAGGGCGAGAGGGAGATCAAGGTCCACGGCCAGTGGGTGCCCGTTCGCGCCCACATCTCTTCGATGACCACCTTCTCCGCCCATGCCGATGCAGAGGAGCTTCTGGTCTGGCTGCGGCGGCGCGAGAGAGATCCTTCTCAGGTCTACCTGATTCACGGTGAGTACCCGGCGCAGCAGGTATTCGCCAACACCCTGCACGAGGAGCTCGGATGGGAGACTCGAATACCGGAGCTGGGGGAGATGATCACGCTCTCCCAGTGAGAACGCGTCTTCGCTGGTGGGCATGGTTCACCTTCCGGGGCATGATCTCGGACCGGGGGGTCGATCGGTCGGCGGCGCTCGCGTACGTGACCCTGCTGGCCCTGGTCCCCTTCCTCGCCACCGTCGCAGCCCTCTACCGTTCGTTCTTCTCGACCCACAGTGAAGCAATCGTGAAGATGGTGACGGTGATCCTTCCCTATGCGTCAGAAACGGTGGCCGATACCCTCGGTGGCTTCGTGCGCCGCGCCGGTACCTTGGGTGGCATCGCGTCGCTGGTGTTCGTCGCGGTGGTGTTCAGGCTCTTCCTGCTGATCGAGACGACCCTGAACGAGATCTGGGGCGTCGCCGCACGGCGGTCGCTCGCGGTCCGGTTCTTCTCGTTCACGATGGTCCTGTTCTGGGGACCGGTGGTAGTCGGCCTCGGAACCACCAGCCTGCTCTGGCTCCAGCACCAGACCTGGGCGCCGTCGGCGCCCCTGCTGCTCGGCCTCGGCCGAATCGTGCTGCCCCTGGTGGGCCTGACCATGGTCTACTGGCTCGTCCCGCACACCTCGGTCCACCTGCTAAGCGCCCTCTCCGGCGGCATCACCGCAGCCCTCGGCCTTCAGCTCCTGCGCACCGCTTTCGTCGCCTACCTGAAACGCTTCCCAGACATCAACCTGATCTTCGGCTCACTGGCTCTCGCCGTGATCTTCCTGGTATCGTTGTTCGCCTTCTGGATGCTGGTCATCATCGGTGCCGAGGCATCCTACGCGGTCCAGAACCTCGACGCCCTGTTGAGGAGCTCACGCAACGTCGAGGAGCACCCGCCCGAGGAGGTGCTGGCCACCCTCTCGCTGCTGGCGGAGTGCTACCGCGTTCTTGCCGACTCCGGGCAACCGCCGACTCTTGACGAGCTTACACACCATCTTTCCATCACCCACCGGTTCGCCAAGCCGCTGCTCGACCGCCTGATCGGAGCTGGACTCGTGGCCGTCACCGGGCGCGACCGGGAGCACTACCTGCCCGTGTTCGACGCCGATCGCCTCGCTCTGGGACAGACCTTGCGGCTGCTCGACAAGGCACAGGCCGCTGCACCGATCGATGGCGATCCCAACCTGATGAGCCGCCTCCGCGAGGCTCTCGGAGAGGCCGTCGAGGCGGAACGGAGGGCCCTCGACGACATCACCTTCCGCTCACTTCTCGAGGGAAACGAAGAACGCCGCGCTTGAGCGCGGCGTCATGGTGAGCAGGGTAACGGTCACTCGGAGTCCGGTTTTTCCTCGACCTCCCCGTTCTCATCCTGGAGAGGGGCTTCCTCTTCTTCGACCCCGGCAGGCGCGGCCTCCAACGTCTCGGCTTCCCCGGCCGGAGCCTCAGTCTCACCACCGCCCTCACCCTTGCGAGCGCCAAACATGCCGCGCGCACGGTCCATCAGCGACGGTTTCCCGGCCTCCTCACCGCCATGACCCTTCTTCGGCGGCTGGTAGTCGACGAACTCGATGAGGGCCAGCTCCGCCCCGTCGCCGTGACGCTTGCCGATACGCACGATTCGCGTGTAGCCGCCCGGGCGATCGACAAAGCGCGGCGCAACCTCGTCGAAGAGACGTCGCACGACCAGCTTGTCCGGCACCATCGTGAGCACCCGGCGTCGCGCCGGCAGGCTCCCCGTCCGGGCCAGAGACACCATCCGCTCGGCCAGGGGACGCAGCTCCTTCGCCTTGGCGACGGTGGTGACGATCCGCTCATGCGTGAATAGTGCCGTGAGCTGGTTCCGGAAGAGTGCCGTGCGATGGGCTGTGGTCCGACCCAACTTGCGTCCGTGAACTCGATGTCGCATTGCCGTCTCTCCGTTGTGCCTACAGGTCCAGCTTCATACCGAAGCCGAGACCAAGTGCTTCGAGCTTCTCGCGCACCTCTTTCAGCGACTTCTCGCCGAAGTTGCGGATCTCGATCATGTCCTTCTCCGTCCTGCGCACCAGGTCGCGAAGGGTCTTGACATTCGCGTTCTTCAAGCAGTTCAGCGATCTGATGGACAGCTCCAGGCTTTCGATCTCACGGTCGAGAATGCTCTCGCCGCGGAGCTCTGGGCTTGGCTTCTCGCTAACAGCGGCGACCCCCTCAACAGCGTCGAACCCGCCGATGTTGGTGTAGATGTCCATGTGGCCCTGGACCAGTTGCGCTGCCTGGCTGAGCGCGTCCTCGGCCGTTATGGTGCCGTTGGTCCACACCTCGACGACCAGCCGCTCGTAGTTCGTCATCTGGCCCAGCCGCGCCATCTCGACCCGGAAGTTCGCTCTTCTCACAGGGGAGTGGGCAGAGTCAATCGGTATGAACCCGAGGTCCAGGTCTTCGGTTTGGTTGTCCTCGGCTGCCACATAACCGCGTCCAACCGCGACTCGCACCGTCATGTTCAGCTGCCCGTCAGCCGACAGTGTCGCGATGTGCACGTTGGGGTCGGTCACCTCGAGCTGATGGGTCGTGGTGAACTGACCCGCCGTCACCTCGCCGGGACCCTTGGCATCGAGCGACACCAGCACCTCACCCTCGCCGTGGAGGACCAAAGGGATCTTCTTCAGATTCAAGATAATATCGGTGACATCCTCGACGACGCCGGGGACGGCCGAAAACTCGTGGTCAGCGCCCTCGATCTTCACCGCGGTGATCGCAGCACCGGGGATCGATGACAGCAGGGCTCGCCGCAGCGCGTTGCCGACGGTCGTTCCCCAACCTCTTTCGAACGGCTGCGCTATGAAGCGGCCGAAGCCCTCTGTGGAGCTTTCCTCGTCAATCTGCACCTGCGGGGGACGCTGGAAGTTCTGCCAGATCATACGCCCTCCACCTCAGCGCGAGTACAGCTCGACGATGAGCTGTTCCTGGATCGGGATGCGGATGTCCTCGCGCGCCGGGCGCTCGATGACCTTGCCCGTGAAGCTCTCCATGTCGAGCTCGAGCCACGGCGGAACCCCGCGGCCCTGGGCAAACTCCATAGCCTCGCGAATCCGCGTGTTCTTACGGCTCTTCTCGCGCACCGAGATCACCATCCCCGGACGAACCTGGAAGGACGGGATGTCCACCCTCCTGCCGTCGACATCGAGGTGGCCGTGACGCACGAGCTGGCGGGCCTGATTGCGCGAGGTAGCGAAGCCGAGGGAGAAGGCGACGTTGTCCAGCCGCTGCTCGAGCAACCGCAGGAGATTCTCGCCGGTCACGCCCTTGCTGCGGGCCGCAACGTCGAAGGTGCGCCGGAACTGACCTTCGAGCAGGCCGTATGCCCGACGCAGCTTCTGCTTCTCGCGCAGCTGCAGGCCGTAGTTCTGGACCTTGCGGCGACGCGCGCCATGCTGCCCGGGCGGAACGTTCCGACGTTCAATTGCGCACTTCTCCTTGAAGCAGCGCTCACCCTTGAGGAATAACTTCATGCCTTCACGCCGGCACTGGCGACAAACGGGACCTCGATACCGTGCCAATGTAACTTCTCCTTGACTCTCAGACTCGACGCCGCTTCGGAGGGCGGCACCCGTTATGCGGAATCGGGGTCACGTCACGAATACTGCGAATCTCCAGCCCCGCAGCAGCCACCGCTCGGATCGCTGACTCGCGGCCGGGACCGGGACCCTTGACCATGATCTCCACGCTCCGCACGCCGTTTTCCTGTGCCTGTTCGGCGGCGTTCCGGGCCGCGAGCTGCGCGGCATATGGCGTCCCTTTGCGCGAGCCCTTGTACCCGATCCTGCCGCCGGAAGACCAGCAGATCGAGCTGCCGGACGGGTCCGAAAACGTTACGATCGTGTTGTTGAACGACGCATGAATATGGGCCACCGCATGCGGAATGTTCTTGCGCTCGCGGCGCGACTTGCGGCTCCCCTTGCGGTCCTTTGCCATCTCGGATCTCCTCGCTACTTCTTGGCGGCCTTCTTCTTGCTTGCCACAGCCGTACGCCGCGGACCCTTGCGCGAGCGCGCGTTGGTGTGGGTTCTCTGCCCCCGGACCGGCAGGCCGCGCCGGTGCCGGATCCCGCGGTAACACCCGATCTCGATGAGGCGCTTGATGTTCATTGCGACCTCTTTACGAAGATCGCCCTCAACGCCTCCTTCGTCCTGAAGTATGCGTTGCAGACGGAGAACCTCGTCCTCCGAAAGGTCCTTGACCTTCACTCCCTCGGCCACCTTCGCCTTGGAGAGAATGTCCCTCGCCCGAGATCGTCCGATACCGTATATGTACGTTAGGCCGATCTCGATCCGCTTCCCGGCCGGGAGATCAACACCTGCTATGCGTGCCACCTCAAGCCTCCCCTATTACCCCTGGCGCTGCTTGTGCTTGGGGTTCTCGCAGATCACCCGGACAACACCCTTGCGGCGGACGATCTTGCACTTTGAACACATTTTGCGAACCGATGGACGAACTTTCATCGTCGCCCCCTACTTGTAGCGGTACACGATCCGCCCCCTCTTGAGATCATAGGGAGAGAGCTCGACCAGTACCTTGTCCCCGGGAAGAATGCGAATGAAGTGTTTGCGCATCTTGCCTGAAATGTGGGCCAACACCTCGTGGCCGTTTTCCAGCTCGACACGGAACATCGCGTTTGGCAGTGGTTCCACCACTGTTGCGACCACCTCGATCGCCTCTTCCTTCGCCATAGTCACTCCTCGACACCGAGCACTCGATGGCCGTCCGGTGTGACTGCCACGGAGTACTCAAAATGGGCTGCGAGTGTACCGTCTTCGGTGCGGGCTGTCCACCCGTCCCGATCCACGCACACCCTCCAACTGCCAATCGTAATCATGGGCTCGATCGCCAGCACCAGTCCGGGCCTGAGCTGCAGCCCCTTCCCCGCCTCTCCGTAGTTCGGCACTTGCGGATCCTCGTGCAGCGATCGCCCCACACCGTGGCCAACGAACTCACGCACGACGCCGAAGCCAGCTCTCTCGGCCCGCTGCTGGACCGCCGCCCCGATGTCTCCGAGGCGGTTCCCCGGGCGGACCTGCTCGACCGCATCCTCGAGACAGGCGCGCGTCACTTCAATCAGACGCAGGGCGTCGCCGTTGATCTCGCCAACGGCGAACGTCACCGCAGCGTCGCCGTAAAAGCCGTCAATCACCGCTCCGCAGTCAACGCTCAGCACATCGCCGTCGGCGAGCACGACCTTCGGGCTCGGTATGCCGTGGACGATCTGGTCGTTGATGGAGGTGCACAGCGTCGCCGGGTAGCCGCGGTACCCCTTGAACGCCGGCTGCGCCCCCCCTTCACTGATCATGGTTGCTGCCAGCTCATCCAGCTCGGCAGTTGTCACGCCCGACGCGGCGGTCTCACGGACAGCGGCGAGCACCTGGTGCACCAGACGGTTCGCCCTCTCCATAGCCTGCAGCTCGAGCTCCGACTTGAGAAAGATCATCCGGCCACCGGAGCGCCGATGGCCTCAACGATGGCCTCGGACACCGTTCCCATCTGCTGTGCGCCGTCAACCTCAACCAGCAGGCCGCGCGCGCGGTAAAACTCCACCAGCGGAGCCGTGTTCTCGTGGTACTGCCGCAGTCGCTCGCGGACCACAGGCTCGCTATCGTCATCCCTGAGCTCGAGGGCGCAGCCGCAGTCGTCACACGTACCGACGCTCGAAGGCGGGCTCAGCTGCAGGTTGTAGATCCGGCCGCAGGCCGCACACGAACGCCGGCCTCCGAGCCGGCGGACGATCTCCGCGTCCGGTACCAAGATGAGAACAACCCGCTCGAGGGTACGCCCCAGCTCTGCCAGGATGCCATCTAGGACCTTGGCCTGCTCCACGTTCCGCGGATAGCCGTCGAGGATCACGCCGCGCGTTGAGTCCTCTTGGTCCAGGCGTCGCAGGATGATGCCGGCGACGACGTGGTCGGGGACGAGCTCGCCGTGGTCAATGATCTCCTTCGCCTGCAGCCCCAGCGTCGTTCCGCGCCGCACCTCGTCCCGGAGCATGTCGCCAGTCGAGACGTGGGGTACACGGTACCGCTCGGCCAGGACCCTGGCCTGGGTCCCCTTGCCCGATCCCGGAGGACCGAGGAGGATCAGGTTCAGGCTCCGGTAGATGCTCGCCATCACTTCCTCCCACGCGTGCGGCCACGCCGCATGAACCCGTCGTAGTGGCGCATCACGAGCTGCGACTCGATCTGCTGCACGGTGTCCATGGCAACACCGACCACGATGAGCAGGGAGGTTCCACCAAAGTAGAACTTCACGCCGAGACCTTCGGTGAACCAGCGTGGCAGCACCGCGTCGAGCGAAGGTCCAATGAAGGGGATCGTCGCTACCTTGAACCCGGCGATCAGGATCTCCGGCAGGATTGCAACGAGAGCGAGATAGATAGCTCCGACGAGCGTGATCCTGGTGAGGATCTTGTCGATGAACTCTGCGGTCCGCTTCCCGGGCCGAATACCGGGGATGAATCCACCGAACTTCTGCATGTTCTCGGCCGTATCCTCGGGGTTGAAGATGATCGACGTGTAGAAGTAGCAGAAGAAGATGATCGACAGGAAGTAGACGAGGTTATAGAGGGGCTCGCCCCAGGCCAGCGCCTCGGTAATCCGCTTCAGCCACGGGTGCTGGATCATCTGGCCCAGCGTCTGTGGAAACGACATGATCGAGGCGGCGAAGATAACGGGGATGACGCCGCCGGTGTTGAGCCGCAGCGGCAGGTACGTGCTCTGACCGCCGTACACGCGCCGTCCCACGACGCGCTTCGCGTACTGAATCGGAATACGCCGCTGCGCGCGCTCCATGTAGACGATAGCCGCCACCACGATGACCATGAAGACGATCAGAATAACCACCGTGAAGATGCTCATCGCACCGGTCTTGATGTCGGTGACGGTATTGAGGATTGCGCGCGGCAGACCGACGACGATGCCGGCAAAGATGATCAGCGAGATGCCGTTGCCGACGCCGCGCTCGGTGATCTGCTCGCCGAGCCACATCACGAACGCCGTACCCGTCGTCAGGGTGAGCACGGTCATCAGGCGGAAGCCCCAGCCCGGATGCGGGACCAGCGGCGCGCCACCCGGCGCGGTCGTCCTCTCGAGGAAGAACGAGATGCCCAGGGACTGGATCACCGACAGCAGCACGGTCCCGTAGCGGGTGTACTGGGTGATCTTCCTGCGCCCGAGCTCTCCCTCTTTGGAAAGCTTCTCGAGGTACGGCCACACGACCGTGAGCAGCTGCAAGATGATCGACGCCGAGATGTACGGCATGATGCCGAGAGCGAACACCGTCATCCGTCCAAGGGCCCCGCCCGAGAACAGGTTGAGGAAGCCGAGCACTGTCCCCGCCGCAGCCGCAGTGAACTCTGCAATCGCCTTCGGATCGACGCCCGGTGTCGGGATGAAGGCGCCAAGACGATAGACGGCAAGCAACAGGAACGTGAAGATCACGCGCTTGCGGAGGTCCGGGATGGCGAAGATGTTGCGGAAGCTCTCGATCACGACGACACCACCTCACAGCTACCGCCGCAGGCCTCGATCTTGGCCCGAGCCGATTGTGAGAACCCGTGTGCCTCGACCGCCAGCTTCTTACCCAGCTCGCCATCGGCAAGGATCTTGACCGGCCCCTTCCCGGCCTTGATCAGCCCCTTGTCTGCAAGGGCCTGGAGGGTCACTGTGGCGCCGTTGTCAAACGCGTTTTCGAGATCCCCGAGGTGAACGATCTGCTTCTCGACTCGGAAGATGTTCGTGAAGCCGCGCTTCGGGATCCGGCGCACGAGCGGCATCTGGCCACCCTCAAAGCCGAACCGGTGGGAGAAGCCGCTACGCGACTTCTGGCCCTTGTGGCCGCGCCCGGCCGTCTTGCCGGAACCCGAACCCGGGCCGCGCCCGATCCGCTTCCGCGGGCGCTTGGCACCCGGTGCAGGACGAAGGCTGTTGAGTTCCATCCTCACCCCTCCACTTCTTCTACCGACAGCAGGTGGGGCACCTTGTTCACCATTCCACGAATGGAGGGCACGTCGGGCCGGACGACCGACTGCCCGATGCGGCCAAGCCCGAGCCCGGCCAGCACACGCTTCTGACGCTCTTGAGCGCCGATCTGGCTCCTCACCTGGGTGATCCTGATCTGCTGCTGCTTCTTCTTACGTGCGGTCATGACCCAGCCGCCTCCTCGGTCGCGGGCTCGTCGGCCATCGCTTCGGCCGCCGGCTCGGCAACGTCGGTGTTGCCCTGAGCGCTGTCTGCCGCCGATGCCGAACCCGTGACGACCTCGATGCCACGCAGACGCCGAACCTTCTCCGTCGTCATGAGGTTGTTCAGCGCATCGAACACCGCGCGAACGACGTTGAACGGGTTTCGGCTGCCCATGATTTTGGTCAGGACATCCTGCACTCCCGCCGACTCCATCACCGCGCGCACGCCGCCGCCGGCGATGACGCCGGCGCCGGGCGAAGCGGGACGCAGCAGCACGCGCGTGGCTCCCCACCGGCCCCAGATCTTGTGCGGCAGGGTGCCGCCGACCATGGGCACGCGGATCATCTCGCGCTTCGCCTGCTCCATCGCCTTCTGGATCGCGGCAGGAACCTCTCGGGCCTTGCCGGTACCGAAGCCGACCCGTCCCGTGCCGTCGCCGGCAACCACCACCGCGGAGAACGAGAAGTTCTTCCCGCCCTTGACGACCTTCGCGACTCGGTTAATGTGAACGACGGTCTCGATGAATTCGCTCTCTCGGTCTCGGTTCCTCATCACATTCCCCTAGAACTTCAAGCCCGCGTCACGGGCCGCATCAGCAATGGCGCGCACGACGCCGTGGTACGGGAAACCGCCGCGGTCGAACACAACCGTCTCCACACCTTGCTCCTTTGCACGCTCGGCGATGAGCTTGCCGACGGCAGCGGCCGCCTCCCGGTTCCCGGTAGTCTTGAGGCCTCCCTTGAGATCACTCTCGAGGGTCGACACCGCCGCCAGGGTTGCGCCGCGTTCGTCGTCGATGATCTGGGCGTACACGTGGCGGAGGCTCCGGAAGACCGCCAACCGTGGCCGTTCGGTGGTACCGTGCACGATGCTCCGGTACCTGCGCCTGATCCTCTCCCGACGCTGCTTGCGATCTCGGATCCGACTCATGCCTTTGCTCCCTGCTTCCCGGCTTTCCGCCGCACCTTCTCGCCCACGTAGCGGATCCCCTTCCCCTTGTAGGGCTCGGGTGGGCGCAGCGCACGAATCTCGGCGGCGACCTGACCCACACGCTGACGGTCGATCCCTGACACCACGACACGACCGGCCTTGGGGTCGACGTCTATCGAGATCCCCTCGGGCTCGGGCAACTGGATCGGGTGTGAGTAGCCCAGGTTGAAGATCACCGTGGAGCCCTGCTTGTCGAGCCGGTAGCCGATCCCGATGAGCTCGAGCTCCTTCTTCCAGCCGGTAGATACGCCGGCCACCGCATTCGCGAGGAGCGCGCGGCACAGGCCGTGGTAGGCGCGGCTGGCTCTCTGTTCGTTTTCCCGCTGGACGTTCAGAACATCGTTCTCCAGCACGGCGGAGATCGCCGGCATCAGGTCCACGAACAGCTGCCCCTTCGGTCCCTTCACCCGGACCACTCCGTTGCCGATGTGGACCTCGACACCGCTGGGAATCGGGATCGGCATCCTTCCTATACGAGACATCGCTTGCCCCCTACCAGATCTCGACCAGGACCTCGCCTCCGGCACGGAGGCGGCGGGCCTGCTCGTCGGTAAGCACACCGCGGTTGGTGGAAACGACCGCAACTCCGAGGCCGTTACGCACCCGCGGCAGCTCGTCCACCCTCCGGTAGACTCGACGCCCTGGCGTCGACACCTTCCTCAGCCCGTGGATCACCGGTTCACCGTCGTCGGAGTACTTCAAATAGACTCGCAGCACGCCCTGGGGCCCCTCTTCGAGAACCTTGAAGGTTCGGATAAAGCCCTCCTGCTTGAGGATCTTCGCGATCTCGAGCTTCATCTTTGACGCGGGCACGTCGGCACGATCGTGTCGGACCAACGTCGCGTTGCGAATACGAGTCAGCATATCGGCGATTGGATCGGTCATGCTCATCGGTCCACCCCTTACCAGCTCGCCTTGGTGACGCCGGGGAGAAAACCCTCTAGCGCCAGCTTCCGGAAGCAGATGCGGCACAGCTGGAACTTCCGCATGTAGCCTCGTGGCCGACCGCAGCGCCGGCAACGATTGCGTTGCCTCACCTGGAACTTCGGCTTTCTCAGGCTCTTGACCATTAATGACTTGCGAGTCACGTCCCCCTCCTATCGGCGCTGAAACGGCATGCCGAGGCCGGCCAGCAGCGAGCGTGCCTGGTCGTCGGTTGGAGCCGTCGTCGAGAAGGTGATATTGAGGCCCATCGTGCCCTCGATCTTCTGGTAGTCCACCTCGGGGAAGATCAGCAGATCGCGAACACCGAGCGTGTAGTTGCCCCGGCCATCGAAGGCCGAGGTGCTGACGCCATGGAAGTCGCGCACGCGCGGCAGGGCGATGCTGATGAGACGGTCGAGAAACTCGTACATCCGTTCGCGTCGCAGCGTCACCATCACACCCACCGGCATGCCGGCGCGGAGCTTGAAGGCTGCGATCGACTTGCGGGCCTGTCGCACCACCGGCCGTTGACCGGTGATGTTGGCGAGCTGCTCCTTCGCTGTATCCAGGAGCTTCGGCTCCCGCGACGCCTCCCCGACGCCGATGTTGCACGTCACCTTCGTGACCCGCGGAACTTGCATCGGGTTCGCCAGTCCGAACTCCTTCGCGAGCTGCGGGTATACCTCTTGTCGGTACTTATCCATCAAGCGCGCCATCGTCCCTCCTATCGGTCGAGAATCGCGCCATCGACCTTTGCTTCACGCACCCTGCGTCCATCATCGAGCACCTTGGAACGGACTCGCGTCCGCGCTCCGCTTTCCGGTGAGATCACCATCACGTTGGAGACGTGCAACGACGCCTCGCGCTCCACGATGCCGCCCTGGATGTTCTTTGACGGATTGGGTCGAGTGTGCCGCTTGATGAAGTTGACACCCTCCACGACAACCCGGCCCTTCTCCGGATCCACCCGCAGGACCTTGCCGCGGCGGCCGCGATCCTTGCCTGCAATGACCTCAACCTGGTCGCCCTTCTTGATCTTGAGCTTCGGCATGGCTTCCTCCTAAAGGACCTCGGGCGCGAGCGACACGATCTTCATGAAGCGACGCTCCCTGAGCTCACGGGCCACGGGCCCGAAGACACGAGTGCCGACCGGCTCCTTCTGGGCGTTGATGAGAACCGCTGCGTTCTCGTCAAACCGGATGTACGATCCGTCCTTGCGTCGCGTGCGTGAGCGGGTCCGTACGACAACGGCCTGAACCACGGTTCCCTTCCTGATCTCGGACTCCGGAGCCGCCTCCTTCACCGAGCAGACGATCACATCTCCCACGCCGGCGTACCGCGGTGCGGCGGAGCCGCCGAGCTGGCGGATCGCCATCAGCTTTCTCGCCCCGGAGTTGTCCGCCACCGTGAGCATCGTCCCCATCTGAATCATGGCCTTTCCTCCAACCCGCTACTGCGCCCGCTCGACGACTCGGCGAACGCGCCACCGCTTGCGACGTGACAGCGGACGGCATTCCTCGATGAGCACACGATCGCCCACATTGCAGGTGTTCTCCTCGTCATGAGCCATGAACTTCGAGGTGGTGCGGACGAACCGGCGGTAGAGCGGATGCATCACCAGATTCTCCACCTTGACCACAATGGTCTTGTCCGGGGAGTTTGAGGTGACCACGCCAACCTTGGTGGACCTGCTCTGAAGCTGCTTCTCCTCACTCATCATGCACTCTCCTGGGCGCTACGCTCGTTGAGCACCGTCAACACCCGCGCAATGTCCTTGCGCACCTCGCGGATCTTGATCGGGTTCTCGATCTGCCCCGTGGACTTCTGAAAACGCAGCTTGAACAGCTGCTCCTCGAGATCGCTCAACGCCTTCTCGAGCTCCTCCATGGACTGTTCGCGAAGCTGCTTGGCCTTCATACCATCTCACCCCTCGTAATGAAGCGTGTCTTGATCGGCAGCTTGTGGGCCGCAAGACGCATCGCCTCCCGGGCCACTTCCTCGGGTACCCCCTCCATCTCGTAGAGGACCCGCGCCGGCTTGACCACGGCCACCCACTCCTCAGGGTTGCCCTTGCCCTTCCCCATGCGGGTCTCGAGCGGCTTCTTGGTCACAGGTTTGTCGGGAAAGATCCGGATCCAGATCTTCCCACCACGCTTGACGTGGCGGGTCATCGCGACACGTGCGGCCTCGATCTGGCGCGCCGTGATCCAACCGGTCTCGAGCGCCTGCAGCCCGTACTCACCGAACGAGATGTTGGAGCCGCGGTACGCCAGGCCGCGGCGGCGACCCCGCTGCTGCTTGCGGTACTTGACCTTTTTCGGCATCAACATGGCGTAACTCCTCTCTAACGCTGCCGGCGGAAGCCGCGCGCCCGGTGGCGCTCACCGCGGTACACCCAGACCTTGACACCGATGACGCCGTAAGTTGTCCGCGCCTCGGCAAAGCCGTAGTCGATGTCCGCCTTGAGAGTGTGCAGCGGCAGCCGGCCCTGCTGGTACCACTCCGAGCGGGCGATCTCGGCGCCGTTGAGACGTCCCGAGCACTTGATCTTGACACCCTGCGCACCGAAGCGAAGAGCGTTTTCTTGCGCACGGCGCATGGCCCGCCGAAAGGCAACGCGCCTCACCAGCTGCCGCGCCACGTTTTCCGCGATGAGCTGTGCATCGACCTCAGGACGCTGGATCTCCTGGATGTTGATGTGAATGTCCTGACCGTAGCGGCGCATCAGGTCATCGCGCAGCTTGTCCACCTCAGCGCCCTTGCGACCGATGATGATACCCGGTCGCCCCGACAGGATATTCACGCGCAGCTTGTTGGCCGTGCGTTCGATATCGATGGCGCTGACGGCGGCGTTCTCCAAGCGTTGCTTCAGCTCACTCCGCAGTTGCAGGTCCTCGTGCAGGAGATCGGCGTAGCTTTTCTTATCCGCATACCAGCGTGACCGCCAGGTGTTGTTGTACCCGAGTCGAAATCCGTACGGATGGGTCTTGTGTCCCACGTCTGCCTCCTCACGCTTCCCGAACGCCGAGCTCGACGGTGATGTGGCACATGCGCTTGAGAATGCGGTGCCAGCGAACCCACTTCGAGGCCGGCCGGCCGCGCTTCAGGCGCGGGCCCTCGTCGACCGTGATTCTGCTGATGTAGACCGCGCCTTCGTCGACGCCGGGGTGCGCCTGCTCGAGGTTGGCGAGCGCGGAGCGCACGAGCTTCTCCACATCGCTGGCCGAGTACTTCGAGCTCAGCTGCAGCGTGGTCAAGGCACGCGTCACCTGCTGGCCGCGGATCATGTCGGCGACCAGTCGCACCTTCTGCGGCGACGAACGGTAGAACCGGAGCTGGGCTCGAGCTTCCATCATCGCCCCCTAGCGACCCTTTTCCCTCTTGCCACTGTGTCCGCGGAAGGTCCGCGTGAGGGCAAACTCCCCGAGCTTGTGGCCCACCATGTTCTCGGTGATGTACACGGGCACGAACTTGTGCCCGTTGTGCACGGCCAGGGTCAGCCCCACCATCAGCGGCGTGATTGTCGAACGTCGGGACCAGGTCTTGACGACGCGCTTGTCGCCTGAGGCGGAGAGCGCCTCCACCTTCTTCACCAGGTGCTCGTCGACGAACGGTCCTTTGCGGATTGAACGTGCCATCTCCTCCTCCTACTTCCGGCGCGAGACGATCAGACGGTCGGAGGCCTGGCGCCGCCGGGTCTTCGCCCCCTTGGTGGGCCACCCCCACGGTGAGACCGGATGACGTCCCTTGTTGCGCCCCTCACCGCCGCCGTGCGGGTGATCGACCGGGTTCATCGCCGTACCTCGCGTCTGCGGGCGGATACCGAGCCACCGCGCGCGGCCGGCCTTGCCGATCTTGAGGTTCGAGTGATCGACGTTGCCGACCTGGCCGATGGTCGCCATACATGAGGACAGCACCATCCGCATCTCACCTGAAGGAAGGCGGACTGTCGTGTACTTCCCCTCCTTCGCCATGATCTGCGCCGAGCCTCCGGCGGAACGGACGATCTGGCCGCCCTTCCCCGGCTTGAGCTCGATGTTGTGGACCAGGGTGCCGAGCGGGATGCTCTTCAGAGGCATGGCGTTCCCCGGACGAACTTCCACTTTCTCCCCGGCCATCACGGAATCGCCGACCTTCAGACCGACCGGCAGCAGGATGTACCGCTTCTCGCCATCGGCATAGTTGAGCAGCGCGATGAAGGCTGAGCGGTTGGGGTCGTACTCGATCGTCGCGACCTTCGCCGGCACGTCGAACTTTGAACGCTTGAAGTCGATTGCGCGGTAGCGGCGCTTGTGGCCGCGCCCCCGGTGGCGCGAGGTCACGTGGCCGTGACTGTTGCGCCCGGAGGAGCGCTTGATGCCCTTCGTCAGCTTCTTGAGCGGGCGCCTCGCCGTCAGCTCGGAGAAGTCCAAGACGGTGACGAAGCGGCGCCCTGCCGACGTTGGCTTGAATGTGCGAATGGCCATCCCAGCCTCCTCAGATACCTTCGAAGAACCCGAGGGTCTTCGATCCCGGAGCCAGCTTGACGTACGCCTTGCTGATCTGCGGGCGATGACTCGCGGTACGGCCGAACCGCTTGACTGGCTTGCCCTTGCGGTTGACGATGTTGACGTCGACCACACGGACGTCGAACAGCTCCTCGACAGCTCTCCGTACCTCGATCTTGTTCGCACGGCGGTCGACCTCGAAGCACACCGTGTTCTCGCGCTCCTGCACGAGGGTCGTCTTCTCGGTGATCACCGGCCGAAGAATGATGTCGCGCGCCTTCATGACAGTACCTCCACGAGCGCGTGAACGGCGTCCTCGGAGGTCACGATCCAGCGGTGGTTCAGGACCTCGTACGCGTTCAGAGAGCGCGCGTCGAGAGCCTTGACCTCGGGACGGTTGCGACTCGCCAGGTAGAGGTTGATGTTCTCCAGGCCATCGATGAAGAGGACCTTCTCCCCGCCGAGACCCAGAGCCTCCACGCGCGTCACGAAGTCTCTGGTCCGCGGCGCCTCGAGCTCGAGGTTTTCGAGCACCAGCAGGCGGCCCTCGGCGCAGCGCTGTGAGAGCACCCCCGCAAGGGCGGCGCGGCGGGCCTTCTTGTTCACCTTCATCACGTACGAACGCGGACGCGGCGGATGCACAGTGCCTCCGTGGCGCCACAGCGGCGATCTCCGGTCGCCTGCCCGGGCGCGTCCGGTGTGCTTCTGTTTCCACGGCTTCACTCCGGAGCCGGAGACCTCTCCGCGCTCCTTGGCCTTGTGGGTTCCACGTCGCCGGCTGGCGAGGTAGGCGCGCACGACCTCCCAAACGAGGTGCTCGCCGACCTCCCTCGCAAAGACCTCGTCCGGGAGCTCGACGTCTCCGACGACCTCGTTGTCCCAGTTCTTCACCTCGAGTTTCATCGGTCCACCCCTCCCCTCACGACACCTTGACGATGCGAATGTAGCCGTCGCGTGCACCGGGAACCCCACCCTTCAGGAAGAGGAGGTTGCGCTCGGCATCGACCTTCACGACACGAACGTTCTTCACCGAGACGCGCCGGTTGCCCTGCTGCCCGGGCATGCCGGTACCTGGAAACACACGCGCCGGATAGGCGGCGGCGCCGATCGATCCGGGGGCTCGGTGGAACATGGACCCGTGGGTGGCTCGGCCGCCACCGAAGCCGTGGCGCTTGATGACCCCCTGAAACCCCTTGCCCTTGGAGGTACCTGTCACCTTGACGGTGTCGTCCGCCTGGAAGAGCTCCACCAGCACTGCATCACCCGGCTTCGCCTCGTCATCCGCATCGACGGGCACCTCGGCCACGAACCGGGTTGGCGGAACGCCCGCCGTTGCGAAGTGGCCCGAGATCGGCCGCGTCGGCTTCTTCGCCGGACTACCCTCGACCAGACCGAGCTGTGCCGCCTCGTACCCGTCTCTGTCGGTGGTCTTGCGCTGAACCACGACGCACGGCCCGGCCTGCACGACGGTCACGGGGACCACACGGCCCTCGTCATCGAAGACTTGGGTCATGCCGATCTTCTTACCGAGAATACCCTTGACCATAACGCCCTCACCTTGCCCCGTAGGCCTTGATCTCGACGTCCACACCGGCGGGGAGCTCGAGCTTCATCAACGCATCGATTGTCTGCTGCGTCGGCTCGAGGATGTCCAGAAGCCGCTTGTGGGTTCGGATCTCGAACTGCTCCCGCGACTTCTTGTCCACGTGCGGCGACCGCAGGACAGTAAACCGCTGAATGTGCGTCGGCAAAGGAATCGGTCCGGAGATCCGGGCCCCCGTCCTTTGCGCGGTGTCAACGATCTCCGACGCCGACTGGTCGAGCAGCCTGTAGTCGAACGCCTTGAGCCGAATGCGGATCTTCTCGCTCGCCATTGTTTACTCCAGGATGTCGGTGATGGAGCCCGCACCGACTGTACGGCCACCCTCGCGGA
>CAZKGM010000007.1:44028-118644 GCA_964552395.1 uncultured Thermoanaerobaculia bacterium | reverse complement strand
ATCCTGGCTACCGCGACTCCGCAAGACCGAGCATCTGTTCGACAATCGCCGCCGCCACGTCGACGGCCGTGGCGCGTTCCAGGAGCTGGAAGCCCGGTGTCGGGTTGACCTCACCGATCACGGAGCCTGCGGGCGACGGCAGGAGATCAACGCCACAGACGCCGAGACCGAGAGCCGCCGCCGCCGCCACGGCCAGCTGCGTGTCCTCTGTCGACGGTTGGTAGGGCTCGGCTGCGGCGCCGCGCGCCGCGTTGGATCTCCACTCCCCTGACCGTGCCTTGAAACGGGCAGCCGCAACCACCCGTCCACCGACAACGAGCAGGCGTAGGCTGACTCGGCCCGCGCCAACGAACCGCTGCACCACAACCTCATCCCCGACCCGCCACAGTGAGTCGAGCACGGCTTCCAGGTGGTCACGCTGGTCACACCTGATCACCCCGACACCCATCCTCGAGCGCCGTTGCTTGACGACAAGTGGAAAACCGAGATCGGCGCCGGCCTCCGCGAGAGTCTCGGGATCGGCGCCGGCCACGGTGGAGGGAACGGACAGGTTGGCGGCCGACAGCGTGAGCATCGTCAGCCAGTGGTCCCGCCCAACACGGATGCTTGCGGGCGGGTTCGGAGTGGGAACGCCGCCCGCTACCAGCACCTCCAACGCCGCCAGTACGCTGTCCGGGCGCCAGTTGCCGACACGTGCCAGCACACACCCCAGCTCCTGCGGCGCCAACACCGCGGTCCCGTCGCCCACCAGCAGCATGCCTCCGGCAACCGCCACCGTACGCGTCGCATCGACGATCCAGAGCCGGGACCCAAGCTTCTCGGCGGTCTCGACGAGCCGGCGGTTGGCAGGCAGGTCAGGACGCGCGGTGAGTACGACAAGCCCCACCAGTCCATGGTATCCCGGATCGTCCACTCGGGACGCGCACAGCGCGTCACTAGGAGCCCGTGGGGCAGAGGCCCACGACAACATCGCAGGAGCCCGAGCATTGAGAGGGGCCTCTGTCCCACGGGTTTCTAGATGTCATGGAATGGAACAGCTCCCGCGGTATACTCGTGCTGTGATTCGAGGCAAGCTTCACCGGCTCCACTTGGGAGATCTTCTGCAGTGGCTGCAGATGGGGGGGCTCACAGGGAGACTGTCTCTGCGCCGGCAGGCCTACGAGCGCCGTCTGGACTTCATCGACGGCCGTGTTGTCTTTGTGTCGTCTCAGGTGCCCGGTGAGCAGATCGCCACCTGGCTTGTCAACGAGGGAGCGATTCCCTCGGCTCAAGCTCGAAGAGCGCTCGCCATCTCGTTGCTGCGGCGAGAGCTGTTTAGCGACATCGTGGTCCGATCAGGCGCGATCGAGGCCGCGGTCCTGCGCAAGGCAGTGACACGCCTCGCCGGGACCATTACCGCGCGCATCCTGGTCGCACGTGAGCTGGACTTCACCTTCGATCCGAGCTTCCCGGTACGCGATCTGCTCGGGCTCGACCTCGGCCTCGAGCCGAACCGGCTCCTGCTCGAGGCGGCACGCCTTCATGACGAGGGCGAAGAGGAGCTGGAGCCATCTCCCGAGCTCGAGCTCCCGTTTGTCGGTGAGGCATTTGAGAGCTTCTTTTGGGAACTCCTCCGAACCACGATCTCGTCCGAGATGGCGGTCAGCGGGGAGGAGCTCGCGAGGCTGAGGACTCTTGTCCGCGACGTCCTGGCGACGCTCGCCAACTGGCTGAGCACCAGCCCCGGGCTGGTACCGCTGCCGCCGAATCAGGCGACCGACGTCGCTCTGGCTCTCGGCGAGCACACATCCCCACCGCTGGTCGGCCACCCGCACGTGGCGTGGAACGCGATGGTCGTGGCGTGCTCGATCCGCTGCGACGATCTGGCGCCGCCGCGGTCGCTCGCCGAGCTCAACGAGATCTGCAGCGACGGAGAGATCTGGGCGGAGATGGTGTGTGGTGAAGCGTGGCACCGTCCGCACTCGAAGCGACTCGACGATCTCACCCCCCGGGTCGCTGCGGAGTGGGCACGCCTGGGCGCTGCAGCCGCACCTGAGATCGGGCTCGATGCAGAGGCGGTTGAGCTGGCGGCCCACCTGCTGGTCGTGCCCACCGACCTCGTGCTGTGGGTCCTTTCGACAGTCCCGGTCCCGCAGACCGAGCTCCGCCGGGCCCTCCTGCGCAGCCTGCCACGTCGGCTCGGCCTCGCGCTCGGCACCCGTGCCGACTTTCCGCTGGCCATCAGGTCCCTGTTCTCGCCACAGGTGCCGACGCCGGTCGGCGCCTGTCTCCATCTGGCACGGACCTACCTGAGCTCGGCGGCGGTGTGGCCGGACCCGGTGCCCGCAGATGAGGGCTGCCTGCTCGAGCTGGCCTCCGCCAGCGACCTCGTGCGCGCGGCGAGCCGCATCAAGGAGGAGTTCGAGCGTACGTCGGAAAGCCCGGTTGCGGTAGGATAGGCCCGTGAAGGTGCTCGTCCTCGGTGGTACGCGGTTCATCGGGCGCGCCATCGTGGCGAGGCTGCTGCGGGAGGGTCATCAGGTGACACTCCTCAACCGCGGCCTCTCGCCCGACCCGTTCGGCACGCGGGTGCGGCGGGTCGTCGGCGATCGCCGCAAGGTCGAAACCCTGGACAGTGCGGTTCGCAAGGGCGAGTACGACGTCGTGGTCGACATCAACTCCTACCACGAGTCGGAGACCGCCAGCGTCATCGAGAAGTTCAAGGACCACATCGGCCACCTCATCCACGTGTCCACCGCCGCGGTGTACCTGATCCGGGAAGGGCTGTTTCCTCCGTTTCGCGAGTCAGATTTCCACGGCAGATTGTTGCCGAAGCGACCCGGGAACGAGTCGTCGTGGCTGTACGCGTACCACAAGCGTCGCTGCGAGGAGGCGCTGAACCGGGCATGGGAAGAGGACCGGCTGGCATTCACGTCGTTGCGCCTACCGATGGTGGTGGGAGCACACGACTACACCCGTCGCGCCGACGCCTACCTGGAGCGGATCATGAGCGGAGGCCCGTTGCTGCTTCCCGGGGGTGGCCTCAACTCCTGGGGGTTCCTGTGGGTGGAGGATGTGGCCGAGGCAGTCGCCGGAAACCTCGCCAACAGCACGGCCTTCGGTCGCGCATACAACCTCGCGCAGCGGGAGTCCACCACCGTCCGTCAGTTCATCGAGCTGGTCGGCCACCTGCTGGAACGAATGCCGCAGCTGTTCTCGCTCCCGACCGAGTGGCTGGAGGCGGTGGGGCTCGGTACCGGTTTCAGCCCATACTCCCACGATCACGACGTCCTCCTCGACTGCCGCGCCGCGGAGGAGGACCTGTTGTTCCGTCCCACACCGATTCTCGAGTGGGCCGAGCACCTGGTCTCCGACTTCCGCAGCCGCTGGAACGGCGCCCTCGAGGCGTTCGCAGCCACTCGGCCCTTCGAGCTGTTGCTCGCCGGCGAGGTCTCCAAGATCCGCCTGCCCTCGATCGCTACCGCCGACGTTTCGAACCGCTAGAAACCAGCCTTTCGGGCTAGGCAAACGCCTTGTCGAGGAGCCGGAACACCTCCTCCTCGTCGAACGGCTTGGTCAGGAAGTGGTCGACGCCGGCCTCGCGGCCCCGCTCCTCGTCAACACGCTGTCCCATCGCAGTCAGCATGATGATACGGGTCGCCGCTACCTCGGGGTCGCTTCGTACCCGGCGGCAGACCTCGAAGCCGTCCATCAGCGGCATCCCCGGGGCCTCGACGAGCTAACCTCCCCGCCGGCACTGACGAGCGCCGCCGGCGGGTGCCCCGCAATCGCGAGCACCGCTGGCTCACTTCGGCGAACGCGCAGCAGCGTCGCGGTGATGAACATCCCCATCTCTCCGACGCGCTCAACGATGAGATCGTTCACGACCGCCAGCAGGTGGGACGGGTCGTCCACCTCGCGCACCAGTGCCGAGAGGGCGGTGGCGAAGCCGTTCATCAGCAGCGCCGACGACAGGCCGTGGCCGGAGACGTCGGCCACTCCGGCCAGTATCCCGCCATCCTCGAGTGGGTAGGCAAGGTAGGCGTCTCCGCCCACCCAGGCTGCCGGCAAGCAGGTGGCGGTAGCCTCGAGCTACGCGGTCTCGAAGCGTGCCGGTAGCAGGATCGAGCTAGGAAGGGTTTTGTCCCGCATTCATGCGGTTGCGTCGAGCTCCTGTGGCAGCTCGAGAACGACCTCGGTTCCTTCCGCCACGGTGCTCTTGACCAGGATCCTCCCGCCGTGGCTCTCGACCACCCGCTTGGCGATCGCGAGGCCGAGACCAACACCGCGCGGCTTGCCGGTGAGGACGTTGCCCCCTTGCCAGAAGGTGTCGAAGATCCGCGGCAGCTCGAGATCGGGAATCCCGACACCCGAGTCGACCACCTTGACCTCGACCCAAGGAGCACGGTCGCGGGCAAACCGCCGCACCTCAATCTTTACCTCGCCGCCCTCGTGATTGAACTCCACGGCATTCTTGATCACCGCACGAAGCGCCGCCTCCATCGTGCTCGACTCGCAGACAATGGTCTCGAGGTCGGCTGGAACCAGCACGTGAAGGGCGACCCCTCGTTCCTTGGCGAACTCGTGCAGTGGAGCGAGAGCACTCTTCAGCAGCTGTTGTACGGGTACCGGCGACCGCTTTGAGGGCTCCTGGCTCGCCGCCAGGATCGAGGCCTGGAATACGCTCTGCACGATCTCGGCGAGCTTCTCGGCTTCGTCGCGGATGATGGTGACGAAGCGTCCCCGAGTCTCAGGAGAGCCATCGTCACTCCGCTGGAGGATCTTGGAAGCGGTGAGCAGCGAGGTGATCGGCGTCTTCAGCTCGTGGGAGATGCGGGTGATCAGCTCGCCCTTGGTCTGATCGAGCTCGGAGATGTCACGGTACGCATCGCTGAGCAGGACGTTCTTTTCCTTCAGATCCGCGGCCAGCCGTTGAACCTCTTCGAAGCTGTCTCGAAGCTCCTTGGTGCGGGCCGTCACCTGCGACTCGAGACCTCGGTTGAGGTCCTCGAGGCGCCCCCATGCGACGGCGTTTGCGTAGCCCATCGCGGCCGTGGAGCCGAGAACCGTCGCCAGCTGGAGATCGTCCTCGTCCAGGGGCACGCGGCTGCCGTCACCGTACAGGGTGAGCAGGCCGGCAACCCGTCCCTGCGCCACCAACGGCACGGCAACCGCCGACGAAAAGCCGGCAGCCTCCACGGCCCCCATCGCCAGGCTGTCACCCACGCCCTCCAGGTCACGGACCATCAGCTGTGGCCTTGACTCATTGAGGAGCACCATCGCCAGCGGCTCACCGGCCTCATCCTGCGTCGCCAGCATCGGGTCGTGCTCCAGCTCGCGCATCACCACCTCTCGCAAAGCCCCGGATGCGGGCACAATGATGACGGACCCGGCCTGGGCCCGGAGAAGCTCGAGACCGTTGTCCAGAAGCCGTCCCAGGACGCCCTCCGGATCCCGCTCGCTGGAAACGCCCTGGCCGAAGGTCGAGATGCCTTCAAGGACCCGCACCTTGCGCTCGAGCTGCATGCGCAAGACATCGAGGCGTGAGGTGAGGTCGGTCATGGCAACGTTGGCGCTGACCGCCTCCTGCACCAGAGCCTGCTCGGAAAGCGGCGCCTCGCCCTCGGTAGAGACCGTGGGCCGCGTGACCTCGACACCGCCGTCACCACCGACGGCGGCCTCGGCCTCGACCATAAGGGGGCGTAGGGCCGCGCGCGCCTGCTCACGAAGCTGGCGCAGGGCCTGCGGGCTCGTGTCGACGCCCAGTCTGCCCGCGACGGCGGCCAGCGTCGCTTCGGTGATGGTCCCGAAGGCCTCCATCACCCCCTTGCCGTTGATTGCCTCTGACGGAAACGAGGGAGCCTTGTCGGGGTTGAGCTGGGCCTCGAGCTCCTCGATCTCGACCAATGGCGACAGATCACGCTTGTTGTACTGGAAGACAATCGGCACCGTTGAGCTGTCAAGGCCGTTGGCGGCCAGGTTATCCGACAGGTTGCTCAACGATTCGGTGTTGGCGTCGTGCTGCGACACCTGCGAATCGGCCACGAACACGACCCCGTCAACCCCGGAGAGAACGGCGCGCCTGGTCGCGTTGTACTGAACCTGGCCGGGCACCGTGTACAGCTGGAGCGCCAACCGGTAGCCGCGAATCTTGCCCAGGCTGAGTGACAGCAGATCGAAGAACAAGGTCCTGTCGCTGGCCGTGTTGAGGGAGTACAGCTTTGTCCGCTGCTGCGGATCGGTGGCACGGTGGATGTACTGGAGGCACGTCGTCTTGCCGCCAAGCGCCGGTCCGTAGTACACGATCTTGATCTTGACCTGGCGGTACTGGTTGTCGAACTGGACCATCACGCCTCCTCAAGGGCGGGCCACCACGGTCACGGCACACACCTCTCTCGGCTCCTTGGAGACCCCACGGCATTGTACTCGAGAACGAGTCGCCGCTTGCCCACCGGCCGCCCGGCTGGCATCCTGGTCTCATGTTGTCATCGGTTCTCGTGTGGGCCGCCGACAGCCGCTTGGGCCTCCTCCTCGCCAGAGATCTGGACGCCCGCGGTGAACCCCTGCTAGTGCTCAGCCCGACTGACGGGACCTTCCGCCCACCGGAGAATCACGGAGCGCGGTGCCGGTTCGCCGCCGTCGAGCCCGAGGATCCCAACAGCTTCATCCGACCCATCGCGGACGTCGTCGACGAGTGGGGCCCGCCGCACGGGCTCGCCCTGCTGCTGCCCGCACCGCCCCCCCGACCTTTTCACGAGCTCACGGTGGGCGAGTGGCAAGACAGCGTGGCCGCCGCCCTGTTGGCCGTGGTCCTACTGCTGCGGGCGGCGCTGCCCGCTGCCGCGCTGGAAACGGCAGGCCGGGTCGTGACCGTCTTGCCAGCCCAGCCCGATCCACCACCTCACCGGCGCGGCGGCCGCTGCGCGGGCGATGCGCTCCGCGGCGCCCTCAACGGCCTGGTGCGCGCCCTCGCGAACGAGCCTGCCGGCCGCCACGCGCGCTGGTTCACGGTGCAGGCAGCAGCGCCCGGCGTGGGTTACGACCTCGACCATGCGCCGCTTGCGGCCCGCGGCGACGGCCCTGACGCCACAGCCGCGCTGGTGGGATGGCTCCTCACCGCACCGGCTGCTCGCCTACCACGCTCGGACGAGATCGCTGCGCGAGCTGCTCGCGGCTGACCTGTTTGCCGCCGTCGGCACGCGCTGGGACGTCCCGCAGCACGAGCCCGCCCGAGGACACGGACGCTACCGTGACACCGACCTCCGACACCAGAGTGGGCACGAACGTTGGGTCCCCGGTCTGCTGGTTGACGACGGTGACGTAGGGAAAGACCAGGCTGTCATCCGGGCCGTCAACGATGTAGAACACCGCGCTGCCGGCGCTCACCGCGGTGCGCATGCGGCGCTGCAGATGGCCGAACGGCGGCACGTCGAACACCTCGGTGTCGAGGATGGTCCCGTCCTCGTCCTGGACATCCATCTGCACCGTCACCCAGTCGGCCGTCCACGAGGCGACGCCCGGGTTGCAGCGGAAGTAGGCCCCGTCGTTCATGACCCCGGCAGCATAGGCGTAGCCGTTCCAGTCCAGCCCATTGAAAATGCTGACGCCCGGCATCGCTTGCCCAAACTCGCCCGTCACCGTTACCGGGTCGAGGGTGTAGGTGCGCGACGTGGCCAGGAAGTCGCAGACCGCGGAATCGCCGCAGTCCATCAGGGAGTCGTCGACGTAGACCAGCAACGCGCCGGTGCCGTACCAGTCAAGAAGGTCGGCGCCGAGGGCATCCCAGAGGTTGGCCGTCTCCCACGGGCCCAACGTCAGATCGAGCGTCGGCACCCCCTGGCTGCCGTTGTCGCGGTTGCTCGGCAGCAGCTGGACCACGACCGGAAGATCGTAGCCGTGCGGGTTGTGGAGGTTGACGTCGGTCATCCAGAAGGTCGGCGCCACGCCGCGGTTGTGGGCGGCGACCGGGATCATCCATTGCGGGGAAAGCTGAGCCACGGCGGCCACTGGCGCGAGCAGCGCCAACGTCACCGCGACGGCAAGGGCTGAGCGGTTCATGGTGTACCTCCTGTGAGTACGATAATAGCAAGCCTCGTGCCACTGCGCGTGCGTCCTCACGTCCCTTCGTAGCCTTGGGCGTGCGGCTTCTGGATGTCGCAGCGTCCACTGCAGGCGACACATCACCCGCGGAACGCGGTAAGGTGGTGGGGAGCTCCGCATGGGAGGGGTTACATGCGCATCATGGGTGCCCTACTGCTCGCCATTCTGCTCGCCGCCGCACTCGTGCTCTACCTACAGGGCCGCTCCGCCCACGAGGACCTTCGCGCCGTCAACGCCATCTCGTCCGATCTCCGCGAGGCGGGCGTCGAGAGCAGGCCGATGGATCACGGACAGGCGCAGCGCGCCATCAACACCCTGGCAGAGCTGGCGGGAAACCCGCAGGCCATCGCCGACCAGCGCCAGCAATTGTCCGCCATCGCCGACACTGCGGCGCGCTGGGCGGCGGCGGCGCCGTCGCCGAGCCCGGATCTGCGCGCAGCGGTAGCCATTCGCAGCGCCGCCGACGAGCTCCTTGCCTACGGTGTCTACGGCGGCGAGGCGCACCTCGGGCGCGCCCGGCAACACATCCTGGCAGCCCGCAGCGCGCTCGCGGGTGAGGGCAGGCCCGCCGACGCCGTCGACGGCGTTCGCGACCGGCTTCAGAACCTCCAACGCTCCCAGGAGGAGCAGCTCCGCAAGCTCGACGAGACCCTCAAGCACTAGAAACGTCGCCACCCCTTGGTGGTGAGAAGCGCACGCTAGCAGCCTGTAGTTCATAGGCGGATGGTGCATTTCGGAGCGTCGTGAGTGGCCCGTTGAGGCGCATTCGAGGAGCAGTACTCCGAGTACGGTCCGAGACTGCAACGAATACGGGACCTTACGCCGCCCGAAAGGCGCCGTCCGCTCTATGTGCTAGAGGCTCCTAGAGCTCGAGATCCGACCACAGCTCAGGCGGCAGGTTGATGGCGACCACCGATCCCGCGCCGCACCGCCGCAGGTCGACGGCGATCAGCGCCAGCCACCGCTGCACGGCCGCCGTCCGCTCCACCGTCACGGTCGGCCACAGGCGGACGATCGTATCGGCGTGGTGCGGCGCCACCAGCGCCACCGGGTGCAACGGCCGAGAGTGTTCGACCACCACGCCCTCGATCAGGAGGGCTGCGCCGTCCTGCCGCCGCCACCATTCGGCCGTCTTGAGCACCGCACGCCCCCAGCGCTGCACCTTCGTCTCCAGTCCCGCCGCCAGCCGCTCGATGTCCGGCGGACCGCCAAGCACGATGTGTGGCATCGATCTCCCCTCTGCGGACGAGATGGCCTGCCGCTGCGGACCTTCCTCGTGTCGCGCGCAGTATAGCGGGCGGCCGCGACCTTCATCCGTGCAGAGGACGGCGGGGGTGGGACCTGGCCGACTGCGCGCCGAGGAAGCGCGGCCCATGAAACCGCGTCTCAAGGATGCGATCGTCGCCTCGGCCCGTACCCCAGGGTATTCAGGTTGTGAATTCTGGTACGATACCGCGCGTGGGTGTCTGGACGCGACCTGCTCGGCTCGTCGAGACCCTGCTCCCGAGCCTGTGTATCCTGTGTGAGGAGATGCTGAGCGCCGGGCAGCGGGGACTGTGCCCCCGGTGCTGGAGTACCGTGGTGCCGCTGGCGGGTGTCCGCTGCGGGCGCTGCGGAGGTCCGGCAGCGGAGCCCGGCGACGACTGCCTCTCGTGCATCTCAGCACCACCTCCGCAACGAGCAACGGTGGTGTGGGGCGAGTACGACGGCACCCTCCGACGGGCGCTCCTCGCCCTGAAGCATCATGGACACGACGAGCTTGCGCGCCAGCTGGGGCAGCGGCTGGCATCACGAGTCGCCTCCAGCGGGCTGGCGACCGACATCGACGTGGTGACGGCTGTGCCGTCGCATGCCGTCCATCGCCTTCGCCGCGGGTGGTCGGCGGCCGAGCTTCTGGCGCGAGAGGTCGCCCGCGGGGTCGGCGTGCCGTTCGCCCGACTGCTTCGCCGTCGCGGCGGCAAGCGCCAGGCGGGGCGCACCCGCGCCCAGCGCAGGGCGCTCGAACGGGATTCGTTCGCTCTCCGGGGTCTTTCCTGTGCCGGCTCGGTATTGCTGGTTGACGACGTGGTGACGACCGGAACGACCCTCCGCAGAGCCACCGAGGCGCTGCTGGCCGGGGGTGCCGAGGCCGTCGCTTGTGCGGCGCTGAGCCTGGCGCCCGACCCGAGGAGGTTGTTGGCATGAGCCTTTTCGACTCCATGATCAAGCACGGCATGCCGCTAGTTCCCAAGCGCATCGTGGGTCGGGTGGCGCGTCGCTACGTCGCCGGCGAGACCCTCGACGACGCCGTGCATACCGTCCGCACGCTCAACGATGAGGGCGCGATGGCGACGATGGACGTTCTCGGTGAGGAGGTCCAGGCGCGCGACAAGGCCGAGGAGGCCATTCAGGAGTACCTGAGGGTTCTCGACGTGATCCAGAGCGAGGGTCTCGACTGCAACGTCTCGATCAAGCCGACCCTGCTCGGGCTACGCATCGATGAGAGATTCTGCCGCGACAACATTGCCCGCATCGTCGACGGCGCCAAGAGCCGCGGCAACTTCATCCGTATCGACATGGAGGACCACACCGCCACCGACGCCACACTGCGCATCTTCCACGAGCTGCAGGAGGCTCATGGGAACGTTGGGGCAGTGGTTCAGGCCTACATGCGGCGGACACTCGCCGATATCGGGGACCTTCTTCACCTCAAGCCGAACATCCGCCTCTGCAAGGGGATCTACCGGGAGCCGCGAGCCATCGCCTGGAAGAACTTCGACACCATTCGTGCGAACTTCATGGCGGCTCTGGACAAGCTGCTGGGCGCAGGATGCTACGTGGGAATCGCGACCCACGACGAGCACCTGGTGTGGGCCGGGATGGAGGCTGTCGACCGGCTCCGGCTGACGCCGCAGGAGTACGAGTTCCAGATGCTGCTGGGGGTCGACCCGGACCTGAGGCGGATCATTCTCGACCACGGCCACCGGCTGCGTGTCTATGTGCCTTACGGGCGCGACTGGTACCCGTACTCGATGCGCCGCCTGCGGGAAAACCCGACCGTCGCCCGCCATGTCATGCGGGCCATGGTCGGGCTGGGAGGCTAGAGGCCCGGCCGGAAACGCCGGTACCGTTGAGACCGGCGGGAGAAGAGAGTATTCTCGACGTAGCGTGCTGCGGCACGTGGGAGGTGCTTATCGTGAGCATGAAGAGAGTCTCGATCCTGACCCTCCTGGTGGGGCTGCTCGTGGCGACCGCGGCGTTTGCCCGCACCCAGGCCTTCATCAAGGGCAACGTCGTCGACGCGGACGGAAAGCCGGTTCCGAACGCGGTCATAACCATCACATCGAGTGACATGTCCGATTTCAACAAAGTCATCAACGTCAAGGAGGACGGCTCGTACTCCGTGCTGATCCTCGACGCCACCAGGCACTACCTGTTTCATGTCGAAGCCCCCGGCCGCATCGCGGTCGAGCAACACATCAAGGTCGAGGCCGGCAGCACCGACAACGTCTTCGACTTCAAGCTCGAGACTCAGGCACAGATGATGGAGGCCGAGAAGACCAAGCTCCTGTCGCAGCCGGGGTACAAGGAGATGGAGGAGGGACGCGCGCTGCTCGACAAGGGCGACCGCGCCGCCGCCCGCGCCAAGTTCCGGGAGGCCGTGGCCGCCAAGGACAATCTCGTATCGGCGTGGGTCGCACTTTCCGAGCTCGCCTTCGACGCCAAGGACTTCAAGGAGGCCTTGACCGACGCCGAGAAGTGCCTCTCTCTCGACGATGAGCAGATTCGGTGCCTGGCCGTGGCGGCCAACGCCAGCAAGGAGGTCGGAGACAAGGCCAAGAACGCCGAGTACATGAAGCGCTACCAGAGCCTCAACCCCGACGATCCGGCGACGGCCTTCAACGAGGCGGCGACGTATCTGAACAAGATGGACGACGAGCACGCCAAACCGCTGCTCGAGAAGTGCCTCAAGGCGGATCCCGACTTCCCGTCGTGTCTCTACGAGTACGGCATGCTCCTGTTGCGCAGCGGTGACATGGCCGGCGCCAAGGAGAAGCTGCAGCACTACCTGAAGGTTGCGCCAGACGGGCCGAATGCGAAGACCGTCCAAGACACACTCAAGTATCTGTAGCGTGGCAATGCCGGGAGCCACCCCGAGAGCAGGCGCGAGCCAGGGTTCGCGCCCGACCGTGGCGTCTCCTTCGTGCCACGCGTGCTGCCGATGCAAACCCTGGTCATAGGAGTCGCCGGCGGCACGGGCTCGGGGAAGACAACTGTTGCCGCCGAGATTGTCCGCAGGGTAGGCGGCGACCACATCATGGTCCTGACTCATGACCGCTACTACCTCGACCTGGCCGGTCTGTCCGAGCACGAGCTCGCCCACCACAACTTCGACCACCCGCTGGCTCTCGACACTCCGCTCATGGTTCAGCACCTGAGCTCCCTGCGGCGGGGCGAGGCGGCGCCGCTGCCGGTGTACGACTTCACCAGGCATGTTCGTTCCAGACAGGTCGAGCGGATGCAGGCACGGCCGGTGATCCTCGTCGAGGGGATCCTGGTCCTCGCCGAACCTGCCCTGAGGAGCCTGATGGATATCAAGCTCTACGTCGATACCGACGCCGACATCCGCTTCATCCGGCGTCTCCGGCGGGACGTTCGGGAGCGCGGGCGATCGGTGGAAAGCGTCGTCCACCAGTATCTCGAGACGGTCCGCCCCATGCACCTGGAGTTCGTGGAGCCGTCCAAGCGTTGGGCCGATGTGATTATTCCAGAGGGCGGGCATAATATTGTTGCGTTGGACCTCGTGATCAGCCGCATCCAGCAGCTCTTGGACCGCCAAGACAGCGCTCGAGATTGACGGCATCGCTTCGCTGAGGAGGATTGGAACGTATCGTGCGGCGGATCATAACCGTGTCATCGGGCAAGGGCGGCGTCGGCAAGACGACCTTCGCCGTGAACTTCGCCCTCACGTTGTCGCGGATCGCTCCCACGATCCTGGTCGACCTCGACACAGGAACATCTTCCGTCCGCAACACGCTCGATGTGAACGTCTCACACGACCTCTACCACTTCTTCCGGCATGACCGGCCCCTCCTCGACTGCTTGAGCACGGTGGACGGACGCCTCGACCGCGACGGGTTGTTCAGCCAGTTCGCCTTCGTCGCCGCACCGAGGCATGCCATAGAGGAGATCACGAACCTCTCCGACGCGGCGCGGTGGAAGCTGATTCACGCCATCAACCAGCTCCCCGCCTCGTTCATCATCCTTGACCTTCGCGCCGGCCTCGACAGCAGCATCCTGGATTTCCTGCCGCTGTCGAACTCGGGCATCCTGGTCTTCACTCCCCACCATCCGGCGGCCACCATTGCCGCCGGAGACATCGTCAAGAGCCTGCTGTTCCGCAAGCTGAGGATCCTTTTTGCAGAGGGTTCCCCGGTCTTCGATGCCGGTGACCCGCGCAGCCACCACCGGCTGGTCAACGAGCTGCTAGACCAGGTCGAGGACGTGTACGAGGAACGTCTCCCGAACCTCGACGCCTTCCTGCACGACCTCTATCAGGCCCTCGGGGAGAACCCATACCTCGAGGCGATCTCGTCGGTG
This sequence comes from uncultured Thermoanaerobaculia bacterium, assembly GCA_964552395.1. Taxonomy (GTDB): domain Bacteria; phylum Acidobacteriota; class Thermoanaerobaculia; order Thermoanaerobaculales; family Sulfomarinibacteraceae; genus JAJDNH01. The sequence goes on along the minus strand of CAZKGM010000007.1, from coordinate 104,985 downwards.
GTCCAGACCTTCGCGGTGCACTTCGTGCTCAATATGTTCAACGGCGTGGAGGAGTCGTACGAGAAGGCGATCCGGCCTTTTGTCGAGTACCTGATGCAGTCCGTCTCGACCCACCTCCAGCTCGTCAACCTCGGCTGGATCGTCGAGGACCAGCGGATCCACCGCGCCAACTGCGAGCGCCGGCCAATCCTGCTGCAGCCTCCGTCTCGACCCGGTGACCGACCGTTGGATCCGGTCCTGGCCGAGCTGGCAAGCCTCGAGACCTCGGTACTTGGGCTGCCGACGCGCAGGCACCCTCCGACCTCCAGGCTCTACCGCGACTCGGTGGCCGACCTCAGCGCCGAGGTGACGCTGGAGCAGCAACTGCAGGTCCTCAACAGCATGTACCGTAGCCGAGGCGCGCTGCACGTCCGCGACAACTTCGCCTACATCGCCCACCGTGCGCTTCACATGGTCCGCGACCTGCCTGCCGATACCTTCGGGCAACCGCGCCTGCTGGCGCCGCTGGAGCTCTTCGACGCACTTATCCCCCACGACCGTCGGCTGTAGGAAACAGGCGCCGCCGCGGGCGCGGGGCTCGGTGTCAGACTGGCACGCTACGAAGTGGATGGGCGCGAAGATGACCGGCGCCGCCGACGCGTGTGGAGCTCCTCTTCCTTGAACATGAACTTGATCGCATGCTTGAATAGCAGCAGGTTCGGCGCGTCGCTGCGGTTGAGCTTGATGCAGGTCTTGTCGTACCACTCGATCCAGCCCGCGAGCTCGGTGCCGTCCATGAGCACCACGACCATCGGCGTCCTAGCCTGCATCTGCTTGAGATAGTAGAAGTTCTCGGCGTTCGTCTGCTCGGCAGGAACCTGCTTGCGACGACCGGTCGTACGGTTCGGGTAGCGCTCCATCATCTGCGTCAATGACGGACGTATCAGCTTGCGATCAGGCATCGTCGGTCTCCTCGAGCCCTCTCCTGCGGCCACTGCGGCTGGGGCGGCTGTGGTTCCCTTTCTCCTAGCTTAGCAAAACTCGAGCCACTCCTCCTCCGCGAGTTGGAGGCGCTCCCTTCGGAGCCGGGTTCCCGTTCTATCGGAGCGGCGGAGGAACCGGTGCTGGAAGGTACGGGTTTCAGCTCTTCCGGTTTCGAGACGGATACTGCTCGACCTCGTGCGACAGACAGCACATGAGTCGACCGCACATCCCCGATATCTTCGCCGGGTTGAGGCTGAGGTTCTGCCGCTTCGCCATTCGCACCGTCACCGAGTGGAAGCGACCCATGAACGTCGAGCAACACAGGCTGCACCCGCACGGCCCAAGGCCGCCGATGATTCTGGCACCGTCGCGAACCCCGATCGCGCGCATCTCGATGCGCCGGCGGAAGCTCTTGGCGAGCTCGCGTACCAGCCTTCTGTAGTCGACCCTTTGCTCCGCCGTGAAGTACACCATGGCCTTCCGACCGCTCAGCGGGACCCGTACTTTCAGCGGCCTCATGTCGAGATCGAGGGTATGAATCCGACGCCTCAGAGCACGCGTCATCTCCTCCTCGATCCCACCGACCGCTTCGTGCTGGCGCCGGTCATCGTCGTCGGCCAGGCGAACGATCTTCCCAGCAAGCTGGCGCGGCGGCCTCAACACGGGCGGAGCGAAGAGGGTGACGCGCCCCAGAAAAGGACCGTCGACGGTTTCAACCACCACCTCATCGCCGTGGCCTACCGTCGTTCCACCATGCCGGCAGGGTAGGGCGGGCAGGTCCGGATCGACCGTGACACGCACCCAGTCCTCCTCCAGCGAAGGGACGGCGCAGCCCGCGAGGCAGCAGGTCATGGCTCAGTCTCCGCTTCACGGCCGGCGACATCCGCGTCCGCCTGTAAGACCTTGTCGCGTCCGCGCTCGCGGTGCCGGCGAAGCGCTTCCGCCAGGTCGCCGCGCTCCAGAGCGAGGACCTCCGCGGCGCAGTAGGCCGCGTTCTTGGCGCCTGCAGAGCCGACAGCAAAGGTGGCTACCGGGACCCCTGCCGGCATCTGAACGGTGGACAGGAGAGCATCGACCCCATCGAGCACTCCTCCCGGGAGCGGTACGCCGAAGACCGGCTTCAGGGTCAGCGCGGCGACCGCGCCCGCCAGGTGGGCGGCCATGCCGGCAGCACAGATGAACACGCTGCACCCCTCGGTCTCCGCCCGCAACACGAGCTCGCGGGTGCGGTCCGGCGTGCGGTGCGCCGAGGTGACGTGGACCCGGACCGAGACACCCAGCTCCTCGAGAAGGGCGACGGCGGGGTCCATGTACTGGCGATCGCTAGCCGATCCCATGAGGACCATGACCTCGAGCGAACTCATCAGGCGCCTCCCAGTCGTGCCAGGCTGTCGGCACCGATGTCGGTTCGGTAGTGCATTCCCTGAAAGCGGATGTGCTGAACCCCACGGTAGGCCGTCTGTACGGCGTCTTCGAGGGTCGGCCCCCGCCCGCAGACCGACAGCACTCTGCCGCCGGCAACCACGAGACTGTCGCCGTCGAGACGTGTGCCGGCGTGGTAGACGTTGACTCGAGGCTCGGCAAGGGCGCCAGCGATACCGGTGATCTCCATGCCGCGCTTCACGGCTCCCGGGTAACCCTCGGCGGCGAGCACCACGCAGGCGACGGCCTCGCGCCGCCAGTTGAGTGCCCGCTGTTCCAGGCTGCCGTCGGCGGCTTGGCGCAGGATCTCGGCGAAGTCATCATCCAGACGCAGCAAGATCGATTGCGTCTCTGGATCGCCGAACCGGCAGTTGAACTCGAGCACCTGTGGGCCCAGGGTGGTGAGCATGAGACCGATGTACAGCACGCCGCGGTAGGGGCGTCCTTCGGCCGCCATGCCGGAGATTGCCGGGCGGACAATGCGTTCGAGGATCTCCTTACCGGTGCCGGACTGGAGCACTGCCGGCGAGTGTGAGCCCATGCCTCCGGTGTTGGGTCCGCGGGCGCCGTCGCTCGCCCGTTTGTAGTCGTGCGACGTTGCCAGAGGTACGAAACGGGTACCGTCGGCGATCACCATGTAGGACAGCTCCTCACCCTCGAGGAACTCCTCCACCAGGACACAATCCCCGGCATCTCCGAAGCGGCGTTCGACAAAGTAGGCGTCCAGGGCAGCTTCGAGCTCGCCCTCGGCCGTCACCACCGTCACCCCCTTGCCAGCCGCCAGGCCATCCGCTTTGAGCACGATCGGCAGACCCATCCGCCGTACGGCGGCCACCGCCTCGTCGCTCGTGCGGACGATCTCGGCCTTGGCAGTGGGAATCTGGTGCCGCTGGCAAAACTCCTTGGCGAAGACCTTGCTCGCCTCGAGGACAGCCGCGGAGCGACTCGGCCCGAAAAGGCGTAGGCCGCGCTTCGAGAACTCGTCCCAGATGCCGTGGGCAAGCGGCACCTCCGGACCGACCACGGTGAGGTCGACCCGTAGGTCCGAGGCGGCTTCCGCCAACGCCGGCAGGTCATCCGCGGCAATCGGCAGCAGGTCGGCGGCCAGTCCGATCCCTGGGTTCCCCGGTGCAGCGTAGATCTCCCGAACACCCCCCGAGCGCCGGATCGAGTGGACGATGGCATGCTCTCGAGCCCCTGAGCCAATGACGAGAGCGCGCATGGTCAGGAACCCTGAGCCTGCAGCAAGGTCAGCAGTGCGGTTTCAACCACATCCGTGGCGCTGCAGCCGCGGCTGAGGTCGTTCGCCGGCCTTGCCAGACCTTGAAGCAGGGGACCGAGGGCCCGCGCCCCGCCAAGGCGCTCGGTCGCCTTATAGCAGATGTTTCCCGCGTCCAAGTCCGGGAATACGAGGACGTTGGCGCGACCGGCGACCGCGGAACCCGGAGCTTTGCGCTCGCCGATGGCGGGGATCAGGGCGGCATCCAGCTGCAGCTCCCCGTCGGCCGCCAATGACGGCTCCCGGTCGGCGAGGATCGCCGCGGCCTGGCGCACCTTGTCGACGCGGGGATGCTCGGCGCTTCCCTTGGTCGAGAACGAAAGCATCGCCACCCGCGGCTCACCGCCGACTACCAGCCTGAAGGTGTCCGCAGCGGCCAAAGCAATCTCGGCCAGCTGGCCCGGATCGGGATCCGGGAGAACCGCGCAGTCGGAGAAGACCATGACCCCACGGTCTCCCCAGCGGGCGTCCGCGTGAATCATCACGAAGCACGACGATACAGTTTTCAGCCCGGGCTTGGGTCCAATGCAGTGCAGCGCCGAGCGGACCGTGTCGGCTGTCGTCCGCACCGCACCGCCGACCGAGCCCGAGGCCTCGCCGGTCGCGACCAGCAACGAGGCGAAGTACATGGGGTCACTGACCGCGGTATCTGCATCCTCTCGCCCCATACCTTTGTGCCTGCGGCGCTCGAAGAGAGCCTCGGCCAGCCGGTCCCGCCGCGGATCCGACGCCGGATCGGCCACCACGACGCCAACACCGGACAGACGCCGGTGGTCGTCAGTACGCCGTTCGGCCGGGCACAAGATCGTCACCCGACAGATCTCGCGCTCTCGCAGCTGCGCAGCTGCCTCCAGGATGCGTGGGTCATCGCCCTCGGGAAGAACGATGTGTCCCCGAGCCGCACGCGCCCTTTCCTCGACCTCGTCGAGAAACCCCATACCTACCTCCGTGGGACATTGTACAGCACGGCACAAACTCGTCCGGGGGCGGCTAGGACTCCACGGTTGACATTCTATCGAATCTAAAATATAAAGTACATCGTGTTTGTCATTAATAGTACTGACCGCTACCGCCTGCTCCTCCTCATTGAGCTCGCCAGCGTGCGCGGGAGCTGTCTCCAGATAGCGGAGATCTCCCGACGCCGGGACCTTCCCACCGCCTACCTCGCGCAGCTCGTGGCCGAGCTTTCGCGCCGCGGCGTCGTCGTTGCCCGCCGGGGCCCGAACGGCGGGGTGCGTCTCGCCGTCGATCCTTGCGATATCTCGATCAACGACCTGCTGTCGGGTGCCGCTGTCACCGATCCGGCCTCGCCGGCCATCATGCAGCTCCAAGAGCGCCTGTCAATGGCCTGGGAAGAGGCCACTGCGCGGCTGACACTGGACGATCTCTTGCAGTGGGAGAGGTCGGCTGCCCGACAACCGGAGTACGTCATCTAGCCGGAGCACGCCAGCTCCGAGAACCGTGGAGGATCACCCATGCACATCGCTTCCGACGTCACCCGCCTGATCGGCGGCACACCGCTTGTCCGGCTCAACCGCATGGCGGGCGGGCTTCCCGGCACGGTTATCGCCAAGCTCGAGTTCTTCAATCCGGCCCACTCCGTCAAGGACCGCATCGGTGTCGCCATGGTGGAGGCGCTCGAGCGCACCGGCCAGCTCCGGCCCGGTGTATCGACCATCATCGAGCCGACCTCCGGCAACACCGGCATCGCCCTCGCAATGGTCGCTGCGGCTCGCGGCTACCGTTGCATTCTGACGATGCCGGAGTCGATGTCCGTCGAGCGTCGGCAAGTCCTTCGTTTGCTCGGCGCACAGATCGAGCTGACTCCCGCCGCCGAGGGCATGAAAGGCGCACAGGCCCGCGCCGAGCAGCTCGTCTCCGAGATCGCGGGCGCCGTCATGCCGCAGCAGTTCACCAATCCGGCCAACCCCTCCATCCATGAGCACACCACGGCGGAAGAGCTATGGCGTGACACCGACGGCGCCATGGACGCTTTCGTGGCGGGGGTCGGGACCGGCGGCACGATCACTGGCGTCGGCCGAGTCTTCAAGCGGCGGCGGCCCCAGACCCGGATCATTGCGGTCGAGCCGCAGGCATCGCCGGTGATCTCCGGAGGCCAGCCCGGCTCGCACAAGATCCAGGGCATCGGCGCCGGGTTCATTCCTGACAACCTCGACACCTCGCTGCTCGACGAGGTGGTCGTGGTGGCCAACGAGGAAGCCTTCGAGACCGCCCGCCGCCTTGCCCGTGAAGAGGGAATCCTGGCCGGGATTTCTACCGGCGCCAACTGTTGGGCGGCCCTCCAGGTGGCTGCTCGTCCCGAGATGGCGGAGAAGCTGATTGTCTTCGTCGCCCCGTCGACATCCGAGCGCTACATCTCCACCGAGCTGTTCGCCGGCCTCGATCGGTAACACGCCGGAACCCGGGTCGCTCAGCTGGGAAGGCGGACCCTGAGCGGGCAGGGATCGATCCATGCTTCCACCGGCAGTGTGCCGGCGGGATCGCCGTCCACCTGGTACGGCACATCGGTTGCCCCTGCGGACGACTCAACGCGGATCCGGCTGACACAACGGCGCACGACGTCGGGTCGGTCGAGATGACGACCGCTCGGAATCGAAAAGAAGAACGGCACCGCAGATGCCCGGCCGACGCCGCGCTGAACGACAACCTCCAGATCGGGCGCGAACGGATCAGCCCCCGGCGTCGCACGATACGGACCGCCGTAGAAGCGCGAGTTGCCTGCGATGATCCAGCCACCCGTCTCGCTCCACTCCTCGGCCGTCACCCGCAGGCTCGGCAGGCCGCCGCGCACGAACTCGACGAGCGCCTGCACGGTAACGCCCACCTTGCCGCCGCGGCGCTTCATCCATGCCGGGAGCCGCTGCAGGATCACCGAATCGGGCCCGACCGACAGCATGAGAAGGAACATGTCGCCGTGGTCGGTGCGGCCGACGCGGGCCTCGCGGTCGTGCCCGGCGATCAGGACCGACAGGGCGCGGTCCGCCTGGCGTGGGATGTCGAACTCGTACGCCAACACCGAGGACGTCCCGCCCGGAAGGAGACCGATCGATGTGTCACTCCCGTGGAGTCCGCGCGCAACCTCGTTGTAGGTACCATCCCCTCCGAAAGCGAAGACTACCGGCGCGCCGCGGTCGGCCGCACGGCGCGCCAGCTCGGTCGCGTGTCCGGGCGCCTCGGTCGGCCACCAGTCAATGGCGAGACCAAGCTGGCGCGCCGTGCGCTCGAGCACATCGCGTTGTCTCATCAGGCGTCCTCTGCCGGCCACCGGGTTGAAGATCACCTGCACCTCGTTCATGAGGGATCCTCGAACAACGAGCCCTCCGCGCCGCCACCGTCCAGGCCCAGATGTTGGTAGGCACGGGGAGTGGCGAGCCGCCCGCGCGGTGTTCTCTGCAGGAAGCCGATCTGCAGCAGGTAGGGCTCGTGGATGTCCTCGAGAGTTCCCCGGTCTTCGCCGAGAGACGCCGCCAGGGCCTTGAGTCCGACCGGTCCACCCTGGTAGATCTCGATGATGGTCGCCAGCAGCCGTCGGTCCAGATGGTCCAGTCCGTAGGCATCGACCTCCATCTGGGCCAAGCCCCACCGGGTCGCCTCCAGGTTGACGCTTGTGGCCTGCAGGTGATGTGCGAAGTCACGCACTCGCCGCAGTAAGCGGTTGGCGATGCGCGGGGTGCCGCGCGAGCGCCGTGCGATCTCCTCCGCCGCATCCTCGTCGAGGGCGATCCCGAGAATGCGGGCCGAGCGCTTGACGATGGTGGTCAGGTCGACAGGCTGGTAGAAGCTCAGGCGGTGGACAATCCCGAACCGGTCGCGCAGCGGCGGTGTAAGGAGGCCCATTCTGGTCGTTGCCGCGATCAGCGTGAAGCGCGGCAATGACAGGCGTACGCTGCGGGCGGCCGGACCCTGTCCGATGATGAGGTCGAGCTCGAAGTCCTCCATCGCCGGGTAGAGGATCTCCTCGACAGCTGGACCCAGGCGATGGATCTCGTCGATGAACATGACGTCGCCCGCCTCAACGTTCGTCAGCAGGGCGGCGAGGTCGCCGGCTCGCTCTAGGACGGGGCCGGAGGTCGTGTGGAGATTGGCCCGCATCTCGGTGGCGACGATCTGCGCCAGCGTCGTCTTGCCGAGGCCCGGTGGGCCGACGAGGAGTACGTGGTCGAGGGCCTCGCCTCGGTCGAGAGCCGCCTGCACGAACACGGCCAGGTTCGAGGTGAGGCGAGGCTGACCGACAAACTCCGCCAGCCGCCGTGGCCGCAGCGACTCCTCGAACGGTTCCTCGTCCGGCTGGGCGTCCGGCGCCAGGACATCTCCCATCACCGCGCCCCGGTCAAGCGGCGGAGGGCCTCGCGCAAGAGCTCGCCGAGGTCCAGCTCGCCATCCACCGCTCCGACCTTCTCCACGGCGCGGCGCGCCTCCCTCTCCTTGTAGCCGAGGTTCACCAGTGCCGACACCGCATCCGAGAGGGCATCCGGCAGCCCGACCGATCCCTGCGGCAGCCGGCCCCGCAGCTCCAACACGATGCGTTCCGCGGTCTTCCTGCCGACGCCCGGGACCCGTTGTAGCTGAGGAACGTCGCCACGCTCGACTGCATCGGCCAGGTCACCCGGGGTGAGGCCCGACAGCACGGCGAGCGCGGTCCGTGGCCCGACGCCGGCAACGGAGATCAGCCGCTCAAACGCTTCCAGCTCGTCTCGCTGCAGGAACCCGAACAGCGTGATGGCGTCCGACCGCACCAAGGTGTGGGTCCACAGCATCGCCCGCTCCGAGCGGTTCAGCTGCTCGAAGGCACGGAGGGTGGTTTGCACCAGGTAGCCGACACCACCCGTCTCGACGATCACTTCACCAGGCTGGAGCTGGTGGAGCCGACCCTCGAGAAGACCGATCATCCCCCTTGCCCACCCTGCCCCTTGGGAGCGAACCTGTTCATGAGCTCGCTGTTGATGGACACGACCGTCTCCCGACGCCGCTCTGAGAGTATCGAGGTGAGCAGGTCGTTGACTCGCGTCCCTATCAGCTGCTTGCGGGTTGCCTTCCTCGCTGCGGCCATCTCATCGTCGGTGAGGCGCGTCACCTTGAGCACCTTGGCGATCACGACGTTTTGCTCGCCGACAACCTCGGGAGGCAGGACCGCGCCGTCATTGCTCGCGAAGACGGCCGTGTCGAGCGTCGGCGCCGCACCGAGACCGGGCAGGGGTGCTCCGTGGCGGTGACCATGAACCGGTACGAGGGTGCCGCCAACCTCCTTGGCGACACTCTCTGCATTGCCGCCCTTGGCCCAGCTGGCTGCCGCTGCCTCCGCTGCAGCGCGGGCAAGGTTGACAGCCTGCAGCCGCACAACCTTGGCAGCCACCTTGTCCTTGACCGCGTCCAGCGGTGGGACGCCGGCCGCCTTGATGTCCTTGAGCTGCCAGATCACCCATCCACGCGAGGTCGGGATCGGATCTCCGAGGTCGCCGACCTTGGCGGCGAACACGGCCTTGTTCAGCTCGGCGTTCTCTCCGATACCGGGAATGACCTCGCCCTTGGCAAAAGGTGGGGTGACGTTGAGGCTGACCGCCTCACCCTCGTCAGCGATCTTCTGCCAGGCTGCATCGTCCTTCGGCGGCGCGCTTCGCAGGCGCTGCTCGAGGGCGTGTGCCCGCTTCTCGGCCTCGGCTGCGGCCCGGGTTTCGAGAAGCTTGAACCGCACCTCGTCCTTGACCTCGTCGAGCGGCTTCTGATGCGCGGCCTTGAACCCTTCGACCTTGACGATGTGGTAGCCGAACTGGCTCTCGATTGGACCCACGATCTGTCCCGGCTTGGCGCCGAAGACGGCGTCCTCGAAGACCTTCACCATCTGGCCCCGACCGAACCACCCGAGCTCACCGCCTTTGTCCTTGGAGCCGGGATCCTCTGAGTGCTTGCGGGCGAGCGTGGCGAAGTCGGTGCCGGAGCGGGCCATCTTTGCGATTGCTTCGGCCTTGACCTTGGCCCTGGCGCGCTCCTCGGCCGAAGCGCCCGGATCGACACGGATCAGGATATGGCTCGCCTTAGCCTGCTCGCCCTCGCGGAACTCATCCTGATGCTGCTGGTAGTACTTCGCGACCTCGCTTTCGTCGACCGGCAGCAGGCGTCGCAGCGCATTGCTGTCAACCAGGAGATAGCGGAGAACTCGCTGCTCGGGGTGGTGGAAGTCCTGCTTGTGCTGGTTGTAGTACTGCTGGACCGCCTCGTTGCTGGCGCTGGCCTTGCTCAGGAAGGGATCGACGGAAAAGCGGATCATGTCGAAGTCGGCCGTCTCCCGCTGTTGCCGGATCTCGCGATCGACCTCACCGTTGCTGACGACAACCCCCGCTTCGAGGGTTCTGCGCAGCTTATCGATCAAGAGATCGCCCCGCATCTGCTGCTCGAACTCATCGGGGGTAGTCTGGTTGGCGCGGAGAATCCGCTCGTAGAGCTCCCGGCCTACAAACGCTCCCCCCTGCCGCTGGAAGGATGGCACGGACATGATCTGCTCCTGGAGCTCCCTGTCCGATACTCGCAGACCGGCGCGTCTGGCCACGTCGATGAGCAGCTGGCGCTGGACGATCTGCTGCGCCGTCTGCTGGGCCAGATTGATCTGGTTCCGGACCTTCTCCCACTGTTCGCCGTACAGGCTCTGGTAACGACGCTCAGCGTCGCGGAGCTCGTGGAGGAACTCCTGCTCGCTGACAGCGTAGTCACCAACCTGGACAGCAACGCCCTCGCGAACGCCGCCGCTGCGGCCAGTGCCCCAATCGACAAAGACGAGGAGCACGAACACGATGACGACGAACCAGAGGACCCACTTTAGATGCTTCAGATTGTCCCGCAACCACTTGAGCGCCATCGCTCCCCTCCAACAACATCAGCGTTCGGACAGCGAAGTGTATCGGAGCCTCCCGGCCCGCGCAACCTACCGAGCCGCTGTCCCGCCCTGTCGCGTTTTGACAACGTCATGGGATTGAAGCTCTTGCGCTTGCTCGCCCGCCAGATGGCATGCTACCTTGACGGTTGGAGGTCCGGCGTTGGCACGACGTGGATTCGAGATCGATTGGGTGGTCGTTCGGGTCAACACGCTGCGGCGTGTTCTTGCCCTCGCCGCCACCGGTCTGGTCGCCGCAGCACTGTTGGCGTTCGGTTACAGTCGGCTTCACCTTCCTCCGGAGGCACAGGCACGACGCGCAATCGAACACGCGCAACAGATGCGCGACGCCATCGCGTCCAAGCCCATCCCACGAATGTGGCAGGCCGAGTTCAGACAGGCCTCGCAGCAGCTTGACGAATCCCGCGCCGCCTACAGCAAGGAGCAGTGGCCGCAGGCGTTGAGTCTTGCCGAGAAGTCGGACCGGCGACTGGAGGCGATTCGCGGTGCCGGTGAGGGAGCCGCCGTCGGCGCCGGGCAGATCCTCAGCTACCACGGAAGTGTGTCAGTACAGCGTGCCGGGAAGGTCGAATGGATCAACGCCCAGGTCAGGATGCCGGTGTTCAACGGAGACTTCGTACGGACCGGGGATGATGGCACCGCCGAGATTCTGTTTGCCGATGGCACGCTGTACAGGATTTCGCCCGACTCCCTGCTCGAGATCCACAACCAGCCGGCACGCGCCGCCCCGGGACGGGTCAAGATGGTCGTCGGACACATCAACGTCTACACTTCGACGCAACCATCAACGATCTCGACCGACACCCTCGAGGCCCGGGTAGCGCGCGACAGCCGGGTCGCCGTGGACGTGAAGAAGGAGCACACCGCCATCGTCGCCGCCTACGCGGGAGGAGCGGATGTTCGCGGCAGCGGCGGCCACAAGGTCCAGCTGCGCTCTCGCGAGCGAGTCGCCGTCTCCGCAGAGGGCGCCCTCGCTGACAAGGGACGGATTCCGGATCCGCCCCGGCCGCTCGAGCCCGCCGACAACGCCACTTTCGACATGGCCACCACGGCGAAGATCTCGCTCACCTGGCAGCTCCCCGCCGGAGCCGTCACCTCTCACCTGCAGGTCAGTCGCTCGCCGCGTTTCCTGGGCAGCACCATGGAGATCGATGCACCCGAGCTCCCTCACAGCCTGGCGAAGCTGAAGATCGTCTCACCCGGAACCTACTTCTGGCGCGTTGCCGTGACCGACGCCACTGGGACCCGATCGGAGTGGAGCGCGGTGCGCCGCTTCCGGATCATGTCTCCCCACCAGCGCCTGCCGCTCGAGGATCACACGCCGCCGGAGCTGGAGGTTCAACCCGCACGACAGATGGGACAGCTCTTCATCGTCGAGGGTCGGACCGAGGTCGGTGCTACCGTCACGATCAACGATGAGGACGTGAACGTCGACGCCGACGGACACTTCCGGAAAGCCGTCGAAGTTCCCCACGACGGCTGGAACGACCTGATCGTCGCCGCCGTCGATCCGGCCGGCAACCGCACCGAACGGCGCCAACGCGTCTACGTGGAGGTCTATTGATGCGTGTCTCCAGCTTGCTGGGGTTCTTCTCTTCAGATCTGGCCATCGATCTCGGCACCGCAACTACCCTGGTGTACGTCCGCGGCCGAGGGATCGTGGTCGTCGAGCCATCAATCGTGGCGGTCAACCGCGTCACGAATCGGGTCGAGGCCGTCGGCAGCAAGGCCAAGGAGATGTTGGGCAAGACCCCGAGCAATATCCAGGCGATCCGTCCGATGAAGGACGGTGTCATCGCCGACTTCGAGGTCACCGAGAGGATGCTCGACTACTTCATCAGGAAGGCGCACGGCCGCTCATTCTTCGTTCGGCCCCGGATCGTCATCTCCGTCCCGTCAGAGATCACGCAGGTCGAAAAGCGCGCGGTCAAGGACACGGCGCTCAAAGCCGGGGCCAGCGAGGTGTATCTGATCGAGCAGGCGATGGCGGCGGCCATCGGAGCCGGCCTGCCGATCACGGAGCCGTCGGGGAACATGATCGTCGACATCGGTGGAGGCACCAGCGATGTTGCTGTGATCTCTCTCGCCGGGGTGGTCTACTCCCGCTCGGTCCGTGTCGCCGGCAATAGCATGGATGAGGCGATCATCCAGTACATCAAAAAGAAGTACAACCTGCTCGTGGGCGAACGCTCCGCCGAGCAGATCAAGATGGAGATCGGCTCCGCATATCCGTTGGACGAGCCCCTGACAATGGAGATCAAGGGCCGCGATCTCGTCGAGGGTGTTCCGAAGACCCTCACCATCACCGACGAGGAAATCCGCGAGGCTCTCGCGGAGATCATAGTGACCATCGTCGACGCCGTCCGCAACGCTCTCGAGCGAACGCCGCCCGAGCTTTCCGCTGACATCATGGACAAGGGCATCATTCTGGCCGGCGGCGGCTCTCTTCTCAAGAACCTTGACAAGCGCCTGCGCGAGGAGACCGGTCTGCCGGTGGCTTATACCGAGGACCCCGGCTCTGCGGTCGTTCGGGGAACGGGCATGATGCTCACCGACATCGATCTCCTGCGCAAGATCGCCATCTCTTAGGGACCGGTGCTCTACAACCGACGACGCATTGTTCAAACGGCTCTGATCTGGCTCCTCCTCGAGCTCATCGCCGCGGCCCAGGTTCAGCGCGGGCGGGAGCCGCTGGTTTTCGCATGGGCCCACGCACTGGCGCGGCCCTTCGCCGCCGCCGCCCGTACCGCGTATCGGTGCGCCTCGGATCTTTCGTGGGGAGTCCGGGACACTTCCCGGCTAGTCGGCGAGAACGCTCAGCTGCAGCAGAGGCTCGAGGAAGCAACGATCCGACAGCGGTTGCTCGAGCGGGATGTCGCCTCCCTGAGAGGCGCACTGAAGATCGCCAGCAACATTCCCAGCCTCGCCCAGGGCGGCGTCATCGTGCCGTGTACGTACCGCGACCTCGGCTCGGGTTTGATGGAGATATCAGCCGGCACTCGTCACGGTTTGGGCCGCGACATGCCGGTGCTCGCGGCCGGCGGCCTGGTCGGCAGGATCGTGAGCGTGAGTCAGTCCGTGTCGTGGGTCGAGCTCGTGATCCGGCCCGGCAGCGCCATCGCCGTGCGCACCGCACCCGGGGAGCTTCCCGGCCTGCTCGTTGGCACCGGAAGCGGCGAGCTGCAGCTGGAGTACGTGCCCAGCCGTGCTCATGTCCTCCTCGACACCGAGCTCGTCAGCAGCGGCGCGGATGGAGTCTACCCGCCGGGCATTCCGGTGGCGCGAGTCACCTCGGTGCGCGAGTCCGCCGGTCCGTTTCTCGAGGTTCGGGCGCGGGCCGTTGTGGCCCTCGACGCGCTCGACGTCGCCATGGTCATCACATCATGGCAGTCCCGGGCTGGAACGGAAAAACACTGATGAAGTGGGGGCTGCTCCTCATCGGGTCCTTCATCGCTCAGCGGTTGCTCGGCTTGCCCGGGCTCCCCGCTTGGGGTACCGGCCTGCTCGTTCCGGCCGTGTGGCTAGTCGCCGTCGCCACGCGTACGGAGCGTCCCAACCCTTTGCTGGTCGGTCTCGTCGTCGGGGCGGCATGGGACGTGGTTATGGAGCCGCTTCTGGGTCCCGGGGCCATCGCGTGGAGCGCAGCCGCCCTGGCGGCCGCGTGGACCGCATCGTGGGTTGCCGACCGGTCCCCTCGCATGTGGGCCGCCCTTGGGGCACTCACCGCCATCATCGTTCACCTCGTTCACGAGCTGGCCTTACTGCCGCTCGGCGTCGCGACTCCCTTGCGCTGGTGGACGGTCGCGATGAGCGCGCTGCTGACCGCCGCCTGGTGCGGTCTGGTCGGGTGGCTGCTGACCCTCGACCTAGCGGCTCGCTGGGCGTTCTATCGTCACCGTCGGCTGCGCTGACATGCAAATCTACGAGGATGTCTCCCCGCTCCGGCACCGCGCGTCGTGGCTGGTGATAGCGCTGGTCCTCCTGCTCGGAGCGATCCACCTCCGGGTAGCCGATCTCGAGGTTCTTCGCGGCGCGTTCTGGCGCTCCATGGCCGAGAACAATCGGCTCCGCAGCCTGCCGATTGCTGCGCGTCGGGGTCGTATCTATGACCGCAACGGTCTCGTCCTGGCTACCAATAGGCCCTCATTCGATCTCTTCCTGTTCCCCGATGAGGCGCGTCACCTCGACGCCACCGCCCTCTTTCTGGCCCGCTCCGGTATTGCCAGCGCGCGCGACCTGTCGATGCGGTTGCGCCAGAAAGCCCGCAGCTCGCTCGCACCGGTTCTGGTCGCAGAGAACCTGACCTGGGACCAGGTGGCACGCGTCAGGACCCACCAGAGCGACCACCCCGAGCTGGCGGTTGTGAGCGGGTTCCGCCGTCACTACCCCAATGCCGACCTGGCCGCCCATGTCGTCGGCCACCTGCGGCTCCTGAGCGAGCATGAGCTTTCCTCCCGGCCCGACGCCAACCCCGACACGCTAGTCGGAGCAACCGGAGCCGAGGCCATGATGGAGGACTTCGTCGGCGGACGAGGGGGAAGCAGGCAGGTTGTCGTATCCGCGATTGGGCAGCGCCTTGGAGTGGTAGCTGAGTCGCCCCCCCGAGATGGACATGACATCACTCTGACCGTGGATCTGCGGCTGCAGCAGGTCGCGGCGACGGCGCTCGTCGGCCACAGTGGCGCCGTGGTCGCGCTCGACCCTTTCACCGGCGCGGTTCGTGTCCTTTACTCGGCACCTTCCTTCGACTCCAACCTGTTCACCGCGAGGCTTACCCCGCAAGGCTGGGCGCAGATCCGGGACGACCCCGAACACCCTCTCCAGGATCGGTGTATCCAGGGCGTCTACCCGCCGGCATCCACGATCAAGCCCTTCCTCGCCATGGCCGCCCTCGAGGACGGCCTCATCAGACCCGGCGCGTCGATCTACTGCTCCGGCTCGGTTGTCCTCTTCGGCCATGTCTTCCACTGCTGGAGGCGCTCTGGCCACGGCCGTGTCGACATGCCACGGTCCCTGGAGGTCTCGTGTGACTCCTACTACTACCTGCTCGGGCAGCGCCTCGGCATCGACGAAATCGCACGCTGGCTGCAGCGCTTCGGGTTCGGTGCCCAGACGGGGATCGGGTTCGCAGCCGAACGGCCCGGTCTCGTTGGTACCCCCGAGTGGGCGGGGCGCGTTCGCCACCGCCCCTGGTACCCAGGGACCACGGTCTCGGTCTCGATTGGCCAGGGTCCTCTCGTGGTGACTCCCTTGCAGCTGGCGGTCGCCTATGCGGCGCTCGCCAACGGTGGCCACCTGGTCCGGCCGCACCTGGTCGAAAGGGCGCGGCCGAGCCAGCTCGACGACCTCGGCCTCGATGAAGCGAACCTCGCCACCGTTCGTAAGGGGCTGTGGGAGGTCGTACACGGCAGCAACGGAACTGCACGCTCGTTGGCCGCGCTGCCGATCTCCGGCAAGACCGGCACGGCGCAGGTCGTCCGACTGCGTGACGACACGGAATCAGACGAGCTCGAGGAGAGGTTCCGCCACCACGCCCTGTTCGTTGGCTGGGCCCCGGCACACTCTCCGAAGCTTGTCGTCGCCGCCGTGGTGGAGCACGGCGGTGGCGGATCCGCGACCGCGGCGCCCGTCGTTGCCGCAGTGCTCAAGGCTGCACTCTCCGAAAGCGGTGAAACGACGGTCAGCCGGCGGCCGGCTGCGGACTCACCGGGGTAGACTGATGGCCATGGAGCACCGCATCGACCCCTGGCTGCTGCTCGCCGTCCTCGCCATACTGGGTGCGTCGCTCTCGGTTCTCGGTGCGGTCGATCCGATCGTCGGTCACAGGCTTCTCCTGAGACAGACGACCTGGGGGGTCATCGGGCTCGCCGCCCTGTGGCTGGTTGGCCAGGTCCGTGCCTCGGTGTTGCAGCGAGTGGCGCCCATGGCCTACGTCCTGTCGTTGCTTCTCCTGGCCGCCGTTCTACTCGTCGGCGAGACCCGTAGCGGAACCCGCGGTTGGTTCTCGTTCGGCCCGGCGTCGTTTCAGCCGAGCGAGGTGGCTCGTCTCGGCACTGCGCTGATGATCGCCGCGTGGTTCGCCCGCAGTGGGCGCAATCGGCTGCAGCTGCTCGACCTGCCGCTGCTGGCAGCGATCGTCGGAGCGCCTGTCGTCCTGATCCTGCTGGAGCCCGATCTCGGTGTGGCGTTGACGTACCTGCCCCTGATCGTGGCAGCACTGTGGATCGGAGGTCTCCGACCTCGGGTGTGGGTCGTCATCGGTCTGGTGGCGATTATCGGCGCAGGGGCGACCTGGATGTGGGGGCTGAAGCCCTACCAGAAGGACCGCATCCTCACCCTCGTCCAGCCGGACCGCGACCCGTACGGTGCCGGCTACCAGGTGCGGCAGTCAAAGATCGCGGTCGGCTCCGGACGCCTGGTGGGACAGGGGCTCGGGCGCGGCAGCCAGTCGGCTCTCCGCTTCCTGCCCGCGCAGCACACCGACTTCATCTTCGCCGCCTGGGCTGAGGGGACAGGGTTTGTCGGGACCACCGCGCTGCTGCTCGCCTACGCTCTCCTCTTGTGGCGAGTCGGTGTCACAGCCGCCGAGGCCGGTGAGCGTTTTGGCATCGTGCTGGCGACCCTGATCGCCGCCTGGCTGGGTTTCCAAACCGTCGTCAACCTCGGGATGGTTGTCGGCTGGCTGCCGACGACCGGCATCACCCTGCCGCTGATGAGCTACGGCGGCTCCTCTCTACTGACCACCTGCATCGCGCTCGGCATGGTGATCTCCATCTGGCGCCACCGGCTGGTGAACGCGTGATTGAGGCCTCGATGTATCTGTCGGTCAACCCGTTCGAGACTCGGGTTGCACTGCGCGAAAACGGACGCCTGGTGACCTACCGGGCCGAGCGACACCGGGCCTCGTCGCTGGTCGGCAATCTCTACAAGGGCACGGTCACTCGAGTGCTCCCCGGGATGCAGGCCGCCTTCGTCGACGTTGGCGTCGGTCGCGACGCCTTCCTGTATGTTCGCGAGGCCGGTGCCGTGGTCGACGACTACGCCGATCTCTTCCTGGAGGGGGAGGGGGAGGCGCTCGGCCTACCAGCCGACGAGGTGGCAATCGACGACCTGCTGCGCGAGGGCCAAGAGGTGCTGGTGCAGGTTGTCCGCGACCGCCTCGGCACGAAAGGTCCGCGGCTCACCAGCTACATCAGCCTTCCCGGACGTTTCCTGGTCTACCTGCCAACGGTTCCGCAGAGCGGAGTGTCGCGGCGAATCACAGATCCCGACGAGCGAGCGCGCCTGCGACAGATCATCGAGGGCTTTGACGATCCCGGAGGTTGGATCGTTCGTACCGCAGGGGAAGGACAGGGAACCAGTGAGCTGGAAGTTGACCGTCGGGTGCTGCGGAAGCTGTGGGACAGGGTTCAGCGTGTCGCGGAAGGGAGCCACTCCCCGGTCCTAGTCCACAATGAGCTCAGCCCCGCCCTGCGCTCGGTTCGCGACATGCTGACCGAGGCCGTTCGCGAATGCTGGGTAGACGACGTGGATGCCTTCCGCGAGGTCGCCGAGTTCCTCGATCAGCGCGACCCGCCGCTGGTGCAACGCGTGAAGCTGTTCCAGCGGCCCGGCGACCTGATGGCGGCGTTCACCATCGATCGCGAGCTTGAGAAGGCGCTGCGTCCCAAGGTCTGGCTGAAGTCCGGCGGCTACCTGGTCGTCAACCAGACCGAGGCACTGGTAGCGATCGACGTCAACACCGGCAAGTACGTCGGCAGTACGTCCCTCGAAGACACGGTTTACCGCATCAACCTCGAAGCAGTGCGAGAGATCGTACGCCAGCTGCGGCTGCGCGACCTCGGCGGCATCGTCGTCATCGACTTTATCGACATGGAGGACGGCACCCACCGGCTCGAGGTATACGAGACCCTGGCGGCCGAGCTCAAGACCGACCCTGCACGAAGCCAGCTGCTGCCGATGAGCGACATCGGCCTGGTACAGCTGACACGCAAGAAGAGCCGGCCCAGCCTCGACGTCATGCTCAGCCAGGAATGCCCATACTGCCATGGCTCCGGTCGGATCAAGTCGCTGGCGACCCTGTGTCTCGAGATCCGTCGGGAGCTCCTGAGCACCGCAGAGCGAGATCAGGCGGCCCAGCTTTCTCTGGTCGTGCACCCCGAGATCTCGCACTACATGCAGGGGCCGTTTCGCGAGATTCTGCGCGAGATGGAGGAAGTCCACCGCTTCGAGGTCGTACTGAGGGAGAACCCCACCTTCCACCTCGAGCAGTACGAGATCTTGTCTTAGTCCGGAGCTCCGGCCTCTGGGCGACTGCCCGGAATCGCTTGGGCCGCCTCCTCCAATCGTGAGGCCAGTACTCCCAGCGCCAAGGGCCGTGGGAGCCCGGCATTCTCTGTGGCTCCGGCGCCCGGACGTCTGCTCTGCAGACGCCCGTCATCGCCTGCCTCGGAGCGGGCGAAGATCTCCATCGGTTCCTCGCTCTCACGGCCCGCTCCGGTCAGGCAACGAGGCGCCTCCATCGTGGCTGAGGCCACACGGGCAAACGCCCTCCCCGCGAATTGCCACCTATGACATTTCGCCCGAGCGCAGTGAGCTTGTGAAGGTCGTACAGCGACAATGTCATAGATGGCACGTTCCGCCGATCGTGCCATTCTCCGGAACGCGCTCCGGATTGGTATTCCGTTGGCCTGTGTTCCAGCGAACGCTTCCATCTTTCGAATCTCCCTAACCCGGAGCATTCGTGCGCGATCGTAGCGAGACCGGCGAGACGTCTGTCAGCGCTGGGTTCTGAGTGTCGAGCTGCCGCAGGCATACTCCCTGTATGTTGAGGACAGCGAGGCGCGAAGAGCACAGCGATGGCTGGCGTATCGTCGGTCGCAGTAGATCGCGAAGGAATGGTCCGGGTTATAGGGGTTCGTGGAGGGTCCGGCGCTGGCGCGGTTCGCGTCCGGCGCCCGAGATGACCCGCTCTATGTCCGCCTGTGTCATCCGGTGCTGTGCCCCCGCCGCGGCGACGACGTTCTCCTCGAGCATGATGGAGCCGAGATCGTCGGCGCCGAAGAACAGAGACACCTGGCCGATCTTCGGCCCCTGGGTCACCCATGACCCTTGGACATGCTCGATGTTGTCGAGAGCCAGGCGGGAGATGGCAAGCGTCCGCAGGTATTCGTAGCCGCCCGCGGTCGCAACCTCTCCTTCGAGGTCACTGTTCTCCTCCTGGAAGGTCCACGGAATGAAGGCGGTGAAGCCACCGGTCTCGTCCTGCAGCTCGCGCGTGGCCATGAGGTGCTCGACCCTGGCGGAGTACGGCTCGCCGACTCCAAACATCATCGTGGCGGTGGTCCGCAGGCCGAGGTGGTGGGTCTCTCGGTGCACGTTCAGCCACTGCTGAGTGGACGCCTTGGCGCGTGACCAGATACGCCGCCGAGTCTCGTCCTCCAAAATCTCTGCGCCGCCGCCGGGAATCGAGTCCAGCCCGGCCTCCATCAGGCGGCGGATCACCTCTCGTACCGGCATTCTCTCGAGCTTGGCCACGTACCACACCTCAGGAGCGGAGAACGCATGGAGGTGAATCTGCGGGAATGTGCGCTTCAGGCGACGCAGAAGGTCCTCGTAGTAGGAGAGGCGCAACGCCGGGTGCACGCCGCCCTGGAGGAGAATCCCGGTTCCGCCTGCGGCCACCGTCTCCGCCACCTTCTCCGCAATCTCCTCGAACGGGAGCACGTAGGCGTCGCCGTCCTTGGGGGTCCGGTAGAAGGCGCAAAACCGGCACCGGTAGACGCAAACGTTGGTGTAGTTGATGTTTCGATCGATGATGTAGGTGGCCTCGGTGGGGTCGGTGCACCGCTCGCGAACCTGGTTGGCTGCCTGACCCAGGTCGAGCAGGGGTGCCTCCTCGAAAAGGGCCAGCACCTCGGCCCGCTCCAGCCGCTTCCCGGCCACGGCTTTCTGCAGGATCTCCTGAACGTCCACTCGCGACCTTCCCCTCCGGCTGCAACCAGTTCCTATCCGAGCGTCTTCCGTTTTCCAGGAATCCGCGACGAAAATTTCTACCCCTGAGACATCGCCTGCAGGAACTCGGCGTTGGTCGTAACCTGAGAGAGCTTCTCGAGCAGCAGCTCCATCGCCTCGACCGTCGACAGCGATGACAGGACCTTGCGCAGCACCCAGATCCGCCGCAGCTCCCACTCCTCGATCAGGAGCTCCTCCTTGCGGGTGCCCGAGCGGTGGATGTCGATGGACGGAAAGACGCGCTTTTCCACCAGCTTGCGGTCGAGGTGGACCTCCATATTGCCGGTGCCTTTGAACTCCTCGAAGATGACGTCGTCCATCCTTGAGCCGGTGTCGATGAGGGCGGTGCCGATGATCGTCATGCTGCCGCCCTCCTCGATGTTGCGCGCTGCGCCGAAGAACCGCTTCGGCTTCTGTAGGGCGTTGGAGTCGACGCCGCCTGACAGGACCTTGCCCGACGGCGGGACTACCGTGTTGTAGGCGCGCGCGAGGCGAGTGATGGAGTCGAGCAGAATCACGACGTCGCGCTTGTGCTCGACGAGACGCTTCGCCTTCTCGATGACCATCTCTGCTACCTGCACGTGGCGTGTCGCAGGCTCGTCGAAAGTCGAGGAGATCACCTCGCCCTTCACCGAACGCTGCATGTCGGTGACCTCCTCCGGGCGTTCGTCTATGAGGAGCACGATCAGGGTCACCTCCGGGTGATTACTCGTGACGGCGTTCGCTATCGCCTGCAGCATCATTGTCTTGCCGGTACGCGGCGGTGCCACGAGGAGGCCGCGTTGGCCCTTGCCGAGCGGCGTCAGGAGGTTCATGACGCGACAGGTCATGTTCTCCTCGACCTCGAGGTTGATGCGCTCCTCCGGGTACAGTGGCGTCAAGTTGTCGAAGTGGACCTTCTCCATGGCCACCTCGGGCGGCTCAAAGTTGACCGCCTCGACCTTGATGAGCGCGAAGTAGCGCTCTCCCTCCTTGGGAGGTCGGATCTGGCCGGAGACGGTGTCTCCGGTGCGCAGGTTGAAGCGCCGGATCTGCGAAGGAGACACATAGATATCATCCGGACCCGGAAGGTAGTTGTACTCCGGCGCCCGGAGGAATCCGAACCCCTCGGGCAGCACCTCGAGAACGCCCTCACCGAAGATCAGGCCCTCACGTTCGGTTTGCCGCTGCAGGATCCTGAAGATCAGATCCTGACGTCGCAGGCCGGCCGGATTCTCCACACCCAGGGTGCGCGCGATCCCTGACAGCTCACTGATGTTCATCTCCTTGAGCTGTTTCAGGTTCAGGCGCTCACCCGGGGCAGCGTCCGAAACCTGTGTTTCATACTCCTCGATCTCGTCCTCCAGATCGAGCGGGATCACCACCGGTTCCGGACTGTCAGCCTCTTTCTTCTTGCGTGCCATCTCATTCTCCTCGCTGTTGCTCTCTCCACCTGTCGAGCAGGCCTTCGATCCCGTCCAAGAGCTCTCGGCGCCCCTCACCCGAGCGAACGCTGACCACAGGGGGCGGTGTCGGGACGCCGAACGCGAGCTGGACCTCGCGACGCATGTTGGCGCGGTGGGATCGGTTGACCTTGTCCGCCTTCGTCAGTACCACAAGACGCTCCCTCCCGCTCTCGAGCAGCAGCTCCTGCAGCTCGAAATCGAGCGGGCTCGGCCCGTGACGGATGTCAATCAGGCTCACGACGCCCGCCAGGCGCTGTTCGTCCGCGAGGTATCTCGCGACCTCCGCGCCCCACTGCTGCCGCAGCCTGCTCTGGACCTTCGCATAACCGTACCCCGGCAAGTCAACCAGGAGGAACGCCCGGTTGACGAGATAGAAGTTCAAAGTCCGCGTCTTGCCCGGCGCCTTCGCGACACGGGCGATCTGACGCCGACACAACCAATTCAGAAGACTCGACTTGCCAACGTTCGACCTTCCCGCGACCGCGATCTGCGGTAGCCAGTCCTTGGGTCGCGAGGTGGGCTCGAGCGCCGACCGCAGGAAGGTGACATCCTTGATCTCCACGGCATCAGTGAGGCATCGGCGGAGGAACGCCCTCCGACGCCTCCCCAGCCGCCGGTGCCAGGGGCGGCTCCACGTCCTGGACCAATGCCCGTTCGAGGACCGCGTCCATGCTGGAAACCAGCACGAAGGTCATGGCTTCCCTGACCTCGTCCGGGATCTCCTCGAGGTCCTTCTCGTTTTCCTCCGGCAGCAGCACGCACGGCACGTGCGCCCGGAAAGCGGCCAGGACCTTCTCCTTGATACCACCAACCGGATACACACGGCCACGCAGCGTGATCTCGCCGGTCATCGCCACGTCCGGCCGCACCGGTCGTCCTGTGAAGGCCGAGACCAGCGCCGTCGCGAGCGTGATCCCGGCGGAAGGCCCGTCCTTGGGGATCGCCCCTTCCGGAACATGGAGGTGGACGTCGGTCTTCTCGAACCGCTCGACATCGATGCCGAGAGAGTCGGCGCGGGAACGGACAAAGGACAGCGCGGCACGCGCCGACTCCTGCATGACATCGCCGAGCTGCCCGGTCAGAGTCAGCTTGCCACTGCCGCGCATCAGCGACACCTCGGTGGTCAGGAGCTCGCCGCCGACCTGAGTCCATGCCAGGCCCAGGGCCGCGCCAACCTCCGGCTCCTTCTCCGCCTGCTGCTGGCGGTAGCGGGGACGTCCGAGGAGCTCGTCGACCAAGGCTGGGGTCACGTCGAGGCGCGCCCCCTTCTTCGCCGCGCTCTTGAGCGCTCTGCGCGCGAGCTTGCGGCAGATCGAGGCAATCTCCCGCTCGAGGTTGCGGACACCGGCCTCGCGGGTGTAGCGCTCGATGAGCAACATCACCGCCTCATCCTGGAACGACACCTCGAACCTCGTCAGACCATGCTTCTTGAGCTGGCGCGGGATCAGGAACTGGCGCGCGATCTCGCGCTTCTCCTGGTGTGTGTACCCCGACAGCTGGATGATCTCCATGCGGTCGAGCAGCGCCGGTGGAATCGTGTGGGTGACGTTACCGGTGCAGATGAAGAGCACCCGAGAGAGGTCGTACTCGACGTCGAGATAGTGGTCGTGGAAGGCGTGGTTTTGCTCCGGGTCCAGCACCTCGAGCAGCGCCGCCGCCGGATCACCGCGAAAGTCCGCCGCCATCTTCTCGACCTCATCGAGCAGCAACACTGGGTTCACGGTCCCCGCCTTGCGCATCATCTGCACGATCTGCCCAGGGAACGCTCCGATGTACGTCCGGCGATGGCCGCGGATCTCGGCCTCGTCGCGGACCCCGCCCAGTGACAGGCGGACGAACCTGCGGCCAGTGGCCCGCGCGATCGAACGAGCCAGCGAGGTCTTGCCAACCCCGGGAGCGCCGACGAAGCAGAGGATCGTCCCGGTCGTCTTGCGCACCAGCTGACGCACCGCCAGGAACTCCAGGATGCGGTCCTTGACCTTTTCGAGACCGTAGTGGTCTTCGTTGAGCACGGTTTCAGCCCGCTTGATGTCCCTGATCTCGCGCCCGGCCTTCTTCCAGGGCACGGCCAGCAGCCAGTCGATGTAGTTTCGGGATACGCCGGCCTCCGCCGACACCGGCGGCATCCCTTCCAGCCGTTTGAGCTCGGACAGGGCCTTACCGAGAGCCTCGTCGGACAGGTCCGACTCCTCGATCCGCGCCTTCAGCTGCGCGAGCTCGTCCTGGCTGTCGCCGCGGCCCAGCTCCTCATTGATCGCCTTGATCTTCTCCGACAGGTAGTACTCACGCTGCGCCTTCTCCATCTGCTTCTTGACACGTGAGTTGACGCGGCGATCAATGTTCAGCTTCTCGATCTCGACGTCGAGGAGGTCGTTGAGCAGCTGCAGGCGCTCGAGGGGATTGACGACCTCGAGCAGCTCCTGCTTCTTGGGCGTCGGCAGGGTCAGGTGAGCTGCGAGGATATCGGCAAACTGGCCCGGATCCTCAGTTTGCAACGAAGCGATAACGCCTTCGGCCGACAGGTGATGCGACAGCTTCGCGTACTCCTTGAAGAGCTCGGTCAGGCGCTCCATGTAGGCCTCGACCGTGGCATCCACGTTGATGTCGGACTGCAGCAGCTCGACGCGCGCGGTCAGCGAGCCCTTCTCTTCGAGTAGCTCGACTATGCGGGCGCGCGTCTGGCCCTCGACCATCACCTTGATGTTCCCCGACGCGAGCTGCAGGTGCTGCACGACGCGGGCCACGACGCCGACCTGGTAGATGTCGGAGGGCGCCGGCTGGTCGACCTTGGGATCCTGCTGTGTGGTCAGAAAGATCCGCTTGTCGGGACGCTGGAGCGCGGACTGCAGCGCCGCCACCGACGGCTCCCGTCCGACGACGAACGGCGCCATCATGTGAGGAAAAACGACCATGTCCCGCAAGGGCACGATCGAGAGCAGCAGGGTCTCACTTTCTTGAGTCATGGGTTCCAACCTATGAAGGACCGGTAGGCTCAGCCGACCTTTCGGAACGCTGTCAAGGGTGGCACGCGCCGCTCAACGACGTCGCGCGAGATGACCAACTCCTTGATATCCGGTGTTGCAGGTACCTGGTACATGATGTCCAGCATCAGCTCTTCCAAGATGATACGCAGCCCCCGTGCCCCGACCTTCCGCAGGATCGCTTCATCGGCCGCGGCGTTGAGCGCGTCCTGGGTGAAGCTGAGCTCCACACCTTCGAACGAGAGCATGGTCTGGTACTGGCGCACCAAGCAGTTCTTCGGCTCCGTCAGGATCCGCACCAGAGCCTCGTGGTCGAGATCGTGCAGGGTGGCGACGACCGGGATGCGACCGACGAACTCCGGGATCATTCCATACTTGATGAGGTCCTCGGGATGGACCTGCTCCAGCAGCTCCGAGGAACGCGCCTGGTTGCCGCCGATGTCGACCCCGAACCCCATCCGCTTGCGGTTGAGGCGGTCCGCGATGACATCCTCGAGGCCAACGAACGCACCACCGCAGACAAACAGGATGTTGGTCGTATCGATCTGCAGAAACTCCTGATGGGGGTGCTTTCTGCCGCCCTGCGGCGGAACGTTGGCCAGGGTCCCCTCGAGGATCTTGAGCAGCGCCTGCTGCACCCCCTCGCCGGAGACATCGCGTGTTATCGACGGATTCTCCGCCTTGCGCGCCACCTTGTCGATCTCGTCGATGTAGACGATGCCGCGCTCCGCCGCCTCGCGGTCGCCGCCGGCGGCCTGGTACAGCCGCAATAGGATGTTCTCGACATCCTCGCCGACGTATCCCGCCTCCGTCAGAGTGGTGGCGTCGACAATGGTGAACGGCACCTCAAGCTGGCGCGCGAGGGTCTGAGCGAGCAGTGTCTTGCCGGTTCCCGTCGGCCCGATGAGCAGGATGTTCGACTTCGCGAGCTCGACATCGCCGTGGCTGCGCCCGCCCTGGTACTCGATGCGTCGGTAGTGGTTGTAGACCGCGACCGCGAGCTTCTTCTTCGCGGCCTCCTGCCCGATGACGTACTCGTCAAGGTGGAGCTTGATCTCGTGAGGCTTCGGCAGCACCTGCTGCCGCGAGTGGCTTTCGGTGGAGCGATCCTCGGCGATGATGTCGAGGCAGACCTCGACACACTCGTTGCAGATGTAAACGGTGGGCCCCGCAATCAGCTTGCGCACCTCGTGCTGGCTCTTGCCGCAAAAGCTGCAGCGCAACACGTCGCCGTCACGATGCGCCATCAGGTCCTCCTCGGACCATTGTATACCACCACCTGTTGCACTTCTGCTCCATCATCCCTAGTCTCTGGAAGAAATGACCTTGTCGATCACGCCGTACTCGAGTGCCGTGGTTGCCTCGAGAATGAAGTCACGCTCCGTGTCTTGATGGATCTGGTCGACCGCTTGTCCGGTGTGATGGGCCAGAATCTCGTTGAGACGCTCGCGCAAACGCATCAGATCCTTGGCATGGATATCGATGTCGGTTGCTTGCCCCTGCAGCCCGTACATAAGCGGCTGGTGGAGGAGGACCCGGCTATGGGGCAACGCGAAGCGCTTGCCACTCGCGCCGCCCGCCAGGAGCACCGCCGCCATCGAGGCCGCCTGTCCGAGACAGATGGTGCTGACATCGGGCTTGACGTACTGCATGGTGTCGTAGATGGCCAGACCGGAAGTAATCGATCCTCCCGGCGAGTTGACGTACAGGAATATGTCCTTCTCGGGGTTCTCAGCCTCCAGAAACAGAAGCTGCGCGATGACCAGCGAGGCGACCTGATCGTCAATCGGGGCGCCGAGGAAGATGACATTGTCCTTCAGCAGGCGCGAGAAGATGTCAAATGCGCGTTCCCCACGACTGGTCTGCTCGACGACAATCGGTACCAGCATCACTCTACCTCCCCGCCAGCACGGCGGATGAGCTCGTCGACTGTGGCCGATACCCGCGCCGCTCGTCGGATCTCGTCCAACCGTCCTTCCTTCTCCAGGTTTGCAATATGTTCCGCCAGGGGTACGCCACGCCGTTGTGCGTCTTCCCGTACGAAGCCGTCAACCTCCTCCTCGGGCACCTCGGTCTCCCACTCCTCCCCAAGCTGATCGAGAATCAGGCTGTCGAGCACCTTGCGGCGAACCTGCGGCTCCAACTCGGCCGAGATCTGCTGCCAGTCAGTGTCGTCGCTGCGCGGGTCCTTGCCCTGCATTGCCATCGCGTACGCGTACCGCTCCATCTCCTCCCGGAGATCGTGCCGCACCAGCGTCGGTGGCAGCTGATTGTGGTCGATCCCTTCCTCCAGCCGGTCAAGCAGCGCTCTCCGCCAGGTGCTCCGGCGCTCACTCTTCTTGCGGGCCAGGACCGCCTCGCGAACCCGCGTCGTCAGTCCCTCCAGGTCATCGAACCCGAACCCGGTGGCGAAACCGTCGTCGATATCCGGCAGGATCTGGCGCTTGAGGCTGAGCACATTGATGCGGTAGCGGACCGTCTTGCTGGCGCGCTCCCGATCCGGATCATCCTCCGGGAACTGCCTCTCGGCCGTCACCTCGTCGCCGCTCTTCGCTCCCCGCAGGGCCTCCTGGATCTCCATGAAGACCCCTTCCTCCCCCAGCTCGAAGCGGACACCCTCGCTGCTGAACGGCTCCCCGTCCCCATCCACGTACTCGCCGTGGAGGTCCATCTCCACGAGCATGCCGTCCTCAGCGGCTCCGTTTTCGACCGGCTCCCACGCCGCCTGCTCCTTGCGCAGCTTTTCCAGCTCCTGCTCGATCTCTCCGTCGGTGACCGAGATCGTCACCTCGGGCAGCGTGAGCCCTTCGAAGGACGGGAGCTCGAAGCGGGGCCGCACCTCGAGCTCGCCGTCGATGGCGAAGGAGCCATCCTCCTCAAAGACCGCGCTCTTGACCTGCAGCGGCGTCAGCGGCTCCAGGCCCTCCTCGCCGTCGAGCACCTCCTGCCACAGGTGCTTGGACAGGTGCTCTTCGAGCTCGCTTTGGACGGTGTCACCGAAGCGGGTACGGACGACCGACAGCGGCGCCTTGCCCGGACGGAAACCCGGTATGCGGGCAGAGCGACGAAGCTCCTGCAGGATATGGAGGCGCTCAGCCTCCACCGTTTCTGAATCGGCGTGGGCCGTGACCTCGACCGTGTGATCGGGACGATGTGTCAGCTGGTATGGCATGGATCTGAACTCCGGGTGGTGCGAAAGGGGGGACTCGAACCCCCACGGGTCTCCCCACGAGATCCTAAGTCTCGCGCGTCTACCAGTTCCGCCACTTTCGCAGCGAAAAGGGGATTGGTGAGCCGTGGAGGAATCGAACCTCCAACCTAGGGATTAAGAGTCCCTTGCTCTGCCAATTGAGCTAACGGCCCACCCGCAAAGCGCAGTCTACTTCAGATTTCCGTATGGAGCAACCCCGCCTCGTGACGGCAAGCCAGGCGCCCGCAGGAGTGGCGAGCTCAGCGATGGACCAGGTGCTTCATCTCGGCCTGGCCCAGCCGCCCTTCGGCCGCCACCACCACCGCGGAAGTCCCCCCGTTGAACTCCGGCAGCTGTGCGGAAGCCTCGAAGGCGCCTTCGTCGTCGGTCACACCCTCGGCTAGAAGCAGCCGGCGCGGCTCGGCGGTCGACTTGAAGACGACCGAGATCCGGACCCCGGCCTCGGGCTGGTCGGAACGGGAGTTGAGAGCGACCACGTGCAAAGAGACCTCGGCGCCGTAGACGAAGTCCTCGCCTTCGGCCGCCCGCAGCACCAGATGTGCCTGCTCTTTCTGCGCCTCGAGGTACTCAAGGATCACCTGGTCCAGCGTACGATCCTCGCCTTCCGTTCCCACCAGCGGACGTGCCGTGGAAACCGCAGTGTCATCGCTCTCGCTAGCGACCTCGGAACGCGAGGACAGCTCTTCGAGCATGCCGCGGCGGATTGCCTCGACAATCGTCCGGTGCTGGCGATCCATGAGGCTCGCCACGGCCTTGAGGTCGATGCCCTCGTCCACGAGCTCCCTGTACTGGGTGCGCCTGGAGTAGAGGATCTCGCCGTTGGCGTAGACAAGCGACTCAATGACAGGGTTCGACGTTCCCTTGTCCTCGGTCTGGACGTGGTAGGTCATCCCTCGAAAGTCGATATCGGTGTTGTAGCCGGTAAGAACCACGCCCTGCGAGCACCTCCACGGCACCTGTAGGCTACAACCTCTAGCCTCCTGCGGTCAATCGTCCGCAGCTGCCATGACCCGAGGCCGGCGACTACGTGCCGCCGGACGGTGGCGACGTGGCGACGGCTGCGGAAAGCGGCTCGAAGCGCGCCGTGAAGTGGCGAAGCACCTCCGCCGCGTACACCATCCGCAGGCCGCCCAAGCGCTCCCGGTCCGCGTACAGTCGCTCGATGACTTTGGCGACGTACTCCAGGTGTGTGTTGGTGTACACACGACGCGGAACCGCCAGGCGAACCAGCTCCAGCTGCGGCCATACGGCGGCGCCGGTTCCGGGGTCAGTCTTGCCAAACATGACGCCACCGATCTCGACCCCGCGTACGCCGCCCTCGAGGTAGAGCGCCACGGTCAGCGCCTGGGCCGGATACACCTCCTGGGACAGATGCGGGAGGAATCGCCGCGCGTCAAGGTAGATCGCATGACCGCCGGCAGGACGGATCATCGGCACACCCTTGCGATCCAGGTGCTCCCAGAACGCCTGCACCTGTCCGACCCGGAACTCCAGGTACCGCTCGTCAAGAACCTCGCGCAACCCGCGCGCCACCGCCTCGAGATCGCGTCCGGCGAGCCCGCCGTAGGTAGGGAAGCCCTCGATCAGGATCAGCATGTTCTTCAGCTTCTCGAACAGGCTCCGATCCCGCATCGCGATGAAGCCGCCGATGTTCGCGAGCCCGTCCTTCTTGGCGCTCATGGTGCAGCCGTCTGCGGCATGGAACATGTCCGCTACGATCTCGGTGACGCTGCGGTGGCCCTGCCCCGGCTCCCGCTGTTTGATGAACCACGCGTTCTCAGCAAAGCGGCAGGCATCGAGGAAGAACGGCACGCCGTGCCGCCGGCACAGCTCGGCCATGCCTCGGATGTTGGCCAGGCTGACGGGTTGGCCGCCGCCGGAGTTGTTGGTAACCGTGAGCATGGCGATCGGGATCTGCTCGCGGCCATTCTCGGCCAGGAACGCATCGAGGCGGTCGAGGTCAATGTTGCCCTTGAAAGGGTGGTCTGCGTCGGGGTCGCGGCCCTCGGCAACGACCAGGTCGACGGCCTCCCCGCCGTGGACCTCGATGTTGGCTCGGGTCGTGTCGAAGTGGCTGTTGGAGGGCACCCTCATGCCCGGCTTGACGAGGGTCGTGAAAAGGAGGTTCTCCGCAACCCGCCCCTGGTGGGTCGGGATCACAAACGGCAGGCCGGTGATCTCCTGCACCGTGTCCTGGAAGTTGTAGAAGTTGCGCGCCCCGGCGTACGACTCATCCCCGACCATCAGGCCGGCCCACTGGTTCTGTGACATCGCCGAGGTGCCCGAGTCGGTCAGCAGATCGATGAAGACATCGGCGGCCGGGATCGCGAAGACGTTGTAACCGGCCTCTTCGAGCCGGCGTCGCCTGGTGTCCTTGTCGGGCAGAAAGATGGGCTCTACAACCTTGACTCGCCAGGGCTCCGCGCCGTGTTGCATGGTGTCCCTCCTCCGCACCGGTACTCCTCACCTGTTCAGTACCCGAGCGCGGATGATTGTACTGAGGGTTTGGTTCGACCACAAACCCCGCGTACAATCACCGGGTGTCACGACCTAAGGTACTCTTCATCTGTGTCGGCAACACCTGCCGCTCGCCGATGGCGGAGGCGATGGCCCGCGGGCTGAGTGGCGGCCAGGTAGACGCGCTCTCTGCCGGGCTCGCTCCCACCAGAAGAATCGCCAACGGTACGCGCCGCGCGTTGACGAGCCTCGGCTACAGTCACGACGGGCTCAGATCGAAGGGGCTCGGTGAGGTGCCTCTCGCCGAGGTCGATGTCGTGGTCAGCCTGATCGGCCGCGAGGGGCTGCGGTGGCTACCCCGCAACCTGGCCGCTGCCAGCCACGTGTGGAGCATCTCCGATCCATTCGGCGAGGACGACGAGACCTACCTCGCCATCGCCCGCGTCATCGAGGGCCGGGTCCGCGAGCTCGTCGACGAGCTGGTGTAGCGGACCCGCCTCCAGCACTGGAACTTCTGCTGCCGCGGCGGGTCTCACCTGGTGTGGGAGGTGAGCTCCTGTGGCACACTGGGAGCGTGGAGTTCCAGGAGGTTTATGCGCGCTACAAGGACCCGGTCTGGCGCCTGGCACGGCGTATGTCGCGGACCGAGGAAGATGCCCTCGACGCGACCCAGGAGATCTTCCTGCGCGTCTGGCGCGGACTGCCGGGGTTCCGCGGCGCTTCCAAGCTCAGCACATGGGTCTTCCAGGTGGCGTGGAACTGCCTGCGGTCGCGCCACCGCCAGAGCCGGGGCGCCCTGCATCTGGTCGAAGTACCGACCACCTCCACGGCTGCCGGCGAAGGGTTCGAGGCCCGCGACCCGGCGCCCGATCCCGAGCGCCGGGCAGCAGGCGGAGAGCTCTTGGAACAGGTTGACGCAGCCCTCGGCCGGCTGCCCGACGAGCAACGCGTCGTCGTCTGGCTTAGGGACGGTGAGGGGCTCAGCTATGAGGAGATCGCACAGGCATTGGAGGTCCCTATCGGGACCGTCCGCTCACGCCTGGCACGGGCGCGGGCGGCACTGAGGGAGGCGATACAGAGGTGATCACGCCCGACACCACCGAGCTGCTGAGCCGCTACCTCGACGACGACCTCGACCAGGAGGAAAGCCGTCGGCTCGAGATGCGTCTGGCCGCGGACCGAGGCTTGAAAGACGAGCTCGAGACCCTGCGGCGCATCCGTAGCGCTGTCCAGGAGCTCGCCCGGACCGAGAGGGCGCCGGCAGCCGTCGATCAGCTTGTCGGCCATCTCGAGCGCTCAGCACCACCGGTGCCGCGCCTGCGCCCGGCCCTGCGTATTGCGGCCATCGCCGCCACGCTCGTGATCGGCACCGCGGTCGTGCTGCGCCTCAGCCAGCACTCGCTGCCGCAGATCTCACCGCCGGCTCGGTCCGCTGGGCAGGTCGAGGTCAAGGACGAGTCTCGTGCCGCCCCTTCCCAGACCAGCACCGCTCAGCGGATGGCCGAGGGCGAGCTGCAGGAGGTCGACCGCCTGGTGTCGAGCACCCCGTCCCCGGCCCGGGAGAGGAGGGTGACGTTGGGCGCCTCCGGCAAGGCGGAGCGGCCGACGGCGCGGGTCGCACCCGTCCCGGCGGTCGGCGCAGAACGCCAGCAGGCTCGGGAGCTCGCGGCTTCCCGCACCCAGGGTGCTTCGGAGAAGGCACGGGTACAGGCAAACGAGGTCCACTCCCTGCCCCTACCCGACACCGTTCTCGCACCTCCGGCGGCCCCCGCTTCGCCAGCCGCGGGTCGACCGGCGCGGGCATCCGAGGAGAAGGGCTTCGGGCAGCTAGGGGTTGCCAAGGAGAGCACCGTCGCCCCGCAGGGACCCTGGTCGCTCGAGATCGAGGGCCGCGCCATCGCCCTCACCATGCGCCCACCCGGTGGTCTGGCCGGCGGCCGCTACCCTGTCCATCTGACCGTCGACCACGGCGGCCAGATCGTCGCCGCATGGAGCACTCTCGAGGACAAGAACGCCCCCGCCGAGCGCCGCCGCGCATCGGCCCTGGACCGCGCCTGCGCGCTTCTCACCGGCACCAAGCTGCCCGGCGTATCCGCCGGCAACCACGGGGCGACCCTCATCGTCCCCCAACGCCCAGACGAGGAGTGAACCCCCTCCCGCACCTCGAACCGACGGAGCAACCCGCGGGCAGGTTTCACCAGTCCTACCGGCATTTGCGGCTGAGGCTGCCCCGCCGCAGGAATCTAGTACGCCGCGACACGCCGGCCCGACTGCAAGTGCACGCAAGGCTATAAGGCGGCAGAAGAGCAGTCTTCTTGGTCCGCCTCTCCAGGATGCGAGCAGCGTATCCACAAGGAGCGCGCGGCGTGGAGCCCGTCGGCAGCCCTCTGCACTCGCGACCAGAGCCTCGAGAAGGGCTCCGCGGTACGCGGTCCTATTGGAGGTACCCCAAGTTGCGCAGCAGCTCGAGCTGCGCTCGCCCCTCGGCAGCCGTGGTCTGCGACGCGAGCGGGGGCGGGCCGCCGTAGTCCGCCACCGCCAGCGGCTGGCGACCGGATACTCCGGACAGGTCCCGTCGCACGCTCCCTCCGACTTCTCGCGCCGGCGGCAGTCCGAGCGCGTCGAGCAGGGTCGCCACAAGGTCGGGCGGCCGCAGCTGCGGCCGCTCCCCGCCGGTTGCCGCCGACGACATCACCCAGCCGCCGCCGTGCGGGACGAGCGCCACCAGCCAGACCTCGTAACCGTCCCTGAGTAGGGTTCCGACCGCATCCCCGAGCAGCTCGAGGTGGGGGCGCAACGTCTCGGCCGCCAGCAGCGGCGGCTGGCGGCTCCCGCTTTCCTCGAGCCACCAGCCCGGAAGGTACGCCATCACCAGCGGCTCCTCCGCCGCGCTGGCACCACCGATCATCGCCACCGCGCGCCGGTCCATAGCCAGCGCGGACACACCGCCCCCCGACGGAACACCGGTGGCGTCTGGCGGATAAACGGTGTCCTCGTTCCGATTACCGGTAAACAGCCATCGCTCCGACGCGACGACGCCCCGCACTCGCCGCGGAGGAAAGCTGCCCCACCACCCCGCCACCCTCACCGCGGCACCGGCCCGCGCAGCCATCTCCCACACCGTCGGTGCCCTGCGGTATGCCGCCGGAACCGTCCGTTCCTGCGCCACGCCCAGGTTTCCCCACACCGCCATTGTGAGTCGGTGGAGACCGGGAGAAAGCAGGAGATCGCGACCGATACCGAGCACGTGCACCTGCCGCAGGGTCGTCACACCATGCCGCTCCGGGGACACGCCGGTGGCGAGCGTGATCCACCGAACCGGCAGCGAGCGCCCCTCGCCGCCGAGGTCGATCCGTGCCCAGGACCAGTCGCGCATGCCGGCCAGATGCACATCTTGCGCCGCCAGCAGCAGCACCTCGTCCCGCGTCGGGCCGTCGACGCCGATGACGGCGATGGGATGCCACGCGGGTCGCACGGCCAGCATCCCCTTGCCGCCCGCCGTCCCCCCCTGGCCGCCGCCGACCTGGGTGAGGATCGCCAGCACGACAGCGGCTGCAAGGGTCACTGCGGAAACGGTTCGCAGCCGCGGTGCGGGACCGGCATCAGCGGCTCGCAGGTGCAACAGGGAGCCTGCCACTAGACGTCCGACCCCGCGGACAGTGAGAAAGATGGCGCCTAGACCCGCTGCCACTGCCCATGCCAGCCGTCCCGCCGACACCAGCTGCGGCGGACGCGACACCGCACCGAGCCAGGCGGCGGCGAGCCCGACTCCTGCAACGACCGCCGCCGTGGCGGCGACGTTGCCGACGCCGAAGCCCGCGCGGTGGGTGCGCGAGGCCGCGAGCAGCAGCACCGGGACGCCGGCGATCAGGCCTACCGCGACGATCGGCAGCACCAGCGCAACGGCCAGGGCCCATGCAGCGGCCGTGGGTGGCGCTGTGGCTACCGGAATCGCGGACAGCACGGCCAGAACCGCGCCGGCCGCGAGCCAGCCAAGCGGACCCAGGCGCCGCCAGCCACTTCCCGACGATGAGGCGCTTCGTCCCAGGTAGCCACGCTCACGGAGCGCGTGGACTGCCTCCTCCCACCTCCTGCAGTCATCGGTCACGGGCTACCACCTCGCGGGCCAGAGTCTCCAGGACGGCGCCCCGCTGCCGGAAAGTGCCGAGACTGCAAATCGCCGTGGTCGCGAGCTCGCCCGCGAGGCGGCGGGCACCGTCGAGACCGAGGAGATCCACGAACGTCGTGCGCGACACATCCTGGCCAATCGGCTTGCCGAGCCGGTCCGCATCGCCCACGCAGTCGAGAACATCGTCCATCACCTGGAACGCGAGACCGAGGTTGCGGGCGTAGTCCTCGACGGCACGCAGCTCGACGGCGGATGGGCGTCCGGCCAGCGCACTCCACCGCGCCGACAGCACGAACAATGCACCGGTTTTCTGGGCATGGATACGTTCCAGCTCCTCAACCGTCTTCGCAGCGCCGGCCAGATCGAGCTCCTGCCCGCGGCACAGCTGCTGTACTACCAAGGCGAGCTCCTCCCCGATTGCCGCCCATCGCCGGCGCGGCAAGCGAGCCGCCGCACACGCAGCGGGTAGACGGGAATGGGCGCGGCTGAGCAGCTCGAACGCCGCCAGCGTGGCCACCGCCTCGCCGTAGGTTCGGTGGAGGCTGGGCCGTCCGCGGCGCGTGTCGGCGTCGTCCATGCAGGGCAGGTCGTCGAGCACCAGCGAGGCCGCATGGATCATCTCCACGATCACCGCCAGCTGCAGGACCCGCTGCCTCGGTGCCGCGAACATCCCGCCCACCAGCAGCATCAGGATCGGCCGTACGCGCTTGCCCGGGGAAAGCAGCGCCTCCCGCCAGGCGGCGTCGACATTGCCGGCCGCAACCTCCCGCTCGGCCACCGACCGGAGCATCTCCTCGACCTCCGCCCGAAAGCCGTCCCACGGAAGAGCCTCGCCTTGCGGCATCGTGAGAATCCTAGAGGGTCATCCGCTCGCTACGCCGACTGTCTTCGCCCGGTGAAAGCCGCCGCGGCTCCTCACGCGAAGGACGCCATCGCCTCCTGCGAGTCATCGAAGACATCGAAGACGGTGATGAGCTGCGTCACCTGCAGGATGTCGTTGATCTTCGGAGACAGGTTGAGCAGCTTGAGCTGACCTTCGCGCTTCCTCACCGTGGTGTACGCTGCCACCATCTCGCCGATCCCCGAGGAATCCATCGCGGACACCTTGGCGAGGTCGAGTAGGATCTTAGAGTGGCCGCCGTCGAGGGCCTCGCGGATCAACTCACGCAGCTTCACATCGCCGGCACCGATGGTGATCTTGCCTGCAAGCTTGATGATTCGGATGTCGGCATGATCTTGAACTTCACTCTTCATTGTCAGCACTCCTCACGGTTGAGTTGAGGCGGCGTTTCATTGTCACGCAGGTGCCGCCGGCGGGAGGAGAGGTGAACTCCACCCGGTCCATCAGCTGTTTCATGAAAAAGATACCGCGGCCGCTCGGCCGCAACAAATTCTCCGGCGCGGTAGGGTCCGGCACGGTGTCGGGATCAAACCCCTCGCCCTGGTCGTATACCGTGATGACGGCCGCTTCGTCGTCGACCGCGTATTCCACCAGGACCCTGCGATCCGCCTGGCGCCGGTTGCCGTGGCGGATCGCGTTGGCGAGCGCTTCCCACAGGGCACTGAGCAGTGGGCGCAGATCTTCCTCGTTGCAGCCGGCACGCTCGCACAGGTCCCTCAGGACTCTTTCGGCAACCTCGATGTTCTCGAAGCGGCTCGACAGCACGAGGGAAGCAGTCAGGGGCGCAGGGCACACCACAGGTGCAGTATTATATACAACCGATGCATGAGGGGCCGGCCCGCACAAGTGGCTGGGCCCGGGGGGAACGCAGATGAGGCACATACTTGCAGCGGTACTCATGATTGGTGTGGCTGCCGTTGCCGTTTCGCAGGAGGGAGCACGCATGAGTCCGAACGTCAACCCGCGAGTCAAGCTGCAGACCACAAAGGGCGTAGTGGTCATCGAGCTCGACCGCGAGCACGCGCCGAAGACGGTCGAGAATTTCCTTGCCTACGTGGCCTCCGGTCACTATGACGGCACCATCTTTCACCGGGTGATCCCAGGGTTCATGGTCCAGGGCGGGGGCTTCACAGCCGACATGAAGCAGAAGCCGACCCTGCCGCCGATTCGCAACGAAGCCGGCAACGGGCTCAAGAACCTCCGCGGCACCGTGGCCATGGCACGTACGGGACGGGTGGACTCGGCAACCTCCCAGTTCTTCATCAACCTTGTCGATAACGGCTTCCTCGACCATCACGACAACTCCCCCGAGGGGTTCGGGTACTGTGTCTTCGGCCACGTTGTCGAGGGGATGGACGTCGTCGACGCGATCGCGGCAACGCCGACCACGACCACCATGGTGCAGGACCCGAGCTCGGGGCAGCGGTTCCCCTTCAGGGATGTTCCCAAGGACGCGATCGTCATCGAGAGTGCGAAGGTCATCCCAAGCGCACCCGCCAAGCCCGAGAAGTAACCCGGCAACCGCTCAGCACTTCTGCTCTGAGAAATGGTTCCCAGCCGGGGCCGTGCTCCCAGACGCACCTTGGATGGAGCCGGGCTTGCAGACGGTACCGAGGCCGCTGGCCGGACCTCTACTATCGCGGCTCGTAGCCGATTCGGGTATGCGGTCGGGGCCCGGATTATTCATGAGCGATCGTAGCGAGACCGGCGAGACGCTTGTCAGGGCAGGGTTCTGAGCGTCGAGGTGCCGCAGGCATACCTGACAGTATGTTGAGGACACCAAGACGC
Source organism: uncultured Thermoanaerobaculia bacterium (assembly GCA_964552395.1). Taxonomy (GTDB): domain Bacteria; phylum Acidobacteriota; class Thermoanaerobaculia; order Thermoanaerobaculales; family Sulfomarinibacteraceae; genus JAJDNH01. Next base: position 67,488 of record CAZKGM010000007.1, on the reverse strand, counting down.
GAAGAGCCCAGCCCTGGCTGGCGTATCGTCGGTCGCAGTAGATTGCGAGTGAGTGATCCGGGCTAGTACTCGACCGGCTCTTCGGCCTCGGCCTCGACCTCGTCCTCATCCGCCGGGGCGCCCGTCGCCATGCGGAGGATCCATTCGTGGAAGGCCTTCTCCGCTTGGTCGATCGAGAACGAGAGGATCTCTGGCAGCTCGTAGGAGTGGAGCTCGCGAATCGCGTCGGCCACGCGGTCGAAGAGGCTCGAGGGCGCCTTGACCAAGAGGATGTACTCGGTGTCCTCGCACACCTTGCCCTTCCAGCGGTAGATCGAACGCTGGCAGGGGATGATGTTGACGCAGGTCGCGAGCCTCCGGCCGATGAGTTCTTCGGAGATCTCAACCGCCTGCTGCTCGGTACCCACAGAGGTCAAGATCAGCGAGATGGGTTCGAGGCCGCTCATGCTCAGAAGCTAGCCCAAACACGCCGGCCAGTCAAGATGGCGAAGCAGCAATCGCGGGCCCGGCGCGCCTCACGTGAAGCGGCGCAGGAGCGCAACCAGGACGCCCTGGATCTCAACCCGGTCCGCCGCGACCAGGAGCGCCGTCATCGCCGGGTTGGCCGGCTGCAGACGAACGCTCCCGTCGTCGCCGAAGAACACCCTCTTGAGGGTCACCTCGCCGTCGATCAACGCCACTGCGGTGTCTCCATCACGCGCGGCGGCGCCGGCCCGGATGACCACCAGGTCGCCGTCGAGGATTCCGTCGCCGATCATCGAGTCCCCACGCACCCGCAGGACGTAGTGCTCGCCGCCTCCGACCATGACGGCCGGTACGGTCACCGTTTGCGGGTCCGGCAACGCTTCGATCGGCTGCCCGGCGGCGATGATACCGAGCAGGGGTAGGGACACGCCCTCCTGCCAGCCGGTGATCGCGTTGGTGACGGGAACGAGACCGCGCTTGCGATGCCGCTCGCGTTGCAGATAGCCCTTCGAGACCAGTTGGTTGACGTGCTTTTGTGCGCTGGCGGTACTGGAGTAGCCGAAGGCGTCGGCTATCTCCTGCAGCGTCGGTGCCACGCCTTGCGCTCTCAGGCTTGCGGTGATGAAGTCGAGTACCGCGAGCTGGCGCTTGGTCAACGGTCCGCCTGCCGGGTGCATGTCGCCACGGTAGCTGAAGGCGCAGAGGTCGGTCAACCGGGCGTCTGGAGGAGATTCGGCGGGATCACAACGCGGGGAACGAAGGTGGTCGGGGCGAGTGGATTTGAACCACCGGCCTCACGGTCCCGAACCGTGCGCTCTGCCAAGCTGAGCTACGCCCCGACGGCGAATCAGTCTAGCCGAAGCTCGCGGCAAAGGCAACCGGTTCCCCGGGCGTGGTCCGGGGAGCTCACGACACCCCAATCAACTTGGCTGCAAGGATGATCGCGATGAAGATCGGGCACACCCAACGCACGAAGAAGATCCACACGCGGCGCATGCGGCGGAACCCGGGAGAGCTGCTCTCGATCTCGTCGGCGGCGCGCTCCAGGCCCCAACGGCCGATCACGAAGACGCACAGGAGCAACGAGCCCACCGCCAGCGACAGGTTCCCCCACAGAAAGTCCATGGCGTCGAGAATGCCCTCGCGGCCGAACAGGTGCACGGTCGACCAGGGAGAGATCCCGGCCAGCGCGAAGGCCGAGGGGACTCCGACGACGAGGGCGGCGATGCCGACCGACCACACGGTGCGCGCTCGCGACCAGGACAGCTCATCGACGAAGTACGCCGTCACGACCTCCAACAGTGACACCGTGGAGGTGAGCGCGGCCACGCACAGGAGGAAGAAGAAGACCAACGCCACCAGACCGCCGCCGGCCATGCTGCCGAACACCCGCGGCAGCACCTCGAAAATCAACGTCGATCCGGCGGCCGGGTTACTGCCGAGAGCAAACACGGCCGGAAAGATCATGAGGCCCGCGAGGACTGCAACCAGCGTGTCGAAGGCGACGACCCAGACGCCGCAGCGCAGGATGTCCTGGTGCTTCGAGAGGTATGAGCCATAGGTCAGCATCGCCCCCATGCCGAGCGACAGCGAGAAGAACGCCTGCGCCATGGCGTTGAGAACAACTCCCAAGGTGATCTTCGAGAAGTCCGGGGTCAGAAACCAGCGCACGCCGGCCATCGCGCCGGGAAGGAACAGGCCACGGATGATGATCGCTACCATGGTCACCAACAGCAGCGGCATGAGGATCTTCGCCCACCGCTCGATGCCGCGCTGGACGCCGCCGACGACAACCAGCACGGTGAGAACCATGAAGACCGCGAAGTAGAACAGGACCTCCGGGGCAACACCCGTGTAGGTGACCGCTCCGCCGGTGACCAGGCTGCGTGCGTAGAGCGCGCAAAAGGCGAGCACCTTGCCCGCAATCACCGAGTAGTACGACAAGATACAGAGCCCTGTGAGAAGGGCGAGGAAGCCGAGGGCTCGCCACCGGCTCCGGGGCGCCACCGTCTCGATCGCTCCCACCGGGTTGCGCTGGGTGGCACGGCCGAGGCTGATCTCGAGCAGCATCACCGGCAGCCCTAAACAGATCACGCACAACAGGTAGACGAGCAGGAACGCGCCTCCGCCGTTCTCACCGGTCATGTACGGGAACCGCCAGATGTTGCCGAGCCCGACGGCCGACCCGGCCGCGGCGAGAACGAAGCCGATCTGGGAGCTCCACTGGCCACGGTTCGCCGTCACCGGAGTCAACCTCCACCCCCCTGATATGCGCCGCCTGTGAGCTCACGCGGTCGCCGTGCGGAAATCTCACCCAAAGCTAGCGGCGCACCCCGGCGTTGTCAAACCCCGGCACGGGTGCCGCCAGATCCGCCATGGGAAGGCTTCGGAGCAGCGCAGCGCATCCGAACGAACGCCGGCTAGCCGTTGCGCCGCTCGGCGACCTTGATGCGGGTCAGCGCCATCTGCAGGCGCGCCGTGATCACCTCGACCTCCACCGCGCCGGCGGTCTTGAGGGCGACCTCGGCCTCATCCCGCTCCCGCTCAGCGGTCGCGACATCGATCTCCTCGGGCATCTCCGCGATCGAGGCGAGAACGGTGACGCGATCGGGCAGGACCTCTGCGAAACCCCACTGGAGGGCGAGGTAGGACTCGCGGTGATCGCTGCGGAACATCAGCTCGCCGATACCGAGGGTGGTGAGGAGCGGCGTGTGGCCGGGAAGAACGCCCAGGACCCCGAGCGTGCCCGGAAGCTGCACCTCCTCCGCCTCGACGTCGAGGACGCGGCGGGTCTGGGTCACGACCTCCAGGTGCAGGCGGTCCTTCACCTCACGCCTCCGCCTTCAGCTTCTCGGCCTTCTCGATCGCCTCTTCAATCGTTCCCACATACAGGAATGCCTGCTCTGGCAGCTCGTCGAGCTCGCCGGCGCACAGCATCTTGAAGCCGCGCACAGTGTCCTCGACCTTGACGTACCGTCCCTCGAAACCGGTGAACTGCTCGGCGACATGGAACGGCTGTGACAGGAAGCGCTGGATCTTGCGCGCCCGCGCCACCGTGACCTTGTCCTCGTCGGACAGCTCGTCGATGCCGAGAATCGCGATGATGTCCTGCAGGTCCTTGTACCGCTGGAGGATGCGCTGCACCTCGCGGGCCACCTGATAGTGCTCGTCGCCGACCACGCTGGGGTCGAGGAGGCGCGAGGTCGAGGCCAGCGGATCGACCGCCGGGTAGATGCCGAGCTCCGAGATCTGACGCGACAGCACCGAGGTGGCGTCGAGGTGCGCGAAGGCCGTGGCCGGCGCCGGGTCGGTGAGATCGTCGGCGGGAACGTAGATCGCCTGCACCGAGGTGATCGACCCCTTCTTGGTCGACGTGATGCGCTCCTGCAGCTCGCCCATCTCGGTCGCCAGATTCGGCTGATAACCGACCGCCGACGGCATGCGGCCGAGCAGCGCCGACACCTCGGAGCCCGCCTGAGTGAAGCGGAAGATGTTGTCGATGAACAGCAGCACGTCCTGGCCCTCGCTGTCGCGGAAGTACTCGGCGACGGTGAGGCCGGTGAGGCCGACGCGCAGGCGTGCTCCTGGCGGCTCGGTCATTTGCCCGTAAACCAGCGCTACCTTCGACTTCTCCCAGTCCGAGGGATCGACGATGCCCGACTCCTGCATCTCGAGCCACAGATCGTTGCCCTCGCGCGTGCGCTCGCCGACGCCGGCGAACACCGAGAAGCCGCCGTGCTGCAGCGCGACGTTGTTGATGAGCTCCATGATGAGCACGGTCTTGCCGACGCCAGCGCCGCCGAAGAGGCCGGTCTTGCCGCCCTTCGAGTACGGCTCGAGCAGGTCGACGACCTTGATACCGGTCTCGAACATCTCGATCTCGGTCGACTGCTCCTCGAGAGACGGCGCCAGGCGGTGAATCGGCAGGCGGCCGTCGGCCTCGACCGGACCGCGCTCGTCCACCGGCTCGCCGATGACGTTCATGACCCTGCCGAGCGTATGGCGGCCGACCGGCACCGAGATCGGCTCGCCGAGGTCGACGGCTGTCATCCCGCGCACCATGCCGTCCGTTGGCTGCATGGCGACGCAACGCGCACGGTTTTCACCAAGGTGCTGCGCGACCTCGGCGATGACGTCGATCGGTACCTCGCCCTTGTCGCCGTCATCGACGACCTGCACCGCGTTGTAGATGGGGGGCAGGTGTCCTTCGGAGAACTCCACATCGATCACCGGGCCGATGATCTGGACAACGCGACCTTCTGCCTGCTGGTTCATTCCCGCTCGACTCCCTACTCCTCCAGCGCCTGGGCGCCGGAGACGATCTCGATGAGTTCTTTGGTGATGGCGGCCTGGCGCGTGCGGTTGTAGACCAGCGTCAGGTGTTTGATCATGTCATGGGCGTTCTTCGTCGCCGCGTCCATTGCCGTCATCCGGGCTGCCTGCTCGGCGGCCGCCGAGTCGTACAGCGCCGTCTGCACCTGAACCTGGACGTGCCGCGGTAGCAGCTCGGCGAGGATGGTCGCGGCGTCGGGCTCATAGATGTAGTCGACGTTGGGCTCGGCGACAGCAGGGCCGGTGGGAGGTTCCACCGGCAGCAGCCGTGCCAGCACCCGCTCGTGCCGGATCAGCGACAGGAACCGGTTGTACATCAGCCACACCGAGCCCACCTGTCCTGAGGTATAGGACCGGATGAAGTCGTCGGCCAGCCTGGGCCCGTCCTTCGCCGTCAGGTGGGACATCATCTCGGTCTCGGCGTGGACCACCGCATTCCGTCGCTTGCGGAAGAAATCTACCGCCTTCTTGCCAACGGCCACGATCTCGACCGACTCCCAGCGGTCCGAGTCCACGAGCGCTCCGGCCTCGCGGAGGAGATTGTTGTTGAAGGCGCCGCACAGGCCCTTGTCGGAGGTGATCACGACCAACCACGCCGTCTCGGCCTGCGAGGGAGTGAGCAGCGGATGCGTGTACTCGGTCCGCGCGGCGAGGCTGGCCAGCACTCGTGCCAGCGTCGCGGAGTAGGGACGCGCCTGCACCATTCTCTGCTGGGCGCGCCGCAGCTTGGCGGCGGCGACCATCTGCATGGCCTTGGTGATCTGCTGCGTACCCTTGACGGAGCGGATCCTCCGGCGCAGATCCCTAGTGCTCGGCAACGGCTGCCTCCGGGTTCTCCTTCAGGAAGCGGTCGAGGGCACCCTCACAGACCTTCTTCAGCTCCTCGCGGAGCTGGTCGTCGAGCTTCCCCGTGGCGACAATCTTGTCGAGGGTCTGCGGCGCCTCGTCCCTGGCGTAGCGGTGGAGGTGTCTCTCGAAGACTCGGATCGACGCCAGCCGCAGGCGATCCAGGTACCCCTGGGTGCCGGCGAAGATCGACACGATCTGCAGCTCCACGGGCAGCGGCTGGAACTGTCCCTGCTTGAGGATCTCGAGCAGGCGCTCGCCGCGGGCGAGCTGCCGCTGGGTCGACTTGTCGAGGTCCGATCCGAACTGTGCGAAGGCGGCGAGCTCGCGGTACTGCGCGAGGTCGAGCCGCAGCGAACCGGCGAGCGACCTGATGGCCCGGATCTGCGCGTTGCCGCCGACGCGGCTGACGGACAGGCCAACGTTCACGGCCGGCCTCTGGCCGGCGTAGAAGAGATCCGACTCGAGGTAGATCTGGCCGTCGGTGATGGAGATGACGTTGGTGGGAATGTAGGCGGACACGTCACCCATCTGGGTCTCGATCACCGGCAATGCGGTCAGGCTGCCGCCGCCGAGGTCGTCGCGCAGCTTGGCGGCGCGCTCGAGCAGCCGCGAGTGCAGGTAGAATACGTCGCCCGGATACGCCTCACGTCCCGGCGGACGCCGCAACAGCAGCGAGATCTCGCGGTACGCCTGCGCGTGCTTCGACAGGTCGTCGTAGAAGCACACCGCGTGGCCGCCGTTGTACAGGAAGTACTCGCCCATCGCACAACCGGCGTACGGCGCCAGGTACTGCAATGGGGCCGGCTCAGCGGCGGTCGCCGAGACCACAATCGTGTGCTCCATCGCGCCGTGCCGATCGAGGATGGCGACGACCTGTGCCACCGTTGACTTCTTCTGGCCGATGGCGACATACACACAGACGTTGCCGGTGCCCTTCTGGTTGATGATCGAGTCGAGGATGATCGCGGTCTTGCCGGTCTGACGATCGCCGATGATCAGCTCGCGCTGGCCGCGCCCAATCGGGATCATGGCGTCGATCGCCTTGATCCCGGTCTGCATCGGCTCCTTCACCGGCTGCCGCGCGACCACGCCGGGAGCGATGCGCTCCACCGGGTAGCGCTCGGCCGCCTCGATCGGTCCCTTGCCGTCGAGAGGCTGGCCGAGCGGATCGACCACCCGCCCCACCAGACCGGGGCCGACCGGCACCTCGATGATGCGGCGGGTCCGCCGCACCTCGTCGCCCTCGCTCACCAGCTGCGATTCCCCCATCAGCACGCAGCCGACGTTGTCCTCCTCGAGGTTGAGCGCGAGCGCATAGACGTCGTTCGGGAACGCGACCAGCTCCCCGGCCATGACCCCGTCGAGGCCGTAGACGCGGGCGATGCCGTCTCCGACGGAGATGACCGTGCCCACCTCGGCCATGTCGATGGAGGTTTCCTGGCCCTCGATCTGGCGGCGGATGATATCGGCAATTTCGGCGGCTTTGATCTGCATACCTTCCCTCTGCTGGCCCTCTATTGGAACTGTTCGGAGGCGATATTCCGGCGCAGCTGCTCGAGCTGGCCGGTGAGTGACCCGTCAAATACCCGCGAACCGACGGTGGCACGGAAGCCGGCGAGCAGCTCGGGGCTGTGCTCGAAGTCAGCGAACACCGCGGCCTCGGTCACGCGGGAGAGCGCGTCGACGATGGCTCGGCGCTCGCGCTCCTGCAGCGGCGACGCGATCTCGACCCGTGCATGCACACGCCCGTGGCGGCGGTCAACCAGGCCGCTGTAGGCGTCAAGGATCTTCGCAAGGTGCTCGGTCCTGTAATGACGCTGCACGACATGGATGAAGCGTCGCGTCGGCTCTTCGATGGCGAGCGCGTCGAGCACCTGGTCGAGTATCACGGCCTTCACCTCCGGTGCGACCACCGGTGTGACCAGGACGCGGTTAAGATCCGGCACCGCTGCGAACGCCTGGCTGAGCCGTTCGAGATCCGCGGTCACACCCTCCTCGCGCTCGGGCGCCGAGGAGAGCACCACCGCATGCAGCGCCTTCGCGTACGGTGCCGCACGAAAACGTCCCATGGTCAGTCCTTCCTCTGCAACGAGCCCATGGCGGCCAGGCTCTTGTCGAGCAGGCGTGCCCGGTCTGCATCAGTCAGCTCTTTGGCCAGCAGCTCTTTCGCCATCTCAGCAGTCAGGTCAACCGCATCGCGCGCGAGCTGTCGGCGGGTTTCGGCCGTCCGCCTCTCGATCTCGTCCTCGACCCGGCGCAGAAAGCGCCGCTCCTCGGTCCCAGTCTCTGCGGCCAGCTGCTCGGCCTCGGCCTGCGCCTCGCGCTCGGCGCGCTCACGCACCTCTGCGACCTCACTCTCGACACGCTCGAGGCGAACGGCGATCTCGGCGCGCAGCGCCTCCGCCCGCTCGAGCTTCTCCTGTGCGTCGTCGAGCGCGGCACGAATCCCCAGTCGCCGATCCTCGAGGAACCTGCCCAGCGGACGGCCGATGAACCAGATCAGGGCGAACAGGAAAAGAAGCAGGTTGACCAGCTTCCACCACGGGTCGGGAATGCCGAAGGTCGTGCCTTCCGCGGCCGCCACCGGCGCCGCCACGGCCGTGAGCGCGAGAAAGCAGAGGATCACCGGCCTCATCGTGCCACCTCTCGCTCGAGTAGATGCGAGGCGAGCACGCCGGCGAGCGTCACCGCACGCTGACGGAGGTCGTCGCGCGCGGCCTTGGCATCACCGCCCAGCCGGTCCAGCGCTGCCTGCAGCCGCTGATCGGCCTCCGACCGCGCTGCGGTAAGACGATCCTGGCGGGACGACAGCGCCTGCTTCCGAACCTCGGCCCGGCGCTGGCTGGCGCCGCGGGCCGCCTCTTCGAGCTCGCTCTCGAGGCGCTCGGTGGCAGCCCTGTACTCCTCGTGCTTGGTGCTCCATGTGGCCTCGGCATCGTCGAGCCGGCGCTTCCGCTCGGTGGTGACCGCCGCGATCGGACCGAGCAAGAAGCTGCGGATGATCAGGTAGGCCACCCAGAAGCAACCCATGATGAGGAGCAAGGACAGGTTTGGTGGGGTCATGCGCCGCTCCTGGCGAGATCCTCTCCTGCTGCCGCAGGGCGGCTCAAGCTAACAAAGATCGCGCACTGGGTCAAGGCGACTCCTTCGCCGCCGTTGGTTGGCTCTTCGGGGCTTCCATGGCGATCTTGCCCTCGAGGAAAGCGCCCTCCTCCATGACCAGCGCCGGCGTCTGAATGTCCCCCCAGACCTTGGCGGAGGCGTGCAGCTGCACCAGCTCGGTGGCGATGATCCGGCCGCGGACCGTGCCGCCGACAAGGCAGCGGGCCACGTGCACCTCGCCCTCCACGACCCCACGTTCGCCGATCACCAGCTCCGCCTTCGAGCGGACGGTGCCGTCGACGGTGCCGTCGACACGAAAGGAGCTTTCAAACTCCAGCTCGCCATGAATCCGGCATCCCGGGTCGACAAAGCCGTTCAGGGCCTCATGATTCCGCCGCATCAGATTCCTCTCCCATCAGTCGATCGAACACCCGGATCAGCTCGGCCTGATCGCGGCAGTCGATGAGTATCGTGGATCCCCTCCGGCGCGATCGGATCTCGACTCGCGCGCCGAGGCGGAGGCCGAGCCGCTCTTCTGCTGCCCGGAGATTGGGGTCGACCGGTCGCCGCTTCGCGGCGCCGATTCCGGCAGACGCCTTCACGGTGCGCCGCCCTGAGGCGGCGCGTTCCAGGTCACGGACAGTTGCCGCCCCGGCCGCCGCGCGTTGCGCCCAGCTCAGCCTGTCGGCACCATCCGGGATCGCCAGCAGCGTCCGAGCATGGCCCGCGGTGATCCGTCCCTCGTCGACCATGACCTGGATCTCTGGCTCTAGCTTCAGCAGACGAAGAGCATTTGAAACCGTGCTGCGATCAATACCGACGCGCTTTGCAATCTGTTCTTGAGACAGCCCGAGGGAGTCCCGCAGGTGCGAGAAGGCGTGGGCTTCCTCGAGCGGCGTGAGGTCACTCCGCTGCAAGTTCTCGACCAGTGCGAGGGCCAGTTCCCCTTCGCCGTCGAGGCGCTCGCGAACGACGGCCGGAACCGCCGCCAGACCGGCCTTCTCGGCGGCTCGCAGGCGCCGCTCACCGGCGATCAGGACGTAGCCTCGGTCACCGTCCTCCGCCACCAGCAGCGGCTGCAGGACTCCGTGCTCGGCGATCGAGGACGCGAGCTCGTCGAGCGCGGCCGCGTCGAACCGGTGGCGCGGCTGGCTCGGGTTGGGCCTGATCCGCCCGACCGGGATCTCGGCCAGGCCCGACCGAACGTGGGGGGTGTCCGGAATCAACGCCTTCAGGCCGCGGCCCAGCGCCTGCTTACGTGCCACGGCACACCTCGAGTCGCCTCAGGTACTCGCGTCCGAGCGCGAGGTAGGCCTGTGAGCCGCGGCTGCGGAGATCGTAGGCGTGAATGGGGCGTCCGAAGGACGGCGCCTCCGCGAGGCGTACGTTGCGCGGCACGATAGTGTTGAACACGAGGTCTCCGAGCACCGAGCGTACCTCCTCGGCAACCTGCTGTGAGAGATTGGTGCGCTCGTCGTACATGGTCAGCAGGACCCCGTCGATGACGAGCGACGGGTTGAGGAAGCGCCGCACCTCGTCGACGGTTCGCATGAGGTCGGAGACGCCCTCGAGAGCGAAGTACTCGCACTGGATCGGAACCAGGAGAGCATCAGCCGCCGCCAGCGCGTTGATGGTGAGAAGGCCGAGCGACGGGGGACAGTCGACGAAGATGAAGCGGTAGCCGTCGGTAGTCGAAAGGGCATCCCGCAGCCTGAACTCGCGACCGACCATCCCGACGAGCTCAACCTCCGCGCCGGCCAGGTCCGCGGTCGCAGGCAGGATTCCAAGGTGTGGAAACGCCGTGGAGCGCACGACATCCTGGTGGGATGCCGCTCCCGTCACCATCTGATACGTCGTCGGACCACCATTCCGCCCCTGAACTCCCACCCCCGAGGTGCAGTTGGACTGCGGGTCCAGATCGACCAGGAGGGTCTCGTGTTCGTACGCTGCGAGGGCCGCACCGAGGTTGATGGCGGTTGTGGTCTTCCCCACGCCGCCCTTCTGGTTGGCAACCGCCACAATGCGACGTTTCACGTGAAACATGGCTGAAGTTCCGCCAGTCGACCGCTTCGGAGGCCGGGCAGCGGTGAGCTTACCACACGCCATCCGGCCCTCCGAGCGAGGTCGGCGGCGGCATCAGCCGTCGTCCACAGCACCACCTTGCCGCCGTCGGCCAGCCGCGGTCGTGCCCAGCGTAGGAGCTCCTCGTGCCGTCCGAGCGCTCGCGAGCAGACGACCGAGATCTCCCCGACATCGTCGCCAAGCTCCTCGAACCGGGTGCGCACCGCCTCGGCATCCAGCGCCAGCTCGCGGATGACGAGACGCAGGAAAGCCCACCGCTTCTGCCGAGGCTCCACCAACAGCCCGCGCCAACCGGCAGCTGCACACAGCAGCGGCACCCCCGGAAGCCCCGCTCCGCTCCCAACGTCGACTAGCAGACCCGGCGCCGGCGGCAGCGCCCGCAGGCCGGCGAGCGCCTCGACCACGTGCCGTCGCACCAGCTCTTCCGGTGTCGCCGCGCCGACCAGGTTGTGGGTCCCAGCCCACCGCTCGAGAAGCGTCAGGTATTGGGCAAGGCGAGCTCGGATCCCGGCGTCGGTGACGTGCTCAGCGAGCAGCCCCCAGAGCTCCTCAGCCACCGGGATCTCCGCCGGCGCCGGTCTTCCGCCCCTCACTCGCGACACGGCCGGCGAGAATCGCCATCGCCGCCGGCGTCATGCCCGGCAGCTGCTCGGCGTCGGCGAGCGTTGCGGGCTGGTGATGGGCCAGCAGCTCCGCCACCTCCCGCGACAGCCCCGGAGCGCCGCCAGCCAGCAAGGTCTCGGGGATGCGGCGAGCGCGCAGCCGCCGCACTCGTTCCCTCTCGCGCTGATGTCGTTCCAGGTAGCCGGCGTAGCGCAGCCGTGACACGACCACGCTGCGGTCCTCGTCGCTGAGCTCGGCAAGGCCGGGAATCCGCGCTGCGACGGCGCCGGCCTCCAGATCGGGGCGCCTGAGCAACGCCGCCCACGTCGTTGCTCGCCGCAGATCGACGCCGGCAAGATCGAGAAGCGCCGCCGCCGTCTCGTTGTCCGAGTTGACGCGTTCGGACTCCAGCGCAGCCGCCACCCTGTCGCGCGCCTTCCACCGCCGTCGTTCCACGTGAAACGCTCGCTCCGGTACCAGCCCAAGAGCGACGCCCCGCGCCATCAGCCGCTCCCGCGCCGAGTCGACCCCGAGCAGCAACCGGTGCTCCGCCCGCGAGGTCATCATCCGGTACGGTTCACGGTGATCCCGAGTGATCAGGTCGTCGATCAGGACCCCAATGTAGGCCTCCTCCCGGCCCAGGCACAGGGGCTCCCGGCTGCGGCCCTCGAGGATTGCATTGACCCCCGCTAGCAGCCCCTGGGCCGCCGCCTCCTCATAGCCGGAGGTGCCAAGCACCTGCCCCGCCAGGTACAGGTTATCGAGGCCGCGGACGCGCAAGGTCCGACCCACCTGCACCGCTGCCACGACGTCGTACTCCACGGCATAGCCATGACGCAGGAAGCACGCCCTCTCGAGGCCCGGCACCGCGTGCACGATACGCTCCTGGACATCACGCGGCAGGCTTGTCGACAGGCCGTTGACATAAACGCTCGGTGTCGTCAGCCCCTCCGGCTCGAGGAACACGGTGTGCTCCTCGTGGTCGGGGAAACGCACCACCTTGTCCTCGATCGACGGGCAGTAGCGGGGACCAGTGCCGGCGATGCGGCCGCTGTACAGCGGCGATCGGTCGAGGTTCTCGTTGACGATCGTACGTACCAGCGGTGGCGTCCGGGTGACCCAGCAGGAGACCCGGTTGCGGACCTCTCGAGTCCGCCACGAGAACGGCAACGGCGACTCGTCGCCTCGCTGCTCTCGCAGCCGCGCGTAATCGAGGCTATCGCGATGCAGCCGCGGCGGCGTCCCAGTCTTGTAGCGACGCAGCTCCAGGCCGAGCCCCGCCAGGTCCCTCCCCAGCCCGTGGCTCGCCGGCTCGCCGAACCGCCCGCCATCCCGCCTTTCGTCGCCGGTGTGCAGGAGCCCGCCGAGGAAGGTCCCCGTCGTCAGCAGCACCGCCCGGCCGGTCACCCGCCGGCCGTCGCCGAGCCGCAGCCCCTCGATACGGCCACCGCCGCCGATGAGGCCGACCGCCTCCCCCTCGATCAGGCTGATATTCCTTGCCCGCTCGAGGAGGCGCAGCATCAGCAGCGAGTACCGTGCCTTGTCACACTGCACGCGCGGCCCCCACACAGCAGCCCCCCGGGACCGGTTCAACACCCGGAACTGCAGCCCGGCGCGGTCAGCTGCCCACGCCTGGACGCCCCCCAGCGCGTCGATCTCCGCCATCAGGTGGCCCTTGCCGATGCCGCCCATCGCAGGGTTGCAAGGCATCTGCGCGACGGTGTCCCGCCGCAGCGTGACGACCACCACCCGCGCGCCCATCCTCGCCGCGCCGAGGGCCGCCTCGCAGCCGGCATGCCCGGCGCCCACCACAACCAGGTCCGGCTGCGGCGCCACCGTCACTTCCCCACACAGAACCGCGCGAACACCGCGTCCAGAACCTCGTCCGAGCTGACGTCGCCAATCACCTCGCCCAGGTGCTGGATCGCCGCGCGCACGCACTCCGCCGCCACCTCAGGCTCGCCGAACCTCACCGCCAGCAGCTCGTCGCGGGCAGCTGCCAGCCCGACGGCGTGGCGTCGGTTGACTGCCACAGCGCCATCGGTTTCCCCAATCTCCTGCGACACCAGTGCGTGCAGACGTTCCTCGAACGCTCCCCATCCGTCACCGGTCAGCAGCGATGCCGCCACCCACTCCTCGTCCCCCGCCACAACGCCCGCAACCAGGTCGGTCTTGGTCAAGACCCCCAGCCAGGGCCGCCCGCCGGGGTCCCAGCCCGCCGGCGGCGAGACGCTCACCGTCGCGTCGTGCAACAGCACAATGGCATCGGCCGTTGCCGCCGCCGCCTCCGCCCTCCGCACGCCCTCTTGCTCGACCTTGTCAGGGCTCTCCCGCAGCCCCGCCGTGTCCGCCAGGACCACCCGAACGCCGCCGATCTCGACCTCCGCCTCAAGCACATCCCGTGTCGTCCCGGGGTGAGCCGACACGATCGCCCGTTGCCGGCGCAGCAGGCGGTTGAACAGCGTGCTCTTGCCGCTGTTCGGCGCACCCAGAATCACCAGCCGCAGGCCATCCCGGATACGTTCTCCGGCGCGCGAGGTTGCCAGCAACCCCTCGACCTCGGCCAGGGCCTTGCCGCGCTCGGCCGCCAGCTCGCCGGCACCCGCCGCAACGCCCTGGGCTGCGAGGTCCAGCTCGCCCTCGATCCGTGCCAGCAGGCCGATCAGCAACCGCCGCGCCGCCGCGACCCTGGCCGACAGCTCGCCCCGCACCTGCGTCTGCGCGACCCGCAGTTGCCACGCGGTTTCCGCCGCGATGAGCTCGGCGACGCCCTCGGCCTGTGCCACGTCCATCTTGCCGTTGGCGACCGCCCGCCGCGTGAACTCGCCGGGCCGCGCCGGCCGGCAGCCGAGCCCGACACACGCTCCGATCACGGCCTGTGTCAGGGCCGGGGAGCCGTGAACGGTGATCTCGAGCATGTCCTCCCCGGTGTAGCTTCGCGGCCCCTCGTACACGATCGCCACTGCACGCTCGTCCGGCAACCCGTCGCCGCACTGCACCTGTGTCAGCTGTGCTTTCCAGGACGCCGTCGGATCGAGGCCGGGACACAGCCCGGTGGCGATCTTCAACGTGTCGGCGCCGCTCAGCCGCACCACCGCCAGCGCGCCGTGGCCGGCAGGGGTCGCCAGAGCAACGATGGTGTCAGCGCCGCCGGCGAGGTCGAACGACAAGGCGCTTGAGGAAGCCATCCCCTTGCGATTCTGTCTCAACACGGTCGTCCGTGGCGAGAGCAACGTGTATCACCCGCCGCGCCGCCGGCGACATCAGCGGGAAGGTCACCGGCCGACCGCGGCGAGCGACGCGGTCCGCCGCCTCCTCCGCCTGCTGGCGAAGGCTGCGCGCCCGCCGCTCCTTGAAGCCGCCGACGTCGAGCTGCACCGGCGGATGCTCCCCGGCGCGGTTGTCGAGCACGCGGTTCACGAGGTACTGCAGCGCATCGAGGGGCTTTCCCCCACTCCCGGTGAGCAGCCGACTGTCCTCCCCCTCCACCTCCCCCCGCAGCACGTCGCCGTCCTCACTCAGAGAAACCCGAAGCTCAAGCTCCCCGGCCCTGAACATCTCGGACAGAAAGAGGCCGAGAACCGCAACCGGATCCACGACCGCGTTGATCGCGACACCCTCGGCGTTATCATCGGCTACGGTCTCGTAGCGGATCTCGCCGACCCGCGCTCGCAGCTCGCCGCACGCGGCCGACAACGCCGCATCGAGGTTGGCGCCGGAGAACACCCTCCCCGCGCTCACTTTCGTTTCCCCTTCGTTCCCTGGCCGCCCTTTTTCCGCTCCCCGATCAGGCGCAGCGTGACCTCCTGCTGGATGATCGTCAGCACGTTGTTGGTGAGCCAGTACAGCACCAGGCCTGACGGGAAGCCGAGAAACATGATGCCGAAGATCAACGGCATCATCCTGAACATTTTCTGCTGCTTCGGATCTCCCGCCTGCGGCGCCACCTTCTGTTGCAGCCACATTGTGAAGGTCATCAGGATCGGTGTGATGTAGTAGGGATCCTTCGCCGATAGGTCGTGAATCCAGAAGATGAACGGGGCATGGCGCAGCTCGATGGCATACGCGAACAGCGTGTACAGCGCCCACAAGATGGGAAGCTGGATCAGCATCGGCAGGCATCCGCCCATCGGGTTGACGCCCTCGACCTTGTACAGCTCCATCATCTCCTGGTTCATCTTCGCCCGCATCTGCGGGTCCGACTTGTTCTTGCGATACTTCTCCTGGATCGACTTCACCTTCGGCTGCAGCTTCTGCATCTTGCGCATCGACACGGTCGAGCTGTGCATGAGCGGAAACAGCAGCAGGCGAATGGCAAGTGTCAGGAGGATGATGGCAATGCCGTAGTTGCCGACCAACCCATAGATCCAGCGCAACACCTGCAAAAACACCACCGAGATTGGGTGGAAGAAGCCGAAGTGGAGCGTCTTCTCGACGCCGCGATCTACCTGCCGCAGGAGGTCGTACTCCTTCGGTGCGCAGAAGACCTCGCCGCGGAATGGGTAGGACTCGGGTTGCGCCAGCAGCTCGAGAACGACCTCCTTGCCTTTCTTCTTCTTCTCGGTCTTGCCGGTCTTGGTCTCGCTTTCCGGCAGCTCCAGGGGCCGGATCGCGATGTCCTTCAACCCAGTCAGCGGCCGCAGCAGGTTGACGAAGTAAGTGTCCTCGAACCCGGCATACGTGAGACCGGTCCCGGGCTCGATCTTCTCCTGGCTAACCTTCTTACGCTTGATCCGCTCGACACCGGTCGGAGTCACGAAGACCGCATCCCCCCAGGTCGCGAAGCGGTTCGCCCGCTCGGCGGGTCCGATGTCGCGCATTCCGGTGCCGACGGCGAGCGCCCACTTCGCCGCTGCCCCGGTCGCAGAAACCTCGATGCTGAGGGTGTAGGGTTGCTCACCGACACGCACGGTCTTCTCGACCGCGGCGGTGGTGCCGTCAGACCACCTGAAGCGGTAGCCGCCGTCGACCTTCTCGACCGCGTAGAGGTGCGTGTCGGGGCCGGCCTCGGTCACCAGTTGCAGCGGCAGCGCGCGCTGCGGCAGGTTCAGGGTCTTGACCAGGTCGAGCGGCCGGCCCTCGTCATCCGTGTACTTGCTGAGAACCAGCGATGCAACGGCCGCGCCCTGACTCGTCAACCGCAGATGGAGGTCGTCGGTGACCAGCTCTACGGTCTCCGGCCGTTCACCGCTGATCGCTTCGGCAGCAACCTGCGGCGCCTCCTCTGTCTGCTGCGTCGGCACCGGCGTTGCGGCTGCGGCCGCTGCCGATGTTGCGGCCGTCGGTGCAACGGTGGCCGCCACGGCCGGCGCCTCCCGCACGGGCGGCGGAGTTGGCGCCGGCGGCGGGAACAATATCGACCAGACGATGAAGATCGCGGCCGACAGCACGAGCGCGAGGAGGAACCGTTTTTCCATGCTGCTGTCCCGCCGTCTCCTTTCAGGGGACCGGATCATACCCTCCCGGGTGGAACGGGTGACACCGGAGGAGGCGTTTTAATCCCAGCCAGCTTCCCCTCACGACTCCGTATCGTACGATCGCTTCCGCTGCGTATTCCGAGCAAGTTGGTGCGAAGCGGCACGCCGGCGGCAGGAGGGGAGAGATCCACCTCTTGTAGGCTCTGAGGAGGGCGACCATACCCCGAGCTGCTCCTGAAGGCGTTTCACGCACCGCCCGAACTCCACCACCAGCTGGCTCCACGGCACCGACTCACATCCGGCCCGCGCGTTGACCACGAGATCAATTGGCATTCGCCCCGCCGGGAAGCCGAGGCGGTAGAGCTCTCTGATCCGTCGCTTGCAGCGGTTCCGCGTCACCGCGCCGCCTACGCGCCGCGATGCTGTGATGCCGAGACGCGCCGGCCCTTCGTCGTCGCCGCACTGTCCAAACATAACAAGCCAGCGTCCCGAGACCCGGACACCGGCTCCATATACTCGCTGAAACTCGCCCCGCTGCCGCAGACGTCGCCATCGCGGCAGCCGCAGCACCGTCAGGCCGCGACGCGCCGCCGCCCCTTCCGACGGCGGGAGGAGAGTACCTTGCGACCGGCGCGCGTTTTCATCCGAGCACGGAACCCGTGCTTCTTCTTGCGTCGGCGGTTGTTTGGCTGATAGGTCCTTTTCATTGTCCATCACTCTCCAAAACTCAGGCGCGTCACGTTACCCCAGCGGCCGTCACCTGTCAAGGTCGGACGGCCGGGCCGCCACACCACCGCGCCCGCCACGCACACCTCGAGCACGCTTCCTGCATCGGCCCCTCCTCTGCTATGCTAGGTCACTGCGATGAAGCAGTGGAAAGACCTCCAGCCTCATCTACGGCAGATGCTCGGTGCCGAGGAGTACGGTACCTGGGTCCGCCCGCTCGAGCCGCTTCGCCTTGACGGCTCGACGCTGGTCCTTTCCTGCACAAACGAGATCGTCACGGACTGGGTGCGGGACCACCTCCTGCGCGACATCCAGACCGTCGCCCGCAGCCACTACGGCTCGGACTTCCAGATCGAGCTCGAAACGGCCGACGGATCCGACACGCCCGATGAGGCGGCGCTCGAGAGCCCCGATACAGCGCCCCCGCGGCGCCGCCACGCAGCGCCGCAGATGAACCCCGCCTACACCTTCGATCGCTTCGTCATAGGACCGTCGAATCAGTTCGCCTGCGCCGCCGCCGAGGCAGTCGCCGAACGCCCGGGCCAGGCCTACAATCCACTCTTCATCTATGGCGGTTCCGGGCTCGGCAAGACCCACCTCCTGCACGCCATTGCACACCACATCCTCAATGAGCGCCGGCAGCGCCTGCGGATTGTCTACATGACCACCGAGCAGTTCGTAAACCAGCTGATCAACTGTATTCGGCGCAAGAAGATGGACGACTTCCGGTCGACCTTCCGTGCCGCCGACGTGTTCCTTCTCGACGACATCCAGTTTATCGCCGGCAAGGAGCGGACGCAGGTCGAGTTCTTTCACACCTTCAATACCCTGCAGTCCGCAGGCCGTCAGGTCGTCTTCACCTCGGACGCGCGTCCGGCCGACATTCCGGGTCTCGAGGAGCGCCTCCGTTCGCGCTTCCTGCAAGGGCTCCTTGCCGACATCCAACCTCCAGAGCTCGAGACGCGGTGCGCCATCTTGCGCGAGAAGGCGCGCGCCATTGGCTGGCAGCTTCCGGAGGACGTGGTCCTCTTCATCGCGCGCCGGGTACAAAAGAACGTGCGTGAGCTCGAGGGCTGTCTCAACCGCTCGGTAGCGTATTCCCAGCTGACCAGCCATCCGATGAGTGTGGACCTGGTGCGAACCGCGCTGTCCCAGTTGCTCCCGGACGAGCACCGGACCTCTCCCCCCGACATCATCCGCTTTGTCGCTCACCACTACGGTGTCCGCGTTGTCGATCTCAAGGGTCGCTCCAACCGGCGGTCAATCGCCCTCCCCCGGCAGGTGGCGATGTTCCTCATCCGCGAGATTCTCAACCTCAGCTATCCAGAGATCGGCAAGGTCTTCTCAAAGCATCACTCGACCGTCATCTACGCGGTCGATACGGTGCAGAAGATGCGGCAGTCCAATCCCGACTTCGACGCCACCATAACTTCCTTCCGCGAGCACTTCGAAGGTTGAGCTTCCTCCTTGGCCACACATCAGCTTTTCCACAGGTGGCCGGTTGAAACAGTGGAAAACCGCCGCGCCGCCCACCTTTTCCACAGCTCTCCACAGCTCATCGACAGCGGCGGCCACAGCCGTACTCTCTGCAACCGCTGCAGAGTGGCCAGGTTGACTCGATCTTCCACATCTTCACAGGCTCGACGACGATGACGATATATGCTATATTTAGAGCTGTGAGGTACTTAGTCGTCATCGTAAGGGGTTGTGCATGGAACTGAAACTGCAGAGAAATCGTGTGCTGCAAGAGCTTTCTGTTCTACAAGGAGTTGTGGAACGGCGAACCACGATCCCGATCCTCTCGAATATCCTGATCGAGGCCGCCGACTCCTCGTTGCGAATGGTCGCCACCGACCTGGACATGACAATTGTGACATCGTGCCCGGCCGAGACGAGTGGGGAAGGGCGGCTGACCCTGGACAGCAGGGTGTTCCAGGAGCTGGTTCGTAACCTGCCGCAGGAGGAGTTCACGATCCGGCAGGATGGCGACGCCGTCGAGCTCAACAGTGGGCGGTTCCATTCCCGAATGTCGGTGGCGGATGCGGCTGAGTACCCGACCGTGCCGGAGCCGCCGAAAGCAAGCGACTACAGCCTGTCGCTCGAGCTCTTCCAACTGATGCTGCAACGGGTCGCGTTCGCGATCACCAGGGACGACCCGAAGTTTCAGCTCAACGGAGCGCTCGTGAAGCTGTTGCCGGGCGAGGTTGAGATCGCAGCGACCGACGGTCATCGGCTGGCGGTCGTACGGGCACAGGGTCCGGAAGGGACGCCGCCATTCGAGCAGCAGTTGTTTCCACGTAAGCTACTGGCGGAGTTTTCACGTTTTGCCGACGACAAGGTGGAGCTGTCCGCCGCGGAGAACCACCTGGGCTTCCGGATGGGGGAACGGCAGCTCATCTCCCGTGTCGTAGAGCTCCGCTTCCCGCAGTACGAGAGGGTTATCGTTAGGGACAACCCGAACCGGGTGCGGGTCGACCGCGCCGAGTTGCTCGCCTCCCTGCGCCGCGTCAGCCTCTTGGCGCATGAGAAGGCGCGTGGGGTCAGGTTCCGTGTCGATCCGAGCGGCGAGCTGACGTTGGTTTCGATCGGCTACGACAAGGGAAGCGCAGAGGAGACGCTATCGGTTGCCTATCAAGGGGAGGGGCTGGAGATCGCTCTCAACGCGGCCTATTTGATGGAGATGTTGCAGGTGCTCGACTGCGAGCGTATCGAGCTGCAGCTGAAGGACTCGGGAACGCAGTGCGTGGTGGTTCCCGTCGACGATGATCCCCGCCTGGAGGAGTACCTGTACGTTCTGATGCCCATGAGGGTATGACACGGGTGGAGCTTGAGTACATCTCCACCTGGAACTTTCGCAACCTTGCACCGGAGAGAGTTGATGTCGTATCCGGCGTCAATATGATCGTCGGTGGCAACGGCCAGGGAAAGACCAATCTGCTGGAAGCGATAACCGTGCTCTGCAACCTCCGTTCCTTTCGCGCCCGCAGCTTCCGCAACGTAGTGTTGCATGGGGAAACGGCGTTTCGCGTTGGTGGTGCTCTGTCTACAAGATCTGGAGCAGTCACCATTGAGCACAGCATTGAGCTGGGGCCTCCACTGCAGCGCACCCTGACGGTGGACGGAGCCAGCGTGTCGGCGGCACGCTACCTCCAGCTCCTGCCGGTGGCGGTGCTCAGCCAGGCGGACCGGGAGCTGATCGTCGGTGAGCCGCAGCGCCGCCGCGCGTTCGTGGACCGTCTCGCTTTCCTCTTGCGGCCCGCGCTCTACGATGTTCTGGTTGCCTACCGGCGACTGCTTCGGCAGCGGAACGCCGCGCTCAGCATCAGCAGCGACGAGGTGCTCGAAGCTGTAGAGCAACAGCTGGCGGCGGCAGCGGGCACGATCGTCATCGATCGCCGGCGAGCTGTCGGGCGGGTAGCAGCGCGCTTTGGCGCCATCTACTCGGAGCTACGCCAAGACGGCGCGCCCGCGCTGGAGCTGCACTACCGCACCGAGCCCTGGCTGGACGGAGAGGACCGGGAGGGGGTGGCGGAGACGTACCGGAAGCGCTATGCTGAGCACCGGTCGCGGGATCGGGAAACCGGGTTCACGTCTGCCGGCCCGCATCGCCACGATCTGGTGGTGCAGACGGCCGACCATGGGGTACGCGACTTCCTCAGCTCCGGACAGATCAGAGTGGCCGCGGCGGCTGTCCGCCTGGCGGTCGTGGAGGAGCTGGAGCAGGAGCGCAACGACACACTGCCGGTGCTGATCGATGACGTGGATGCCGAGCTGGACGGGGAGTCGTTGGAGCGGCTCTTGGTCCGCGCGGGGGAGGGGAGACAGCTGCTTGTCACGAGCGCACGGGGGGACCGCCTGCCGGCGAGGCAGTGCGCGGCACGCACCACCTGGATGCGAAACGGTGCCTGTCTCTGTGCGTCACTGCAGGGAGAAACCCTATGACCGAGTCCTACACGGCAAAGAACATCAAGGTCCTCAAGGGACGGGATGCGGTTCGCAAGCGTCCGGGGATGTACATCGGGGACGTTGATGACATCAACGGGCTGCACCACATGGTCTGGGAGGTGGTCGACAACTCGATAGACGAGGCGCAGGCCGGCTACTGTGACAAGATCTCGGTGACGGTTCATGCCGACCACACCGTGACGGTGACCGATAACGGCCGCGGAATCCCGATCGACATGCACAAGGAGAGCCGGCGCTCGGCGGCCGAGGTCATCATGACCGAGCTGCATGCGGGCGGTAAGTTCGACAACAACTCGTACAAGGTGTCGGGCGGACTGCACGGTGTCGGCGTCAGCGTCGTCAACTTCCTGTCGGAGACGCTTCGCGTCGAAATCCACCGCAACAGCAAGGTTTGGGAGCAGACGTTCCACCGCGGCCTTCCTGAGGCACCACTCAAGGCCGTCGGCAAGACGCGTAGAACCGGGACCACCGTGACCTTCAAGCCGGACCCGGAGATCTTCACCGTTCTCGAGTTCCACGCCGATCTCCTGGTCAGGCACCTCCGCGAGCTCGCGTTCCTCAACTCCGGCGTTCAGATCCGGTTCTATGACGAGCAGGCCGACCGTGAGGAGACGTTCGCGTTCAAGGGCGGGATCGTCGAGTTCGTCCGCTACCTCAACCGGTCCAAGTCCGTGCTGCACAAGAAACCGATCTACCTCTGCGACGAGAACGAGACCGGAGAGAAGGTCGAGGTCGCGCTGCAGTGGCACGACGGCTACTCAGAGAACGTCCTACCGTTCACCAATACGGTCTTCAACCGTGATGGCGGCACCCACGTTTCCGGCTTCCGGGCGGCCCTGACGCGAACCATCAACGCCTACGCTGCAGCCCACAACCTCCTCAAGGGGATGAAGGAAAACCTGTCTGGAGAAGATGTCCGAGAAGGGCTGACGGCAGTGGTCGCGGTCAAGGTGCAGGAACCCCGATTCTCGAGCCAGACCAAGGACAAGCTGGTCTCCAACCACGTCAAGGGGTGGGTGGAATCGGTTATCAACGACAAGCTGGCCACGTTCTTCGAGGAAAACCCCGCGGTCGCGAAGCGGATCGTCGGCAAGTGCCTGGACGCCGCGCGGGCACGAGATGCGGCCCGCAAGGCGCGCGAGCTCACGCGGCGCAAGAGCGCGCTCGAGAGCTCTTCCCTGCCCGGCAAGCTGGCCGACTGCTCGGAGCGTGATCCCGAGCACGCCGAGCTGTTCCTGGTCGAGGGCGACTCAGCTGGCGGTTCGGCGAAGCAGGGGAGAGACCGTCGCTTCCAGGCAATTCTTCCACTTCGCGGCAAGATCCTGAACGTTGAGAAGGCGCGCTTCGACCGCATGCTCGCGAGCGAGGAGATCCGGACCATCATCCAGTGCCTTGGCACTGGAATCGGCACGGACGAGTTCGATGCGGCCAAGATCCGCTACCACAAGATCATCATCATGACCGATGCCGACGTCGACGGCTCCCACATCCGCACGTTGCTACTCACGTTCTTTTACCGGCAGATGGCCGGCCTGGTGGAACGCGGGCACCTGTTCATCGCCCAGCCGCCGCTGTACAAGGTCAGCCGCAAGAAGGAACAGGCCTACCTGAAGGACGACGAGGAGCTGTCGCGCTTTCTCCTCGACCGCGTCGAGGATGAGTTCGTGCTGCGCCTGGGCGCCACCGGCACCAAGCTGGCCGGCGGCCGCCTGCGGGCCGCGGTGCTGACCGCACAGTCGTGGCTGGCGGCGCTCGACCACCTGGAGCGTCGCGGCTGGCCGGCCGATGTCGTTCGCGCAGCGCTCGACCAGGGGATCGGCGGCAGCGACGCCCTCGCCGTGCGGGCGAGCGCGGATGCTCTCGCCGCCGAGCTCAGCGAGCTCGGCCTTGAAGGCGTCCACATCGAGGAGGACGAGGA
>CAZKGM010000007.1:29526-43928 GCA_964552395.1 uncultured Thermoanaerobaculia bacterium | reverse complement strand
CCGCCGAGCTCAGCGAGCTCGGCCTTGAAGGCGTCCACATCGAGGAGGACGAGGAACACGGCTCATGGGAGGTGGTTTGCCTAGCCGGCCGCAATGGGCGGACGTGGGAGGTCCGGGCGGGTCGCGATCTGACGCAGACCTGGCACTTCCGCCAGCTCGAGCAGCTGCTGCCGCAGATCATGCCACTGCGGGTCGGTCCCTACCATCTCGAGCGCAACGGCGACCGCGAGACGTTCGCCTCCCTGCGCGACCTCGTCGGCCGCATTTACGAGGTCGCCAAGAAGGGTCTCAACATCCAGCGCTACAAGGGACTCGGTGAGATGAATCCGCACCAGCTGTGGGAGACTACGATGGATCCCGGGTCGCGCCGGCTGCTGCAGGTCACGGTCGAGGACGCGGCCGCGGCCGATGAGCTGTTCACGATCCTGATGGGCGACGCGGTTGAGCCGCGCCGCGACTTCATCCAATCCAACGCCCTCGAGGCCAGGAACCTGGACATCTGAGATGACGCCATACCGACTCCAGGGCGACGGCGACCACAAGCCGATCGCCATCGAAGAAGAGCTCAAGCGGTCGTACCTCGACTACGCCATGTCGGTGATCATCGGCCGTGCCCTGCCCGACATCCGGGACGGGCTGAAGCCGGTGCACCGGCGCATCCTGTACGGCATGTGGGAAGGCGGGAACACCGCCACCAAGCCGTTCAAGAAGTCGGCGCGCATCGTCGGCGACGTGATGGGTAAGTACCACCCGCACGGCGATGCCGCGATCTACGACACGATCGTTCGCATGGCGCAGGACTTCTCGATGCGCTACACGCTGATCGACGGGCAGGGCAACTTCGGCTCGATCGACGGTGACGCCGCGGCGGCCATGCGTTACACCGAGGTCCGGCTGACGCGGCTGGCGGAGGAGCTGCTCGGAGACGACATCGCCAAGGCCACGGTCGACTGGCTGCCCAACTACGACGGCTCATTGCAGGAGCCCATCATCCTGCCGGCGCGTTATCCCAACCTTCTCGTCAACGGCTCGTCGGGGATCGCCGTTGGCATGGCGACCAACATCCCGCCGCACAACCTCGGCGAGGTCGTCGACGCCACGATCGCACTGATCCGCGACCCCGACATTGACTTCCACGGGCTACTCGCCAGGCTGCCGGGCCCTGACTTCCCGACCGCCGGCTTCATTCACGGCCGCAAGGGGATCCTCGACGCCTACTCGAGCGGCCGCGGCATCATCCAGATGCGCGCCCGAGCGGTCATCGAGCACAGGGAGAAGAGCAAGAGGACGGCAATCATCGTCCGTGAGCTGCCCTACCAGGTCAACAAGGCGCGGCTCACCGAGCAGATCGCCGGCCTGGTCCACAACAAGAAGATCGAGGGGATCTCCGACCTGCGAGACGAGTCGGACCGGGACGGCATCCGCCTCGTCATCGAGCTCAAGAGGGACGCCGTGCCGGAGGTCGTGCTCAACAATCTCTACAAGCACACCCAGATGCAGAGCACCTTCGGCATCATCCTGCTCGGGGTCCTGAACAACCAGCCGAAGGTCTTCACACTCCGCCAGCTCCTCGAGCATTTCGTCGACCACCGCAAGGAGGTGGTGGTGCGGCGGACCCGCTTTGACCTCGACAAGGCCAAGGAGCGGGCGCACATCCTCGAGGGCCTGGTCAAGGCGCTCGACCACCTCGACGAGGTGATCGCTCTGATCCGTGCCGCGGCCGATCCGCCAACGGCACGCGATCAACTGATGGAGCGCTTCGAGCTCTCTCAGCTGCAGGCACAGGCGATCCTCGACATGCGGCTGCAGCGGCTCACCGGCCTCGAGCGTGACAAGATCCTGGCCGAGTACAAGGAGCTCCTCGAGCGCATCGCGCACCTGGAGAAGGTGCTGCGGACCGAGAGCATGGTGCTCGACATCATCGTCGAGGAGCTGACCGACATCAAGGCGCGCTTCGGCGACCAGCGGCGCACCGAGATCGTCAACGACGCCACCGACCTGTCCATCGAGGATTTGATCGCCGAGGAGGAGATGGTCGTCACCGTCAGCCGCGGCGGCTACATCAAGCGGTCGGCGCTGTCGACCTACCGTGCCCAGCGGCGCGGCGGTCGCGGCCGGCGAGGAATGACCACTAAGGAAGAGGACGTCGTTGCGCACCTGTTCGTGGCCTCGACGCACGCCGCGGTTCTCTTCTTCACGTCGGCGGGGAGAGTGTTCGCGCGCAAGGTCCACGAGCTGCCCGAGGTTGCGCCGAACGCTCGCGGCCGCGCCCTCGTCAACCTGCTGCCGGTCGACAAGGGGGAGCTCGTCGCTGCACTGCTGGCGGTGCGCGATTTCGCCGAGGAGGAGGACGCCTTCCTGCTGTTCGCGACCCGCCTCGGACGGGTCAAGCGAACTCGCCTCAGCGAGTACGCCAACATCCGCTCCACCGGCATCCGCGCCGTCACCATCAACGACGGCGACGACCTGCTGTCGGTCCACCTCACCCACGGCGACAGCCACGTCTTCATGGGCACCCATCACGGAATCGGCATCCGCTTTGCCGAGACCGATGCCCGAGCGATGGGCCGCGTCTCGGCCGGGGTCCGCGGCGTCAACCTCCGCAAGGGCGACTGGGTGGAGGAGGTCGCGACCTTTGATCCTGCGGACGCCGGCGACATCCTGGTCGTCACCGACCTCGGCTTCGGCAAGCGGACGCCAGTCACCGAGTTCAGGCTGCAGCAGCGCGGCGGCTACGGCATCACGCTGGTCAAGCTGACCGAGCGGAACGGCAACGTGGCCGGGATCCGCCATGTCGAAGAGGGCGATCAGGCGCTGCTGGTGACGGAGGGCGGCATGCTGATTCGGATCCATGTCGACGAGATCCGGCGCAGCGGCCGCGCAACCCAGGGCGTGCACCTGATCCGGCTTGCCGAGGGGGACCGGCTGGTGGCGCTCGCCAAGCTGGTCGAGGGCGAAGAGGACGGCGTCGAGGCGAACGGGGCCGAGGAAGCGGCGCCCGAAGCCGAGGTCGACACGACCGAGACGGATGACGTCGCAGACGCCTGAGGATCATCCGCCCGGCGGTGAGCGGTCGGGGCCGCCCCGCATCTCGTCGCGCCTCGTCGCGCATCAGGAAGGGATTGTGGCCGTCGTGGCGATCATCGGCCTCGGTCTCCGCGACGGCAGCCCGATCGCCGGCCTCGTCCCACGCGGCGGCCTCGCCGTGAGCGTCGGAATCGGTGTCGCGGCCGGCATTGCCATGGCGCTCACGCTGTGGCTGCTCCAGCGGCTGCCGCCGCTGCGCCGCCTGGAGTCGTGGCAGCGCAACCTGGTGGTCGGGTGGAGCAAGTCGGATGCGGTGGCTATCGCCGTCCTCTCCGGCCTGGCCGAGGAAGCCCTGGCCCGCGCTCTGCTGCAACCGCTACTCGGCTTGGTGGCGGCGGCGATGGTGTTCGGGCTCCTGCACATCGTGCCGGACCGGCGGCTGTGGCTGTGGCCGGTACTGGCGTTCGTCCTCGGCCTCGCTCTCGGCGTGGTGTTCGAGCACGGCGGCTACCCCGCCGCAGCATCCGCACATCTGGTCATCAACGCCTTCGGCTTGCTGCGCCTGCGGGACCGGGTGGAAACGCGCGACGAGCCCGGGACCTGAGCTCGGCACGCCTGCCGGCGAACCGGTCGCAGGCCCCACTCAGCGGCGCCGGTGTGTACAATGGCGCCGGGCGGCTTCGGTGGCCCGAGGGAGGACGAGAGATGGACTTGAACGATCCCCAATACCGCGTCAAGGTCGGTCTCGCGGAGATGCTCAAGGGCGGCGTCATCATGGACGTGACGAACGCGGAGCAGGCGAAGATCGCGGAGGACGCCGGGGCGGCTGCGGTGATGGCGCTGGAGCGGGTGCCGGCGGATATCCGTGCTGAGGGCGGCGTCGCCAGAATGGCGCCGGTCGAGAAGATCCGAGAGATCCAGAAGACGGTGTCGATTCCGGTGATGGCAAAGTGCCGGATCGGTCACGTCGCCGAGGCCAAGGTGCTGGAAGCCCTGGAGGTTGACTTCATCGACGAGAGCGAGGTCTTGACCCCGGCGGACGAGGAGAACCACGTCTTCAAGCACCCGTTCAAGGTTCCGTTCGTGTGCGGTTGCCGCAACCTCGGTGAGGCGCTGCGCCGCGTCGGCGAAGGCGCAGCGATGATCCGCACCAAGGGTGAGGCCGGGTCGGGCAACATCGTCGAGGCGGTTCGCCACCTGCGAGCTGTTCAGCGCGGGATCAGGGTCCTCACGATCCTCGACGAGCATGAGCTGATGGCCCAGGCGAAGGAGCTGCAGGCGCCGTTCGAGCTGGTACTGTTCGTCGCCGAGCACGGCCGCCTGCCGGTGCCGAATTTCGCCGCTGGGGGCGTTGCGACGCCGGCCGATGCAGCGTTGTGCATGATGCTTGGCGCCGAGACGGTGTTTGTCGGCTCCGGCATCTTCAAGTCCGCCGACCCCGCCAGCCGCGCGCAGGCCATCGTCCAGGCCGTCACGCACTGGCAGGATCCAGCGAAGCTGGCGGAGATCTCCGCCGGCCTCGGCGAGCCCATGCCGGGGCTCGACATCGGCTCGCTGTCGCCCGAGGAGATGCTCTCGCGCCGGGGGTGGTGATGCGAATCGGCGTGCTTGCCCTGCAGGGAGACTGGCAGGCGCACGCCGCGGCACTCGCCCGCGCCGGCGGCACGGCCACGCCGGTGCGAACGGCCGCCGAGCTCGCGGAGGTCGACGCGCTCATACTTCCCGGCGGCGAGTCGACCACCATGCTCAACCTGCTCGACAGGGGAGGTATGACCGACAGCCTGCGCGCCCGGATCGCGGACGGACTGCCGGTGCTCGCGACCTGTGCCGGCATCATCCTGCTGGCACGCGAGGTAAACCCACCGCAGCGCAGTCTGGGGCTTCTCGACGTCGCCATCGAGCGCAACGCCTATGGTCGCCAACTGGCTTCGGCAGTGGTCGAGATCCGCACCGCGGCGGAGCTCGGTGGCGAGCCGACCATGGAGGGCGTGTTCATCCGTGCGCCGCGCGTGCTGAGCGCGGGCCGCGATGTGAAGGTACTCGGCTGGCGGGAGGAGGACCCGGTGCTCCTCGAGCAGGGAGCCGTCCTTGCCGCGACCTTTCATCCCGAGCTAACCGACGACGATCGCGTCCAGCGACGCTTCTTGCGCCGTATTGGAGGAAACCGATGAGCCAGGAACTGCTCGAGGTCACGACGTCCAAGGGGATCACCAGACTCACCATGCAGCGTGGCGCCAACGCCATCAACGAGCCCCTGATGGAGGCCCTGCAGGCGGCGATCGGCGAGCTCCGAGAAGGCGGCGCGCCACCGCTACTGCTGGCGTCCGCGCATCCGACCATCTTCTCGCCGGGTTGGGACCTCAAACGCTTGTACGGGGCCGAGCGCGAGGAGGTGCGGGCGTTCCTGGGGCTGTTCGAGGACCTGATCCTCGGGCTCTTCTCCTACCCCGGGCCGACCGCGGCCGCGGTCGGTGGCCACGCCATAGCCGGCGGCTGCCTGCTGGCCATGGCGTGCGATCTCCGCATCATGGCGGCAGGGCGCGCCCGCATTGGCCTTTCGGAGATCAACCTCGGGGTGCCGGTGCCGGCGGGGTGTGTGCGCATGCTGAGTGCGCGCCTCGGTGCGGCCGCCGCCGAGCTCATCCTGCAGGGTGACGGTGTCAGGGTGCAAAGGGCGGTCCAGCTCGGCGTGGTGCAGGGGGTGGCGGTGGATCGTCCGGTGGACGAAGAGGCCGAGAGCGAGCTGTACTCCCTGCAACTGAAGTCCGCGCATGCCTACGCCGAGGCCAAGCGGATGCTCTACGCGGAGTCGTGGGAGGCGGCCCGGCGCGACGCGGCCGCCGGCGCTGCCACGTTCCTGGACTGCTGGCTCGAGGAGGACACGCAGGACCGGATCGCGGGCGTTGTGCGTCGCCTCGAGTCGTGACCGCAACGCTCGCCGCGGCGCGAGCCGCGGCGGCGCAGCTGGCGAGCCTGCCGCTACGCCTCGGCGCGGCCGGCAAGGCTGCTGATGGCGCGGAGGTGATCGCGCGCGGCTGGATCAGAGGTCTCGAGGAAGCGGGTGCCGTGCTGGACCACCTGCTCGGCACACAGGCCCGTACCGGCGCCGCATTCTCGGCCGCGTGGCCGTACGCGGCGGGTGAGGGGTGGCTGGCGGCGCCGGCTGTGCCGGTGGTCGCAACCGCGAAAACGCAGGATGCCGTCGATGGCAGCTACCGGCTGTCGGAGGCCGGTGTCCATCGCGAGACGGCAGGTGTCGAGAGCCTCTTGCTGTCCACGGCCGAGCCGGGCAGGCCGGGGTCACCGTGGCCGTTCGATCTCCTGTGGTTCTCGCCGGCGGCGCGGTGGCTACTGCGCGGCGGCGTGGTCGAGGTCGAGGATCCATTCTGCCGGGTTACCGCAGCGCTGACGCAGGATCGGCTCGACGCGCTGCTGGTGCGTGGCCAGCGGGTCGACGCGGCCGTTCTGGAGGGCCTCGATCCCGAGCCTCGGGAGCGGGCCGCAACCCTCGAGATCCGACGCCACGTCGAGCTCGCCGGCGACCGCTGGCGGCACCCCGCGCGGGTGCTCGGCCGCAGGCAGGGCGTGCGGCGTGTCGACCGCGAGGGCGAGGGCCTGCGGCTGCGGCTCGAGGGCGGTGATGAGGTCGCGGCGAGCCTGTCCGAGAGCGAGGCGGGATGGTCCGCGGAGCTCGCTTCGGGGCTGCCGTGGACGCGGGCCGAGCTGGTCGCGGAGGGAAGCGCCGTCGTCTACCGCGTCACGGTGGCGCCCGGGCTCGATCCTCTCGACGCGGGGGTCCGCACGCGGCTCGCCTTCGACCTGCTTTCGGATCTGCTGGGGTTGGAGAAAGGCGGGTGAGGGGAGCCTCTCTGTAGATCCGACTGCCGTGCGGTCTCACGCGACCGCACGTCCCACATCTCCGGCGGTCGCGAGGCAGCTGGTGGGGATGATTGACTCCGTGGCGGCCGCCGGAGCCTGCCCGAGCCGCCTCTTTCGATCTTGAAGCCATTCTCCGATCGCCAAGGGCCGAGGGAGCCCGGCAGGAGCTTTTCCCTTGTAGGCCGCTGGCCCGCCCATCGCGCTCCAGGAAGAAGCTGTGCAAGGCACACCCGGTGGGGGCCACCATTCTCTGAACCGCGCTTCAACCGCATTCTCCGGGTGGGTGGGGGAACTTAATCACTTAATCACTCAGTCACTTATTCACGGGGTGGGTGGTGGCACGTCTCCCGTTTCCCGTCTTCCCGGATGGGCGGGCGGGGGGACTTCCTCACCTTTTCGTCTCCCCCGGTGGGTGGGGGGGCAACGTCATGCGAACCGTGGTGCCGACGTCGACCCTAGAGTCGAGCTCGATCCTGCCGCCCAGGCGCTGCACCAGGTGCTTGACGATGGCGAGGCCGAGACCGAGGCCGCCGCTGCCGGGAGTGCGGCCGCGGTCGACGCGGTAGAAGCGCTGCGTCACCGCTGCGAGCTCCTCGGACGCTATGCCGTGGCCGCTGTCGGCAACCTCGATGGTGACGCCGTCGGCGGCGCGGAGCGCGCGGACGCTCACCGAACCGCCGGGACGGTTGTACTTGATGGCGTTGTCGATGAGATTGCCGAGCACCCGGATGAGCGCGCGGCGGTCGGTGCTGACCGTGAGATCCGCGGGGATCAGGACCTCGACGCGGATCTCGGCGCGGTCGGCGAGGCTGCGAAAGTCGTCGGTGATCGCCCTGACCAACCCGCTGACGTCGACCTCTTCGATCTGCAGCTCGAGCTCGCCGGACTCGATGGTGGCCAGCTCGTGAAGCTCCTGCGAAAGCAGAGTGATCCGCTCGACCTGACGCACCAGGAGATCGCTGGCGGCGGGGTCGACTTCCTCGGCGAGCGCCTCGACCGTGGTTCGCAGCACGGCAAGGGGCGAGCGGAGCTCGTGCGACAGGTCCTGTACGAATCGTCGCCGGAGCTCGGCCGCGCGTCGCGTCGCCGTGACCTCGGCCAGCAGCACGACGGCGCCGCCGCGACGGACCGGGAAGGCGCGGACCTCCCACACCCCGCGCGGGTTCTCGACCACGACCGGCTGAGGCTGCCTGCCGGCGGCAGCGGCGTGGACGGCGCCGAGCGCCTCGGGGTCCCGCACCACCTCCACCAGCTGCGCGCCCGCACGGACCTCCTGCCAGCCGCAGAAGCGCAGCGCCACCGGGTTGATGAGGCGCACCTTGAGGTCGGCGTCGACCACCACCAGGCCGTCTCCGAGACCGGCCGAGAGGTCCTCGATCAGGTCCGCCATCGCGCTGCGTTCCTCGCGGCAAGCGGCGGACTCTTCCTGCAGCAGCCGCAGCTGCCAGCGAGCCAGGTGGCCGGTGCGCGTGCCGAGGGCGTCGAGGAGCTCGCTGAGCGGCCGCACCGTCTCGCGCCACACGGTCGCGCCGAGAACGGCAACCCCGAGCATCCACAGCAGGAAGCCGGCGGCGACCCCGCGTGCTCCGGCGTGGGCGGTGGCGAGCACCACCGCGATCAGCAGCGGCAGCGACGAGGCAACGACGATCGCGAGGTGGCGCAGCGCGCTCATTCGTACCCTCGGAAGCGGTAGCCGGCGCCGATCAGGGTTTCGATGCACTGCGCACCGAGCTTGCGGCGCAAGGCGCGCACGTGGACGTCCACGGTGCGCGTTTCGACGTCGGTGGACAGCCCCCACACTCGTTCCAGAATGCGGTCGCGGGTCACCACGCGCGGCCGGTTGATGATGAGGAACCACAGCAGATCGAGCTCGCGCGCGGTCAGGCGCACCGGGCGTCCGTCGAGCTGGACCTCCATGGCGTCGCGGCGCACCTGCAGCCGCGGGTCGTGGTAGGCGTTTTCGGGAACCCCCTGGTCGAGGGTCCGGCGCCGCAGCTGGGCCTTGATCCGGCTCTTGAGCTCCCGTAGAGAGAACGGCTTCGTGACGTAGTCGTCTGCGCCGAGGTCGAGCCCGGTCACCCGGTCGCGCTCCTCCGCGCGCGCGGTCAACATGATGATCGGCAAGTCGCGGACCGCCGCCGTTCCACGCAGCTCACGGCACAGCGCGAGACCGTCGATGTCGGGCAGGTTGAGATCCAGCAGGACGAGATCCGGTGGCTCGTCGAGGATGCCGGCGAGCCCGGCGGTGCCGGTCCCGAAGTGCCTCAGAGCATACCCGTCGCGCTCGAGGGCCAGGGTCAGCGAGGCGGCGAGGTCCCCGTCGTCCTCGACCAGCACGATGGTGGTGTCCGGCATCTCAGCCTCCTGGTTGACGGGCAGTCACTGGGTGGCGGACCGGTGATAGGGGCACCATCTGCGGCTCACTCCGCTTCGATGTTCTGGTGTCGGATCGGCGTGCCCTCGACCAGGTACACGACCTCCTCGGCAATGTTGGTGGCCTGGTCGGCGATGCGCTCGGCGAAGCGGGCCACGAAGATGAGGTTGATCGCCTGCGTGATGGTCCGCGGGTCCTCGAGCATGAACGTCAGCAGCTCGCGGAACAGGTGGATGTACAGATGGTCCACCTCGTCGTCGCGACGGATGATCTCACGCGCCGCCTGCGGGTCGCGGGCCACGTAGGCGCCGATGGCGTCCGACACCATGGCCTGCGCGAGGTTGACCATCCGCGGCAGGTCATAGAGCGGCTTCAGCAGCGGCTGCTGGTTCAGGTCGAGGACCCGCCTCGCGATGTTGACCGCGTGATCGCCGATCCGCTCCAGCTCGGGGCCGAGCTTGATGGCGGCGACCACGAACCGCAGGTCGGTCGCGGCCGGCTGGTGGCGGACGATGAACTCGGTGGCGAGGTGATCAATCGTGATCTCGTAGGCGTCGATCTCGTCGTCCATTGCAATCACGGCATTGGCGAGCTCCGAGTCGCGTCCGACCAGCGCCCGGTTCGCCTCCTCCAGGCTTCTCTCGACCAGGCCGGCCATCGTCAGCACCGCCGTCTTGAGCGCGTTCAGCTCTTCCTCGAATTGTCGACGCATCATTCGCAACCTTCCCGTCCGACAGGCAAGGCGGACATCGGGCGATGGCAGCTCCATCGCCGCTGCCGGCCTGTTCCTGCCTGGATCACGTGACCATCGTAAACCCTCTTGGTCTATGAAGGGATGCGCCCCGCGGTCCGCGGGGCGCGCTTCACTCCGCTGCCGGCCGCCGCAGGCGCCGCATGCCGCGGAGGTTCACACAAGGCTCAGCATCGCTGCCGCTTCAGTAGCTGAGCTGGAGCGTCAGCTGGACACGCTTCTCGTTCGGGATGCTCGGAATGTCATGGTTGAGGTTCTCGAAGTCGAGCAGCCAGTAGTTGCCATGGGCGAACTGCCACGCGACGCCGGCGATCCAGCGCTTCTGGATGTCGTCACTGGAGGCGCTGCTGCTGCTGTTCGGATCGAAGTGATCGTAGCGCCCGATGATGCTGTAGTTTGCGCTTTCACCGAACCGCACCTCGGTGAACACCGAGTAGCCCTTGCGGTCGACCGAGGCGCCGGTGGAGTCGATGGCGCTGCCGCTCTGGTTGCCGGTGCCCGAGAAGTACTGCGCGGTGGCGACCCAGCGCGGCGACTCGTAGCTGGTCATGAAGGCGTACAGGTTCCAGTCGGGCTCGGCCGCGGTGTTGCCCTTGCCATTGACACCGAAGAGAGAGAACTGCAGGCCGGGAAGTGAGTCCGGCAGCGGGCGCAGCGACACCCGGCCTTCGATCACCTTGTTGGTGTTGGCCTCGGCGGCGTGGTAGCCGGTGCCGTTGTAGACACCGACCTGGAACGAGCCGTAGCGGCCAGCGTAGTGCGAGTTGACGTTCTTCTTGTAGTCGGCCGGGAGGTCCTCGCCGAAGTTGCCGCCGAACATCACGCCGACGTCGGCCGAGTTGAAGAGGCCGTTCCTCTCCATGAACATCGGGTCCTGCATGCGGAAGCGGTTGATGTGTTCCTCGTAGTCCAGCCACGGCATGTGCGCGAGACCGAACTCGACGTACGGCTTCTGCAGCACGCCGCTTCCCGCCCACTTGAACTTGCCATAGACGTACTTGAAGCGCGGCTTCCAGTCCCCGGTCGAGTCCTGGTGGAGGTCGGTGGTGATGCGAGCGTCAAGGAAGGGCGTCACGGACTTGTTGACGTCCAGGTAGCCGCGCTTGAGGGTGAAGCGGCTGTAGTCCTTAGTCTGTCCGGGAACTCCCGAGTAGCTCGTTCCGTCCTGGTACGAGATGTAGGCCAGCATACCGATCTTGAGGCCCTGGAGAGCCTTCGGCAGCTCGACCTTGGCCGGCGGCAGCTCGGCAACCGCCGACCTCGCAGCGCTCACGGTCTGCGCGTGCTGCTGCTCGGCCTCGGCCGCCTGACGGCGGGAGTACTCACCCTGCAGCGTCATTGCCTCCTGCTGCGTCACCACGCCCTTCTCCACCAGCAGCTTGAGCAGCGGGTCCATCTTTGTCGTTTCCTGAGCGAGCCCCGCGCTCGCGACCAGCGCGAACCCGGCGGCGAGCAGTGCGGTCCGGCGGATCAACCTCATACGGCCCTCCTTCTTTCCTATGTTCTCCCCGCGACGGACGGAACCGCCCGTCAGGGGGCACTTTCGGTGCGGGCCGTGAAGCTCGCGTGAAGCGAAGGTGAAGGGCGGGTAAAGATGTGCCGGACATGAAGGCGGCGCGAAGGTCCGCCTACTTGTTCCCACTTTGCAACGGGTTGAGACTTCGGTTTGGCAACCAGAGGTTGGCGATGCGTGCCGCTCCGCCACGGGGCGACCTGCGATGTCGGTGGTTGATCGAAGCCGGTGCCGGCCCACAGGGCGGCGGCGGACGACTCCGGGATTCTTCGGACCTGTTATTGCTCAGTGGTCAGGACAGGCACCAACAGGGCTGATCATCTTTGTTAAGTGGTCGCTCGACCCTAAATCAAGCCACAATGAGGCGAGATACCTGGTCCAAGTGGTCGGCGAGTGCTCTACCGCACCTTCGCGTGCTCGCCCGCTAAGGGGCCGATTCCCGACCATCGCGCCACCATGGGAGCGATCTCGGTAGCAGGGATTTCTTTCAGGTTCTTGTGGGCAACATCGGGGCCGCGGGCGAAGAAGATTCCGCATAGCTCGTCGTGAGAGGCCAGGTAGCCGTGCTGGCCGTAGTACCGCGTGGGCTCGATGACCTTGCCGCCGAGGGCGGCGGAGGCGGCGTAGCCGGGGCGGAGAAAGACGATCAGGTCGCCGCTCTGGGGGCTGTCGAGCCCGATCCGGGCAGCCTGGGCGCGGGTGAAGATGCGCTCGACGACGGGCTCGCCGCCGGCCGAGAGATCGGCCAGGGCGCGCGCCGCGCGGCGCAGCAGGTCGGGGGCCGCATCCGGCTTGACCACACCGTCGGGCTCGCGCCCCTCGAGGTTGAGGTAGACGTGGGCGCAGCCGCCCGAGGTGTAGGCCAGCATCGGCGTGTCGGCGGCCGGCCGCAGCCTGCCGTTGTGGTCGATAGTGGTGACGAGCCCCGCCGCGGCCAGCGCCTGGTTGATCTTGACCTCGTCGTGCAGCGGGTCCAGGCCGTGGTCGGAGACCACAACCAGGGTGTCGCGGCCGGGGTTCAGGAAGCCCCACAAGGTTGCCACCGAGCGGTCGAACGAGCGTCCGATCCGCTTCAGGCCCTCGCGCGCGGCGAGCTCGGAGCCCGGGCTCCACGCCCACTGCCGCTTGTCGATGATGAGGCTCGCGTGCTCGTAGTCGTCGGGCGTCGGGTGGTAGGCAAGAAGGAGGTCGAACCGCTCATGGGAGATGACCTCGCCGGCCACGGCGTCCAGCCAACGGTCGAGCCGCTCGGCCTGCTCGAGGTAGGTGTCGAGGTCGATCCCCTTGCCCATGTCGAGCCACCACTGGCTGAGGAGGCGGCTGTCCGGCGCGCCCGGCCATGGTCCGACGGCGTTGCCGAGCCGCTGTGCGAACGCCTCCGGGTAGGCGTAGGTTCGGTTGACCGCACCCACGTACAGGAGAACGCCGCCGCGCTCGCGGTCCAGCCGCAGCACCTTGCACCACGCGCCATAGGTGAACGCCTGGTCGTCTCCCTGGCCGCGGGCGGCAAAGCTGAGCGCGAACCAGTGGTCGCGGCCGAGGAGCTGTACCTCCTCGGTGGCGGGCCCCTGCACTGCCACCGTGTCGTAGACCGCGAGCCCGTTCGGATCGCCGTCGACCGCGGTCAGGGTGAAGGTGACGACGCCGGGGTTGCTTCCCGGGAGCTTCACGGACACCGGCCACACCAGCGCCGGCAGGCCGTCGTTCGACGGCAGCACCGACGCCGATCCAGCCCGCGAGGGATCGAGCTCATCGATAGCGCTGCCGGCCAGCGGGCGTTCGGGCCATATCAGGCCGAAGTCGCCGCTCCGCGCCGGGGACGTGCCGTCGGCGCCGGGCCAGGTGAGGATGCCGACCCGCTTGCCCCTGCGCCGCGCCGCCTGCCACAGTGTTTCCGCCCCAATCGGGGCTGAGAAGCCGGAGATGCCGCGCGTGATGGGCGAGCCGGCGGGATGGAAGTAGTTGCTGACAATCCCGGTCACCTGCGGCAGCGCGCCGGTCACCAGCGCGATGTGGTTGACCGCTGTAAGTGTCGGGTCGATCATGCGTACCCGCCGCGCGGCCGTGCCCTCGGCCACCATGCCCGAGACCCCGGCCGGGTTGTTGAGGATGCCGTCCGCCAGCCACCCCCACGCCAGATCCGCGCCGACCCCGTCGTAGGAGACCATGACCACGCGCGGCGGCGCGGTGCCGGCAGGCGGCGTGCCCGAGCGGCAGGCGCCGAGCGACAGTCCAAGCGCACACAGGAGAACGAAGCTTCGGTTCGGGGTCGTCTTCATCATGGCAGGGTAACTCAGACGGCTCACGTGTGGTGTGGCACAACCGGGGCGGGGTCTGGCGCGGGACTGTCAGGCGTGGGCCGCTGTCTCGGGACGTGCGGCCGGGACGAGTCTGACTGGGGCTCGGAATCCGGCGCCGCGCCTGTTGTTTCTCGACGAGCCGTTCGAAGGCATCGACCCGCTCGCTTCGCACCAGATCAAGGAGTTGCTGCAGCGGTTCGTCAGCCGCGGCGGCACCGTGTTTCTGACGTCGCACATCCTCGAGATCATCGAGCGGCTCGCGGACCACGTCGGCATCATCGACAACGGACGCCTCGTCGCGCAGGGCGCCATCGCCGAGGTGAGAGCCGGCCGCTCTCTCGAGGATGCCTTCATCGCTGCGGTCGGAGCGCCGCCGGCGAGCTCGCGAACGCTGGAGTGGCTGGGATGAGCCGGCGGCTGCTGTCGACCCTGGCGTGGCTGCAGTGGCGGCTGGTGGTGAACCGCCTGCGCGAGAGCAAGAAGCGGGACGCCATGGAGAAGGTATCCCGGATCAGCGAGATCGTCGTCATGGTGGTGATCGGGCTGCTCGCCGTGCCG
>CAZKGM010000007.1:24574-29426 GCA_964552395.1 uncultured Thermoanaerobaculia bacterium | reverse complement strand
ATCCCGGATCAGCGAGATCGTCGTCATGGTGGTGATCGGGCTGCTCGCCGTGCCGGCGGGTAACATGCTGCTGGTTTTCCTTGCTCTCTTCGGCTCGACCGGCCTGGCGACCTTCTCGGTCAACCAGTTCGCGGTCCTTCGCGGCGGGCAGTTGCTCGAGTGCGTGCTGCCGATCTCAATGCGGCGCCTCCTGGTGGGCAAGCTGCTGGCCACCACGGCGATCGCCGCCCTGGCGACTGCCGCCGGCGCCGTGGCCCTCCTCGTCGCCGGCCCCGGTATTCGCCTGCCCTTCATCGTCGCGGCCGCCCTGGCCGGCGTCGCCGCACAGGTCGCGATGACGCCCGTCGCCGCCGTCCTGTCCGCCCTGTTTCCGAAGCCGGTGGAGCTTTCCGCGATCGGCCGCGGCGCGCAGCCGCATGGTCTCGCTGTGGTCGTCAACCTGCTGGGGACGCTCATCGTGCTTGCGCCGGCGGCCGCTCTTGGTGCCGGAGCCTACCTGCTCACCCAGCGGGCATGGCTGGCGCCGGCCGCGAGTCTCGTCTACCTGGCGCTGACCGCCGTCGTCGCCAGGCTGACTCTGCCGCTCGCGGCGCGGGTCGTCGAGGCGCGTAGGGAGAACATCGCGCTCGTGGCAGCCGGCCATTAACCCGGGTGCTGACCACCCCTTCGAGTCAGGCTGTCCCCGCGCGGGAACCCGATAACGGCCGGACGACGATTGAACCGCTCGACACGGGCCCCCGCGGTGGCTTACCTTGGAGCCGAGGGAGGCGCCGGACAATGGGCCATCTCGCTGCGAAGGACATCTTCCGCAAGGTCGGGGAAAAGGTCGATCGGCTCGCGGTCCGGGCGCCGTGGAACGACACCTTCCACCGTATCGTCAAGGAGCTCTACACGGTCGAGGAGGCGGACGTCTACGCGAAGATGCCGTACGGCTTCGCGACCCTGGAGCGGCTGAGCCGCGCCACCGGCGTCGAGAAGGCGAGGCTGCGCGGGCTTCTCGAGAGGATGGCCGACAAGGGCCTGGTGATGGATTTCTGGCTCGGCGAGGACTACCAGTACATGCCCAGCCCGCTGTTCGTCGGCCTGTTCGAGTTCACCATGATGCGCACCGGCGACAACGTCGACTCCGAGCTCATGGGGCGGCTGTTCCACGAGTACATGAGCTCGGGCGCGGTGTACGCCGCCAACAGCGCGGACGGCTCGGCCGTCGGCCCGATCCGCGCCCTGCCGCACGAGGACACGGTCGCCGACGGCGTCGAGATCCTCGACTACGAGAAGGCGAGTGCCATCGTCGATGCCGCCGACAGGTTCGCGGTCGGGATCTGCTCGTGCCGGCACGAGAAGGAGCACGCCGGCGACCGCCAGTGCGACATCCCCCTCGAGGTCTGCACCAGCATGGGTATGGGGGCCGACTACCTGGTTCGCCACGGCCTGGGCAGGGAGATCTCGAAGGCGGAGATGGTGGACAGGCTGCAGCGCTCGAAAGAGCTCGGCCTCGTGCTGTCGGCCGACAACGTGCAGCGGAAGGTGACCTTCATCTGCCACTGCTGCGGTTGCTGCTGCAACATCCTGCAGGGGATCAGCCGCTTTGGCTATCCGAGCACGATCGTCACCTCCAGCTACATCGCCCGCTCCCGCGCGGAGGAGTGCAGCGGCTGCGGCAAGTGCGCTACCGCCTGCCCCATCGATGCCATCCGGATGGTGCCGGCAGCCGCCCCGGCGGCGAACGGCAAGAAGAAGCTCGAGCCGCAAATCGACCTCGACTTCTGCATGGGATGCGGCGTCTGCGCCCTGGGCTGCTCGACCGGCGCGATGAAGCTCGAGCAACGCGGGCAGCGTGTCCTCCACCCGGAGACGACCTTCGAGCGGGTCATCCTCCAGTGCCTGGACTCCGGCACCCTCCAGTACCAGCTTTTCGACGACCCGGGCAGTCGGAGCCAGGCAGCGATGCAGGCGATCGTGGGCGCATTCCTCCGTTTGCCGCCGGTCAAGAAGGCCCTGATGAGCGACACACTGCGCTCGCGTTTCCTCACCGCCATGAAGACCGCTGTGGCCCGTCAGGGCAAGGCCGACCTGCTCGATCTCTGACGATCCACCGGCACGGCCTCGCTGACCGCCAGCTGGGAGGGCTCTGGTCCGACTCCGTCACGCCGGCACCGGCCGGTGATCGAACCACCACGTCGCTGCAGAGTGCGGTACATCGACGCTGGTGGCAACAGTCCTGGCCACCGGCCAGGTCCTCGCCCGTGTCGTGAGCGCCTGGCTCAGGACGGTGTCGGCGTACCGGCAGGCGCCGGCTGCCCATAGCGGCGCGCGAGGTAGGGCGTCAGGGCTTCGTCGAGGAAGTGCCGCCACACCCGATCGACCACCGCGGGCCAGCCCTCCTGGATAGCCCCGAACGCCTCGAGGGTGAGGCGGATACGCGTCCGCCCCGGCCCCGCCGGCTGAAGCTCGAGCGTGTGCACCATCTCGATGGCGTGGCCCGACAAGCCCATCGGGCCGACAAAGCGCAGCAGGTGCCCCCGCTGGACCAGGATGACCTCGGCGTGGCGGGCGCCGTTGCCCTGCTCGTCGAAGATCTCGTAGAAGCCGCCGCCGGGCCGGGGCTCGATGTACATGCGCACCGGGTGCTCCGAGAAGTGGTGGTCCCACCACGCGCCGAGATCAACGGTAAAGGCGTCGAAGACCTGCTCGGGCGTTCCCGCGACCTCCGCCGTCCGGACGATGGTAAAGCGGTCGGCCCCGGCGGCTGTGACCGCCGCCGATGCCGGCCAGGCCGCCAGCCCGACCAGCGCCGCAACGATGACTCGCGACCAATAGCCCATGATACCTCCCTGTCTACTACAGCCTGCGGCTTCAGTGTAGCAACAGGTCGAGCCCAACCTCGGCGGCATGTGGCGGGACAGACGGCGTTCCCGGCGGACGTGAAGGTTGTGGACGCGTCCCGTCGCGCGTCAGGCTTGGCCAAAGCCGACCAGACGGCGCGAGTCTTCGTCGTAGAGGCGCAGGCGGAGTGAACGGAGGCTGGACAGCAGCGTCAGGCGATTCACATCCTGGAACAGCGGCTGCTCGCGAAACGCTTTCGGGAGCCGGTAGTTCGGGATGCGCGGTGCGAGGTGGTGAATGTGGTGGAAGCCGATGTTGCCCGAGAACCACTGCAGCACCCGCGGCAGGGCGTAGAGCGAGCTTCCCTGCATCGCCGCCGCCACGAAGTCGCGCTCGTCGTGCCGCTCCCAGTAGACACCCTCGAACTGGTGCTGCACGTAGAACAGCCAGATGCCGGCGGCGCCGGCCGCGGCGATGAGAGGCAGCTCAACGAGCAGAATCGCCCGGAGACCGATGGTCTTGAGCAGCGGCCAGAGGATCGCGACCAGCGCGAGATTGGTGATATGCACGCTCATTCTGGCCCGCGCGCTGGAGCCCCGCCGGGGGAACCGCTGCTGGAGAAGGAACACGTACATCGGTGCGACGCCGAAGAGGACGAGAGGGTTGCGGTAGAGGCGGTAGCCGAGCCGCCTCCACAGCGATGCCTCCCGGTACTCCTTGACCGTCATCGTCCACACATCGCCGCTTCCGCGCTGATCGAGGTTGCCGGAGGTGGCGTGGTGTCTGGCGTGCTCAGCCCGCCAGTCGTGGTACGGGGTGAAGGTCAGAATGCCGGTGAGGAAGCCGACCACGTCATTGGCGGTCCGCGACCGGAAGAACGAGCCGTGGCCGCAGTCGTGAAAAATGATGAACACGCGGACCATGAAACCGGCTGCGAGGAGCACCACCGGCAGCGTCAGCCAGTACGATATGGCGAGCAGCCGGTAGGCGATGTACCACAGCGCGAGGTAGGGGACGACACTGTTGGCGACCTGCCAGGCACTGCGCGTGAGATCAGAGCTCTGGTAGTCGGCTACGATCTGCCTCCAGCCGTGCTTCAGCTCACCGCAGGGCGCGGCGGCCGAACTCAGTGAGTGCTCTGCCACAGGATCCAACCCAGTTTGCATAACCTCTCGTGGCGTCCCGGCATTCCGGCTGCCGTCCGGCCGGTTGGGGCCGTCGGAAACAGTGTCAGGCGCACCCTCCCTGCCCACTGTCAGCGGACCCACCGGCGCGGCAGGCGAGTGCAGCGGCCGCCGAGGCCCGACTCGCCGTGAGCATGCGACTCAGACCCACCATGATAGGATCAAGCCACTCATGGAGGAGAACATGGCAACGCCCGACGAGGTGATCGCGGACATTCGTCCCGAGCTCCGGGACACGGTCGAACGCCTGCGCTCCATAGT
Organism: uncultured Thermoanaerobaculia bacterium; assembly: GCA_964552395.1. Taxonomy (GTDB): domain Bacteria; phylum Acidobacteriota; class Thermoanaerobaculia; order Thermoanaerobaculales; family Sulfomarinibacteraceae; genus JAJDNH01. Next base: position 25,155 of record CAZKGM010000007.1, on the reverse strand, counting down.
GCGGGCGGCGGCGCCGGAGCTCGAGGAGACGGTTCGCTGGGGCGCGCTGGCGTACGTCGGACGATCGATCGTGTGCACGATCATGCCGCAATCGGACCATGTCAACCTGCAGCTCTTCCGCGGCGCTGATCTTGTCGGCCAGGGCTTCGGCCTGGAGGGCGGGGGCAAGGCGATGCGGCACGTCAGGGTGGTTCCGGGCGAGCCGCTCGACGAGCCAACACTTGCCAGCCTGCTGGCAGCCGCGGCACGGCTCGACGCCGCCGTGGGCTGACATCGCCTCCGTCGGGGCCGGTCGGACGCGGTCACTTCGAACCGGCCTGGTGGACCCAGCGGGTTGTCATCACCCCTCGGCCGGGCTCCCTGGCGACGCGGCTGCTGACCACGGGTCGCAAACTGGAGCTGCTCGATCCGTCGCTGGCAACCGCCAGGCTCGTGGCCGGGCGACACTGATCCACTCCGCCACCGACAAGAGCGCCCACCTGCAGGCGTAGCCAGCACGCTGCGGCGGTGGTTCCACTAACCGGTATCCTGCCATGCCTCGCTGGTGAGCGACGTCAGAACGTGGTCCTCCCAGCGGCCGG
>CAZKGM010000007.1:15892-24474 GCA_964552395.1 uncultured Thermoanaerobaculia bacterium | reverse complement strand
TCCTGCCATGCCTCGCTGGTGAGCGACGTCAGAACGTGGTCCTCCCAGCGGCCGGCGATCTCCAGATAGCTGCGGGCGAGACCCTCCTCGACGAACCCGAGCCGGCTCAGGAGGCGGGCCGAGCGCCGGTTTCGCGGCATGTAGTTGGCCATCACGCGGTGCAGGCCGAGGGTACCGAAGGCGTGGTCGAGGAGGGCCGCGAGGGCCTCGTGCATGAGGCCCCGGCCCTCGGCAAGGTGGTCGAGAGAGTAGCCGAGGTTGGCCGCCTGAAAGGGCCCGCGCACGATGTTGCTGAGCGTGACGCGGCCGAGCACCGGACCGCGGGGGTTGGCGCGGTCGAGGAGAATGAACGAGAGGCCCGTCCCGGCGCAGACAGCCCCGGTCAGACGGTCGACCTCGGCGCGCCAGTGCTCGACGGTGTAGTAGGCGTCGTTCCGCTCCGGCTCCCAGGGCGCCAGATGGGAGCGGTTGTCGGCGGCGTAGCGGGCGCAGCGTTCGGCGTCGGCCGCGGCGGGCACGCACAGTACGAGGCGCTCGCTGATAAGCTCCGGAAGCTCCGCTGCAGCCTCTGTCGGCGCCAAGGCCGCAAGATCGAGCTCGCGGATCCCGTCCAGGGCACGCTCCCAGCGGCCTTCGGCGCACAGGCCCTGGAGCCCCGCATCCTCGTAGGCATCGGCGGCGGCCTCCAGGCAGGCCGCACGGATCGCCTCGGCCAGCCGGCGGGGCTCGGCGATGAAGCTGTCGGTCATGTCATGCCACGCTTTCATGTCCTGTCGTGCTCAAGGACAGTAAGAGCTCATCGCGCCACCGGCGTTGTAGCCGACCCTGCGCCCGCGGGCTTGGCCTGCTGCTCGCCGCCGTCCTCCCCTTGCTGATTCTGCTGCTGCGCTTTCTGCTGCTCCTTTTGCTGCTTGATCTTCTGGAGCTCCTGGACGACGCTCGCTACCAGCTGCCGCGACACCCGTAGGCGGTACCAGCCCGTGCCGTCCTGGTGGTACCCGGCGATGGTCAGCGGCGGGCCGGCAATTTTCGGTAGCTGGGGAGCGTCCTTGCCAGCGGCGCTCATCAACGTGCCGACCATCTCGACGTAGCCGGCCACGTCGACGTCCGCGTAAAGCGCCGCTCCCGGTCCGAACTCCTTGATCGCCGCGAGCCCCGCACCCGGCCGGCCGCTCTCGAACCGCCGGTAGAGCGCATCGACAGGCTCGTTGAGGGAGACCAGGACCGAGCGGCCTACCCCGACCATCTCGAAGGTCACCTTGCTTCCGTACATCATCTCCATGACCTGCCGCTGCTGAGCGGGGAAGTCGTCCGGCAGCTGGATCGACATCTCGTACCGGTCGACGGGATGGCCTCCCAACCGGCGAGCTCCCTGGTGCACCTGGACGTGGTACTTGACCCCCATCGCGACCGCTCCCATTGCGCCCGACTCCATGATCTTCGGGCTCTCCCGCATCAGCCGCATCAGCGTCTCGGCCTGCTCGTCGCTCGAGGTTTGCATCACCCCGTCGAACGTCATCTTCCCCTTCTCTCCACGGTACATGCCAAAGGCGTAGTCGAGCGACTTGATCTGCTTCCAGCCGTCCAATGCCTTGAGCACCTGCTGCAGGCCCTCCGGCTGATCGGGCGGGCACATCCGAGAGATCAGGCCCTGGTAGACCGGGATCAGTCCGGCCATGTTAGGAACCGACAGCTGTGCCCCGATGACGTAGCCCCGCGCGAGGTAGCCGGAGAGCTCGGGGGCGGCTCCGGGACCACCCGCCATCAACGCGGCCAGCTTCGAGCCCGGTTTTGCCTGCACGACCGCGGAGAGCTCCAGATGGTTCGCCTCTATGTCGTCTAGCCGCGTGACCCGGGACACCTGATCGAGAGCTCCGAGTACGGCGTCGAGCTCCGCCTTGATCAGCCGCTGCATCTGGGCCTGCTGATCCGCGCTCTGACCGGGCGCCTGCTTTTGCCCGACCATTGCGCCGAACATGGCGGCCCAGCCGTGCAGCATGGGGCCGAATGCCTTCATGAGCCCCTCGACGTTGACGTAGACCTGTGCGTCCTCGGCGAGGGGCGCTTTGGCGAGCTTCGCGAGCTCGTCGCCACTCTTCTGTGCCAGCGCCATGGACGCTTGGTCCTTCGCCACCAGCAGATCGCCCGCGAGCGCAGCCTCCGCGAGGTCCGGCTTCTTCGCGGCGATCGTCTTGGCGAGCTGGCTGTCGGGCGGTGCGGGGAGCAGTAGCGCCCAGCGGACAGACGGGCGGCCCGCCACGGGCTGCTGCTGATCCTGACCCGACGGCGACTTCATCCACATGAACCAGGCCGCGTTGCCTCCGGAGCGAAGCTCTGCCAGGTCCAGGCCCATCACCTTGAGCTGCTCGCTCAGTGCCTGGGCGTTCATCCCCGGCTTGAATATCCCGGCCCATCCGCCCAGCTGGTTCACGACCTCCTGCGGAGAGCGCAAACGAAGGTAAACCAGCAGGTCGTCGGCCGCGGGCGCCTGGGCCGCCGGCATCTTCACCTGCACTGCCGCGCTCGGCGGCGGCGCTGCGGCCTCCTGATCCCTGACCCTCGCGGTCGCGCAGGGCGCAAGCGCCAGCACGAAAACCAGCATCACAACCTTCAGCCGCACGTTCATGACCGCCGTCCTTTCCTGGCACATCGACCTTGCAACCCGGTTGAAAACGCTCCGGATCACGATGCCGGACCGTGACCCCGTCTTTCTGCTTCTTCTGTGGTGGATCATCGGAGATGATGGTAGCTAGCCCCGCCCCCAAAGATCAACTCGACGAGCCTCTGCGGCGTTGAAGCGCGGCGGAACCGGCCCAGCTTCCCTGCCTTGACAGGGCACGGTCCTCTCTCATAGAACGGTGGAGATCACTCTCTTGGTCGGAACTGCTCGGTTCGAGAACTCGTAAGGCGAGGCGCGGACAGCAGGCCGCTTCAGCGATCAATGTTGATTGCCGCGCCGGGAGGGGAACATGGCGCAGAAGGTGTTTCTGGTTCACGGCTGGTCGGTTCAAGAGACCACGACCTACCAGGCGCTGCACTTGCAGCTCGCCCGCCACGGCTATCAGCTCGAGGAGGTTTCCCTCGGCCGCTACGTCTCCCTCGAGGACCGGGTGGGAATCGGCGACATCGCCCGCGCCATGCACCTCGCCCTGACCGAGAAGCTGGAGGACGACTGGTCGCGGCCGTTCCACGTCATCACGCACTCCACCGGCGCCCTTGTCGTCCGCCACTGGATTGCCCACCACTACACCGGGTCCTGCGCCAGCAACCGGCCGTTGCAGAACGTCGTCTTCCTCGCCGGCCCCCACTTCGGCTCTCGGCTCGCCCATCACGGCCGCTCGATGCTCGCCCAGGCGCGCTACCTCGGCGCCACCGGCGCGCAGATTCTCAACGGCCTCGAGCTGGGCAGCGCCTTCTCCTGGCAGCTCGCCACCGAGTGGCTCGACGAGGGCGCCTGGCGCGGCAAGGGGGTCCGCCCCTTTTGCCTCATCGGCGACCGGGTGCAGACGGCCCTCGCCGAGCGGATCGCCGCCGCGGTCTTTCCCGCCGCCTTCGAGCCGGGCTCGGACATGGTGGTGCGCTGCGCCGCCGGCAACCTCAACTTCGCTCGCTACGAGCTCGACGTCCGCGACAGGAGCCTACGCCGCGTCGGTGGCATCGACGGCGTGCCCTTCGCGGCGCTGGCCGACTACGTCCACTCCGGCGCCGACCGCGGCATCATGAACTCCATAAAGCGCCGCTCCGACCCGTCCCGCCACCTGCCCCTGCGGCTCATCCTGCGCTGCCTGGGAGTGACCGACGCCGCCGGCTACGCTGCCGTTGCCGATGAGCTGGCCGCGGTGACCGCTGCCACGCGCGACAAGCGCCCCGGCTTCGCCCAGCTCGACTTCCGCTTCCGCGACGACACCGGCGCTCCGATAGCCGACTACGTCTTCAAGCTCGGCCTGCTCGACGCGCAGGGCCGGGAGGTCCCCTCGAAGGCGGTGTGCCACACCCACAAGAACGAGGAGACCCCGAGCCACTTCACCGCCTTCATCGAGATGCGCCGCCTGGAGACCGGTGCTCCCCTGTTCATCGACTTCCGGTCCAGCTCGGGCTCGCGGCTCTTCAGCTACCAGCCCGACCCGGTACGCGTCTCGGCCGGTGGCCCGCGTGAGCTCCCCGGCGGCCTGATCCGCCAGGACCACACGACCCAGATCGACGTCACCCTGTCGCGCGAGCCGAACCGCAACCTGTTCGTCTTCCACCCCGGCGACGACGGCGATCTCCACCTGCGGTGGAACCGCGACGGAGAGGTTGTCGAGACCGGGCTGGGTGTGGAGTAGCGGCGCCCTCGGCCGGGCCGGGCTCCTCGACGCCACTTCTTCTCATCGCGGCAGTGCGTTCGTTGGCTGTCCGGTCTTGGCCAGCACCTCGCGGGCGACGATTGCCGGCAGCGTGTAGGACGGCGCCTCCTTGACGACCCGGCGCGCCAGTGCCGCCGCGTCCGCGAGCCGGCCCGAGTCGGCCAGCACGCGAGCACGGCAGGCCCCTACCAGGCGCTCGCCCCGGACGGACCGGAGCGTCAGGCCGCGATCGGCATCGACGTACGAGCGCGCTTTCTCCAGGTCGTCGAAGGCACCTGCATGGTCTCCCGCCTGCTCCCGGGCCATCGCCAGCGCCACCAGGCCCTCCCAGGCTGCATCCGGGTTGCGCTTGAGGGCGGCCTCGGCCTCCGGGACCGCGTCGGGGCCGAGGGTTCCCAGCCGCCACCGCGCGAGTAGGCCGACGGCCTCGCCCTCCGGCGTCAGGTCGTAGGATCGCGTCTTTCCATCGCTGGGCCGGCAGCGGTCCCACCACAGGCGCGCCTCGGCGCGCACCACGTCGAGCAGCTCGGGGCGCGCCACGAACGATCTGCTCGCCGGCAGCAGCCGCTCGAGCAGCGCGTCATCGCCCAGTTCCATCGCGATCCGGAAGGAGAGCACGTTGGCCCCGTACCAGCCGGCCGACGAGACGGAGTGCTCGGTCACTTTGACCAGGTTGTTGAGTGCCGCGGTGTAGTCGCCGGTCACCGCCTGCAACTGGGCCAGTGCCAGCCCGACGGAGTCGTCCCCTGTCTTGCGGTACTCGGGGCGCAGCAGCTCGACCGCGCGCCGCGGCGCGCCGCTGGCACCCAGCATGCGCGCGGTGTACAGCGCGATGACCTCACGGTAGGGCGCCTCGCGGAGAAGGTCGGGGTAGCGCGCCTCGAGCTCCTGCCGGCGGGCCAGCAGGCGGTTGGCGCTGTCCGCGAAGCGCATCGGGTTCCAGCTACTCAGGTCGCGCAGGATGGCGAGCCTGGCGGCGGCCAGGTCGCGGCCCGCGTTCGGTCCCGGAACCGGGTTGCCCCAGCGGTCGATACCGCCCACGTGGCCCCGGAACGAGTACGGCGAGAACCCGGCAGCGTCGCACACGAACGGCGGCTCGGCATCGAGCGGGCCCGGCGATGTCTGCGGCAGCGGCGTGTACCACTCGAGCGTTGCCCCACCGCTGGCCTGCAGGCCCGCGATCCCGCTCCCGGCTCCCTGATCGGCGCCCGGCACCGGCGCCTGGATCATCAGCTGACCGATCACCGGCAGCTCCCCGAGGGTTGCGTTGACCGCGTAGAGGCGCAGCCTCGGCGGTACCGCGCCGGGCACCGGCGTCAGGTCGAAGATCCAGCCCTGGGTATGATTCAGAACGAGCCGCCACTGGCGCTGGCCGGGGTCATACAGGAACAGGTAGGCATTCCCCATCACGCGGTGGTGGCAGTTGAGGAACAGCTCCCGGCGCCCGTCGCCGTCGAGATCCAGCAGTACCAACTGTGGCAGCAGCAACGGCGGCGGCAGCTGGGAGCCAGGACCGGCCGCAACGACCTTCTCCGGGTGCAGCAGGCTGAGCAGCTTCCCGCGGGCGTCGAAGACGGCTGCCTCCGCTGGGGGCGAGTCTTCCGAGCGCGCGGTGTTGTCGTTGGCGACCGCCGTGCCGACGATGACCTCCTTGCGCCCATCCCCATCCAGATCCGCCTGTTCGACCTGCCGGACCGTCGTCCCCATCGTGTGCTGCCAAACCACCCGACCTTGCCCGTCGAGGGCACGTACAACGTTGCCGTCCGCGACCACCGAAACCGCCGCCGCTGGACGCTCAACCCGCTCCCGCACGACTGAGAACGCGAGGCCGATGCCTGCCGCCACGACCATCACCACGGCTGCTCGCTGCACCCACCGGCGTCTCCTTGCCGGTGACAGGGAGAACCTGCGCCGGCGGAAGGCGTGCAAGGCAGCGGCCGCATCCGGCCAACGGTCGCCGGGCGATTTCTCGAGCAGCCGCAGCACGAACCTGGCGAGCCATCGCGGGGTCTCCTGTCGCACCTGTCTCGGATCCTCCGGCTGCTTGTGAAGGTGGGCGTCGGCGACGTCGAAGTCGGTCTCGCCGACGAACGGCGGCTCGCCGGTAAGCAGCTGGTAGAGGGTGGCCCCGAGCGAGTACAGGTCCGACGCGAATCCAACCTCGGCGCCCCGAAGCTGCTCCGGGCTCATGTAGCGCGGCGTGCCTACCGAGCCCCGCGTGCGGGTCGCGTCCGGCCCCGGCTCGAGCTCGCGGGCCAGACCCAGGTCGCCGAGCAGGACCTGACCCTCCGAACCCAGCAATACGTTGGACGGCTTGACGTCCCGGTGGACGACCCTCTCGGCGTGGAGGCAGCTCAACGCCTCGAGCAGGCTTTCCGCCACTGCAATGACCTGGGGAATCTGCAGCCCCCCGTCACCAAGGCGGCTGATCAGGCTCCCGCCCTCGCAATAACCCATCGCCAGCGCCGGCCCCGACGGCGTCTCCACCAGCTCGTACACCCTGACCAGGTTCGGGTGACGGAGCTCCCGGCCGATGGTGACCTCGCGCCGCAGCCGACGCAGGGAGTCCGCCGGCAGCTCGCGGGGAAACACCTTGAGTGCTACCACCTCGCCAAGCAACAGGTCACGAGCCAGCCAGACGACCGCCTGTCCGCCGCTGCCGAGCCGCCGGATGACCTCCCAGCGGTCGGGCAGTCTGGGTGCCGCGAGCCGCTCCAGCTGGCCGGGATCCAGCCCTACGGTCGAGCGATTCCGCGACTCGGGAGTCATCGCCGGAAGCCGGACGGCAGGGTAGTTTCGCCGTACATTCCGCCCCTCCCTGCCACGCCAAAGGAACGGCGCTGACCAGCCAACAGCAATTGAGACAGTATCTTGAACATTCCCCGCCCGCTGGTCCCATCTTGATCGTTCACCAGCTGAACGTCAACCAGCGATCCGCGCAGCAGATCGCTACCGCAACGTGACCAGCATGCGGATCGAGCCCGCGCCCGACGGCAGGGCCTCCAGCGCCTTGCCGATGATGGTTCCCGGGTACGCCCACACCGCCCTGACCGCCACGCCCGGCTCTGAGCCGGCCGTCAGCAGGTCGCCGGGCCGGATCGGTCCCGAGGCTGCCGAGGCCTTGACCTCGACAATCCCCAGGATCGCTACCGCCACCTTGCCTGCGTTGCCCTCGGCCTCGATCGCTGAGCCGCCGACGATAGAGGGCTTGTCGGAGACGACCCCGATGACCGCGCTGGCGCGCATCGACGTTGCGGGCTCCAACCGGCCATCCTCGCCGATCCCGACCACGGTCCCGGGCGCCATCTCGCCGTGCGCCGGGTACATCTCGGCGAAATCGGCCCCTCCAGAGTGGAACGACCCGTCGGCGTAGACCTGGCCGTCGTGCGTGACCTTCCACCGCAGGCCGACCGCGTGATCATAGATCTCCGCCAGGTTGCCGATTCCCGTGCCCTTGACGATGAGGGCGTTGCCCTGGTCGCTCCAGGCGTACACCCCGGGCCCGCTGCCGGTGTTCCAGCCGGTCACGCCGATAGCGCCGGACTTGCCCGCCTCACCGTACACGCCCGAGGCCCAGCCGCTGTCGCCGAGAGTCACTCCTTTCATTCCGTTGGCGCCCGAGCCGGCGGAGTAGTTGTACCCGTACACGCCGGTTCCGTCCGCGGAGGTGGCCCAGCCCCATACGCCGTAGGTCGTGCCGCTGGTGCTGGTGGCCACCCCCTGGACACCGGTGTACAGAGCTTCACCGCGGACACCGATGCCGCCAACACTGTTGCTGTGGCCGATCACTCCATACGTTGTTCCGCTACTCGGGTTAGCAAGACCGTAGACACCGGCCGTATTTGATGTGACGGAGTTGGTGATGCCCCTGACGCCATACGTTACGCCATCATTCGTGCCGCTGACACCCATCACGCCTGAGGCTGTTGCCGTGCTCGAGGAAGTGGTGCCGAGTACACCACCGCCAGTACCCGAGGTGCCATTGGCTCCTCCAACGACCCCAAAGCCTGTTGTTGTGCTGTTGGTAAAGAACTGTCCTGCATTCCCGGATCCGTTCTGAATGACATCGAAAACATAGGTGGTCGTGTTGGCCGAACCCATGTACGGCAGGGTCAAGCCTCCCGCGTCGTCCGCTGCCCAATTGACCAACGAACCGTTGAACTTGAGCACCTGGCCGCTGGAGGCACCCGAGCCGCTGATCTTGGCGGTCGTCACCCCACCGTCCGCGATCTTGGC
>CAZKGM010000007.1:0-15792 GCA_964552395.1 uncultured Thermoanaerobaculia bacterium | reverse complement strand
GATCTTGGCGGTCGTCACCCCACCGTCCGCGATCTTGGCCGTGGTCACCCCGCCGTTGGCGATGCTCAGCGTCACGTCGCCCGAGGTGCCACCGCCCGACAGGCCCTCGCCGGCGTTGACCGCCGTGATGTCGCCGCCGTTCGCCGTGCCCTGCGTGAGCTCGTACTCCATCTCCAACGTCGACGGGTCTTGCGACACCGTCCCGTTGCCAACCATCGACCCGAACGTCAGCACCCGGCCCAAACCCGACAGCACCTCGACGTCCATCCGCCCGCCGTCCACGTAGATCCCCGACCCCAGATCGTTGAGGTTGAACTGGATCGGCTCATACGGCGACAGTGTGTAGATCTTCGACGCCAGCAGGACGCCGTCGCTGTCGTACACGCTCACCTCGACCTGCGGCGTCCCGCCGGCCGTCTCCACCAGCGCGTAGTTGTACCGGAACGTCCCGTCCGCCGGCTGCGTGATCGCCGGAATCGACGTCTTGTCCCCGGCCCCCAGCGCCAGCTCCGCCGGCATCCCGGCCAGGAACTGCCCCTGCGAGTCCGCGATCCCGGCCGCTGTCTGGTTGTACGACCTCGCCGACACCACCACCTTCTGCGTGCTCTGGAACCGCAGCGCGCCCTTGGCCTCGTTCAGCCCGAACACGTCCAGGAAAACGTCACCCAGCTTCAGCGTCTCCCCCGGGTCCACCGTCACCATCTGCGCCGTCGGCATCGGGTTGCTCTGGTCCCGCACCAGGTAGCTGATCGTGACCTGGGCGGTCTGCGTCCCCGGGTTGTGGATCCACACCGTCGCGTACCACTGCGAGAGATGGGCGCCGTGCGTGCGCGCCAGCGACGGCACCCACAGGTCCGTCCCCGGCACCCCGGCCCACGCCGCGGTCGCTGCCAGCACCAGGGTTGAAAGAAAGAGCCAGCGTCTCGCGATCGCTGTGCATTGCATGACAACCTCCGTGTTCCCTGTTGTTGTCTTCCAAGCTACTCTCCTGCAGCTCACGACGCAAGGGCTCCTGAGACAACATCAGGCGATACTTGACGACAGGTGACAACGGCGCACCATCAGTGGCCAACGACAACGTGGATCGCTACTATCACGACGTGGAAGTGAGCGAGGCTCCACGCGGCGAAGACGCCTCCCGTTACCTCGGCCGAGGTCCGTCTTGGTAACGCGGCAGCCGGTGGCTGCGGATCCCGACTGGCCCCGCTACTCGTCGCGGCCGTTCCCCGGCTATCGCTTCATCCCCGGTCTCGCACCCCACCCCCTGCGCAACCCCCACGGCCACTCCTACCGCAGCCCGGCGCCGCGGCCGAAACCGTTCCCGCCCGAGCAGTGGCCGTCGGCGCCGACCTACCTTTTCGGCATCGACTGCTACAACTTCGCCTTCTGGTGGGAGAGCCACGAGGTCCTCGAGGAGATCTGGCACTCGGTCGGTCACGGCAGCAGCCAGGGGCAGTTCCTGCAGGGCCTTATCCAGGTCGAGGCGGCCTGGCTGCACCGCTTCCGCGGCGACGAGACGGCGGCTGCGAAGCAGGCGCGCGCCGGCCTTGCGCGCCTCGCCACGCTCCCCGACCTGTACATGGGCGTCGACATCCGCGAGCTCGAGAGCGGCGCCCGCGACTACCTGGCCGGCCGCCGCGACTCCTACCCCCTCATCCGTCTCGTCGGCGTGGACCCCGTGGGCTTCGGGCGGGACGGAACGAAGCGCGAGCCCTGACGTCAGTTGAGCGTGATCGTCGCCTTTCCCGTCGCCGTGTAGGGGAAGCTCACGTTGCAGTTCGGGGCGGTGGCGGCAACGCGGATCGTGGCGCCGGCCTTGAGCCCGAAAACGGACAGTGGCGCCACCAAGCGCAGGGTGTCGGAGTCCTGCGGGCTCACCCAGTCCACCGGCTGGAACTCTTCGCCCACCTTGATTTCCCACTTCGGGTGGTAGCCCTCGGGAAGCTCCGCTGAATCATCGCCCTTGTCGATGGCCGCGAGGAGCTTGGGCTTGCTGATCCAGTTGCCCTCGGCGTCCTGCGCCACCGGAGTGGTCACCTGCGTGGCGTAGATCCGGTACTCGGCGCCGGCGCTTCCCGGCTCGAGCATCTCGTCGCCCTTCGAACCGGTTGCCCGATTGGCATCGGTGTCGAGGTAGAAGCCGACGTTCGCACTCCACTCCTCGTGCACGAGGCACGCTGCGAGCTTGCAGGGGAGTTGCACGGTCAGGACCAAGTCGTCCCCCGACCGTTGCACGGTGAAGGTGATCGTGGCGTCGAGGCTCTTGCACGGGACGGCGATCTGGTTGCCTTCGGATGAGACCGCGGGCGGCGCCTGCAGGAGAGCGCTCACCAGTGCGATCCCGGCCAACAGGACGAGGGGTCTGAGCTTCATGCTTCCTCCTTGCGCCGCGCTCTTCGCCGGCGTCTGTCGGCTCACCGACCGCCAGCTCGCGGCGGCAACGCCTCAGGTACACCCCAGTGTGCACCTGATTTTCCTCAAATTCCGGCGCTGTCAGTGCCCCAAGAATAGCACCCCTGCCAATTCGCTGCGCCAATCGCCAGCAGACGCGCTACCATGAGCTGATCTCATCACGGAGGACAGCACGATGAAGAAAGCCGCGTTTCTGATCGCCCTTGTCGCCGCCCTCGGATGCGGACCCTCGACTCAGGCGCCGGCGCCCTCACCGGCGCCGCCCGCACCGCCGACCGGTCCGGGCACGGCCACCGCTTCCGACGGCGTGCCAATCGCCTACACCGTCGCCGGCAGCGGCTCGCCGGCGCTGGTCTTCATCCACGGCTGGATGTGCGACCAGACGTACTGGGCGGCGCAGGTGGACGCCTTCGCCCCGCGCTGCACGGTCGTCACCCTCGACCTGGGCGGTCACGGCCGGTCGGGGATGAACCGCCCGGGCTGGCCGCTGAAGGCGTTCGGCGGCGACGTCGCGGCGGTGGTCAACAAGCTCGGCCTCGACAAGGTGATCCTGGTCGGCCACTCGATGGGCGGCCCGGTCGCGCTCGAGGCCGCGCGCCTGATGCCCGAGAAGGTGATCGGCGTGGTCGGCGTTGACACCCTCCAGGATGCCGACCAGAAGTGGGACCCTAAGCAGATGCAGCCCTTCCTGGACGCGATGGAGAAGGACTTCCCGGGAACCTGCCGTGGCTTCGTTGCCTCGATGTTCCCGAAGGACGCGGAGCCGGCATTGCTGGAGAAGGTCGCCGGCGGTATGTGCTCGGGACCGCCGGAGGTGGGCGTCGCCCTGATGCGCCAGTTCATCGACTACGACCTGGCGGCCGCGCTCACCGCGGTCCCGCCGGAGATTCCAATTCGCTGCATCAACTCCACGGCCCACCCCACCAACGTGGAGGGCAACCGCGTCTACCACGCCGACTTCGACGTCGTCACCATGGACGGCGTCGGCCACTTCCTGTTCATGGAGAAGCCCCAGGAGTTCAACACCGACCTGGAGGCCGTGATCCAGGAGCTCTCCAGCGGCCGTCCGGCGAACCCTGCGCCGCCGGAGGGAACCGCGACGACGACCACGTGACGGAGTGACGGAGGATCCCCGCCCACTGGGGAGGTGAGCAAGTAAGGAAGTGAGAAGGCGAGGAGGTCCCGCCCGCCCGGGAGGCAAGACGCGAGAAGCTCGGCCACGTCCACCCGGAGGACGCTGGTGGACCGCGCTCCGGGGAAGGGTGCAATCGCCGCCACGTGTTTCCATAGCGATTCGCTACGCGAGCTGCTTCCGAATCACTGCCAGACCCTCGACGGCTAGAGTCAGGATGAACAGGGTCATCGTGGCAGCGGCCTGGAGACTCACTTCAGCGACAGGTCGACGCGGGTGTCCGGGCCCTTGTCCTTGCCCGCGGGTGAGGCGGCCGACGCCCCGGCGATGAAGAGGCGGTCGGCGGTGACCTTGCCGGTCTGCACCAGGTAGCTCTGCACCGCCCGGGCGCGCTCGTCGGCGAGCTGGCGGAGGTCGTCGGCGCTGAGCTCGAAGCTCGCGAGCAGCAGGCGCTTCATCTCCTCCGGCGGCTCCTTCTTGGCAATGCCGAGGAAGTTGCGGGGCTTGGAGAGCTTGCCGTACTTGTAGGCGCGCTCCAGGTACGTGTCGTACTCGGCGGGCTCCACCGTGACGGTGTCGATCGACGTGACGCTGCCGCCCTTCTTGACGATCTCGTCAAGCTTCTCGCGCTTGAGGGCCTGCTCCAGCCGGAGCTGCCGCAAGCCGTCGCGGTCGGCGGCCTCGTCGACGCGCCGGGTGATGTCGAGGCGCAGGGCGGGCCGCTCGTAGAGCATCTTCGCCAGCGTGTCGAGGCTGCCGCGCGCGGCGTCGGCGAGGGTCGCCGTGCCGGGCGCGGCCCCGCTCGTTCGCCGAGTGGAGCGCTCTCCGGAGGTGGGGGAAGCTCCCCCGGTGGGAGACCGACGTGCCCGGCTACCTGCTGCGGCAGGCGCGCACCGACGCGGCGCTCTCGCAACGGGAGCTGGCGGAGCGCCTGGGCATCACCCAACAGGCCGTCTCCCGCGCCGAGCAGTGGTCATCGAACCCCACCGTCGATCTCATGCGGCGCTGGATCGAGGCCTGTGGTGCGCGACTGGAGCTGAGAGTCGCGCGGTAAGGTGGACGCGCTTTGCCGGACACCGCGATTCAACAGCCGCTAAGACCGGCTCGCGGCACCCGGTCAGCAGCGGTCAAACCAGCACGCCGATGGCCACAGGAACGACGATCACCAGGGAGAGAATCACCCACGCCCACAGGTTGCCGAAGTTGAGCGTGTAGCCGATCCCGAACCGCTTCTCCACGAACAAAGCCGGATCGTCCGGGTTGACGTAGAACAGTCCCGCTTTCCAGAAGTGGTCGGCGCTGCGATCGCCGAGGCTCTCCTCCGCGGCTCCGTTCGCCACCCGTGAAGCCGCCAGCCGCGAGCCGCCCTGACCGGCTCTCACCATGACCGCGACCACAGCCGCCACTCCGAGCAACGTCAAAACCGAGATCACGGCGGCCGTCATCTCCGGGTCGTGTGACGGCAGGCAGGGAAGCAGCGCCACGCACCCGGTGACCGCCGCGAGGAAGAGCTCCGCCGCCAGGAGCACCCACCGCGTCAGCTGCTGAAACCGGACCCCTCGCTCCGCCAACGGGCCTGTGGCGGCCGGTCTGCGAGACCACCGGGTGATCCCCCACGCGACCACCAGCAGCAGGCTACAGACAACCACACCGGTCAGCACCGGGCCAAAGACCCCGGCGACGGTCCTGTCGGCCCAGCCGTTGGGTTGGCCGTTCATCCCCCAGTGAACGGGAAAGCGGGCCGGAATGTCGCCCCACCGGAGGAGGAGGAGACCGGCGACCGCCGCCAGCAGCGCGAACGGGAGGGACTGCAGCGGTACGCCGCCGGGAAGGCGCGTGCGGCGCCCCACCAGCTCCGCGTCGCGCTGGGGAGTCGGCTCCTGGGAGCTCGGCAGGACCATCCGCCGAGCCGCCAGGAAAGCAGCCAGAGAAATCCCGACCAGCATCAGGAGAAGCCCCGCCCCGTCGAAGGGATGGACACCCGGCCGGAGCAGGAACGCCAGCACCGTGCACACCACCGTGCCGGCGACCACCGTGGTCCTGTAGCGAATGAGCGCGCGGCGGCCCTCAGCGCTGTCGCGGAAGCTCGGATGGACGGTGACGGCGAAGTACAGGCTGGGCCGCGTCAGACGTGGCATCGCAGCGAAGAGGAACCCGACAATCAGCAAGATGCCAACGGTGAAAAGCTCGAAGGTCATTGAGGCGGCTGGGCTCATGGGCGTTCTCCCTCTTCGCGGTGCAAAAGCTACGGGCGATGGCTTCCAGGTACGATCACGTTTCCTCCGCGAGCCGCCGACCCTCTCGCAGCGCATCACACGCTGCTTCCAGCGCGCTCGCGAGAGCCTCGACGGACTGGCCGTCCGCCAGGCCCTCTGCGACCAGGCCCTCCAGCCTGCGCGTCCAGCGGGCACGCGCTTCGGGGCCCGAAGCCGGGCGGCGGCGGTCGAGCACCGTTGCGCCATGCCGGCGGCGCAGCTCCAGCCACCCCTCGTCGGCGAGGATCCTGTACGCCTCGGCCACCGTGTTGCGATGGACTCCGAGGTCCATGGCGAGCTCGCGGGTGGTCGGAAGCCGGCTCCCAGCCGGCAGCCCACCCCCGACCAGGAGGATCCTCAGACCGCTCGCAATCTGCCGATAGACCGGCACCTGGGAGCTGAGATCGATGCGGAGGATGGGGGTGGTTGCAGCCATTGTCTGCTGTCTGCAGACAATGTACATTCGCGTCTTCTTCCTGTCAAGACCAGCCCGGATCGGCCTATCCAGGACGGGTCAGGACGCACAGGGTTGGACAGGGAGGCTCGAGGCAAGTCGGTAGGCGGGCGGCGGTGGATCGGCCACGGTTCCCTCTCCAAGGCGCCGCTCGTTCTTGCCGGCGGGCTTCCTGCCCGCCGGGATGGGTGGGTTCCAACGTCTCCGGCCAGTCTGCTGCAGGCAACCTCCCTCCCGAGCAGGCGAGACGCCTGCCCCCACCAAAGAAGTAAGAGCCCGGTGCGTTGCAAGGCGGCAACCAGTCGTGCGCCGGTACGAGACAGTCAGAAGGTGATAGACGACACCGCTTGAGCAACCAACCGGCCTTGACGAGGGGTTCTCTCGCATGGTAGCTTTCTGAGTCTAGTTCTCAGTAAGAATTGGTAGCCCACAACAGAACGAAGGCCCATATCGAGGAAGGAGCTATGGCCGTGAAACTCACGAGACACATTCTCATCGCCGTTGCCTGCTTCGCGCTCTTGGCAACCCTCGTCACCGCGCCGGTCCAGGCGCAGAACCCCGTTGCGCTGGAGAGAATCGACGCTCACGCCATCAACCATCCCTTGCCGTCGCTGGCGGTCGCGGCCGCGCTGGCGCGCGCCAAGCCGGTCACCCCGCGCGCACCGCGTGAGGTCCCCAACTACCGCGGCGAGGGCAAGCCGGCGCCCGGCGTCGGGTCCCCGACCCGGGATGCGCTGCTGCAGGCCGCTCAGGGCAACGGTCCCACGGCCGTCAGCAGCGGCTTCTTCGGCTCCTCCAACAACGACAACGGATCCATCCTCGGCTTCCTGGTGGCGCCTCCCGACACCGACGGCGCGGTGGGTACGAACGACTACGTGCAGATGATCAACCTCCTGACGACGGTGTTCGACAAGAGCGGCAATATCGTCTTGGGACCGTTCCCCAGCAACGCCTTCTGGGCGGGAATGGGCGGCAACTGCGAAGCGAACAACCAGGGAGACCCGGTCGTTCTCTACGACGATGGCGCCGACCGCTGGCTGGTCAGCCAGTTCGCGTTCCCGGACAGCATGGCGAGCTACTCGCAGTGCGTCGCCATCTCTCAGACGGGCGACCCGACCGGGGCCTACAACCGCTACGAGTTCTCGTTCGACAACATCGGCTTCGACGACTATCCCAAGCACGGCATCGTCTCGGGCTCCATCACGATGACCGCCAACCTGTTCAAGAAGCGGGGCCGGAACTTCACGTTTGCCGGCACCTTCCTCGGTGTCATGGACAAGGCAGCCATGTACGCCGGCTCGCCGGCCAACCTCATCGGCTTCAACATCGGCACCGGCCAGTTCGGCTTCGTCGCGGGCGACCTCGACGGCAGCGGCTCGGCGCCGGCCCTCTTCGCCACCGCCATGTCGCAGACCAGCCGGTTCGACATCTGGCAGATCGACGTCAACTGGGGCACCCAGAACGCCTCCGCCACCCACATCGCCTCGATCCCGATCGCGCCGTTCGACAGCGACCTGTGCTCCGCCTCGCGTGAGACGTGCATCCCGCAGCCGGGCAACGGTCCCGCGCTGGAAGCGCTCTCGGACCGGCTGATGCACCGGCTCCAGATCCGGGACTTCGGCACCTACCGCACCATGGTCGCCGCCCACACGGTGGACGTGGGCAACGGGCGCGCCGGCATCCGCTGGTACGAGATGCGTGAGAGCGGCGGCGCCTGGTCGCTGTACCAGCAGGGCACCTACGGCCCCAACGACGGCGAGTACCGGTGGCTGCCCAGCATCGCGATGAACGCCGCCGGCGACATCGGCATCGGCTACGCCGTCGCCAGCACGAACACCTACGTGTCGACGGCGGTGGCCGGCCAGTCCGCCGGCAACAGCGGCAGCGGGGTCCTCGACTCGGCCGAGACCATCTGCGCCGCGGGATCGGGCGTCCAACAGGGCACCGGCCGCTCCGGCGACTACGCGGCGACCTCCATCAACCCGACCACGGACTCCTTCTGGCACACCAACGAGGTTTTCACCTCGACCGGCCAGTACCAGTGGAACACCTACGTCTGTGAGTTCACGGTCGGCTCCGGCTCCGGCAACACGCCTCCCACTGCGTCGTTCACCTACAGCTGCACCGACCTCGCCTGCACCTTCACCGACACCAGCACCGACAGTGACGGCTCGATCACCGCCTGGAGCTGGAACTTCGGCGATGGCGGCACGTCGACGGCGCAGAACCCGAGCCACACCTTCGGCGCCGGCGGCACCTACACCGTCACCTTGACCGCGACCGACAACGGCGGCGCCTCCGACAGCGCGTCGCAGCCCGTCACCGTGACGGCGCCGGGCGGCGGGGGAATCACCCTGACCGCCACCGGTTACCTGGTGCACCGCAGGCAGAGGGTCGACCTGACGTGGAGCGGCGCCAGCGGCAGCAGCGTCGACGTCTACCGCGATGGCTCGGTGATCACGACGACGGCCAACGACGGCTTCTACACCGACCGCGTCAACAAGCGCGGCAGCGCCACCTACGTCTACCAGGTTTGCGAGGCGGGCAGCAGCGTCTGCTCCAACCAGGCCACGGTCACCTTCTAATCTCGCGGCCAGAACAGTCAATGTGGGGCCGCCCTTCGGGGCGGCCCCTTTCTCGTGCCTCGCCCACTACCGTGCAAGCCCGCGCTACTCATGAGTGGTCGCAGTGAGAGCGGAGAAGAGCAAACCACCAAGACACAAAGGGCGCGGTGATGGGCGGCTTCCCGTCAGTCCCAGTAGATTGCAGGTGAACGGTGCGGGCTAAAGCTCGAGCTGGATCCTCAGGGAATCCCGTATCGCCTCCCGGACGGCGTCGTCGTCGAGAGTGCCGAGACGGCGCGCAAGGCGCTGCTTGGAGACCGTCCGCACCTGGTGGGCCATGGCCACGGACTCGCGCGCGATCCCGCCGCAGCCCGCGGGGAGCAGCGCCTCGTTGGGGTAGACCCTCCGGCCCGCCTTCCGCGAGGTCAGCGTCACCGCCGTCACCACCGGCAGCTGGGCGTTGGCCGCCTCCCGGGAAACAACCACCACCGGCCGGCGACTACGCCACCTCTTGCGATCCGCGCATCGTCACCACGACCTTACCCCTTGCATGCCCTGTCTCGAGGTGGCGGACAGCTTCGGCGGCTCGCTCGAGCGGGTAGAGCCGGTCGATGACGGGGGTCACCTTCCCGCTTCGCATCAGCTCCGCGAGAACGTCGAGATCTTCCCCGTTCAGCGCGGCGATGAACGATACGAACCGCTGACTCACGAAGGGCGCCACGACCTTCGTGGTGACGAAGTGTAGGAGCATCCCCAGAGTGCCGCCGGCGCCGCCGACCCCGACATAGACTCCCCGCGCGTTCATGACGCGCCGATAATCGGACAACGAATGATCCCCGATGCAATCGAGGACGACGTCGTACCGGGCCTCCCCCCTCGCGAAGTCCTCCCGCGTGTAGTCGACCACCCGGTCGGCGCCGATCGAGGCGACCATCTCGACGTTTCTGGTGCTGCAGACGCCGGTCACCTCCGCGCCGAACGCCTTCGCGATCTGGACCGCGAAGGTGCCGACGCCCCCGGCCGCCCCGATGACGAGCACCTTCTGCTCCGGCTGGAGCCGCCCCTTGTCACGGAGGCCCTGCAGCGCCGTGAGCGCAGCCACCGGGACCGCTGCCGCCTGCTCGAACGTGATGTTCCCGGGCTTGCCGGCGAGACGGTCCGCGCGAGCCGAGACGTACTCGGCGACCGTGCCAGGCGCCGCGCCGAACACCTCATCGCCCGGCCGAAACCGGGTGACCTTCGAGCCGACCTCCTCGACCACGCCGGCGAGATCTCTGCCGAGCCGCCCGTCCTTCGGGCGAAGCGGCCCGGTCATGAGCCGGACGGCAGCCGGCGAGCCTCGCATGAAGTGCCAGTCGAGCGGGTTGACGGACGCCGCGTGAACCCGCACCACGACCTCCTCGGGCCCGGGCGCCGGCTTCGCGACCTCCACCAGCTCGAGCACATCCGGAGATCCGTACCGTCGGTAGGTGACCGCTTGCATCATCGTTTCTCGAAGACTACAGCACGACCGTCTCGATGCAAAGCACACCTGCTGGGAGTCGGGAGGTTCCGGTGCCGGTCGGTGATCGATCGCGTGCCGGTCGGCGGCCGCTCGGCGTCACCTGCGCGCGGCCAACCGCCTGCGCAGAGAATGGTGCGCTCGCGCGGGCGTGCCTTCGCCGTGTATGCCGACATGCCGCCTCTGTTGTAGCGGCGGGCGTCCCGCCCGCCGGGGTGGGCGGGGTGCCAAGGCCACGGCTCGAGTCTCACCTGAAAGCCCCCCTCCCGGGCAGGCGGGACGCCTGCCCCTACAACGGATCAAGATCCCACCTCGTGACCGTGCTCCCGCCGGCGATGCGAGACGGGTGGTCGCCGCGCGGCCGCCGGAGTTCCGGAGCATCCCGCCCCGACGACGTCCTCGATGCAGCCGCCGGAGCGTGGACCGCCCAGCGCCGTGCCGAGGGCCGGAGCCAGAGACTGCCGGAGGCTGGAGGGCTGAGGTTGCCGGTCATTTGGTACTGAAGGCGGGAGAGGTAGGGGTAGAGGGTTGTGAGAAAGCGATACGTGGCACCGCTCGCAAGCTTGACATCTGATGGGTACAACTTTTAGATTGTATCTGTGGAGATCGCATCGATACTCGAGCTGGAAGATGGCCCGGCCAAGACAGCCGCCTTGGTGGCATGGATCCAGGGCCTCTTCGCTACCGAGCAGCCGGTACCCGTGCTGGTCGGCGGTGCGGCAGTAGAGCTTTACAGCAGCGGCGCGTACACGACGGGCGACATCGACCTGGTCGGATCGGTGACGCCTCGGGTCGAGCGGGAGCTCCGCGAAGCTGGATTCGAGCGGCACGGCCGTCATTGGGTGCACGAGGCCGCTCAGGTCTTCGTCGAGTTCCCAGGGAGTGCCTTGGAGCAGGACGAGCTGGCTGAGTGGCGCGAGCTCGAGGGCCAACGAGTCCGGATCATCTCGGCCGAGGACCTGCTGGTCGACCGGCTCGGGGCGTGGCAGTACTGGCGCTCATCCGTCGACGGCGTCAACGCCCTGTTGCTGTGGCGGGCCTTGCGGGAGAACCTCGACCTGGCGCGACTCGACGCTCGAATCAAGAAGGCCGGCTGGACCAGGGCATGGTTGAGCCTGAGGCGGTTCGCCGGCTCTGGCGCCGGCGAAGATCCTTCGCCCGAGGAGGTGGAGAGATGGGCGAACGCGGGCCCGCAGTGAAGCTCTTCCGCGCTTTCGATCGGCCGCTCCAACTGCGCCGCTCTCGGCCCCGTTCGTTCGCCGAGTGGAGCGCCCTCCGGAGATGGGGAAAGCTCCCCAACTGGGAGACCAGTGTGCCCGGTTTCCTACTGCGACAGGCGCGCATCGAGGCGGCCCTCTCCCAACAGGAGCTGGCCGAGCGCCTGGGAGTTACCCAACAGGCCGTCTCCCGCGTCGAGCAGTGGTCGTCGAACCCGACCGTCGACCTCATGCGGCGTTGGCTGGAAGCCTGCGGCGCGCGATTGGAGCTGAGGGTCTCGCGGTGAGGAGGACCCTACCCACCCGGCTGGTGAGGAAGTGAGGAAGTGAGGAAGTGAGGAGGAACCCCAGCCACCCCGTGATCAAGTGATTGAGTTGCCGCCGCCCGCCCGGGAGAGGCACCCACCCGCCGGCCAGGGCGGCAAGACGCTGGAAGCTCGACACGAGACGGCCCCTACCCACCCAGAGAACGCGACGGCAGCGCGCTTCAGAGAAGGCGGCACACAACGAACCTGCCATTCCTCACGTCTGCGCCGGAGTCCGTCTTCCCGTTGTAGCGGCGGGCGTCCCGCCCGCCGGGGTGGGCGGGGTGCCAAGGCCACGGCTCGAGTCTCACCTGAAAGCCCCCCTCCCGGGCAGGCGAGACGCCTGCCCCCACAACGGATCAAGATCCCACCTCGTGACCGTGCTCCCGCCGGAGACGCGAGACGGGTGGTCGCCGCACGGCCGCCGGAGTTCCGGAGCATCGCTCATCCCCACAATGACCACGCCCGCACGCCCCCGTTGACCTCCTGGATTACATCGTCCCCGGTGGCGTAGGCTGTACACAGTGAGCTCAGAACAAACTGACCCACAGACCGCGACCGACCCGCCGGGGCCATCATCGCCACGCGAGCTCCTGGAGCCTCCGCTCGTGCCGGGGCCACCGGCACCGGTCAAGGCCGCGACCGCCAAGCGCCCGTGGATCGATCACACGCCCATGTCCAGGCAGGAGATCCTCAACCGCCTCATGGCGACGATCCCTGCCCGTGGGTCTATTGAGGACACCGACCTGCCCGATTCGCCCTGCCCGAAGCTCCGCTACGTCATGACGCCGACCGGCTTTCGCCTCCAGTGGGGGTGGAGTCAGAGCCTCTGGGTGCACAAGAGGCTCAGGAGCCTTCACGACGCCCGGCTCCACGTCGCGATGTCACCCGGACCCGACGGGACCACCGTCAGCTACTGGTTGCGGTCCGGGCCCTGGGGATTGCTCCCGATAGCATGCCGACTGTTGACCTTCTTGGGATTCGGATTCCTGATCCTCACGGAAACTCACCCCGGCCCCGGACTCATAGCTCTGGTCGCTTGACTCGGCATCATCTTTGTCGCGGCAGCCTGGGCGCGCTACCCGCTTGCACCGGTCTGGGGCGACACGCAGCCTCTGCTCGAGGCACTCGGCACAGTGCTCGAGCCCGGAGCCGCAGCACCCCCCACTCCGCTATCCTCGTCTGATGCAGGTGCTCGGGGTTGATGGCTGCAGGGGCGGGTGGATCGCGGTCGGCCCCGACGATGTCCTCGACGCAGCCGCCGCCGCATGGACCGTCCAACGCCACTCCGAGGGCCGGAGCCAGGGGTAGCCTGAGGGCGGCGAGCCGGAGTTGCCGGCGATTTGGAACTGAGAGCGCGAGCGGCCAAGGGCCTCATCTGCCCCTCCGAACCTCTGAGCCGGGCCTTCGCGCTCCGAGG
Source organism: uncultured Thermoanaerobaculia bacterium (assembly GCA_964552395.1). Classification (GTDB taxonomy): domain Bacteria; phylum Acidobacteriota; class Thermoanaerobaculia; order Thermoanaerobaculales; family Sulfomarinibacteraceae; genus JAJDNH01. The sequence continues at coordinate 2,532 of CAZKGM010000007.1, read as the reverse complement.
ATGCCTTGTCTCGATCATCTAGCGTGGGGCGGAAAACCAGTGGTTGCCACTAACCCGGGCCCAGCAGCCAAGGCGTCCGAGAACCGCGCGAAATCGAGGGGACGAGTGAGACCGTACCGCCAGGCGTCCTGCGCTGCGATGCCCTTCGGTACGAGGCCGGCCCACCCAGACGATTGCGCATGGCGTAGAATGAACCACGCGTAGCTGAACATCCGTTGAAAGGAAGAACCCAGGCGATGGTGGAACGGCGTGACTACCCTTTCCTTTCACCTCACCGCGCCCGTTGTGGCGCTCTTCGCCACACGCCTGTTGAGGCTCTTCGTGCCCGGTAGGGGAAGCGGCAGGATTGAGGAGGTTCGGAAACCGTGGTGGTGCCCTGTGAACGATAATCGTACGGCTCTGCCAGAGCCGCCTGTAGTCATCGGAAATCGGCTGAATCGGGCAATGGGACGGATGGCCCGGAAGCGTCTGCTCTTGCGCTCAGGATTTCGCACATAGAAGGGCAACAACACGTGATTGAGAACCGGTCCTTTTTTGAAACCTGCAAAGGATCGCTGTTTCACCTACTCTTTCAGAAGTACACTAGCGCACAGCCGAGCACACTCGGTATCAAGCTCTCAGTCTTCCTGTTCTCCTCATTGGTTTTTGCGGTCTTGCCAACACTCATTGTTATCTGCTCCGAGCCGGAGTTGATGTTCGCAGGGGCTGGGCTGCGTTTGTCTTACAGCGGGGACTGGAATGTGCTCTTCATGTTCTCGATTACGTTGCCTTTGATCATTACACTCCTATTCACGGAGCGACAGTTCGTCCCGGCGTGTATCAAGAAGATTGTAACAACCGGTGTAGTCGAGATCGATGAGGAGCACTGGGAGACCTTGGTTAGCCACTGGCAAACCGCCTATCGCGACGCGAACGTTGTCAGTCAATTTCTAGGCGTTGCGGTCGGAGTAGTGGTGTCCTACTACAACTATGTTGTGATCTCGAAGGATGGGTTCCTTGGATGGCAGCTAACAAATGGCTCCCTGAACCCGTCCGGGTGGGTCTATCTCCTCTTTCAACTTCCGTTCTTCTACTACTTCGCAGTCTTCTATTTCGGAAGAGCAGTCACGACGGTCGCTTTCTTGAACGATTTTTCCGGGCAAGCGAGAGTCAACCTCCAGGTCCTTCACCCAGACAACGCCGGGGGACTTGGCCCCATAGGGGAGATAGGGCTTCGCAACCAGTATGTCATCGCGGCTGGGGGTGTGAACCTCGGCTTTTTCCTTGTCATAATGAACAATCTTACGAGGGACCCCGTACTCGGGAATCTTTTTGTTGCTGCTTTGATGTTTTATTTCGTGGGAGGCCCGCTCGGTTTCTTTGGTCCGCTGATTCCCTTCCGGCGCAGCATGAAGAGACAGAAGGAAAGGGCCCTTGGGCGAATTGCTAGCAGAATTAGTCAGCGATACGCGATGGTAATGGCCGCCATCGAGGAGCGTGGCATCTCAAGAACAGACGACCAGGAGCTCAGCCGTCTCAAGGACCTTTCAGCCCTTGTCTCAAGGATGCCCGTTTGGCCGTTCGATGTGGTGACGATGAAACGTTTCCTTACCGCCTACATTGCACCGGTGGTGGTTCTGCTGAGCCCTGGCTTGGTGAACGCTCCCTTGGGTAAGATACTTGGCACAATCTCGTCATTCGTCGGCCGATAGAGGGGCCACGCACTGGGACGCATCGTGAAGCGAACACAGCATGACGTGGTCCTAGCCAGGGCGGTTCGGAGAGCGAGGGCCTGCTGCAGAACCCCCCAAGTACCCTCGCGAGCCTTCAACCCGAGCCGCTGGGAATCTCTCGCAGGTGATCATAACGGCCGCCGCGGCGTGGACCGCCCAGCGCCATGCGGAGGCGCGGAGTCAGAGGGTGCCGGAGGGTGGGGGGTCAGGGCTGTCAGTGATTCGGTACTGAAGCCGGGTGGGGGTAGTGGTACGAAAGTGTGAGAGAGCAGTACGCGGCGGCGTCGCGCCAAGAGAAGGCCGGGCCACCTATGCGGCCCGGCCGTTTGGTTGAATGTTCGAACCCCGCCTCAGTCGGCGTTCAGCTTCTTGGCCAGAGACGGGAGCAGGCGACGAAGGGTCTTCCCCATCGGTGCCACTGATCACAACCTCACATCGTTGTTGGTGGTTGTCGTGCGTGGTTGGCGGTGAGGTGGTAGGATGCAAGTGTCCCGTCTGCGCCGGAGGACAGTCCCATGGCGCGGACTCCCCGCATCTTCTTCCCAGACGCCATATACCACGTCTACTGCCGCACAGCGCGCGGCGAGATGGTGTTTTCGGACTCCTCCGAAGCGGTCAAGTTCGTGGAGACAGTCGCGGAGGTGAAGCGGCTGCACGGATTCCTCGTGTTCGCTTGGGCCCTGATGGGCAACCACTACCATCTTGTGATTCAGACGCGGGAAACGCCGCTCTGGAGGAGCATGGCAAGGATCCAGTGCCGTGTTGCTGGTGGTTACAACCGTCGCCGACAGCTGCTCGGTCGTATGTGGCAAAGCCGCTA
>CAZKGM010000006.1:0-133745 GCA_964552395.1 uncultured Thermoanaerobaculia bacterium | reverse complement strand
CCGCCTCGATGCATCTCGGGCAGAGGAGATTCTCGGGCGCTGCCTGAGCCGGTGGTTGGACGAGATCGAAAACGTCGCGGAAGAGCAGCGGCCCTCCGCCCGGCTCTGACCATCGCGCTGGCTCGAGCGACCGAGAGGGGACGAGCCACAGAGGTATCGAGGACACGGGGAAACACACCGGGGGAGCCTCGTGGTCGGTTGTAGAAGATCGCGAGTAGATGATCCCCGGCACGGCAGATCCGCGGCCGACGGCCGCACCCCTCGGGGACCGTCAGTCCGTCCTCGAGGCAAGCCTCGGTCCGTCCTGCCGGCCCCGAGGGGTCGCTGCGCTCGGATCTGCCTCCCGCGTTCTCTGAGAGGTGGTGAGCCCCCCTCCCTTTTGATAGGGGAGGGATCGCGCAGGAGCGCCCTCTCGCACCTCGCCGCTGCACGACCTTCGTCGTCGCGACCACGAGGTCAGCGACTCCTCGCTCGCTGGCGGCGAGGCGCGAGGAGAACGCCCTGCGCGATCCCGCTGGGAGGGGCGTGGCGCGATCGCATGTCCCGTGCGGGCGTTCGCCCGCAGCCCGCTGTGCGGGCCGGCGGGGCGGAAACGGACCGGCGCGTCGGCTCACGGCTGCACCCGTCGCGGTCACCGGGGAGGCCGTGCTCGGAGGCTTACCCTCGTGAAACCTCGGGCCAAGCCTCCTGCGCCCGGTCCCCCCGCCGCCCGCGGCGGGATGGCCGCTCGCCTCCTTCCGCTCCGTCCCCGCCCCGCCGCGGGCCCGTTCCTGGGGAGGGTCCGCGCCCGCCCCGGAGTGCTGGACGCGAGACCTAAGACGCGAAACGCCCCCCATCCACCCGGAGCACGTACTTGGGGCGCGCCCCAGACGGTCGCCGAAGTCTCAGAGGAACCTCCCTCCACCCTCGCGAAAGACGTCGGCACCATGTCTTGCGCATCGCCGGTCGCAGTCGGCAGCGGGTGAGTGGTCCGGGTGAGTTCCCCTTCGAGTGCGGGTCAGTCTGGGTCGCCGGCGGGGGTATCGCCGATGATGTCGCGAAACAGCTCCTTGTCGATCGCCTTGTCGTAGGCCGCCCGCGCGGAAACGGTGCCTTCTTCGTAGAGGCGGCGGATCGACGTATCCATGTCGACCATGCCCAGTTGGACGCCGGTCTGAATGGCGGAGGTGATCTGTGAGCTCTTCGCCTCGCGAATCATGTTCGCGATCGCCGGCGAGGTGAACAGAATCTCGATCGCCGCCACGCGGCCACCGCCGATCCTCGGCAGCAGCTGCTGGGCGACGACGGCGCGGAGCGTGTCTCCGAGAAGGTGGCGGGCTCCCTCCTGCTCGCCGGCAGGGAAGACGTTGACGATCCTGTCGACGGTCTTGACGGCGTTGTTGGTGTGCAGGGTGCCAAACACGATGGTGCCCTTCGCGGCGGCCTCCAGTGCCATGGAGATCGTCTCCAGGTCCCGCATCTCACCGACCAGGATGAGATCCGGGTCCTCGCGCGCAGCGGCACGGAGGGCGGCCGAGAAGCCGGGGGCGTGAGATCCCACCTCTCGCTGGTGGATCAGACATCTGGCGTTCTGATGAACGAACTCGATCGGATCCTCGATCGTGATGATGTGGTACCGCTTGGTCCTGTTGATGAGGTCGATGATCGCTGCCAGGGTGGTTGACTTGCCGGAGCCTGTCGGCCCGGTGACCAGTACCAGTCCTCCGCTCACCTCGGCCACCCGTCGGACGGCCGGCGGCAGGGCCAGCTGCTCGATGGTCATGATCTTCGATGGGATCACCCTCAGCACGGCGCCGGAGCCCCGCTGCTGGCGGAACAGGTTAACTCTGAAGCGCGCAACCTCGGGCAGCTCGTAGGCGAAGTCGGTATCGCCGGTGGACTCGAACTCCTGCCAGCGGTGGGGCGGTGAAATGGGCTTCATAAGACCTTCGTAGTCGCCTTCTGTGATCGTCCGGTACCGGATCTGTTCCAGTGAACCGGAGACTCTCAGCATTGGCGGCCTTCCCACCGCGATGTGGAGGTCGGAGGCCCCGCGGTCGTTCATGAGCCTCAGGAAGCGGTCGAGCCGGTGGATGCCGGCCGTGCTCACAGGAAGGTCCCTTCCTCGAGGAACTCGTCGGGGACCAGGGCCTCGAAATCCTTCTTGGAGCTGGCCGCCATGTAGGCGGTCTCGGCGCCGATCAGCTCTTTGCGTAGGAGAACCTTGAGCGCCTCGTCGAACGTCTGCATCCCGGACTCACGGCCGGTCTGTAGCACCGAGCGGAGCTGCGAGGTCTTCCTGTCGCGGATCATGTTGGCGACGGGCAGGGTGCCCTTCAGGATCTCGAAGCCCGCTACCAGGCGTCCGCTGGTGACGGCCGGCAGCAGCCGCTGCGCGATCACGAACCTCAGGGACTCGGACAGCGCGGCCCTGACCTGTGGCTGCTCGGCGGCCGGGAAGCTGGACAGAAGACGTTCGACGGCCCTGTCGGCGGTCGTCGCATTCATGGTTGCGAGGACGATGTGCCCGGTCTCGGCGGCGGTCAGAGCGAGGGAAACGGACTCGTTGTCCCGCAGGTCACCGATGACGATGACGTCCGGATCCTCCCGCAGCGCGGCGCGCAGGGCCCGCGAGTATGACTCGGAGTGGGTGCCGACCTCCCTTTGGTTGACGAGACAGCTCTTGAAAGGATGTACGAACTCAACCGGGTCCTCGAGGGTGATGATGTGATCGTGGCGGGTCTCGTTGAACAGGTTGACCAGGGCCGCCAGCGTCGTGGACTTACCACTCCCGGCGGGTCCACAGATCAGCACCAGTCCTTGGTGGTAGGAGGCGATCTCCGAAAGATGCGGCGGTAGACCGACCTCGGTGATGGTCGGCGGCTTCTCTGGGATGACGCGAAAGGCCGCGTTGTAGCCTCTCTGATCGAGGAACACATTGGCCCGGTAGCGGCCCGCCTTGGGCACGTAGTAGCACATGTCGAGCTGCTGCTCCCGGCCCAGGCGTTGCCACTGCTCGTCGGTCAGGATTTCGCGCAGCATGCGTTCCGTCTGCTCTGCGGCAAACGGCTCGCCGCGAACGGAGACGAGCTCGCCCGCAACCCGGATCACGGGGGGCTCGGAGACCGACAGGTGGAGGTCCGATGCGCCCTGGTTGCGAGTTGCGGCGAGCAGGGAGTGGAGCTGTGGCTCGTCCTGGGCCACCGTCGCCGTCAGGGCCTTCTCACGCAGCACGTTGGCGTTGGCAATCTCAGTCTCGTCTCGAAGTGCCACGTGCTCCGCTATCTCCAGCGCGCGTGCGCGGACGATCCGATCCGGGTCGGTCTCCGCCACCTGCAACAGGGCGGTCATGATCTTGGGGTGCTGGAACTCCTTGAAGGCCAGGAGAACCTCGATGCGAACCTCGGGGGAGGGGTCCTTGAGAAGCTGCGCCATCGCTGGGAGCGCATGCGGATCACCGATCTTGCCCAACGCCTCCACCGCCGCCCACCGCGCCTCCGGGTCCGTGAGGACCTTCAGCAGCGGCCCGACCGCGCGGGGGTCCCGCAGGCGCCCCAGTGTCTCCGCCGCCGTGATACGGAGCCACCAGTCCGGGTCCTCGAGAAGGCCGATGGTCGCCGGAACGATGCGAGGGTCATCGAATGAGCCCGCCACCACCAGTGCGGCCGAGCGAATGTCGGGGTCGGGGTGAGCGAGGAGCTCGATCGTGGGCTCGATGAGATCGCCGCCGAACTGCTTGATCGACTCGAGTGCCCGGTCGCGCGCCCACCCGGCCAGGCCTTTGGAAAAGCCGAGATACCGCCTGACGATCTCGGCTCGGTTCTCCATCCCGACCAGGATCTTGAGGACTGCGGTGCGGGTTGCGGCGTCACCGGCGGCCATCAGGGGCAGAAGGCGATCGGCGAAGTCCGGTCCTCTGCCGCGGGCGGTGTGGGCCAGGGCGGCGACGAGGTGCTGCTGCGTCGCGTAGCTCGCTTTCGGCAGCTCCTCGACGATCAGATCGACGGCCTCCTCCGCGGCGTGGTCAGCGAGAACGACGAGCGCGCGCTCCCGGATCTCGCGGTCCTCCTCGCGAGCCAGCTGCATCCAGTGTTGCAGCGCCTGCTCCGTCGGTTCCCGATCGGCGAGACGATCGATGGCCCCGAGGCGAGCCTCGTGCGAGCCGGCGCGGGCCAGCGCCCACAGCACCGGATCCAGATCGGGTGACGGTGGTGCTGCGAGAGCGAGCTTGCGCACCGTGGTCCGGATCTCCTCGTCTTCCGACTGCAGCAGCTCGCGTAGTCTGCCGGCCAGGCCCGGAATGGCGAGCTCGAGAAGGGCCGGAGAGGCGGCCCGGAGGGCTGCATCTGGCTGCCTCCTGCTCTCGGCGAGGAAGATGTCGAGCAGGGCGGCATCCGCGATCGGTCGCAGTATCTCGAGGGCTGCCTCGCGCAGTGCGCGGTCCGGCCGGAACAGCATCCAGACGACATCCCGCGCCTTCAACCCTTCGGATTCGGTGACCGTCTTGAGCAGCTGGTCGCGCTCCTCGCTCGAGGCGTAGCCCCCGCTGGCGAGCTTCTTCAGAGCCTCCTTGGCATCCGAGCGGAACAGAGGCAGTGGCATGCGGTGTGAAAGTGTACCACCCGGCGGCTGGCGGTTGGCAGCGAGCCGGGAGGCCGGAGTGCGTATAATTGGGGAAACACCGGCAGCCGAGCTCACGCTTGATGAGACTGCCGGCCCGACGCGACGGTCACCGTAGAACCAGGGAGGATCGCGAGATGGACCTGCAGACGGCCCTCAAGCGTCTCGAGAAGCTTGAGCAAGAGATGGCACAGCTCTACCGGTGGCTCGCCGACCGGTTTGTAGAAGACCAGGAGACCGCGGCGTTCTTCAGGCAGATGGAAGCGCAGGAGACCTCCCATGCCGAGCTCGTCCGCTTTCAAAAGCGGCTGGTTCGCTCGGACCCCAGCTCGTTCACGGACCCGGAGATCGATGCCACCGGCATTGACGAGATCGAGGGCTGGATGCGCGCCTTCAGGAGCGGCGAGGAGCGTCCGTCTCTGGGGCAGGCGCTGGTGTTCGCAATGCGAATCGAGTCGCATGCGGCTGAGCACCTGCATCGATCCATCTTCGCCAGCGTCAACAGCGATCTGCACGCGCTGATCGGAAACCTCTCACGGTCGGACTGGAAGCACTTCGAGGCCCTGCGCGACTTCGCCGCCGCCCACGCCGACTCTCTGGATGACGGCCCACCCGAGTGATGCGCTCGCGGTTCGCTGCGGCCGGCGAACCGCGTGCCGCGTCACGCTTTCCCGGACGTCAGGAGGTCCGGCCGAGCAGGGAGGCCGGAGGCGTCCTGCAGAACCGCCCGGCAGGGGTAGTTGAGGAACGCCGAGCGGGGTGTTGCGCCGGAGAGAACGGCGACGAAGGTCACGGAGGCCCGACAGGCCGCCGCGGCATCGGTGACGCTGTCGCCGACGAACAGAGCCTCTTGGCGCTCGATACCGAGCCGCTCCAGTGCGAGGATGATTCCGTCGGGAGCCGGCTTCGGCCGGGGGACCGTGTCGCTGCCGACGACGACGCCGAAAAGACCCTCCAGTCCGTCACGAGTGAGGACCTCCTCGATGCGTCGCCGCCGCTTGGTCGACACGATGCCGAGGTCGAGGCCGGCATCACGGAGCGCCTGCGCGGTCTGGGAAACCCAAGGGTACACGGTGGTGCAGTCCACCATGACCTGGTCCGCGCGGGAGATGAAGAGGCGGCGGAAGCTCGCCGCAAGGCGACCGTTCTGCGACGTCAGCCGAGCCAGCATCTCCTCTAGCGGCAAGCCAATGGTGGCACGAATGGAGTCGGGAGCTGCGGCTCGCAGACCCAGCTCGACCAGCGCGTAGTTGACACACTCGATGATCCCGCGCTCGGAGTTTGCCAGGGTGTAGTCGAAGTCAAAGAGGATGGCTCTCATACCGCCATATTGTAAGCGGTCATCTGTCGAGGAGGTTCCGCCGCGGTGGTGGAGCGCCCTTCCGTCTTGAGGTGAGGGTCCGGACGGGGTAACGTGGGACGCCTGCGGCCTCGGGCCGCACATTCCGACCCGGGAGGCGCGATGCGGGAGCCAGCAAGGGTATGAGATGAGGTTGAGCAACAGCCACGTTGATGTTTCGTACTCGGGTAGTGTCCACCGCGTGCCGGTGGGGACCCGCGTTGACGAGTTTCTCCGGCAGGTGGACGGTGAGCTGCCCGACACCGTGCTCGCCGCCCTCGTCAACCGGCGGCAGGTGATGCTCGACTTCCCGCTTCGCGGCAAGGTGGAGCTCGAGCTCGTGCACTACGGCAGCCGGGGAGGGGAGCTCGTCTACAAGCGGTCGGTGAGCCTGATGTTCTATGATGCCTGCCTCGACCTCTACCCCAAGGTGCGGCTCACGATCGGCCAGTCGCTCGGCAACGGCTACCACTACCAGGTGAGAGGGGATGACGTGCCGGACCTCAAGGTCATGGCGCGCAGGCTCGAGACACGGATGCGGAAGATCCACAAGGAGAGCCGTCCCTTCATCCGCGAGACCGTGACCATCGAGGAGATCGAGGACGTCTTTCGCGGCTGGGGCTGCGAGGACAAGCTGGCCCTCCTGTCGACTCGCCGCAGCTCAACGGTACACACGATCCGCTGTGGGAGGTTCATCGATATTGCGCACAGCCCGTACGCACCCCATACCGGCTGCTTGCCGACCTTCGGCGTGACGGCATACGGCGACGGCCTCGTGCTGCGCTTCCCCCGACGCGGCAACCGGGAACGGCTTCCCCGCTTCTCAGCTCGTCCCAAGCTGTACGCGACGTACGTCGAGACGAGGAACTGGCAGGAGCTTCTCGGGGTCCACCAGGTGGGACAGCTCAACCGCCTGTCGTTGAGCGGAGAGATCACCTCCCTGATCCGTATCTCCGAGGGGCTGCACGAGAAGAAAATCGCCCGCATTGCCGATGAGATCCACGGACGCTCGGACCGGGTGCACCTGGTGGCGATAGCGGGACCGTCCTCCTCGGGGAAGACCACATTTGCCAAGCGTCTCGGCATTCAGCTGCAGGTCAACGGGATCGAGCCGGTCGCCCTGTCCCTTGACAACTACTACGTCGACCGCGACAAGACGCCTCTGGACGACGAGGGCCGGCATGATTTCGAGAACCTCGAATCGATCGACCTCGAGCTGTTTCATGCACAGCTGGCAAACCTCCTGAGAGGGGGGAAGGTCCTGACCCCTGAGTATGACTTCGTGACCGGCAGGCGCAAGCCGAAGGAGAAGTGGAAGCCGCTTGAGCTGCACAGAGGTCAGGTCCTGGTCATTGAGGGGATCCACGGCCTCAACCACCGCTTGACCGAAAGTGTGGCGCGGGACCAGAAGTACCGCATCTACATCTCTGCCCTGACGCAGCTGGCCATCGACGACCACAACCGGATCTTCACGGCAGACGCGCGGCTCATCCGGCGCATCGTGCGTGACCGGTTCTTTCGAGGTTTTTCGGCAGAGAGAACACTCGAGCTGTGGGAGCATGTCCGCCGCGGAGAGGGGCGCTGGATCTTCCCGTTCCAGGAGGAGGCGGACGTGATGTTCAACTCTGCGCTCGTCTACGAACCGGCCGTGCTCAAGACGTACGCCGAGCGGTTCCTGCTGCAGGTGCCGAGAACGAGCCGAGCCTATTCCGAGGCGTATCGGCTGTTGAAGTTCCTGTCGTTGTTCGTGCCGATCTTCCCGGACGAGGTGCCTCACACCTCGATCCTGCGTGAGTTCATCGGCGGCTCCGGCTTCAACTACTAGAGATTCGGCCGGGTTCCCGGCCGAATCTCTACAGCCAGAGCATTGAGACGGCGTCGAGGAGGCGTGTTGCCACCAGGCGGTTGTGACGATCGATCTCGGCGCGTCGTGGAATCGGGTCGAACGCAGGTATCGGGTCGTGCAGAGTCTGTGGTGGGTCCTCTCCGAGTATCTCGCCCCAGTGCTCGAGCCAAGGTGCCGGAAGTTCGTTGGGAACCGGGAGATCAAAGAGGGTAAGGCAGAGGAGAGCCCAGATTCGAGGGGTGGCGCGAATCGAGTACCCGCCGCCGAGTGTGACCAGCATGCGACCCTCGGTGTGGGCGTCGGCGTACTCGAGCAGGCGTCTGAAGAGGCGCTCGTAGTCCTGCGTGGTCAGCATCAGGTCGGCCAGCGGGTCCGAGAAGTGGGCGTCTGCCCCGGCCTGCACGACCAGGACATCGGGCCTGAAGTACTCGAGGGCTGGCTCGGCGACGGTGTCCAGAACCTCGAGATAGCTCTCGCCCTCGGTGAAGGGCTCGAGAGGCAGGTTGAGCTTGAAGCCCCTGCCCATGCTCCGCCCCAGCTCGTGGATGCCGCCGGTGCCAGGGAAGAGGTACTCGCCCGACTCGTGGAGGCTGAGTGTGAGCACCTGTTCGCGGTTGTACAGGATCTGTTGCACGCCGTCGCCGTGGTGAACATCGATGTCGATGTAGGCGACCGTGAGCCCGCGGCGAGTCAGCTCGTTGATCGCAACGGCGAGGTCGTTGAAGATGCAAAAGCCCGAGGCCAGCTGCGGCATGGCGTGGTGGAGACCGCCGCCGAGCTGCAGCACCCGCTGTGCGCTGCCGTCGGCAATCAGGCGGGCGCCAAGGAGCGTACCGCCAACCATGCGCCTGGCGCCGAGGTCGATTCCTTCCACGATCGGGTTGTCCGGTGCGCCAAGGCCATAGTCCGTCCGTGCCATGCCGCCGTTGGAGCTGGCCGAGGCGACCGCGCGCAGGTACTCCCGAGCGTGAACCGTCAGGAGCTCCTCCGTCGTGGCGGGATCGGGAAGAACGGGTCTGATCTCATGGCCGAGCAACCGCAGCAGGTCGAGGACCATCGTGATGCGGACCGGGCTGAACGGGTGCTCTCCCGCGAACGCGTACTTCCCGTACTCCGGGTGATAGATGGCTACCGGCATGCGTGTTGCGGCGGCCAGACAACCTCGATCTCGGCCTGACACAGGGCGGATGCGAGGGGTCGTGTGTCGATCGAGCCGACTCGCAGCACCAGCCGCGTGTGGCCGTTCGGGTCCGGGTAGCTGAGGATCGACTGGATGTTCACCCGTTGCATGCTGAGGATGCCGGTCAACTTAGCCAGCTCACCCGGCCGATCGGGCAGGCGTACCTCGATCCGCCCGGAAGGCCGATAGACACCAGTCAGCCTGAGCATGGCGTCCAGCAGGTCGATTCCGGTGACGATGCCCACCAGACATCCATCGTCGATGACGGGAAGACAGCCGATCCTGAGCTCCCTCATCGTCCGTGCCGCGTTTTCCACCGGATCCAGAGGGTCCGCAGTATGGACCGGTTGTTTCATCACCCGATCGAGGCTCGTCTCCGCTGGGAAGGGGGTGGGGCTCAGGACGCTCGTCGCCAGGCGCAGGTCGCGGTCGGTGACGATTCCCACGACCCTGTCGCCCTCGACCACCGGCAGGTGACGAACCCGATGCCCGTTCATGATGCCGTAGGCTTCCTGCAACGTCGTGGCGGGCCCGGCGATGATCGGGTCGAGGTGCATGATCTCACGCACGAGCATGGACGCCTCCTGATCTCATGGCTTCTCCTGACTGGCGGCGGTCGGTGAGGGAACGAATCCGATGCGGACTCCGATCATCATGGCGCAGCTGGGTCCGCCGGCAGGCGGCGGTACGATCCCGGCCCTCATCGCCGCGATCCACGGCAGCTCCTCGATCAGCTGTGAGATCCGCCCCAGGAGCTCGTGGGCGCAGTACGCGGAAGGAACTCCGGCGTTGGAGACGGCGTCCTCGACATCCTCGTCGGTGAGAGGAGTGATGCGCACAACTGGGTCTCGCTCGGGGCTCGTGAGCTCGATGATGGGACCGAAGAATGGATTCGAACGGATCGCCAGCGCGATCTCGAGCCCGGGCTCCTCCGGAGCGCTTCCAACCGCGATGCCGAAGTGAGCGAGGAGACTGGCGGCCGGCTCGCCCTCGACCCATACCAGCCCGGTCTCGTCCGGTGTCTGTTTGAGTGATTCCGCAACCTGCTGGCGGGCCGCCGCGGCGTCCACGTCCTCGTACCACACGAGCTTGCCCAGCTTCCGCTGTTGGAACGTGGCATAGCGCACGACCTTGGCCAGGGCGCGGGGCGCCGACTCGGGGAACAGAAACAGCGGGAAGATCGGTCCCTCGGGCTCCTCGGACACACCTTCCGGCGGTGTCACACCGAGCGCACCCTCGAAACCCATCAGGCAGAGCAACGTCGGTTTGCCAACACCGGTCGCCTCGGTGGCGGCGACGTATCCCTGGCGGATCGCCCTGGCGATGGGCTCGCCTTCGCACTCTCCGACGCAGGCGAACGTGACGAGCAACGCGTCCACTTGGTCGTGCTCGAGAGCCTCACGGACGGTCTGCTCGTACTGCTGCGGAGTGGCCATCGGACCGAGGTCGACGATGCCCGGACCCGAGAGGTCGAGATCGTTGGCGGCGCAGGCGTCGGCGAGCAGCGTTGCCACGCCTCTGGAGTTGCTGATGATCGCGACGCGGTTGCCTCGCGGCAAGGGTTGGTGTGCGAGCAGCACGGCGACGTCGAACAGCTCGTCGAGCGTTCCGGCTCGGATCAGGCCGGTCTGATGGAAGAGGGCCTCGACCTCCGACTCGCTGCCGAAAGTTCCCTTGGACCGTCCGACTGCAGAGTGCTGTCCGGCGGCGCTGCGGGCGCTCTTGACGCACAGGATCGGCTTGCGCCGCGTAAAGCGGCGCGCAATGCGCACGAAGCGTCGCGGGTTGCCGAAGGTCTCCAGGTACAGCAGCGCCATGTCGGTGGCGGGGTCCTCTTCCCAATACTGGAGCAGGTCGTTGCCCGAGACGTCGGCACGGTTGCCGGCCGAGACGAAGGTCGAAAAGCCGATGCCGCGTCGGGCGGCATGTTCGAGGATAACCAGGCCCAGCCCTCCGGAGTGTGAGAAGAAGCCCACTCGCCCCAGCGGTGGGATGCTGGGTGCGAGGCTGGCGTTGAGGTGGACTCCGGGGTCGGTCGTGATGACGCCCAGGCAGTTGGGGCCGATCAGCCGCACTCCGTGGGCGCGCACCAGCTCGACCAGTCGGCGCTCCCGCTCCCTGCCGTCTTCCCCCGACTCGGCGAAACCGGCGCTGACCACCACCAGACCCTTGGCGCCGGCACGGACGGCCTCCTCAGCCACACTGAGCACGTTGTTTGCCGGTACCGCCACCACCGCCAGATCGACCACCTCGGGGAGCTGGTCCAGGGCCGGGTAGGCGCGCACGCCGTGGACCGACTCGGCCTCGAGATTGATCGGATAGACGGTGCCCTGGAACGGTGCGTGCAGAATGTGGCGGAAGATCAGGTTGCCGATGCTCGCAGGGTCGCGCGAAGCGCCGACGACGGCGACGGTACGTGGGCGAAGCAGGGGGGCCAGGGAGTTGGCGACGGCGATCCGCTCGCGCAGCTCCCCACGCTCGTGAACGGCGAAGGCGCCCCGAACCGGCAGCTCGACGTGGACCACCCCGTCCTCGACGCCCCGGTGGATCTCAAAGCCCGAGCTCTTGAACACACTCATCATGGCCTGGTTCTCGAACAGGACGTCGGCCTCGAACTCGACGTAGCCGTGGGCGGCAGCCAGCCCGGCCAAGCGCTCGAGCAACAGTGTGCTGATGCCGCGTCCCTGATACTCGTCAGCCACGAGAAATGCCACCTCGGCCGTCTTGCCGTTGCCGAGACCGATGTAGTTGCCGATCCCCGCGACCCGCATGTCTTCGTCCTCGCCGATGATGACGAGGAGGCAGCCCCGCTCGGAGAAGTCGCCACCGCACATGTCGTGGAGGGTGGACTCCGGGACCTCGGAGACGCTGGCCATGAAGCGCATGCGGAGGCTGTCGCTGGAGGTTGCCTTGAAGAGCTTTCGCACGGCGGGGAGGTCTTCCGGGGTGCCGGGCCGGAGGAGGACTCCCTGCCCGTCCTTGAGGAGAACGTGCTCTCTGTAGTCGGCGCCTTCGGTAATGACCCTGAACATGATGCCCCGACCTCAACGGTACCACCGAGGCAGGCGATCTGTCATCAGCCTGGTGCGCCTCGGCCGCTGATGTCACGCGGGCGATCGATCCGCGATCTGCTTCGGACGATGGTTCGCCGACGGTCACCTCAGTCACCGATGAGGGATCCGGGCTGAGAGAAGAAAAGGGCCGGGCCCCGAGGGCCCGGCCTGGAGTGGATAGATGAGCGATCAGGCAAGCTGCTTGATCTTCTCCACGACATCGGGGTTGGCGAGGGTCGTCGTATCCCCGGTGTCCTGCTTGTTGGCAACGGCCGCGAGGACCCGTCGCATGATCTTGCCCGACCGAGTCTTGGGCATGTCGGGGACGATCCAGACCCGTCCCGGCTTGGCGATGGGACCGATCTCGGAGTTGAGCATATCCGTGATTTTTTGCTCGATCTCCTTGCTGGCCGGGATCCCCGGCTTGAGGGAGACGAACACGTGCGGGACCTTCCCCTTGATGGGGTCCGCGACCGGCACGACCGCAGCCTCGCCGACTTCCGGAACCATCAGCGCCGCCGACTCCAGCTCCTTGGTGCCGAGACGGTGGCCGGCAACGTTGATGACGTCGTCGATGCGACCGAGGATACGGAAGTAGCCGTCGGGCGCCTCCACCGCGCCGTCACCGGCGAAGTAGGGCCAGTCCCGCCAGTCCTTGCTGTCGGGGTTCTTGCAGTAGCGCTGGTAGTACTGACTGACGAAGCGGTCATCGTCATGCCAGATCGTCTGCATCAGGCCCGGCCACGGGTTCTGGATGCAGATGTTGCCGGCCTTGCCGCAGCCCGCGGGCAGCGGCTTGCCGTCGTCGTCGAAGATGATCGGGTGGATGCCTGGCACTCCCGGGCCCGCGCTTCCCGGCTTCATGGCATGAAGGGCGGGGATCGTGGAGCAAAGGAAACCCCCGGTCTCGGTCTGCCACCAGGTGTCGACGATCACGGCCTTCTTCTTGCCGACGACGTTGTAGTACCAGCGCCACACCTCCGGCTCGATCGGCTCGCCGACGGTGGTCATGTGCTTGAAGTCGTAGTTGTACTTCGCTGGCTCGTCCGGCCCTACGCGGCGCAGGGCGCGGATGGCAGTCGGCGAGGTGTG
The DNA here is from genome assembly GCA_964552395.1 of uncultured Thermoanaerobaculia bacterium. GTDB lineage: Bacteria > Acidobacteriota > Thermoanaerobaculia > Thermoanaerobaculales > Sulfomarinibacteraceae > JAJDNH01. The sequence goes on along the minus strand of CAZKGM010000006.1, from coordinate 120,636 downwards.
GAAGATGTTGACGTCCAGCTCCTCGGCGACCCGCCAAGGCCTGCCGGCATCGGGATGCGTGGGCACTCCTTCGAACATGACCGACGATGCTGCCAGCGCCAGCGGACCGTAAACGATGTACGAGTGACCGGTGATCCAGCCGATGTCGGCCATGCACCAGTAGACGTCCTCGGGATGGATGTCCTGGATGTACTTCGAGGTCCCGGTGACATACGCCATGTAGCCGCCGATGGAGTGCTGCGCCCCCTTGGGCTTGCCCGTGGTGCCCGAGGTGTACATCAGGAACAGAATCTCCTCGGACAACATCTTCTCGGGCTCGACGCGGGCACGGTGGTATTTCTTGAGAACGTCGTTGACGAAGAAGTCGCGTCCCTCGACCATCGGCGTCGCGGCTGAGACCTTGCCGGGGTAGCGCTGCCAGACGAGGACCTTGTCGACCTTCTGGCCCTCTGCCTCGGCCGCGGCCACGGCAATGTCGGCCTTCTCCTTGTGGTCGATGAGCTTGCCGCCACGGTAGTAGGCATCCTCGGTGATCAGGACCCGGCTCTGGGAGTCCACGATCCGGTCGGCGCAGGCCTTGCCCGAGAAGCCGGAGAACACCTGTGAGTGGATCACGCCCAGGCGCGCGCACGCGAGCATGGTGATGGGCAGCTCGGCCGTCATCGGCATGTGGAGCGTGACCCGGTCACCGCGCTTGAGGCCGCAGAAGTCGCGCAGGAGAGCCGCGAACTCGTTGACGCGGACGTACAGCTCCTGGTAGGTGATGTGCTCGATGCGCTCGTTCTCGGGCTCCGGCACGAAGTGCAAGGCGGTCTTGTTCTTGTACTTCGGCAGGTGGCGGTCGACGCAGTTGTAGCACGCGTTGAGCTTGCCACCGACGAACCACTTCCAAAACGGCGGCTTGCTGTGGTCGAGCGTGGTGTGCCAGTACTCGTACCAGTCCAGCAGGTCGGCGTACTCCTTGAAGCAGTTGGGGAAGTTATCCAGCCCGTACCGCTCGAGGACGTTCTCATCGGTCAGGTTGGCCTGTGCGATGAAGCTGGAAGCAGGTTCGTAGCATTCCTCTTCTTTCCAGTGCACCGCAATCTGGGCTTCGGAAACTTCGGTTCCGGTCTGATTGGATTGAGCCATAGACGGGCCCTCCTTTTAGCACCCGAGAGATCCTCGCCGGGGTGGATTCCCCGGCGAGGATCGAGAACAACAATGAGTTCTATTCGATACCGGTTCCCCTCAGAACACGTAGCGCCAGCTCGCGGCGAGCTGGTTGCCCGACACGGAATCTCCGTGAGTCCCGATCTCGACCTTGTCGTGCAGCCACTCGAGCCCGAACCAGTAGGGACCGATGGCGTAGCGAAGGTGGAGGTTGTACATCTGGTTCTTGGTGCGGCCGTTTGCGCCGACCCAGTCCAGCACGTCCTGGTCGTTGGGGTTCTCGTAGCCGCAGAAGCCGTACAGGCTCCAGTTCTTGGTGAAGTTGTAGCCCACCTGGAGCCACGCCCCGTTGGACGAGATGTCACCGAACTGGGTAATGGCGCCGAACTGCTGCCCGATGCCCTTGCCCCAGTATGCATTGCCGTGGATCAGCCAGTTGCCGGGCGTGACCATGCCGCCGATCTCGAAGGCGGTGCCGGTGATCTTGTCGGTGATGGACGGCGTCGGGTTGATGTCGTTGGCGCCCTTGAGGTCCTTCTGGTCCCAGTGCCCCACCACGTAGACCTTCCAGTGCTTCTGGGAGAAGTTCAGGCGGGCCTCCACCTGCGGCCTGAAGGAAACGTTGCCGGCGGTTCCGCCGTTGACGTTGTCGCCGGGGCCGCTCCAAGAGCCCTCGAAGATGCCGACCTGGAGCTGGGTCTTGGTAGCCGCCCCCTTGGAGCTCAGATCATGCCAGAGGTAGAAGCCGGGGAAGCGCCAGCCCACGTACCCGGCCGAGCCGTAGCCGAGGGGGAAGGCGATGTGCGAGGACGAGACCGGCCACTCGCCGAACAGCGGGGACCAGTCCTGGCCGATGCGGATCTTGGTGCCGGGCTTGTTGAGCTCGACGTACGCCAGACGCAGCCGCAGATGAGGCTGCTGGTGGCTGAAGGGGCCGCTGCCGTTGAAGCCGCCAAAAAAGTCGGTCTCGACCAGACCTCCCGACGTCCACTTGGCCAGCTTGGGACCGCTGAACCCGATGTCGAGCCGGGTGTTCCGGACGTCGCCGCCGGAGAACCACTTGTTCTTCGTGAACTCGGTTCCGACCGGGAACTCGGCAGCCTGGCCGTTCGAGAACGCGAAGTTCTGGTCCTGTGAGTAGAAGGTCGAGCTGATAAATCCCTTGATGGTGATCTTCTCGTGGCCTCCGGGCTTGACCGGGGCGTACTCGGCCATCTTTTCCGGCATCTGCTGAATGGCCTGGTCCTGCTTCTTCTGCGTGTCGGCCAGGGTCGCAACGGTGCTCTCGAGCTGCTGCAGCTGCTGCTGCAGGGCCGTGTTCTGCTGCTGCTGCGTGGCGAGCTGCTGCTGCAGCTCCTGGATTCTCTGCAGGAGCTGCTGAACGTTGGGCTGGTCCGGCTGTTGTGCGAGCAGCGGGGCGCCGATCAGTGCCAGCCCGATGGTGAGCACCAGAACGAGTTTGAGTGAAAGCATACGGTGGAGCTTCATTCCCCTCTCCTTTCTCGACCGGGGTCGCTCATGGGAGGGTCGGGAGTCACCCATCTCGGCCCTCTCGTCGGATCCCCAATCAGCCGACGGGCAGGACGGTCTTGCCATAGGTCTCGTTGAGAACCTGGGCAAGGGCAAGGTAGATCGCGGAGAAGCCGCAGAAGATGCCTTCCCAGCCGGCGAAGTGCTTGACGGCGGCGCTGCCGGTGGCATCGCCGATGGCGAGAAGCCAGAACAGGACGAACAGCGTGAAGAATACGACCTGGAGGGCCCGGTTGTGCTTCAGGGTCGCGATCCACATGACGAACGTGAACAGGCCCCACATGAACAGATACGACACCATGCCCTTCTCCGAGGCGGCATCGAACCAACCCCACTTGCCCATCAGGATCAGGAAGACCAGCGTCTGCCAGAAGAGGCCGTAGGACATGAACGCGGTCAGTCCGAAGGTGTTGCCCTTTTTCCACTCCATCCAGCCGGCGAAGATCTGCGCCATGCCGCCGTAGAAGATGCCCATTGCCAGGATCATGGTCCCCAGGGTGAAAATCCCCGCGTTGTGCATGTTGAGCAGAACCGTGGTCATACCGAACCCGAGGAGCCCGAGGGGCGCCGGGTTGGCGGTGGTGTCGGCGATCTGAGTCGTCTCGGCCATTGCTGCAACCTCCTCTTTCTAAGTGAGTCGAATACAAGCGCTGAACTTGTTCCGGTTTCCGTGGTGGATCGCAGGCGTGCTAGGCAAAGCCGAACCAGGGGAGCAGCGCGTCCGGCGCCGCCGGACCGCACTGCTCACACAACATCGAGTGGGTCAAACCCAACCTCCCGGCTCTCGAGGATGTCGTCTCGGTTTTGGGCCCCGTGGAATCCGCTCTCCGCGGAGCCCCCCCCCCGGGGGCATGAACGAGAGTTGCTGACAGTAAGGGTTACTCGCAATTCAAAAATTGTCAAGCGCTCATATATACGATCGTCAGTCGGTCACTTGCGGTGTCGGTGGGCGGGCGAGGTAACCCCTGGAAGGCACGGTCCCGGTCCAGGAACCTCGGGTCATCGCCTCTGCTGTCGCGTGCGGACCGATCCGAGGGCGCTACAATCCCGACATGAAACGCAGCGAGCAAGCGTGTCTGGTGACCGGGTTGCTGGCCGAGGAGTTCCCGAAGGCCGAGTGCGAGCTCGACTACGAGAGCCCGTGGCAGCTGCTCGTGGCGACGGTGCTGTCGGCGCAGTGCACCGATCAGCGTGTCAACCAGGTGACGCCGGAGCTGTTCCGGCGCTGGCCCGGTCCCCACGAGCTCGCGGAGGCACCGGTGGTGGAGGTCGAAGAGGTCGTTCGGCCGACGGGTTTCTTCCGCAACAAGGCGCGGTGGCTCGCTGCTACGGCGGCCGTCATTTCCGACGACCACGGCGGTCAGGTGCCGAGCGACCCGGAGGTCCTGGTCGAGCTCCCCGGGGTCGGGCGCAAGACGGCCAACGTGGTTCTGGGAGAAGCGTTCGAGATTGCGGCCGGGATTGCCGTTGACACCCACGTCAAGAGGGTCGCTCGCCGACTGGGTCTGACCGCAGAGAGCGACCCGTTGAAGATCGAGGCGGAGCTGGAGGCACTGCTGCCAAGAGAGGACTGGATCGGTTTCTCGATGCGGACGATCCTGCACGGACGGCGAGTGTGCATTGCACGCAAGCCGAGGTGCGAGAGCTGCTGCCTCGAGCCGGTTTGTGCCAAGGTGGGTGTGTAGTGCGTCTCGCGGTAGGAACGCTGCGCGCGGCCAAGCTGGACGCGGTGCGCCAAGCCCTCTCACGGCTGGCGCTCCTGGGATGGCCGCTGGGCGGCGAGGTCGAGACCGTGCCGGTGCGAGTTCCCAGCGGCGTGTCGGAGATGCCCATGAGCGAAGCCGAGGGGGTGCAGGGGGCTCGACAGCGCGCCCGCGCCGCGCTCGAGGCGACTGCTGCCGACCTCGCTCTCGGCCTCGAAGGTGGAGTGGTGGTCCTGAACCGCCAACCACCGGTTGTCCTGCTGCGCAACTGGGCGGTGGCGTGGGACGGTGAGTGCGCTTGGGTTGGCAGCGGCCCGGGGCTGCAGCTGCCCGGGGAGCTGGCTGCCGCCGTGCTCGGCGGCGTCGAGCTCGGAGATGCGATCGATGACTTTGCCGAGGAGCACGATGTGCGCTCCGGGCGGGGGACGTTCGGCGTCCTGACCCTGGACCTGATCGACCGCGCACACGCGTTCGAGGATGCGGTGCTGGGGGCGCTCACTCCCTGGTACTCGTCCGGCAGGCACTCCCGCCGTTGACCTACGTCAGCGCCTTCTCGAGCACGGCAGAGATCTCCGCCAGGGCCCCTTTGCCCACGATATCGCGACGCAGCAGCGGCAGCTGGATCTTCTCCAGCTCGGGGAAGGTGGTGTCGATCTCCTGGAGGTAGCGGGCCTCCTGCTCCTGGCGAGCGGCGAAGAACGGATGCTCCGCCGCCGAGCTCGGGAGGATCCGATTGACGATCAGACCGCCGATCGGCACGCCGTGGTGCTCGAGGAGGGTGACCGCCTTGCGCGTTTCGGCGATGGGCAGTCGCTCGGCCAGCAGGACGAACACGAACGAGGTGGTTCCCGGCGAAAACAGCAGCCGCCGGACATGGTAGAACTTTCGCCGGCGTTCCAGAAGGACCTTCTCGACCGGATCTTCGGGCTCCTCATCGGCGGCGCCGCCGACGGTCATGTGGCGCCACATGGCGTTCAATGCGCGGATTCCCTGGCGTTTCTGGAGTAGGCCGTCGACCCATGCTTGGAGGAGCTCGGGCAGGGCGAGCAGGCGCAAGGTGTGTCCGGTCGGGGCGGTATCGAACACCAGTGTCTGGAAGTCCTTTCTCACTGAAAGAACGATGTCCGCCACCCGATCGAACAGGGCCGCCTCCTCGGCGCCGGGAGACACCCTGGCCATCTCGAGCTGCCGCTCCATCTCCGCCCGTAGGTTGACCGGCGTGACGTCGAACAGGTTGTGACGGACCCGATCGATGTAGGCAGCCGCCTCACGATCGGCGTCGATCTCCATCGCCCACAGGCCGTCCGCGACCGGCGCCGGCTCCGGGCCCAGCTGATGCTCGAGAATGTCGGACGTGGAGTGGGCGGGGTCCGTGGAGACGAGAAGCGTCCGCTGCCCCCTCCGTGCGGCGAGCAAGGCGAAGGCGGTGGCGCTGGTCGTCTTGCCCACGCCCCCCTTGCCCCCGAAGAAGACAATCGCCGTGTCGAGCAGAGAAGCCAGGCCCAACCCTCACCTCCATACTGGGTGGTCACAACACCGCGAGCATTTGCGCTGGCGGTGTCCGACCTGTTCGCGGCGCAGAGAAGAAGCAAGGGGCCCCGCCGGGGCCCCTTATTTCAACATCATCTGAACCCCTCGAGCGGCGAGCGCTCGATTCCCTGACGCTTGTGCCACTCATGGAAGCGCCCCAACATGGTGGGAAGGAGCTCCAGAGTGTAGTAGCTGACAGGGTTCGGTATCCCGAGCAGATCGGAGAAGCACATCAGGAGAAAGAGCTCCTCGCGGTCCCGCCGTTCGCGTGCCACCGCCGAGCGGTACGGGGCGAAGAACATGCCGTCGTACCACCGGTTGAATGACCGCCAGCCGCGGTACATCCGCTCGAAGAGGTCCGTCACTCGGAGGTCTCCTCGGTCACAGGGGCGCCACCCTTGGCGAAGGCCGTTGCTGCCTCCAGGATCATCCATGCCGTTGCGCCGAGTACGATGACGCCGAGCACGCCCAAGACGTAGTTCGGCGAGTCACCGAATAGCCAGCGGCCGAGGTTGGCGAGCATCGCCCACACGGTCACGATCGACAGGAAGACCATGGGAACCAGAACGGGCCAGGTCTTCCTCTTCAGCTTGCGCAGGTAGACCACGACGACCACCATCGAAAGAGCGGCCAGCAGCTGGTTCGTGGTGCCGAATAGCGGCCAGATGACGAGGGCGCCGGTGGCGACGCCGCCACCCGGGCTGTGGGCTCCGAAGACCAGCGCCAGGCAGGCGCCGACCGCAATCAGCGTCGCCAGTGTCGGGCTGCGCAGGGCCTTGATGTTGTAGATCTGGCCGACCTCGGAGACGATGTAGCGTTGGAGGCGCACTCCCGTGTCCATCGTTGTTCCGGCGAAGCTGACGACGACCACCGCTGCGAACACGGCGCCCAGGTGGTGGGGGATCCCCAGCGGCGTGATCAGGTGTGCGAGGCCGTTGACGAAGTTCCCGGCGGCGCCTCCGCTGGCAGCCTTCCAGCTGGTGTAAACGGAGCCCAGCCACTCCGACTGAGTGGCCGCGAGACCGGCGGTAACGGCGAGAATGGCACCCAACGCCAGCAGGCCCTCGCCGACGGCGCCGAGGTACCCGACGGCCCGCGCGTGGGTCTCGTTGTCCAGCTGCTTGGCGGTGGTTCCCGAGGAGACCAGCCCGTGCCAGCCGGAGATGGCGCCGCACGCAATCGTGATGAACAGCAATGGCAGCAGGGGCGGCGCTCCACCGGCCGCGGCGTTGTGGTTGAAGGCCGGCGCGGCGATGTGCGGGTTCGAGATCAGGATCCCGATGTACAGCAGGCCCAGCGCCACGAACAGCTCGTGGGAGTTGATGAAGTCGCGCGGTTGCAGGAGCAGCCACACCGGCAGGCGCGACGCGATGAAGGTGTAGGCGAACAGAATGATCACCCACCATCCGACGTCCGGGATCCCGCCCAGCATCTTGGGCAGGGCCAGCGGCACCTTGTCGCCGACCCAGATGAAGAAGTAGAGGGTGAGCAGGGCGCCGATCGACGGCCACAGCAGCTTGCCCTTGCGGCGGTAGATGATGTACCCGACGGTGATGGCGACGGGGATCTCGATCCAGATCGGCAGCACGCTGCCGGGGAACTTGACGAACAGGCGGGCGATGACGATGGCGAAGACGCCGTTGACCATGAGCAGGAGAAGGAAGATGACGATCATGAACAGCGATCGCGTCCGTCGTGACACGACGTCCGCCGACAGCAGGCCCATGGAGCGGGCCTTGTGCCGGTTCGAGATCCAGAGGGTGCCGAAGTCGTGCATCCCGGCGAAGAAGATGGTCCCCAGAACCACCCACAGCAACGCCGGGAGCCAGCCCCAGAAGACGGCAATCGCGGGCCCGATGATCGGAGCCGCGCCGGCCACGGATGTGAAGTGGTGGCCCCAGAGGACATGCTTGTTGGTTGGTACGAAGTCGGTCCCGTCCTCGAACTCGTAGGCCGGCGTCACGAAGTCGGGGTCGAGCTTGTAGACCTTCTCGGCCAGGAACTTCGAGTAGAAGCGCCAGCCGAGGTAGAAGGCCCCCAATCCAAGCACCATGATGACGATTGCAGGCATACTCACTCCTTCCTCCCGATGGCCGTCAGCCGGCCATCGAGCGCCACAAAACAAAACGATAGAAAAATTTTCTCCCCCTCAACAGCGATCTTCGGAATACCTGCAGACAACTGTGAGCGCCAGGGCGCCGGTTGTCAAGGGAGCGTAAAGGCCGGTGGCCGGCGGACAAGGCGAGCGGTGGTGCACGTTCCGGACGCGGGCGACGCCGGGAGCGGCGGCTCATGGAGAGAACGGCGGCGGAGCTTCCAGTGGACCTGTGGAGCGATTCGAGACCTCATCGAAGACACGGTTCTTGAGCCTCCCGAAAGACCCCTCGCGCTCGCTGGGTTTCAGACGTCCGAGTGGTACCCTGTGGCCGCATAGGAGGGTTGATGAGCGTCTTGCGACCGGGCTCAGGTTGGATCGAGGTGATCACGGGTCCCATGTTTTCGGGCAAGTCCGAGGAGCTGATCCGTCGGCTGCGGCGTGCCGCCATTGCCCGGCTGAGATTGCAGGTGTTCAAACCCGCGCTGGACAGCCGCTACGGTGAGAACGAGGTTGTCTCACACTCGAAGTGGCGGCTGCCATCCCAGGTCGTAGAGCGTGCGGAGGAGATCCTGCACCGGCTCGATCCGAGGACCGAGGTTGTCGGTATTGACGAGGCGCAGTTCTTCGACACCGATCTCCCCGGCGTGTGCTCTCACCTGGCCAACCTCGGGAAGCGGGTCATCGTGGCCGGGCTGGACATGGACTACCGCGGGGTACCGTTCGGTCCCATGCCGCAGCTACTGGCGATTGCGGAGCAGGTTCAGAAGATCACCGCCATCTGTACCCGCTGCGGCGCTCAGGCGGGCTACACCCAGCGCTTGGTCGCGTCCGACGAGCAGGTGGTCGTCGGCGCAGCGGACATGTACGAGGCGCGCTGCCGACGCTGTCATGAACCGGAGGGGGCGTTCGACGCCTTCCAGCAATGGCTGTTTCCGCCGATTGCAACGGTTGAGGACGGTACTCCGGGCACCGGCCGCTGAAGGACCCGGAGAGCGAACAGCGGAAGAGAGCCAGGGCTCGACCCTGTCCCGTCTGCGACAGCGATGGTTGACAAGCGGACTTGAACCGAACCAGCCGGTCAGCCCCTCACGGTGCTCGTGACAGGCCATCGGGAGGCTGAACGCGACCCCGACGTCGTATGATGGAGGGAGCTTGACCGCAACGATCACCGAGGGAATGCTGCTCGGCCGGTATCGGCTGCTTCGCCTCCTGGCTCGCGGGGGGATGGGCGCCGTGTGGGTGGCCCGGGACGAGCGGTTGGACCGTGAGGTTGCGATCAAGGTCCTGCCCCAGATGCTGGTCTCGGATCAGGCGGCCAGGCAGCGCTTCGAGCGTGAGGCGCGCGCCATGGCCCGGATTCTGCACCCTAACGTGGTGCCGGTTTTCGACGTCGGGTCCGCTGATCCGGCGACCGGGGAGGAACTCCCCTACATCGTCATGGAGCTGGTCCGGGGGACCTCTCTGGACCGCCTACTCGTCGATGGGCCGCTTGCCCTGCACCGGGCGGTGGCACTGGCCGAGCAGGTGGCACGCGCGTTATCGGCGGCGCACTCTGCCGGCATTGTCCACCGCGATCTGAAGCCGTCCAACGTCATGGTCATCGCGGACGACTTCGTCAAGGTGTTCGACTTCGGGCTCGCCCGGCTGCTCCGCGCAGAGGACCGGCCGATGGAGGAAACGCTCACCCAGCCGGGGATGGTATTGGGGTCCTGCCCGTACATGTCGCCGGAACAAGCGCTGGGCGACGCGGTCGGTCCACGAACGGACGTTTTTTCCTGCGGTACGGTCCTGTACGAGATGCTGACGGGGAAAAGGGCGTTCACCGGCGAGACTCCGGTCGGCGTACTGCAGAAGGTGGCACGAGCGGAGTACATGCCGGTCGAAGCGTGCGCGGTTGATGTGCCGGCCGAGCTTGCAGCGGTCGTTGGCAGGTGCCTGGAGCGCGAGCCTGGGCGGCGCTATGCGGATGGCGGCGAGCTCGCTCGGGACCTGGCGGCGGTGCACGAAACGCTTGGCGCGAGGCTTGACCGGACGCCGACACGCAGAGTGTCGTCGGCTCGCGTCAGCGCTCTGCGCCAGCGACGCCGCAGGCGGGGCGCCGTGATCGTCGCTGTTACAGCTGCGGCTCTGGCCATAGGGCTGCTCGCCGGCGGCGTGCTGGGACGGCGCGGGACGGAGGCAAGGCGACCCGATCCGGGAGCATGGCGACCGCGACAGCTCCTTGAGCTATCTGGTGCGCTGTGGCATCCAACGTGGAGCCCCGGGGGTGACACGCTCGTGGTCGAGCACATGATCGGCAACCGCGGAGAGCTGCTGGCCGTGTCGGCTGAAGGGGGAGCGCCGCGCCTGATCGAGCGCGCGCGCCCCGGCGAGATCCTGGCATGGCCCCGGTTTTCGCCCGACGGCAGTGCGCTCGCAGTTACCGCCGTCGGCAGCGAGAGCCAGCGGCTGGAGGTCATCCCAGCAGTCGGCGGAGCCGCCCTCGCGGCGGTTGAAAACGCGTCGAGGGGCGTGTGGTTGGACCGCGAGCATGTGTTGTTTTCGCGGGTCGAGAACGGCGTCGGCAGCCTCTGGTTGCTCGAACCTGGCAGCGGTGCCGTGTCGTCGTATCTAGGTGGGGGGCAAGAGCTTTCCTGGTGGGGTGCGCTGCCCCGGCCGGGTGGTGGGCTGGCCCTGCTCGGCGGTCCCAGCGACACACAGGCCGGCGTGTTCGTAACCGCCGCCGGACAAGCGGACGGCCCGCGACGGCAGTGGCTGGCGCCCGGACGCAGTCTCGGCGGGGTCTCGTGGGCGTCTGGCGGGCGGTCAATGGCGGCAGTTGTCGACGGGCGACTGCTCCGGCTTACCGAATCCGGTGCGACGGCGGTGATGCCGGCACTCGAGAACCTCGTGCACCCGGTGTTCGATCCATCCGGCACTCGCCTGGCCATGGTGCGCACCCGCACTTTCAACGAACTCGTGTCGGTCGATCCGATGGGGGGCGCCTGGACCTGCCGTCTCTGCGGTGTGATTGGGGCAGGGTGGGGGAGCGTTGCCGGGGACGGCGCGATGGTGTACCGGCGCACCGCGGCGGGCAGGCGAGTCCTCGTGCTGCACGGCAAGGATGGGAGGGAGAGGTTGCTGCTGTCGGAAAGAGAGACCGGTTCCTGTCCGGCGTTTTCACCGGAGGGCCAGAGGGTTGCCTACCTCGCTCCGGGAGACGGTGGCGTCACTGAGCTGCACGTCGTCTCGCGGTCCGGCGGCCATCCGGTGGCGCTCGCCCGAGGCGTCGAAGCCTCGGAGTTCCCTTCCTGGTCGCCAGACGGCCGGTTCCTGGCGTACGCCGCCGGGTCCCCGACCGCCGTATGGGTCGTATCCGCCGCCGGTGGAACTCCACGCCAGCTGACTCCGGGCGGCGGCGACTACCCGCGCTGGAGCCCTAACGGCAAGTGGATCGCTTACGTTGTGTGGACGGATGCTTCCGACCCAAACCAGGGGGCGTGGGTCGTGAGCCCCGAGGGAGGGGAGCCGAGACGGATCGGCGACTACTCGACACAGCTCGCGTGGCGTCCTGATGGCGGCGCGTTGTGGCAGGTGCGGCGGGGCAGAGACCACCTCGAGCTGTGGGAAGCGAGGCCCGGGTCGTGGCGGTGGCGGAAGCGCTCGACCCTCGACATCGGGGCCGAGCCGGCCCCTCAGGCGGAGCATCTGCCGCTGACGGTCAACCCGGCGACCGGCCGCCTGATCATGAATCGTCGGTCGTCGACCGGGGAGCTCCTGGTCCTGGAAGGGATCGACCCGGCTCGCTGGTAGCAGCACGTGACGCGTGACGGGTTTGCAATCGGTGAGGGGGAGCGATTACAATCGGGCCTGGATACGCATGGCGGAGTCTTGGGCCGTCAGCGAAAGGAGGGTTCGGGATGAGAAGCGTGATCAAGTGGGGGGTTGCGGCACTGGTTCTGGTCGTGCCGTTCGCCAGCGGCGCCCAGGCCGGCGAGCACACCTACGTCGGTGCCCAGAAGTGCAAGATGTGCCACAGGGTGGAGTTCACCTCGTGGGAGAACACCGTTCACGCCAAGGCGACCGATGTTGCCAAGGCGGCGAAGGACCGCAAGTTCGGGCCCGAGTGCCTGAAGTGCCACGCCACCAACAGCGACGAGGCGATGGCCGGTGTTCAGTGCGAGGCGTGTCATGGTGCCGGAGGCGACTACAAGAAGATGAGCATCATGAAGGACGTCGAGATGGCCAAGTCCAACGGCCTCATTCTTCCTCACCAGGAGACCTGCAACGGATGCCACGACGGGCAGGATCACCACAAGAAGGTCGATTGGAAGGCCTCGCTTCAGAACAAGAAGGCGATCCACGAGTTCAAGAAGGATCCGACTCAGTTCGAGTGACATTGTAGTCCGCATGACAGCCGACGGGGCGCGGCGAGAGCCGCGCCCCTTGTGCATGCTGGCCGGTGTTGCACACCGCCGTCGGCCGGGCCAAACTGGTCGGCGGCGATGCTGAGAACCTCGACCCACGGCCCTCTGACCCGAATCCAGCTCCTGCCGACAATCCTGGGCCGGCCTGTGTATCAGGTGTCGGCGTACCTGCTGGGCGACACCCTGATCGACAGCGGCTGCCCGCGGACGGCGCCCGAGCTGCTGGCGTGGAGCAGAGATCACGGTGTGCGCCGGATCGTCCACACTCACCACCACGAGGACCACGCCGGCGGTGACGCGCTGCTCGCGCGCGAGCTTGGAGTGGAGATCGTCGCGCCGCCGCGCACTGTGCCGATTCTCCGCAGCTACTATCGTATTCCGCTGTACCGGAAGGTCGTCTGGGGTCAACCGGTCGACGTAGATGCCCATGTGATGGGGGATGAGATCGTCATTGCCGGCCACCGGTTCCAGGTCATTCCGACGCCGGGCCACGCGTCCGACCACGTGTGCCTGTACGCGCCCGACACGGGCTGGCTGTTCACGGGAGACCTCTACATCTCGGCCCGGGTGCTCTACCTCCGGCGGGCGGAGGACGCCTGGACCCACCTGCAGTCGTTGCACCGTGTGGCGTCGTTGCGGCCGCGGCTCGTGGTGTGCTCACACGCGGGTGTTCTCGAGGAGGGGACGACGGCGCTCCAACGCCGGATCGGCCACTGGGAGAAGCTGGCCCGTGATGTTTGGCGGTTGCGAACAGAGGGGCTGTCGCTGCGGGCCATGACACGGCGGCTGCTCGGGCGGGAGGGGTGGATGACGTGGATCAGCGGTGGCGACTTCGCCAAGATCAACCTGGTGCGATCGCTGCTGGAGTCGGACCCGGCAAACTGCGGCGGGCCGTACCGTGATAGCGTAGGTGCAGGAGGACCCGATGCAGTCGTTTGAGGTGCCGGGGATGGGGCCGGACGCTTTCGTCGAGCGGGTTCGCGAGGAGCTCTCGGGCCGCGAGCTCGGCGAAATCGTGACGCTCGAACGCGACGGCGACGAGCTCGTGGTGAGGTTCTCCCGTATGGGGACAAGCGAGCTGAGGTACGCCCTCGATGTCGCCGACGGAGGTTTCAGCGCGCGGCTCACGGACGAGCGGATCGCCCTGTTCCACGGGGCGTTCCGACAGACGTTCGAGGACAAGTTCGAGCAGATCATCGCCCACGTCGGTGCTCGAGCCCGGTGAGCCAGCGAGGTTCGGCACTCGACTGGACCGGGTTCCACCTATCCCTTTGAGTCAGGTTGTCTCCGCGCAGAACCCGATATTGGCAAAGCGATGATTGAACCGACAAGGCGCAGAGAACGCAGAGACTTAGACTCAAACATCTCCTTGGCGAACCCAGCGTACTTGGCGTCTTCGCCGTTCACAGCCAAGCCTCAACGGCACTCGAGACGGTGCCTGACAGGAGGGAGCCTGGACGAAGGAGATAGGCAGGGACGGTGTAAGAAAGCGGGCCCGCGCTTGAGCGCGGGCCCGTGGCCTACAGGTTCCAGAGAGTAAGGTCAGTCGGACCCGGGCCGGGGGCTGGCGAAACCACGGACGGAGCTGTGGCGTCCACCATGCTCGCCATCTCCGTGCCGGGTCACGTTGATTGTTCCCTCCTTGGCACAGGTAGCCCCGTCCAGCGAGGCGGTGAACGTCCACGAGAAGGTCCCCCTGTTTCCGTAGGCGTGGCGAGGGTCCGATCGGTCCGAAGAGCCGCCATCGCCGAACTGCCAGAGGTAGGTCGGCGTACCGCTGCAGCCGTCCGAGGGAGCAACCTCCGACGAGAACCGCACTCTGTGGCCCACGATTGCCGTGCCGGGGGCCTCGGCAGAGCACTCGATCGAGCAGCCGCCGCCGACATCGCTGACAGCGATACTACCCGTGCGTGAGCAGGACGCCCCGTTGAGCGTGGCGGTTACGGTCCAGGTGAAGGTCCCACTCGAGGAGTACGCGTGCTGGGGGTTCTGGGTGTTCGAGGTCGTTCCGTCCCCGAAGGACCAGCTGTACTCCGGTGTTCCCGAGCATCCGCTCGGCGTGGCGAGCGCGGCGAACTGGACGGTTTCCCCGACCTGCGCAACGTCCGGCACGGTCGCGGAGCAGGACAGCGTGCACGGGGTGCCGCCGACGCTCACGGTCACGCTCGCGAGGTTCGAGTCCGCCATCCCGTCGGAGGCGGCATACGTGAACGAGTCGGAGCCGGTGAACCCCGGGTCGGGGATGTAGGTGGCCGTGCTGCCGCCCACGCCGGCCCGGCCGTGCGCTGGCTGGGATACGATGCGAAGCTGCAGTGAATCGCCATCGGTATCATTGGCCTGCAGGGTGAGCGTCAGGGTGGCGCCAGAGGCAACGCTAGCGGTCAGATCGGTTGCCGACGGTGGATGGTTGGGGTTGGCATGTTCGCTCCTTGGGCCGTTGTGGCACGTGTAGCAGCCGATCTGGTAACCCTTCCAGAAGTTCTTCGTGCCAAAGGCGGAAACCGTACGATCACCGAGGGCCCGTGAGAGAACGGTGCCGCGGTAGTCGGTGCCGTGACACGCCTTGCAGGCCGACGCACCGCCCTCCTCGGCGATGTCGTGGTGACGCTGGACCCAGGTCTGCCCGACCGGGTGCATCCCGTGCGGCCCCCCGGTCGTGGTTTGCGGCTGGTTGCCATGGCAGGCGGAGCACTCGGCCACGGTGCCGCCGTGCCCCTGCAACTCCTGATTGCGGATCTCGTCGTTGGAATGCGAGCTGGGGAAGATGGCGTGAGTCGAGCCATGGCAGGACTCGCACTGCAGGCCGCCGTGCCCGGTAGAGAACCGAAACAACGAGAATCCCGCTGCAGGCGTGTCGGGGTTGGTCGCGAACACCGTGCTTGCAGGGTTGCGGTAGTGACCGGGCGAGTCGAACGCAGTGAGGAAGCGGATCTGTCCTGCGTTGTTGGTAGCGGTGCCGGTGTGGCAGCTTTGGCACGTCGGCTCCTCCAACCAGCCCGCGCGCGCCGGATTGGCCACCGTGCTCATGGCCCCGTGACAGCTCTGACACTGAATGGAGAGGCTGGCATCCGCCGCCGTCGCGTGCCCCATCGCGCCTCGCAAGCATCGGGTGTCCGAGCCGGGGTGGCAGCGGTAGCAGGCGGTGCGGTTATCGGCTGCATCGAGGGTCATGCCGGTGGCGGGGTCAGTGACCGAGGCGTGGAGACCGTGCACTGCGGCGGTGAGCGCTGAGATACCCGTCATGCCGGTACCGGGAAGGGCGTTCGAGCCGTGACAGCGATCGCACAGAACGGGTGTTCCGTCGTTGAGGACCGTGTCGTAAAGCCCGGCGGCGCTGTAACCCGCGTCGGCCAAGGCCTGCTGATAGGCGGGAGTGCCGAGCTGGAGATCGTCGTGCTTGAGCAGCACGTTGAGGCGGTAGTCACGCACGGGATCTGGGTCGTTCACCCAGCCGGCGGCCGGCTCGCCTGCCGGAGGCGAACCGGAGGCGTGGCACGCGGTGCAGGTCATCTCGTCGGAGATAGGGAGTACGATGTCGGTGGTCGCGATGACGGCACCGCCGGAGTCGCGCGCAACCAGCCGCATCAGCGGGTAGTAGTTCTTGTTGCCACTGTCGTCGTACGGTGTCAGCGGTATGCCCTCGGCAGTGAACCACTGCAAGCCGCTCTCCCATTGCATCGGCTGCGGCACGTTGCCGGCGCCCGGCATCTGAGAGCCGGTCAACCCCTGGTCGACCGGCGGGGACGCGCCGAACAGCTGTCCCACGTACTGCCAGAAGTTGGTCTTTCCGGCCGATGTGGTGTTGATCGAGCCGGTCGGGTCGGCGATCCCCTGGTAGCTGACCGTGATCCCCGACGGGTTGGTGAGTCTGTTTCCGGATGGATCGATGAGCTGTGCGTGAATCGTGTTGTACGGTGGCAGGATCGAAAAGACCTCGTAGCTGTCATCCATGCAGTGCATGCCGAGGTCATTCCAACCGAGGATCTTCCACTGGTTGCCGGTCTGCGCTTGGGCCTGACCGGAGACCAGCAGCAGAGCCGCGGCCGTATATCCGACGGTTTTGAAGATGCATCTCATCCGCATAGTGCCCTCCCTTTCGAGCTTCGCAGAAGCGAGCCAGTGGATAGTGTGTCCACATATGCTCAAAGAGACATGTCTCCAGTAGGCGGCTGTGACTTGTGTCACGGCGCCGTCGATGGTATTCGAACGGTCTCCTTCGCCTGCTCTGCGATACTCCCGTGGTGGAACGCGATCCCGACCACTGGAGCTCGGCCCGCGTCCGAGACCGTGAGCTCGTGAGGGCATGCCTCACCGGTGACGAGGCTGCGTGGAACGAACTGTGGGTACGCTATGGTCCGGTCGTCAAGGCCGTCGCCCGACGTACTGGCTGCGACCAGGAAGAGGCGCGCGACGTGCTACAGCGCGTCGCGCTCGTGGCGCTGCAGGGGCTCGATCGCCTTCGCGAGCCGGAGAAGCTGCCGGGTTGGCTGGCTGGGGTCGCCCGCTATCAGGCCAAGGAGGTCATCCGACGGCGTCGACCAGGCGACGAGCTCTACCCGTGGTCGGCCGTCGACACTCGAACCCCCGAGGAAGCTCTCGACAGGGACCAGCGGTTGGCACAGGTGCGTCAGGCGCTGAGCCGGCTCGACGAACGATGTCGGCGCCTGATCCAGCGCCTGGACCTCAAGGAACCTCGCGACTCCTACGAGGAGGTGGCTGCGGGGGAGGGCCTGGCAACCTCGTCCATAGGCCCGATCCGGCGGCGCTGCCTTCAGCGCCTGAAGAAGATCTTGATCGGGATGTCTCGATCGTGTGATCCAGATCACTGGTAGGTGGAAGGGAATGATGACACACCTCAGCGACGAGCGAGCTCTGGCGGTCCTCGGCGGAAAAGGGTCGGAGGCCGAGCGGGAGCATCTGGCTGGATGTGGAAGGTGCCGGCAGGACCTCGCTCGCTGGGAATCTCTGCTCGCCGACCTCGATGAGCTCGAGCGTGAGCAGACCGATGCCCGGGAGCTCCACCTCCTTCGCTCGCTGTTTCGTGAGCTCGGGCCGGGTTCCCGGCGCCAGACTTGGACCGGGCGCCTGCGGTCGTCGTCGGCCGCCGAGCCGGCATTCGCCGCGGTTCGCGGACCGGCTGGGGCGGCCCAGATGTTCGACTTCGAGGCGGGACCGTACCGCGTGGTGCTGCAGGTACTGCCCCAGGGCGGCTCGCGGTTCGACGTCCACGGTCAGATCACGGACAAACGGGGAGAACCGGCCGGCAGCGGCAGGGTCGTGCTGGGGCAGGAGTCCGGGGCGGCGGCCGAGGGAGAGATCGACAATCTGGGCGAGTTCCACCTCGACCACGTCGCCGGTGGTGTCTACCGCGGGACCTGGTGGCTTCACGAGCACAGGATCGACCTGCTGTCCCTTCTCATCGGCGAAGGTGATGACAGCTAGAAGCGTCGGTTTGCCGCCGCTCGTGCGGCGTGCCCTCGACGAGGGCGATCCGCAAGCGGCCGGTGAAGCCCTGCGGCGTTTCGCCGAGGAGCTGGTTCGACGTCAGCCCGGCGAGGCGCGGCAATGGGCGAGAGACCTTTCCGGGAATGCCCCGGCGGAGCTGAGCGGCTGGGTGGATTGGGCGGCTGGCATCGCGTTCTACCTCGCTGGGGAGGCGGAGGCTGCCGAGAGGCACCTCGGCACAGCGGCACGGATCTTCCGCCGCCGTGGCCTTGTCGAGCAGGCGGACCGCGCGGCTCTTCCCCTGATCGATCTGTACGGCGAGCGGCTGAACCTCCGGCAGGCGCGTACCCTCGCGGGGCGGCTACGGGGCAGCTTTGGCGCTCGCAACGACAACGAGAGAAGCGCTGCCGTCCTGATCAACCTGGGCTGTGCCGAGGACGCCGCGGACCGGGTGGCGACGGCCCGCGGACTGTGGCGGCGGGCTTGCCGCACGCTCCCCGCGGGATCGCTCCGGCGCCTGGTGACCGAGGCCAACCTGGCCAATGTCTGGGTAGCGGAGGGGCGGTTGCGAGAGGCGGTGGCGGAGTATGGCAGGATCGCATCGGTGGCCACCGATCGGGGGTGGTCCGCCGTGGCGCTACAGGCTCAGCTGAACCGGGCCGAGGCCGAGTTCAGCGCCGGCTGGGTCGATGAGGCTTTGGCACGTTGGCAGGCGGTGGCTGAAGCCGCGCGCAGCTCGGGCGACGTCGGCGTGGAGGTGGTGGCTGAGCTCGACCTTGCCGAGGCCGAGGTCAGCCTCGGCGATCCCGCTGCCGCTCGCCGCCGTCTGGCGCATGCGGTGCTGGTGGCAGACGGGACGGGGTTGGAGAGAGAGGTGCTGCGGGGTCGGCGGCTGGAGGCAGTGGTGACGGCGGCGGAGGGCGAGGTCGCCATGTGGCGCCGCGCTTTTCGAGAGCTCTCCGGAGGCCGCTACGCACTCGCCCGTGATCTGCTGCTGAGTGATGTCGCACAGCTCGACCCGAGCTGCGATCCTCGGGCCGTGGCCGGTGCCGCTCGTCGTCTCCAGAAGGCGGGCCTACGGCGAAGGGGCTGGGTCGCCCTTGCCTGGGCGGCCCGCCGCGCCCTCGAGTGGGGTCGCCGCGAGACGGCCCTGAAGCTGGCACGGGAGGTCGTGGTGGCGCGTCGTGCTTCGCCGTGGGCGAAGCTGATCGCATGGCACACGGTTGGCAGATGTAAGCCGGACCGCGCGATCGCCGCATTGACGAGGGCGGCGCACTACGCCGATCTCCTCAACGGTCGCCTGGCGGCGGCTGCGGACCAGCAGGCGTTCCTCTCGCTTCGCGGAGAGGTCTACGTCGATCTGCTGACGCAGCTTCTGGACCGCGGCCGCACGAGTGACCGCAAGAGGGCTCTCGAGGTGGCGAATAGGATGAGAACCGGCTGGCTGGTCAACGAGCTCGGCCGCCGTGCGGACAGGGGAGACGATCCGCAGATCCGACGCTGGAAGGAGCTCAGGCGCCGCCTCTCCGCGCTGCTGCGCGAGGCCGAGGGCGACAGTGAGCGAAGGCTGCGGCGCTCGGGCCTGAGGGCTGCCGGCGCCATTCGTGCTCTCGACGACGAGCTCCGGAAGGTGGAAACAGAGCTGGCTCGCCGTCACCCCGAGCTCAGGCCGGGCCTCGGCCGCGGGACGGATGTCATCGACGAGCTCGCCCAGCTCCTGCCGCACGGCAGCCGCTACCTGGAGTACTTCCTGGGGCGGGACGACCTGGTGATCTTCGCCGTCTCGTCAGGTTCCTTGCAAGTGGAACGCCGGCGCGGCGTTGCCGGGGAGATCCGGCGGCTCGTGGCCTCGGCCCGATTTCACCTCGACGCGGACGCCTGGGCGGCTGACGGCGCCCGTACCGCTTCGCGGCGCGTCTTCGATCAACGCCTGCAGCGTCTGAGCGAGCTGCTGCTCGGCCCTATCGCCGCTTCCGGAGAGGGGCCGCTGTGGCTGGCGCCCCAGGACGGCCTCTACCACCTCCCGTGGGCGGCTCTGCCGGTCCCCGGTGCGGGACGGCTGGGGACTCAGGGGCCGTTCACGCTGGTGCCCGGGGCGGCAGCGGCCGTCCGGCTGCTGTGCCATTCCCCCCGAAGACCGCAATCAGTGGCGCTGAGCGGAGCGTCTGACGAGGGGCTGCCGTTAGTCGGGGAGGAGATCCGACGGCTGCGGCAGGTTCTTCCGGACGCCAAGGTGGTGGAGACGGTTGGGCGGAGCGGGTTCCTCGCCCTCCTGACCAACTATGAAATGGTCCATCTTGCCGGGCACGCCGTGTTTCTCGATGGCTCCCCGTCGGCCTCAGGTCTCCGGCTGAGCGACGGCTACGTGACCGTACACGACGTTGCCGCCACGCGCCTCTCGGCACACGTGGTGACCTTCGGCGTGTGCTCCGGCTTGCGGATTGGAGCGCGGGGCGGAGATCACTACGCAGGGTTCCTGCAGGCCCTGGTCGCGGGCGGGGTCCGGACAGTGGTCGGGGCGACCGGGGCGGTGCGGGACGAGGTCGCCTTTACATTCGGAACCGAGCTACACCGCAGCCTGCGCGACGCCGGCGATCCGGCGCGCGCCTACCGCGAAGCCGTGACCGCCGTCACGGAGCTGGACCCACATCCGGCGTCGTGGGGAATCTTCCATCTCTACGGCGACATGAGACCTTGGGAGACGTCATGAAACGCAGCCGTGCCACGACCCTGGCCGTTGCCCTGGCCGGCGTCATACTCGCCGCCTCAGCAGGTGCCACATCCCTCCGCGAGCATCAGCTCTCATCCGCGGTGACGCTCGAAGGGAGGGTGACGGCGCTGCATCTCCCGACCGAGGTTGACCTGGAAGGTGGGACGACCCTCCACATCGACGCCCGCACGCAGTGGTTCGGACCGCGGATCGCCCTTGGCGACGTGGTGCGCGCGGTCGGTACGGCGGAGGCAGGCTTGACTCTGACGATCGTGCACGCCACCCATGTCAGCGTGGCGCGGCGGGCCGCCGGCCGCGCGCCGGCGCAACCGCCGCTGTGTACTCAGGCGGTCGCGTCGCTGGCCGGCCTGTCAGCGTCGGGGGCAATGGATAAGGCCGGCGTTGCCGGAACCGAAAGTGCCGCCACGGCCGGCAACCTCAGGTCGCTCGCGCTCGAGTCGGAGACCTCTCTCGAAGGTGTGGTCACGGCCGTGGCCGAGGACGGCTTTTCCCTCCGCATCCAGGAGGCCGAGGACTACCAGGTTCTGGTAACGGAGGGAACCGTTTTCAAGAACGTCGAGTCGCTTGCAGCTCTTTCCGTCGGGGACTCGGTGACCGCGCGCGGGCAGCTCGAGGCCACGGTCATGACGGCCACGGAGGTCGAGCTCCACGAGGGCGACGGGGGCGACGGGGGCGATGGGGGTGGCGATGAAGGCGGCGGAGATGGAGGTGGATGCAGCTCGTGCGACGGCGACGTCGAGTTTGACGCCGAGGGACTGGTCACCGGGATGCTGCCGCCCGAGGGCTTCTCTCTCGATGACGGACGGATCTATCGGGTCACGGCCTCGACCGCCTACGAGGGCCCGCTTTACGCATACTCCGACCTCCGCGCGGGGCAGTTCGTGGAGGTCAAGGCCGCCTACATCGGCGCCGGGACCTACGTCGCCGTGAAGATCGAGCTCCAGGGAGAGGAGGACGCCGGCCAGGGATACCGCGAGATCGAGGGCACGGTCATTTCAGTCACGTCGAGCTCTCTGTCTCTGGACGACGGCCGCACCGTTGCGCTGCAGCCAACGACTCGGTTCGAGGGTGATGCCGACTCGGCGGCGGACATTCAACCGGGGTGGACCGTTCACGTCGAGGCGCTCCTGAACGTGGCGGGCGACCTGCTCGCGCGGTCGGTGCGGGCGGAGAACCCGGCCCCGCCGACCATCGAGGGCCAGGAGTTCGAGCCCCACGAGGCGCTCCTCGTGCTCGTGGATGGCGCCAATCCCGACTTGGTGGCGGCCCG
Source organism: uncultured Thermoanaerobaculia bacterium (assembly GCA_964552395.1). Taxonomy (GTDB): domain Bacteria; phylum Acidobacteriota; class Thermoanaerobaculia; order Thermoanaerobaculales; family Sulfomarinibacteraceae; genus JAJDNH01. Next base: position 98,771 of record CAZKGM010000006.1, on the reverse strand, counting down.
TTACGGCGCCAAAGTCATCGGAACGATTGGAACTTTTGGGGTTCTCTTCCGGTGGCAGGACGAGCTGACCGATCAGCTGCTTGCTGCAGTCAAGGCCGATCCGGACGTCCTTGCCATTGAGCCCAACTATCGTTTCCGCGACCCCGAGACCTCCCGCAAGCGGTTTCCAGTCGTAGACCGGTTCCCGACCCAGCAGAAGTACCGCGGGCAGGCAGCGGTGGCGCAGATCGACCTGGCGCCAGCCCTCACCAATGCCGACGGCAGCGGTGTGGTGGTTGCAGTCATGGACACCGGCGTGGATCCGTGCAGCCAGGTGCTCGCCGGACGCATCCTGGCGGGCGGACTGGATCTGATCGACGGCGACACTTCGCCGTGGGAAACCCGTGACGGCATCGACGAGGACGGGGATGGCCTGGTGGACGAGGCCGCCGGGCATGGAACGTTCGTCGCCTCGATCGTGGCCCTCGCTGCTCCCGGCGCTGAGATCCTGCCGTACCGGGTGCTCGACGATGACGGGGGCGGGACTGCGTTCTCGCTCGCGCTGGCGTTGGCGGACGCCATCAGCCGGGGTGTCAGCGTGATCAACCTGTCGTTGACCTACCACGCACGGTCCAGCGTGGTCGATCTGCTGCTCGAGCGAGCCGAGTCGATGGGGATCGTGGTTGTGGCCTCGGCGGGCAACGACGCCGCGACCACGCTCTCCTTTCCGGCCACCGACAGCAACGTGCTAGCGGTCACGGCGCTCAACGCTGGGGGCACTGGCCTGGCGACGTTCGCCAACAGGAGCCCGAGGGTGCCGCTGGCAGCCCCGGGCGAGAACGTTTACGGCGCGCTGGATGAGGGGCAGTTCGGCACCTCGTCCGGGACCTCGATGGCGGCGCCGTTCGCGGCCGCGGGGGCGGCGCTCATCAGGAGCCTCGATCCTACAGTGTCACCCTCGATCGTGCGTCAGATATTGGTGCAGGCCGGCGCGCCGCTGGTGGACGGAGCGTGGGGTGGCGCAGCGCTCGATCTGGGCGCGGCAGTCTCGGTCGTGGTCAAGTAGTCGGCGGGGTCGGGCGTCACTCCGGGTCGTTGCGCGTGCAGTGGGCGTGCGACGCGCTCGTGCATCTCGATCCCATTGCAGCGTCCTCCCAACCTTGCTCTTCCAGTCTTCTGCTTTCGTCAGGTGAGGATGCGCGAAGCGCATCCATGAGGAGCGCGTGCCGTCTGGCCCGTCAGAACCTCCCGCGGTCCTTCCCCAGGCGGGCCTAGTGCTTCTTGCCGAAGAGGCTCTTGAGCGAGTTCATGGGGCTCTTGTGTTCCTCGTCCTGAGATCCGTGTCCCTTGCCGTTGCCGCCCTGATCCGGTGAAGCGCCCATCTCAGGTAGTAGTGGAGCTTCGGAGTATCCGGACGGCATGGCGAAGATCGAGTCGTCGACGTTCTTCTGGACCAGCTTGGTGACCTCGAAGTGCGTCGTCGATGTCCGTTGCTTGCCCTTCTTGTTGGTCGTGATGGTGGTCTGGTTCATCTTGAGCAGGAGACCGTGGCCCATGACTCGGGTGTTGGTCTTCAGGATCTTGTCCAGGTCGGGATCTCCGGTCGTCGGCACCGTGGCGCGGAGCCAGGAGAACAGGCCCGGATCGAAGACGTCCTTCGTCACCCACGCGTCCGTCACGGTGTCGAGGCGGTCCCTGGTGTGCATGAAGGCCACCTTCATGTCCATTGTGAAGCCCGACTTCCACTTGTAGTGCGTTGTCGAGTGACCGAGGACGGTGCCGCCCGGCTCGGTGACCAGCGTCTGGCTGTGAGGATCCTGGAAGTCGATCTTGACCATGCCGCCGGTCGACTGGCCGAGACGGTTCATGAAGGCGAACAGCTCTTCCATGCTCCACTTCGAGTAGGTCTTCTTTTCCGGGTCGATCAGATAGACCGTCTTCCCTCCGTCGAGGGTCAGGAGGTAGTCGCCCTTGTGCAGGATCGGGTTGTTGCTGTCCTCGTAGAGGATCTTGGCCTTGCCGGACTCTGCCCAGCCCTTGATCTTCATCTCCATGCCACGCCCGTGCCCCTCGGTGGTCACGCTTTGCTCGAAGTACAGCCCCGCCGAAACCGGCAGGACCATCAGGAGCATGGCCGCGAGGACCAGAGATCCGATGCCCAGCGCTCTCATGCCTCTCATCTTCGTTTCTCCTCTCCCGTCCGGCCGAACGAGGTGGTCGGACGCCGTCCTTCGCTTGGGGCTGACCCGCCGGTCTGCCATTCGCATCGACAAGGCCTGCCAGGAGCAACCCCGCACCCAGCGGTTTCCTACCACAACACTCTGTCGGGGCCGGCATGTTCCCGTTGGTCTTCCGATCTCCACCAGCTTGACGCCTCGGTTCAGCTGGTGCCCTTCCTCGTCGGCAATACGCCCTGGAGGGCCTTTCGCCTAGACGAGTTGGCACCGCGCGTAAGTGATGCTGGACAACTGCAGGTTGACTCCAACGCGGCGTCACCCGATGTTCCTATTGAGGGCGGCGCCTGCGCGGCCCGGCGTTCGACGGCCTTAAGACCTGCCCGAGACGACAGAAAGGAGACGCGTTGGCGGGGCGTCTACGGTATGGCGAAGCAACCGAGAGCATTCTCGAGAGCATTTCGGACGGCGTGTTCACCGTCGATGGCGACTGGTGCATCACGTCGTTCAACCGCGCCGCCGAGGAAATCACCGGGATCAGCCGCGATGAGGCAATCGGACGGCGCTGCGCCGAGGTCTTTCGGGCCAGCTTGTGCGAGGGAGCCTGCGCCCTCCAGCGTACCCTGGAAAGCGGCCGCCCCATCATCAACCAACCCTGTTTCATTGTTGACGGTCACGGCCGGCGTATCCCCATCTCTGTCTCCACCGCGCTCCTGCGCGATCCGGAGGGCACTGTCATTGGTGGAGCCGAGACGTTCCGTGACCTGACGCTGGTCGAGGTGCTCCGGCAGGAGCTCGAGGGCCGGTTCGCGATCGGCGACCTGATCAGCTGCAGCCGTACGATGCGCAACATTCTCGAAATCCTGCCCGCCGTTGCGGACAGTGACTGTACCGTGCTCATCGAGGGGGAGACGGGCACCGGCAAGGAGCTCCTTGCCCGAGCGATTCATGGCGAGAGCCGTCGGCGGGCGGCGCCGTTCGTGGCGGTGAACTGCGCGGCGGTTCCGGAGACGCTGCTCGAATCCGAGCTGTTCGGCGTCCGTGCAGGAGCGTATACCGACGCTCGCCGCGATCGCCCCGGACGCTTTGCCCGTGCGCAAGGCGGCACCCTGTTACTGGATGAGATCGGCGAGATCAGCACCGCTGTCCAGGTGAAACTGCTGCGCGTCCTCGAGGAGCACCGTTTTGAGCCCCTTGGTGGCACTGGTCCTGTTGACGCCGACGTGCGGGTGATTGCCGCCACCAACCGCGATCTCCGTGCGTTGGTCCTCGATGACGGCTTTCGCGAGGACCTGTACTACAGAATCAACGTCATGCGCCTGGAGCTGCCACCCTTACGACGGCGGCGCGAGGACATCCCACTGCTCGCCGACCATTTCGTGGCTCGGCTCAATCGGCGGCAGGGACGGCGCGTCGAGGGGCTGAGCGCGGAGGCCATTGCGCTGCTCGCCGCCCATGACTGGCCGGGGAACGTGCGCGAGCTGGAGAACGCCATCGAGCATGCCTTCGTCATCTGCCAGGACGAACGCATCGAGCCCCACCATCTGCCGGAGCATCTGCGTGGTCGGGTGGTGGTACAGATGGACGTCCGTTCTGCGGTGCGAATCGCCGAGGCCGAGGTCATCGCCGAGGCTCTTCGCCGCAACCGGAACAACCGGGTTGCCGCCGCCCGCGAGCTGGGGATGCATCGCTCGACCTTCTTCCGCAGAGTGAAGGCGCTCGGCATCGAGCTTCCTGCCGAAGACGGACGTAGTCGCGGGGCTCGGCGTCGGGCCAGAGTGCCTGCAGACTAGCCTATCAGGCAGGCGTTGGACACGGTCGCCACGAGGACACAGGAGCCATTCTCACACGCCGCGGCAAACACTTCCGCCAGAACGAGAGATCGATGCCGATGACCTCGAACCCTCTGGCGGCGAAGAGCCGGTCGACGTGGCCCCTGCCAACGCCGATCTCGAGAACCGAGCGCGCCTCGGGCACATCCACCAGCAGCCTTCTTAGCAGGGCTATCTCGAGACGATCGGCACGCCTGCCGGGGCCCACGTGCCACGCCTCGTATCTCGTAGCCTGTAAAGGGTCGGCGAATGCGTTGGGCGCTCCGGTTTTCAACGGCTCGTAGCCTGTGGAGGCCACGACCGGCACGCCGTGACGGGGCAGCTCAGCCCGTGCCAGAGTGGTGCGTACGAGTCGAGACGCCGGTCGACGAAGATCTGAGCTCGCTGCAGGGAGGGCATGGCGCGGATCAGCAGGCCGCCGTCCACTGTCTCCTCCTGCACCACGATCGAGTCATCGACGGCCAAGATCCTGATACACCCTGTGACACAGGTGGCGTCCGCACGGATGACTCGCGCCGCCACAAGCCGGCCGGGGAGTTCCCCCGGTTTCAACGACAAGAGGTGGCCCCGTCGCAACGCGTGGATCAACTCGCGGTCCGTCATCGGCCCCTCCTTTCGGGAAGGAGAGAGGTACCACCATCGCATCCCCTTACCCCTTAACCATCTGCCTAGGCCTCTGTGTGCTTGCTCTTGGCCTCCGGGCCGCAGGGACGCTGCCGAGGGCTGCTGCGTGGCCGCACGCAGTGGCATCGATGACCTGGCCCGGGATGACCGCATCGCCGGCGACGACGACCTCGACTCCGGCTGCGCGCACAGCGCTGGAGAGCGGGTCATGGGCGCGGCGGCCGGTGGCGATGACTACGGTGTCGAATATTCCCAGTGAACGTGCCTCGCCGCCTCCTACGTCACATACAAACACCTCACCGTCTTCCATACGGTCGATGCGGGTCCTAGTGAAGATATCGACTCCCTCCTCTTCGAGGTGCTTCAGGGCCAGCGCACGACCCACGGTCTCCATGTCACGGGCCACCTCGTCGAGCATCTCGACCACCATCACGACGTGCGGCCCGGAGGCGAGCCACTCGGCAATCTCGATGCCTACCAGGTCGCCGCCGACCACCAGCACCCACCGACCGGCCGTGCACCGTCCCGTGAGGAGGTCTTCCGCCGTGACCGGGTGCAGCAAGCCGGGAATGTCCGGAACCCTGGTCAGCGAGCCCGTGGCGACGATAACGCGTTCCGGGTCGAGCGCCAAGACCGATGAGGCCGTAGCCTCGGTGCCGGTCCGCACGTCGATGCCGGATCGCTCCACGGCCGCCACCAGGGAGCGCAGTGGCCGGGCCATGCTTGCCTTGCCGGGGGTCAAGTGAGCGAGATTGAACCGCCCTCCGAGGTGGGCTTCCCGTTCCAGAAGCGTCACGCCAAAGCCTCGACGATGAGCAGACAACGCCGCCTGCAGACCGGCCGGCCCACCGCCGACGACCACCAACCGGGTGCCCAGAGCCGGCGCCGGCAAGCTTGGATCAGCCTCGTGGCCAACTTCTGGGTTGATGAGACACCCGATAGGGCGACCTGCACGGACCCTGGCCAGGCAGCCTTGGAGGCAGGATCCACAGCTCATAATCTCGGCCTCCCGCCCGTCGCGCATCTTCTGCGGCAGGTCTGGGTCCGCCACGAGCGGCCGGCCCAGCGCGACGATATCGGCAAGCCCTTCCTCCAGGATCATCCTGATACGGTCGGGATCGCCGAGCCGATCGGCCACCAGGACCGGCAGTGTCGTCACCTTCCGTAGCTCGGCGGCCAGACTCTCGTTGACCCCTGCCGGTAGGCTCATGTGCTGGTAGTACCAGGGTGGGGTGTCACAGGCCGAACCGGTCACGACGTGAACTCCGTCGACGCCCCAGGCGACGAGCTGTTGCACCAGATTGATCGAGTGCTCCAGTCGGAGACCACCGATGACCTTCTCGTCCGCAGACAGACGGATGATCAGAGCGCGCCCTTCCCCGGTGGCTCCTCGCACAGCAGCAACGACCTCCCGTGCAAAACGCCAGCGGTCGCGCCCCCAGGAGTCGTTGCGCCGGTTGGTGAGGGGGGAGAGAAACTGCGCCGGGAGGTAGCCGAGGCCGAGCTGCAGCTCGATGCCGTCGAAACCCGCTGCGCACGCCCGCTCCGCGGCTCGCCGGCATCTCGCGAGGACTGCGTTGATTCTCGCCTCGGTCATCGCTTCCGGAGTGGCGCCGGTACTCCGGCAGGCGACGGCGGATGGAGCCTCGATAGGACCGCCGACGGCCTTGGGGTTAGCTGCCCGGCCGGCATGGTTGAGATGCGCGAACGCCACGGCGCCGTGGCGGCGCACGACCCCTACCAGGGCGCGCATCCCGGTGATCAGCTGGTCGCGGTCCGCGCCCAGCTGGCGCGGATGCTCCCGTCCGCGTGGGTCAACGTACATCGGCTCCACGATCACGAGGCCGGCACCACCCAGCGCGCGACGCTGGTAGTAAGCGAGGAGCTCGGCAGTGACCGCACCGTCCAGGCTGCCGAGCGCGGTCTTAACCGGCGCGAGGGCAAGGCGGTTCGGGACCCGGACGGGGCCCAGCGAGAGCGGTGTGAAAACGCGATCGTTCATGGCACGGCGAACAGCTGCTGGCTGTCGTCTTCAGGCGCTCGTCAGCGGCAGAGAGTGCACCACCGCCTGGAGCTTGGTTACCGTTTCGATGTACCGCCGAAAGTAGACCCCCGAGATATACCCCTGGACGGTGTAGCCGAGGCGAGGATCGGCGTCCAGAAGACTCTTGAGCGCGTCCGCGCGGATGCGGAGCAGCCTGGTCCGCGCCTCACATCGCGCGCTCAAGGTGTAGCTGTCGCGGCCGAAGCAGATGCAGGCGCCGAAGATCTCGCCGGGTCCCACCTCATCCACGTGCAGCCCAAGGCCATCCGCCCGTTCGCCACGCAGGGCGACTGCTCCCTCGCGCACGACGTAGAAGAAGTCGGCGCGGTCGCCGTGGCGGTACACGGGGCTGCCGGCCTCGAGGACCACCTCCTCGGCGGCATCGCTGATGGCGGCCACCTGTTGCGGTTGCAGCATCTGGAACAACGTGTGTCCCCGGAGTCCTGTCTGTTGCACGGCATCCTCCTTTCAGTTGCCGAGCCACAAGTGGCAAGAACGTCGGACCTCTCGGGCCCGCATGTACCAGGATCGGACATGAGAACGTCACCGGTCGCTCCCGGCACTCCCCGGATCGGGGACGGCTAGCAGGCGCAGGGACGAGCCGGCGCCAATCTGACTGCGCTCCGGTGGCGGAACCGTGCGCGATCCTGGCGCGAGCCACGTTGGCCTCGGGCCGAAGGGGAGCTTATTGAAACGCCCTCCGTGGAGGATCGGATCTCCCGGGTACCCCAGTTTCCTGAAGCCGAGGTAGTCTGTGATTCCGACCAGCTCCTCGACGTCGTAACCCCGACGGCTCAGGGCGGCGAAGCTGATGCCTGTCCGTGCCAGCCTGGCAAAGTCGACACCGGGTTTCGAACGGTGGCAGCGATCGCAGGTCTGGGGGCCATTGAGAGCGGGGTGGCAGTGCGCGCAGGACAGGGCCAGCTCCTTGGGCATGACCTCATGTTCGATGCGCCAGTACATGGCCGTGCGCACCCATTCGTACTCGCCGCTGTAGGGCAGGGACGCCGCTTCCATCCCTGCAACAAGGGCACGTTTCCAGTCGAGCAGCTTCCAGTAGGCGGTGGTATCGCCGGGACCAGAGGGGAACAGATGCGGTATCAGGAGAGTGGGATGATGGGCATCCGCAGGCTGCACACCCCTCATGATCTTGAACGGGGTGATGCGGGACGAGGGATCGGCCCTGTCGCCGACGGGCTCGATGATGTGGATGTACCGGCCGCGCATCTTCTTGGAGATCGGCCAGTGCGGGTTCACCACCGTTCCATCCAGAGTCACGACATCACCGGCGAGCACCCGTCGGGTGTACCCGTTGTACCAGGCGTACTCTGGCTTGGCCGTGCTGGTCCAGCGGAACTCGCCCTTCAACCAGTTGTAGGTCGGCATTCCGAGGTGATCCGGCCGTGGCGCCCTCTCCTTGTCGCCGGCGACGGACCAGTCCCACCAGATCCTGGTTGGGCGGCACTTGGAGTAAAGGGGTGAGTGACAGGTATTGCATGCGACCGTTTGGCAGTGCTCGTTGAGGTGATAATCGAGCAGGGTGTCGCCATAGTGCGGACGGGAGGTGTGGCAGTCCTCGCACAGCAGCGACCCTTCTGCAACCGGTGCCGATGAGCTGCGTCCATAGATCTTGTGGCTGCGGGTCTGGTGGCAGTCGGTACACGAGAAGTCGTAGCCACCCATGTGGATATCGCATGTGCGGTCGGGATAGCGGAGCGCACTGCACATCTCTGCGTGCTTGACCGCGTCCCCTCCTCCTCCGGAGAAGTGACACTCACCGCAGGTCGACCGTGAGGTGGCGCCGACGTGGGTCGCGACGTAGACGAGGTCGACCTCTGGCGCCGGAAACCCGGCCGCCGTTGGAGGCTTGAAGTAGCTGCCGGTCGTGTCATGACACACGAGGCAGTCGATGTGCGACGGGTCCTTGAAATCGAAGGTAGCGTTCCTCCACCCGTAACCCGCGTGACAGGACGTGCAGCGGGGCCAGTTGCTCGGCACCCCGAGACAGAAGTTGTTGATGGCGTTGGTGGCCTTGCCGCACAGAATCTCCTGACAACGACCAACCGTGTAGGGGGAAGGGCCGCGCCACAGCCAGTGAGCGCTGTGGAGCACGTCTTCTCCGACCTCGGGGTGGCAGCGCAAGCACTCCAGGGTCACCTGCTCGGGTGTTGGATCGGGCGGGAGCCTCACCAGAGTCTGGTGATCGGGGACGTGCCTGCGGTGACATCCACCGCAATGGGTCGGTCCCTTGTGCCTATCACGGTGGCAACCAACGCAGCTGAGATGATATGCAGCCTTGAGGCTCACGCATCCGGGGCGGTCAGGATCGGCGACGGCACGATGGCAGGCTCGGCATGCGACGGTTTCCTTCCGCTGCGGGTCGGAGGGCCTCGCGTGGTGGCAGAGGGCGCAGTTTCCCATCAGTGAGGCGGCGTGCTTCGCGTGCATGAACCGGACCGGGCCGTAGAGATCCTCGAAGGCGTTGGCCAGTGGGCTGGCCAGCAGCACACAGCCGTGCTCGATGTCGGCCGTGGATGGCCCCAGCTGGCGCAACCTCTGTTGCCGAAGGACCGAGTCCTCGTATCGTACCTCGAGCACCTCTTGCTTCTGCTTCCCCCCGGCCTCGAGCGCTCGTGCGGAGTCGACGGCAACCCAGCCGTCCGGTCTCGGGTGCCTGTCGGCTCGCGACTTCTGTGCCTGCTCTGGGGAACGAGGAGCATCATCCCTTGCCGGGGCCGGACCGCTCCCCTGGGCGAGACACAGAACCGCCAGTAGTGCGGTGCCGATAACTGGCGAAGCACTGCGCCGCCAGGCGGATGGTCGGCGAACGGGGGGCATCAGTGCACCTCTTCGAGCTTGCGGGCGGAGAGAATCGGGAGGTAGGTCACCGCCGCACGGTAGAGCAACAGAAGGGCGGCAACGCTCCCGGCGGTGATGATCAGCTCCCCGACGGCGGGAACGTACGCGTGCTCGGCAAACGGTGGGCGGAGCGCGACCGCGAAGACGTTGACACGGTTCATGAGCACCCCCAGCACCACCAGAGCCGCAGCAAGGAAAAGCCCACCGCGGGAACGCCGTACCGCCGGGATCACCAGCAGGATCAAGGGCAATACCCCTCCGAGGGCGAGCTCGACCAGTAGGGAGATGGAGGCGCCAGAGCCATCGATGAAGAGGTAGGACCTTCTGGCGACAAAGTCGCCCAGCCTGACCGCGAGCGCCACGCCCAAGGCGGCTGCTGCGAGTCGGGACATGGGAACCAGCACGGGCATCTCCGAGTCAAGCCGAAGGGAGCGCGTCGCGAGCCCGGTCTCGACAATGACCATTGGGAATCCGACCGCGATGGCCGAGAGGAGGAAGTGCAGTGGAAGCCAGGGCGTGTACCACAACGGATGGAGCTTGGTTGGAGCGATGACCATGAGCGAGCCCAGGCTGGACTGGTGGCAGCACGACAGCACGACGCCGAGGATGATAAACACCCCCATCGTCTTGCGGACGCCCAGATCGAGCCAGCCGAGGAGCCTGACCCGTCTGCCCAGGCGTCTGGCAACCGCCGGTACCAGCTCGATCCACAGAACCAGCAGGTAGGTCATGACGCAGATGCCGACCTCGAACAGCACCGACCGGTGGTTCTGAAAGACCAGGAACTTCCAGATTGCCCAGGAGCGGCCGAGGTCGACGAAGACGGCAAAGGCAACCATCGTGTACCCCAGAGCCGCGGTGAGCAGGGCGGGGCGGGTCACCGGCTGGTAGTGACGACGACCCAGGATGTGGCCCAGGAAGGCGGTCGTAAACCCGCCAGCCGCCAGGGCGACCCCGGCGGCCACGTCGACTCCGATCCAGATTCCCCACGGATGGGCGTTGTCGAGGTTTGTGACCGTGCCGAGGCCGAAACCGAACCGGATGATCAGAGTCACTGCCGCGGCGCTCACGAGAGCCGTTAGGACCCACACACCTGGTGTCCAGAAACGACGGTCTACCGGCCTCGGCTCCGCGGTCACGGCGCACTCCCCTCGGTGTCGGAGCGCTCGTCGCCGGTCCGCCGAGTCACGGCCATGACGGCCGCCAAGAGGGCGAACAAGGCAGCCGGTGACCACAGGTTGTGGAACAGGGCATGCTGAATCGATTCGGTGGTTCCGGGGGTTGCCTGCAATGGCAGGTCCGGGAAGGCCAGCTGGGGAAAAGGAGCTCCGGAGAGGTAGAGCCAGCAGGTTCCGCCCACCTCATGCTCTCCGTAGACGTGGTTCACGTAGCGAGCCGGCCGCTCCCGGATCCGGCGCCTGGCCTCGGCCAGAAGAGCCCGGCGACGGCCAAAGACAATGGCGTCGGTGGGGCAGGCCGCGGCGCAGGCCGGCAGCTTTCCCTCGTCCAGACGTTCGAAGCAGAAGGTGCACTTGCGCACGCGTGGAGCCAGCGCACGCTCGTACTCGTACGCCGGGATCTGGAACGGGCACGCTATCAGGCAGTAGCGGCATCCGATGCACCGGTCCACGTCGTACGTCACCGCACCGTTTGCCTGCTTGGACATCGCGCCGGTCGGACATGCCGAAGCACAGGCGGGATCCTGGCAGTGCATGCACTGGATCTTCACGTAGGTCGCCTGCGGCCGGCGGCCGGCGCTGAGGGCACTGGCCGTGTAGCGGTTCACCACCGTGTAGGCGGTCGTATTAGGACGCCGTTCGGCCTCGAAGACACGGAGGTCATCGAAGGACTGAGTTGGCCCGGGGAGGTGGTTGACCCGGTTGCACGCCTCCTCGCACTTGCGGCAGCCGATGCACCGTGTGAGGTCGACGAGGCATGCAAACGGGTTGTCCGGGGCACGAGATTCCCACGCGTGAACCGAGGTCGGCAAGGTCGAGGCGCCGGCCACCGTGGTCGCGAGCTGTAGGAACCTCCTCCTGCTGGTGCTCATCTCAGTGTTCCTCGGCCTGCCTCCCAGGGTGTGCCTGTGATCCCTCTCTCCGCGGCGTCGCGGGCCCACGATCGGGTACCAGTGGCCGTTGCGACACCTGGCCCGACTGGAAGGAACAGGCAGCGAGGACCGGGCTCAATCCGCCCTGTTGCTTCAGGCTTGTTGGTCATGACGTCCTCCCAGCGACGAGCATTACGGACCTTCCCCGTGTTGCTCCATTCGCACAGGCCGTGCCAGCGCGCGGAAGGCGCGCTGCAGAGCTCGGATCTGCCGGTCGCACAAGCTGATGGCCGGGAGACACTCGTCGGGTAGCTGCCGCCTACTGTCGCTCACGCGCGACGCTGCCCGGAGAAATCCCCTGACTTGGGCCGCGGCGGGGGTGCGGCCATCCAATCTCCGGGACCTTTGGGCGCTCCTCCGGCCGCGGATCGCCAGCCCGTCAACGTTGCTCCTCGGCGGTCGCGTAAGCTGGAGGAATCTCAACTCTTGGCGCGCTCGCGACAACGTACGGCCTGGGTCGTCGGCATGAGTGCTCGGGACGGCGGTTCGAGTGGCGCGATCATGCAACACTGCATTGTCGTAGCGTCGCTGATTCGCGACGGTTGTACCGCCGCCAATCTTCACGGACCCGGCGAACTGACTGTCCGCGCTGGATGTTCGGTACGGCTGCAGCTACCGAGCAGATTGGCACCAAGGTTGCTCAGCTCAGGGGCGTGGCAGAGGAACGGGTTGCGGTGACTGTATGGGGCAGGCGGATCTCGCCGTTGTTCGACGTGTCGCAGCGAGCACTACTGCTGACGATCCGGCGAGGGCAGCCGACCGAACAGGAGGAGGTGACGTTGCCAGGCGGAAGCGGGGAAGCAAAGCTCGCCTTCATCCGCAACCAGGGAGTCGATACCTTGCTGTGCGGCGCCGTATCCCAGGCGCTGGCGGCACGTGCCGCGACTCTGGGCCTCCGGATGATCCCGTTTCTCGCCGGCCAAGTCGCGGATGTGCTGAGCGCCTATGTGCTGGGTCAGCTTCCGAAGGAGGAACTGATTATGCCGGGCTGCCACGCGGATGGTGCGTGGAGGATTAGGGAGGAAGGCGGGCAGCCGCCTGGTGGCGGGTCGCGATCGAGGAGAGGTCGTCGTTGAAGGCTCGTGGCAGAAGCCGAGTCGTCGGTATCGCCGGCTGGAGCGTGCAGGGCCTGGGAATGCGGCGCGTGATTCTGCCGAGCCAGCAGTCGCGCCGAGGGCACGATGTCAGGGGTCTGGGGTGAACGAGGAGAATCAACCAAGGGGTCCCGCACAGGCAGATCGGCTCGGCGGTCATGCAACGCCGAGGGGTGTGGATGTGGCTGAAGCGGAGCATGAGGCTCTCGTGCACCTCGCCGCGGTCGTCGCCCACCAGCTGAAGTCGCCGCTGTCCGCGGTGCAGACGGTGCTCAGCACAGTCATCGGCGGCTTCGCTGGTCCTCTTCAACCCCGTCAACGTTGGCTCCTGGAAAAGGCGTGGGGTCGCTGCACGCATGGCGTCCGATTGGTTCAGGACCTTCTGAAGTTGCGCAGCATCGAGCAGCTGGCCGACGATGCTCTGGGACGGGTGAACCTGCTGGCCACGTTCAGGGTGGTCGTGGACTCTCACGCCGACGCAGCTCGGCAACGTAATGTTCAGGTCGAGAGCCGCATCGACCTGTCTGAAACCGAGCACGCGTGGATCCACGCGGAGCGCACGATGGTGAGTGAGGCGCTGGCGGTGGTCCTCGACAACGCGGTCAAATACAGCGTTGACGGGGGGCGGGTCTCTGCGCGTCTCTACTCCGAACCGGTGCCCGACGGCGAAGGAGGTGGAACTCGGGTCTGTACCGAGATCATCGACACTGGGATCGGCATCCCGCCGGAGGGGTACGCGCAGCTCTTCGGGGAGTTCTACCGGGCGCCCCAGGCCAAGGCGATGAGCCCCGAGGGAACCGGCTTGGGGCTCGCATTCGCCTCCCGCGCGGTGCGCCGTCTTGGTGGCGAGATCAAGCTCGAGCCGGCCGACACGGGCGGTGTGCGAGCCGTCATCTGCTTCCCACACTGCCCCGGCTGCGCGACGGACGCCGAGACTCCCTTCCGCAATCTGGCTGGGTTCTCGCCCCAAGATGATGGCGGGGAGCCCTCCCGTCGAGTGGTTGTCATCGGTGGCGTAACGGCCGGTTCGAAGGCGGCCGCCAAGATCATGCGCTGCGACTCACGGGCCGACGTCACCATTGTCGAGCGCGGCCGCTTTCTCGCCTATTCCGGCTGCGGGCTTCCGTACTACGTTTCAGGCGCAGTGCCGGAGCAGCGGATGCTCCTCGAGACCCCCCTGGGTCTGCTGCGCGATCCCGCCTCTCTATACGAGCACAAGAACGTACGCGCGCTGGACCTGACAGAGGCGGTGAGCATCGACCGGGCAAGGAAAACCGTCTCGGTCCGCAGCCTTCTCGGGGGCAAGGAACGTGAGCTCCCATACGACACCTTGATTCTCGCCACCGGAACCAGCGCGGTCATCCCCGAGATCGAGGGTGCACGCCTCGATGGCGTGTACACCCTCCACGGAGTGGAGGACGCGGAGGCGATCCGAAGCGAGCTCGCCTCGGGTCGGGTCAAAGAGGTGATTATCGTGGGGGCGGGCCTTCTCGGCTGCCAGATCACCGAGGCCGTGGTTCTTCGGGGAGCTCGGCTGACGCTGGTCGAGGCCGGCACGACAATCCTGCCCATTGTCGACGAAGAGATCGGTGCTCTCGTCCGAGCGGAGCTCGAACGGCACGGCATCAAGGTGCTGACGGGCCGGACGGTGACCGGCTTCGAAGGGGAGGAGCGGGTCAGGGCAGTTCGCCTTGAGGACGGCACAACGCTTCCCTGCGATTTCGTGCTCCTCACAGCCGGCCTCCGACCGGAGGTGACAGTCGCCGAGCAGGCCGGGATAGGACTGGGTGCCACCGGTGCGATTGCGGTTGATGCCACTCTGCGCACCTCCGACCCAGCAATCTTCGCCGTCGGGGATTGTGCCGAGCAGCTCCACCTAGTGACGGGCAGACCGGCGTGGTCGCCCGGGGCCGCTGCAGCTTCGATCCAGGGACGGATCGCGGCCATCAACGTCTGCGGTGGCGACGAGAGCTACCCCGGCCTGGTAGGAACTCTCATCGTGAAGATCTTCGACTGGGGAGTGGCCCGGACGGGCCTGACCGAGGCTCAGGCCCGGGAAGCGAGCCTCGAGCCGGTATGCGCCATCGTTCCCGGACCGGACCGTGCACACTTCATCCCGACGGCCAAGTCGCTGGTTCTCAAGCTCGTTGTGGACCGGGACAGTCGTCGGATACTCGGCGCTCAGGCCGTGGGCCCGGGTGAGGTGGCGAAGCGCATTGACATCGTTGCCACCGCGCTCATGGCGAGGATGACGGTTGACGATCTGGCCCACCTCAACCTCGCGTATGCGCCGCCCTACAGTATGGCCATGGACAACGTGATCGTTGCCGCCAACGTGGTGAGCAACAAGCTCGCGGGCGCCTTCTCTGGAATCTCTGCGGGTGAGCTGAACCGACGCCTGATGCTGAGAGAGGAGCTGTTTCTGCTCGATGTGAGGCTCCCCTCGGAGTATGGGACCAGCCGACTCCGTGGCAGCCGCCACATTCCCCTGGCCACCATGCGCAGCCACCTGCGGGAGCTGCCCCACGACATCCCGATCGTGATCGTGTGCAGCCTGGGCTTGCGCTCCTACGAAGCAGCCCTGATCCTCAAAGCGCATGGCTTCGACAACGCGCTCGTGCTCGACGGCGGGCTGGAAGCCTGGCCGTTTGCGGTCGAGCGACTGACGTGAGGGGGGACGTTCCATATGGAAGGAGGAGCGCATGACAAGACAGTCGATACGGGGTATCGGGTACTGTGCACGCATGACACCCGCGGGGGACTGGGCGTTCGAGTTCGCGCTCGACCTGGCCGTGTCGCACGAGGTACGCCTCAATGTCTTCTTCTTTCCTTCGCCGCCCTGTCAGCCACACTCGTCGCGTGGTCGCAGGGGCGAGCGGGCCGAGCTCTCGGCGGAGAAGATGGTCGCTCTCGAGCGGGAGACCCGGCTCTACTACGACCAGCTCCTCGGTGACTACGTCAACGTCGGCTTTCGGCTCTGCGAGGGTGACGAAGAGCCCGAGCTCAGGCGGTGCCTGATCATGAAACGCGACTACGATATCCTCGTTCTCGCGTATGAAGGCCACCGTTGCCGGTTCGGCAGCAAGACGATCGAGGAGCTCGCCGAGGCGATGCCTTGTCCGACCGTCTTGGTTGGTCCCGAGCGCCCCGACCAGCTGTTCCTCAACTCAGCGGCGGAGCTGTGGCTCGAGGAGCTCGGCCTGTCCGAGCAGCCGTGGCATCCGCTGAGCGGCGTCGTGGTGATGGCGCCGCAGGACAGCCCGACAACGGCGGGCTGATCCAGCCGTGAAGCGTGCACTCTGGCTGGCTCTGGGCCTGGTGGCGATTGCCCCGTTGACGGAGGTGACGATGAGCGCTGAACCACGAGATGCGCGGCCGCCGTTGCGGATCACCGTGGTCTACAACAACCTGCCACACTTACCCGGGCTCGCCACCGCCTGGGGCTTCGCTGCCGTGGTCGAGACGGGTCGCCACACGGTGCTGTTCGATACGGGTGGCGACGGCCGGACGTTGCTGGCCAACCTGCAGCGGCTCGACATCGATCCGAGGTCGATCGACGCGGTCGTGCTGTCGCACATCCACGGTGATCACACCGACGGTCTCGATGATCTTCTGGCACGGCAGCCGGATGTCATGGTCTACGTTCCTCGTTCTTTCCCAAGAGCGTTCTGTAGTGCAGCAGAACAGCGCGGGGCACACATCGAGAGGGTCGGCGGCGCGCGACGACTGTTCGCCAACGTGCACTCTACCGGCGAAATGGGAGAGGACATCCGGGAGCAGGCGCTGATCATCGAGACGCGCTCCGGTCTGGTCGTCATGACCGGCTGCGCCCATCCCGGCGTCGTCGAAATGGCGAAGGCGGCACGGGTGCACCTGGGCCAAGAGATCTACTTGCTGATGGGGGGCTTCCATCTGCTCCATCACAGCCCCGCCGCGCACCGGAGGACGATCGACCACCTGCGAATGCTCGGCGTGCGCAGGGTCGCGCCCAGCCACTGCACCGGCGACGAGGCGGTTGCGATGTTCCGCGCGGCCTGGGGCGAGGACTTCCTCGCGGGCGGTTGTGGCGCCGTCATCGAGGTGCCATGAACGGAGTGGAGTGTGGGGGATGTCAGGAGGTTGCCCATGATGAGAAGACCGGGCGAGACGATCGTGATCGACGGAGCCGGTGAGCACGGCCCCGTATCCGTAGGAGCCGGCTGTCAGAAGGGAGGCTCAGGCGATGAGGTACATCGTAGCCACTGATGGCTCCCATGCGAGCCTCAAAGCTGCAGGCTTCTTCGTGCAGCACCTGTGTCCCAGGGCAGAGGACGAGATCTTCGTCACGTACGTGTTCCCGCTTCCTTCCGATCCAGAGTGCTACGAAGGGGTGGTCCAGCTGCCTACCGAAGCCTCCGACAAGCGCGTAGTCGAGGTGGCAAGACCCATCCTCGAGAGAACATTGACCGCCTTGGCGGGGGCGAAGAGCTCGATCCACGAGGTGATTCTGGTCGGGAACCCGGCCAAGGAGCTGGTCGTGTTCGCCATGAACCTGGGCGTTGACCTGATCGTGGCCGGGACGCGGGGGCGCTCGCCCGAGCAGGAGCTGTACCTGGGTAGCGTCTCGAGCGGCCTGACGCACCGGGCGTCGTGCTCGGTCCTGGTCGTTCGCTGATCGTAGGGGTCGGATCATGCGGCGTTCGGTCGTCGAGGAGGTCTCGCCAGCCGGGCGGGACCGGTTGCCCGGAACATCAACGCCGGCCACATCGGGCCGGACGGCAAGGAGGAGGTGAAGCGATGAGCATCGAGATGCTGGTGCAGGAGCTCAGGAAGATCCAGGCCGATTCCACCGTCTTCTATCAGAAGCTGCGTCAGTACCACTGGAACGTCAGGGGCCGTCAGTTCCTCGCCCTGCACGCCAAGCTCGAGGAGCTCTATGAGAGCTGGGCCGAGACCATCGACGAGGTGGCTGAAGCGGTGGTCATCCTTGGCGGAACTCCTCTGACCACACTCCGCGCGGTGCTCCAGGAGGCCAGTTTCGAAGAGGACGAGGAGATTCCCGCGGCCGACGAGATGATCCGTCGAACCGTTGCCGACCTGACAGCACTGGTTGCGCGCTTCAATGAGGTGGCGGCCGAGGCGGGGGACGGCCGGACCGTCAACCTGTTGGAGGGAATTCGTGACGAGCAGCAGAAGCAGCTGTGGATGCTACGGGCGATGCTCGCCGTCAGGCCTCACTTGGTTCAGGGTGAGGGACCGTAGGTGCAGTGCCGGAGCCATGACTGGCCGGCCGGCGGCGCCCACGGTGGGATAGCCGCTGACGCCTGCACGAGGGCCACGACTGGGACGGCACACCTGGGTAGCCAGGAGGAAGCGGCGCCGGGATTCAACAGAACGGGGCCGAGGGGCCGCGACCCTGCCGTCGCGGGAGTGAACGTCCGAAGACAGAGAGTGACGCAAGCTCTCAAAACGGGAGATCCTCCGCGGTGACACATTCGCGTGGCCATGTCTACGGCCCGGTCAGAAGCCGGCGTCTGGGCGCGAGCCTGGGTGTCGACGTGGTGCCGATGAAGGTTTGCACCTACGACTGTATCTACTGTCAGCTCGGCCCGACTCAGACGCTGACGACCGAGCGGGCGGTCTTCTTTCCGGTGGACGAGATCCTCGCCGATGTCGAGAGGTGGCTGCGCACGAGGCCCGCGCCGGATGTGATCACCTTGGCGGGCTCGGGCGAACCGGCCCTGTGCTCGCAGCTGGGTGAGATCATCGAGGGAGTGAAGGGAATGACGCACACGCCCTTGGCGCTGCTCACCAACGGGGCGCTCTTACACCGACCCGACGTGCGCCGCGACGCCTCCCGAGCGGATATCGTGCTGCCCAGCCTCGACGCGGGCGATGAAGAGACCTTCCGGCTCGTGAACCAGCCGGCGCCCGGCCTCATGCTCGAGGACGTGGTACGGGGTCTTGCCGACTTTCGCCGCGGGTACGCAGGTGAGATTCGGCTGGAAGTGATGCTGCTGGGCGGGATCACAGACACACCTGATCGAGTGGCTCGGATGGCCCGCCTCGCGCGCCGCATTCAGCCGGACCGGGTCGATCTCAACACGCCGGTTCGGCCGACCTTCGACGAGCGTGCCGTCCCGGTTCCGCCTGCGCGGCTCGCCGAGCTCGCAGGGCTGTTCTCACCCATCGCCGAGGTCGTTGCGGATACCGGAGGGCCGGCCGATGACGCCTCGCCGTCACGAACCCCGGAAAGCGAGGAGATCCTTGCCCTCCTGCTTCGGCGGCCGTGCACGGCGGACGACGTTGTCGCCGGGCTCGGCCTTCACCGGAATGTGGTCGCGAAGACGCTTGTCGTGCTTGAGCGTCGGGGTGAGGTCCATCGTGTTGTTCGCGGCGGGCGAGTTTTCTGGCAGACGGTTGTGGAAGGCACGAGCACGGTCCGGGAAGACATCCGATGAACCCTGTCGCGATCCTCGGCGATGCCCTGATGATCACGGGCTTCGTGTTCGTGATGATGCTCATTGTCGAGGTGGTCAACGTGGCGAGCGCTGGGGCGTTCCAGCGTGTCATGCGGCGTGGCGGGCCCGTCACCTACGTGGGCTCGGGGTTGCTGGGTAGCGCTCCTGGCTGCCTGGGCTCCTTCGCCGCGGTGGCCATGTACGTTCATGGTGCGTTGCCATTCGGGGCGCTGGTGAGCAACATGATCGCAACCAGTGGTGACGAGGCGTTCGTCATGCTCGCCCTCTTCCCCGGCAAGGCCGTGTTCCTGTTCGCGATACTCCTGGTTTACGGGGTCGTGGTGGGCGTGCTGACCGATCGAGTCATGGGTGGTCGGTCCTACGCCGGGGCCTGCTGCCCATCGGGCCTGGCCGTGCACGAGACGGAGCAGGTGCGGTTGTTCTCTCGCCCCGCCGCTCTCGAGGGATGCTCGTTCCCACGAGCAACGCTGTGCCTGTTCCTGGCGCTGTTCATCCTCGCTGTGGCCACCGGTACCCTCGGGCCGATCGAGTCGGGCTGGATCCGGTTCACCCTGATCACACTCGCTGCGATCGCCTTCTGGATCTCGTTCTGGGTTCCGGAACACTTCCTCGAGGAGCATCTCTGGCGTCACGTCGCGCGCGAGCACCTGCCGCGGATCTTCCTTTGGGTGCTGGGCGTTCTCGTGCTCCTGAAGCTGGCGGAGGCTGGCCACTTCCCTGTGGTGAGCCTAGTTCGGGATCACCCGTGGGCGGCGCTGCTGGCCGCTGGCCTGATCGGGATCGTGCCCGAGTCGGGTCCTCACTTGGTCTTCGTGACGCTCTTCGCCCAGGGGGGGGTGCCGTTCTCGGTGCTCCTCGTATCCTCGGTGGTACAGGATGGCCACGGAGCCCTGCCGCTGCTGGCCGAGTCCCGCAGGGAGTTCGTGAAGGTGAAGGCGATCAGCCTCGTGGCGGGACTGGCCCTTGGCAGCTTACTGCTGGCCGTGGGACTGTAGGCGCGAGAGAGACCGCGTGGATCAGCGGACCATCTCTTCCCTGATGTAGGTGAAGCGGCCCTTGTTGACCATCCCGAGGCGGTCCTCGAAGTCGTTGATGAGGCGGCTCACGGTCTCGCGGCTGGTGCCGATCGAGTGCGCGATGTCGGAGTGGGTCGGCCGGCGGACGACGAGCCAGCCGTTGCCGAGCGCCTGCCCGTGGTCCCGCGCCAGATCGAGGAAGTACCGTGCCAGGCGGCCCGCCACGTCCATGTAGGCGAGCGACTCCATTTTCGAGTTCGCGCGCCGCAACCTTTGAGCCAGCATTGTCAGCAGCTTGCGGGAGATCTGTGGCTGGGTGTCCAACATGCGGTGGAACTCGTCGCGGTTGATGACCAGGAGCTCGACCGCGGTCGCGGTCGTCACCGCAGCCGAGCGGGGCGAGGAATCCAGCAGGCCCATCTCGCCGAAGACCTGGCCGGCGCCGAGGACCGCCAGGATGAGCTCCTTGCCTTCCGAGCTGGTGACCACGATGTTAACCTTGCCGCTGGCCACAACGTAGACGGCATCCGCAGGATCCCCGGTGTTGAACACCACGGTGTCGCGCGGAAGCTTGTGAACCTGGGCCACCTGGGACACAGCCGTGAGCTCCTCGGGCGTCAGCTCGGAAAAGAGGTCGATCCGCGACAGCAGCTCGGCCGCGCGCTCACTCATCGGTTACCCCCTTCCACGATCTGCAGCACGAGATCACTTACGCGGTGTCCGGTCACCGGCTCCTCGAGCTGAACGCATCCCGGCGCCGGCTCGCCGGCGGAACACCAGGTCGGTGCGGCCTTGTCGAGGATCCGACAGAGCCGGTCGATCGCTTCGCGAACGGTTTCGGGCTCAACCTCCCGGTCTGGAAAGAAGAGGTGCTCGATCTCGTCGGAGTCGATCAGCCCGGCGCGGACAGCGACCAGGATCTCCCGGTGCCCGGGGAGCTCCACGATGTCGGTCAGCAGGGGAGAGGCGCTCGCAGGCACGCCCTCGACCTGGGGCGCCAGCGCCACCAACAGAACTGCCAGCTGTGCTCGGTTGAGGTCCGGAGACGCGATCGCGTCCTGTACGTACTGTGGCATGTTGGCGAGGCGCCAGCGGCGACGTGCGTGATCCAGGAGCTCTTCTCGCTTGGGATGATGCAGCGGGAGGTGGTCGTAGAGGTTCATCGCCGCCGCCCAGTCTTCTCTTCTCTCAGCAATGTCCCCACGCAGTACAAGCGCCTCGGGATCGTCCCCGAGCCCTTCCAGCTCACGCTCCGCATCCTCGAGCGAGCCGGTGGCGGTCAGCGCCTCGGCGTCGAGCAGGCGAGCCTCGCGGCTATTTGGCTCGACTCCGAGCACCGCTGCCGTCAGCTCGCGGGTGCGCGCTGCATCTCCTGCCGCCAGCGCCTCCCGGCCAGAGGCCAGGCGTTCCCCGACCCACCGGTCCTCGAGGTCCGCAACCCGCTGCCGCCAACGTCGCGCGCCCCATAGCTGGGCGCCCTCGCGAGCCGCATCCAGCGAGGCTTTCTCGTCATCGACCCGTTCCCGTGCCACCGACAGCGTGAGAACAGCCGACGCGTAGTCGGGGTGGCGGGCGACGATGGCGCGGAGCTCGTCTGACGGGTCTTGCTCCTGAACCAGGGCGATCTGCGCGGCGAGCAGGCGCGCCGGGTCATTCTCTCCGGCCTTCGCCGCCGCAACGGTTGCATCGTCGACACGGCCGGACAGAAGAGCGTCCCATCCGTGCGCCAACACACGGGTCGTCCGTGAGTCGGTCGGCGGACGCCCCGGGCCGGACAGCGGCGACGGGAAGTCGACCACCACCCTCGGAGCCGGCGCCCGCCCGAGCGGCTCGCACCCCACAACGAGCAGGAGAATGCTGGCGCCCGCCGCCAGCGCGGCGTTACGACCGATCCTCATTCGGCTGCGGCTCGGCGAACGCACCCGCAGGCGCGAGGCTGGCGATCGCGTGCTTGTAGACAAGCTGCTCGTTGCCTCGGTTCTCGATCACGATCGCGAACCGGTCGAAGCGACGCAGAACGCCCGTCAGGCGCTTGCCGTTGACGAGGTAGACGTGGACCGTGCGCGCTTCCTTGCGCAGCTGATAGAAGAAAGGGTCTTGAATGTTGATTGTCGCGCTTCCCGGCTTGTTCATGACACTCCGCCTTCCTCGAGATGTCGATGCCAAAGATGAATTAAATCCTTCGTTCCGCCGGCCTCGACCGGAGCGACCCAGTGGAGGTGGCCTTCACGAAGGTGACGTAGCCAGGACAGCTGACGTTTTGCAAGCAGGCGGCTGGCGTGCTTGGTGCGGGCCACTGCGGTGTCCAGATCCCAGTGTCCACGGACATATCCGACCACCTCGCCATACCCTATCGCCTTGAAGGCGTGAGCCCGGGGAGGCACGCCCGCAGACAACAACCCGCGAACCTCATCCACCAGCCCCTCAGAAAACATCATGTCCACGCGCGCCTCGATTCTAGCATAGAGATCGGTCCGGTCGCGTCGGGGCGCAGTGAGCAAAGGCCGGTAGCGAAGCTGCTGTCGCTGGCGTTGCCAGTGTGTCGTCAGCGGCACGCCGGTAAGCTCGAACACCTCGAGAGCGCGAAGAATCCGCTGCTGATCGCGAGCAGCGATCCGCTCGGCTGAGGCGGGGTCGATCTCTTGCAGCTGTTGCCGCAGGGCGCCTGGGTCCATCTCCCACTCCTGCTGCAGCCGAGCTCGTACGGTAGGGTCCCGGGGGGGACCGTCGAACAGACCGAACAGGAGGGCACGCAGGTAGAAGTGGGTTCCTCCGGCCACCACCGCCGTTGCATCGCGTGCCGAAATATCGGCGATCGCGGCGTCGGCAGCCCGTCCGAAGTCTCCCGCCGAGAAGCGTGCAGTCGGCTCCACGATGTCCACGAGGTGATGTCGGATTCGGCGGCGGTCCTCGGGCCGCGGCTTGTCAGTGCCGATGTCGAGGCCGCGGTAGACGGCAAACGCGTCAGCGGACACGATCTCGCCTCCCAATGCTTCGGCCGCGGCGAGCCCGAGAGCGGACTTCCCGGATGCCGTCGGTCCAGCGACCACCAGGAGAGGCCTCGTCACGGCCTCGGCCGCCAGCGTCTTCCGTCCCAGACCGCGGCGCACCAGCCGTCGCGGGCGGGAAAGCGAAAGGGGATACCCAGCTGCGCCAGCCTCTGCAAGACTCGGCGGCTCGGGTGATGGTGGGTGTTCAACGGCGCTGCCGGTATCAGGGCCACGCGCGGTGAGACCGCGCGCAGGAAGGCCGACGAGCTCGAGCCCCCACTCCCATGATGGGGAACGACCAGCACCTCTGCCTTGAGAGCCGACGGCGTTGCCAGCAAACGTCGCTCGACGACCGTCGAGATGTCCGAGGTCAGCAGTACGCGGCCGCCGTCGACGGAGAGAACTCCAACCAGCGAGCGGTCGTTTTCGTGAAGCGGAGGGGCTGGTGCCGGCGGCCACAGGACCTCGAGACTGTCGCCGGCCGCGGTCACCACGAGACCGCGTGCGAGCGGCACGACGCGAACTCCATGCCGGCGTGCCACGCGTAACAGCGGTACGGCCTCGATGCTCGAGCGCATCCACTCCGGTAGCAGCAGGCGCCCGACCGGTAGCGTTTCCAGAACCTGTGTCAGGCCGCCGATGTGGTCCTCGTCGGTGTGGCTGGCAATGACAAGCTCCAGCCTGTGCACCCCACGGTCGGCCAGGAGCTCAGCGGCCTGCGAACGCCACCGCCCGCCGTCGACCAGGAGCGGTGCCCCACGGCTGGGCAGCAGTGCTGCCAAGCCGTCCGCAACGGGAAGCACGGAGACTTCGTTCCGCGCCGGACCCGGCTGCAAGCTCCACCAGGCGGCGCCGGTCAGCAGCAGTGCGAGCCAGGTGACGGCGCCGGCGCGCCCCAGGCGTCCAGGCCGCAGGGCGGCGAGCGCCGCAACGACAAGCAGTACCACCATCAGCAGAGGTAGGCTCGGTGTCGTGATGAGGCGACTGCGAGCGATGGCTCCGCAGGCCAGCAGTGCTGTCGAGCAGAGGTGGAGAGCACCGAGGGCAATCCCTGCGGCGGCGGGCCAGACGCTCGCCGACAGGGCGGAAACGAGCGCCAGCGCCAGGGTCGGAGTCAGCAGTAGCGGCGCCAGCATGTTGCTGAGGACGGCGCCAGGAATCGCCGCGCGGAAGTGCCACGCGAGGATCGGCGCAGCGGCCAGCTGGGCCACCAGCGGCACAGACAGCGCTCCGGCGAGCCACCTCGGTCCCGGAACATGATCGACGAGCGGCGGTACCCACCGGACCAGGGCCGCCGTGATTCCGACCGTCAGTTGGAAGCCGGCGTCGGCGATCAGAGCGGGGGCCGCCAATACCATCGCGGATGCGGCCAGCAGCACCGCCGCCATTGGCAGGATGGCACGGCCGGCAAGGCGGGCGCCGACATAGGCGACGACCATCAGAGCGGCTCGAAATGCAGACGGGGACGCTCCAGCGAGCAGGGCATAGGCGGGTACGGTAGCGAGAACGAGGAGGCGCGAGGTCGTGGGCAGAGCGCCGCACAGGATGGCGATCAGCCAGACCGCACCCGCAGCGAGACCGACGTGGAGCCCGCTCACCGCCAGCAGGTGGGCAAGCCCGGATCGTCGCCACAGGTCGCGACGGGCCCTCGGGATCATGTCGCGGCGTCCGAGCGCCAGGGCAGACGCGAGCTCGGCGGCGCGGATGCGGTCCACATTGGTGCCCGCGGCCTTGAGCAGTCTCTGGACCAGGTGCTGGCGGAGCCGGTGAAGACCATGTGGGGGGGCGGTTTGTCGCAGCAGGCGACGAGAGGCCACGACCAGCACCGGTGCACTGGTAGGGCCGTGGAGCAATGCCAGCGTCGCGAACGTGCTTCCCGGTGGGGGGAGACCGGCCGTCGCTCCGCCGCCACGGACCTCAACGATGCACGAGTGTGGTAGTGCCACCCCATGCCCGCTGTGGTGCGCCTCACGGACGACGACATGTGTGCGGTGTCCCCAACGTGCGGAGGTCCATCCCGTGGTCACGGTCGCTTTGACGCGGACCGCGGCGTTGTCGAGCGTGGCGAGCCTGCGCGCCGCGTCGATGGTTCCGGCTCGGTGTGTGAGGCTGCTGAAACCGCCCGCTGCGAGGCCGACAGAAAGCCAGAGGGCGGCCGCCCCGCGACCGTGGCGGCGACCCAGCGCCGCCCACGCCGCCGCGCCGGCCAAGCCGAGGAGCAGCCACCGTAGCCAGGAAGGGCCGGTGTCCACGCAGAGGAAGCCGCCGGCTGCGGCAAGGACGATTCCGGTCGTGAGCCACCAGAGCGGCCGCAGCGCATCCGCATCGCGTGTCACTGGGCCTCCAGTACCGCCAGGATCTCGATGTGGTGGGTGGAGGGGAAGAGGTCGACGAGCTCGAGGTGAGCAAGTCGATAGCCATGCTCGAGCAGGACGGCGGCATCACGTGCCCAGGTTGCCGGGTCGCACGCAAGCATGACGATCCGCCCGGGGTGCCAGGCGGCCAGCTGACGCCGGAGCTCGCGAGAAAGACCAGCGCGCGGCGGGTCGGTGAGAGCCACGGCATGACGGGGCAACGCGGGATGGCGCGCCAGGTAGGCCTCGGCGGTACGGCCAATGATGACCCGCGCGTCGGGGAGGTTCGTTGCGGCGGCGCGAGCCGCAGGGCGAAAAGGCTCGACCAGGGTCAGCTCTCGCGACGCCGCCGTGAGTGCCGCCGCGGCCAGGAATCCAACCCCTGCGTGCAGGTCCCAGGCGGGGAGCGGCTGGTCGCCGGCCAGCTCTGCGACCCGCTGGAAGAGCCACGGCACGAGGTGACGGTTTCCCTGAAAGAACGCCCCAACCGGCACCGAAAGCGGTATCGGCAGGTCCATTGTCACGGCCCGGACGCCCCAGGCCGGCCGAAGGCTGCCCGACCGTGTCAGGACATGGAAGCCGTCCACAGTGCCTGCGACGGCCTGTCTGTCAGGCACCTTCACCGGGTCGATCACGGACGGTCCTGGTCGTGCCGGCCGCAACGCCGCAACAGCCATCGTGCCCTGCAGGTCCTCCAACCACTCGAGGTCGGCCGCTTCGGGACAGCTCACGGCTAGCACCTGCTCGAGGACGGGGAGTGCCTGAGTCAGCCGCGGTGAGGTGATCCGGCAGCCCGAGATCTCGACCACCTGCCAGGTTCGATGGCGGTAGAAGCCGAGATGACCGGACCATGGGTCCCAGTGGAGGCGTGAACGAAGTCGGTAGGAGAGGGGAGAGAACTTGACCGGCGCCTGCGCAAGGCGTGCGGCGAGGTCCCGCGAGGCTCGCGCCGCTCCTGCCGCCACCGCCGCCTTCAAGGTGGCTCCTGCCTCCGGATCGACGTGTGGCCAGTCACAGCCGCCGCAGTTAACGGCGTGCGGGCACGGCTCGCGCATCCGTGCTGCGTGCTGGCCCGCCACGACCTCGAGCGTTCGCCCATGCACGACCCCGGCACGCTCGATCACGTACTCCGCCTCGATCTCTTCGCCCGGCAGCGCTCCGGCGATCATCCAGGTGGCGCCCCCGGAATGCGCGAGTGCGACACCGCCGCCCACGAGCCGTCCGGTCGTGAGCCGGATGCGGCCGCGCTCCGCTCGTGCGCCGGAGTGGTTGGGTGTCCCCTCCATCGTCTCAGTGTACCCGGCGCTCGAGCACCGACGCCTCCGTCATGCCGGGTGAAGGAGCACGACTCGCTGGCTCACGCCAGCTCGAGACGCGGCAAACCGAGGCGGCGCCGGATCTCGCGGTCGCGGTGTGTGCGCGACACGCGCTCGGCGGCGGCGTCGTCGCCTGCCGCCGACTCAGCGACCTTGCGGCACCCTCGATCGAGCTCGATCATCTCGTCGTGGGCCAGAGCGTGGTAGCAACCTTCGAGAAGGGTGGTCTCGAGAGCGAAGAGGTAGGCATCAACCTCGGAGACGGGCAACTCGATGGCGGCTGTGAGCTGCCGCCGAGCCAGCGCAATGACTTTCGCTACGGCGGGACGCTCACTGCGCTGCATCGACTCCGCCCGCGCCAGCAACTCATCCAGTCGCGTGACCTCGGCCCGGACCTGCTCGTCGGCTCCGGCCTCTTGGTCGGTGGCGGTGCCGACGCGCATCTCGGCGACGTGCGCGGCCTGGCGCTTGACCGCATGCCGGCAGTAGCCGAGGCTGACGACGGGGTCGGCCTCGCCGCGCTCGCGGCGGCGGGCGAAGACCTCGGTAACGCCGGACACCACGGCCGCCAGCGCAACTCCGTCCCGCCACCAGGTGCGCAGCAGCTGAAAGTCCTTTGGTGACAGGGTGTGAGGAACGCCTCGTAGCTCGGCAAAGAGATCCTCAACCGCGCGGTAGTACTCCAGCTCCTGCTCGTCCTTGCCCACGGGGACAGTGTACCCGCGTTGAGCTCCTGTTCTCGCCCGCTTGGTGAGCTACTCCCCGACCTCCAGCACCCGCAGGACGTTGGTCGTGCCCGGCTCATTGATCGGGACACCGGCGGTGACGATGATGCGGTCGCCGGCGCTGGCAAGCCCGTGGTCCACCGCCCAGCGTCGAGCCAGCTCGAACATCTCGTCGGTGCCGGCGAACTCGTCAACGTGCCCGGGGATGACGCCCCACGAGAGCGCCAGCTGGCGCTCCACCGATGGATGCGGGGTGAGACCGACCACAGGCGTCGCCGGCCGGAAGCGCGCCACCAGTCGCGCCGTGGTTCCTGACACGGTCGAGGCTACGATCGCCCGTGCGCCGACATCGCGCGCGAGCCAGCAGGCCGCGTGCCCGATCGCCTCGTTCGTGAGCCGCAGAGGCGCCTCCTTGAGCCGTGCCAGGAAGCCGGCGTAATCGAGCGCCGGTTCAACGGCGCGCGCGACGCGGTCGAGAATACGCACCGCTTCCACCGGGTAGGCGCCGACGGCGGTCTCCTCCGACAGCATGACGGCATCGGTGCCGTCGAGCACGGCATTGGCCACGTCGGAGGCCTCCGCGCGGGTGGGGCGGGGGTTGTCGACCATCGAGCGCAGCATCTGTGTCGCGGTGATCACCGGCTTTGCGCACGCTACCGCGGCGTGGATGATCCGTTTCTGGATCAGCGGCACCTGCTCTACCGGCACCTCGACCCCGAGGTCGCCGCGCGCCACCATCACGCCGTCAACGCGCTCAAGGATCTCCTGCAACCGTTCCACAGCCTGCGGCTTCTCGATCTTGGCAATCAGCATCGGCCTGACCGGGGCACTTGCGAGCCGCTGGAGGACCGGATCGAGGTCGTGCTCGCTGCGCACGAACGATAGCGCCACGAAGTCCACACCCTCGGCCAGCCCGACCTCGAGGTCGAGCCGGTCCTTGTCGGTGAACGCCGGCACCCGGAGCCGTGTGCCGGGAAGGTTGACGCCCTTGTGGGAGGACAGGCTGCCGCCGACCACGACCTCGCACACGAGGGCTTCCGCACGGCGCTCGATGACCCTGAGCTCGACGAGGCCGTCGGCCAGCAGAATCGGGTCGCCGGGCGCGACATCCTCCGCCAGATAGGGGTAGCTGACCGGCAGCGCGCCGGCATCGGGATGGGAGTCGGCGGCCAGCAGCACGCGTTCCCCCCGTGTCAGCTCCACGCCCTCCTCGGGCAGCCGCCCGAGGCGGATCTTGGGGCCTCCGAGATCCTGGAGGACGCCGACCTCCCGACCCACTCTCGCCGCAGCCTCGCGCACCCGGACAATGGTCGCCCGGTGCTCATCGCGCTCCCCGTGCGAGAAGTTGAGGCGCACCACGTCAACGCCCGCCTCGACGAGTGCCGCCACTCCCTCCGCCGATGCCGTTGCCGGCCCCAGCGTCGCCACGATCTTCGTTCTCCGCCGCGCTTCCGATCGTTCCATCATCGCCTCCTGCTGCGCGAGCCCGATCCTACCGCAGCGGCCAGCCAAGCCGCATCATTGACAATGCGGTCTCCTGGCTAGCAGAATGAGGAGAGCCGATCCAGGGAGGCAAGACGGCGCTTCTTGCCGGGTGTTGTGCCCGGCTCAGCGCTCACGGTCAGTGAGTTGACCAATCGATCGCGGCGCGGGAGCTGTGAGCACGGGGTGGTTCAGCCTCCCTCACTCAACTTCGGTGCCGGGACCGCTGGGAAGGGGGTCGATATGCACGCCGCAGTGAAGCAGGAGCCGCCGCGCTGGGCGAGCTTCGTAGGTGCCTACAACGCTTACATGACGCAGAATCTGCTCGGCGGGTCGAGGCGGTTCAAGATTGCGTGGGCGATCAACTGTCACAAGGCTCTGACTCCGGCGGTGGTCGTCCTCCTGATGCTCGGCTACCAGAACTTCAGCGTGGCGGCGTGGGTGTACCTCGCGCTACACGGTACCTACTGCCTGTGCTGGTTGCTGAAGCACGTCGCCTTCCGCGACCCGAGGTGGGAGATGCGAGTGACCATCGGCGGCGCCGCATTCACGTTCGTGCTTCTGGCGACCTACTGGGTGGCTCCGTTCTTGCTGATCTCCAACGTGCTGAACCGGCCCGGCGACGTGGCACCGAGCTGGCTGCTTGCGCTGTGTATCGGCCTGCTCGTTCTCGGCGCGACGGTCATGATGACCTCCGACTGTCAGAAGCGCTTCACGTTGAGGTACCGTGCGGGTCTGATTACCGAGGGTATGTTCAAGCGCATACGCCACCCCAACTACCTCGGCGAGATGATGGTCTACGCATCGTTGGCCCTCCTAGTCCGGCACTGGATTCCCTGGGCCGTCCTTGCTTATTGGTGGACCTGCGTGTTTCTCGTCAACATGCTCCTGATCGAGGCGTCCCTGTCGAGGTACCCCGAGTGGGCCGAGTACCGCAGGAGGACGAGCATGCTGATTCCATGGGTGGTTTGATTGAAGGATCGGCTGACTGCGGACGTCCGGCGCTGGTTCACGTTCCTCCTCACCGGGGCGCTGATCCTGGCCTGCGCAGGTGGTGATCGCGCAGCCCGCCTCGAGCTGCCTCCGCGAGAGCTCTTGCGGGCAAACCTGGCCGATGCAGCCTACGTGCTCGAGATAGAGGTTCTGAGCCTCGACTCGACCGCCACGTTTCGGGATGACTCAGGCGCTATCGGCTATGTGCAGTACACGGTGATTGCGCGCCCGACGCGGATCATCAAGGGCGACGTTGATCCAGAACCGGCGTTGAGCTATCGATTCACCGTCGAATACGATTCGACGAGCAAGCCCCCGGTCGCGGCCGGGAAACGCTATGTCGTGTTCCTGAAACGGGTCGAGAGCGGGCAGCTCTGGCTCTTCTCGGAGGCAGCACAGTTCCCTTCCACAGTGTCTCTGCTCAGGGAATTCGGTGTAGACTGAGACCGTGTTTCAAAGGACGTGATTCCTGAACCGGAGGTTCGCATGCTCGATCATCTTCTGATGACAGTGTCCAACTACGAGACCAGCAAGGCGTTCTATCTCGCTGCCCTAGCGCCGCTTGGCTACAGTATCGTGATGGAGCACGGCGGGGCCGGGGGTTTCGGCGTCGCCGGCAAGCCTGACTTCTGGATCCGCGAGGCCGAGCCGGTCATGCCTCACATCCACGTGGCATTTGCGAGCCCGGATAGGGCAACCGTCGATGCTTTTCACGCTGCAGCACTGGCCGCCGGCGGACATGACAACGGCCTTCCGGGCCTGCGTCCCGATTACCACGCGAGCTACTACGGGGCCTTCGTCTTCGACCCTGACGGCAACAACATCGAGGCCGTTTGCCACAAGGCGGAGTGAGGACGCGCCACGGCCAGGCCGGAATTCGGGGGGGGGGGGAATGAGAGAGGCGTTGGACAAGAAGAAGCTCAGGACGGTCTACGACCGGGTCGCGAAGCGCTACAACTTTCAGCACTCGTTCTTGACGGCGAGATCGGATCAGCGCGGCCGGGAGCTCGTGGTTCGGCGGGCTGTCTCCCCAGGTAGCCGTGTCCTGGATGCAGGCGCAGGGACAGGTTCGACGTCCTTGCTGGCGGCGCAGAGAACGGGACCCTCGGGGAAGGTTGTCCTCTATGACATGAGCGACGGGATGCTGTCGGTCGCGAAGAAGCGCTTCGAGGCTGCCGGGCTGGACGACAGAATCCAGATCCGGACCGGCGACATCAGCTCGCTGCCGTTCGAGGACGGCAGCTTTGATGTGGCCCTGTCGACCTACAGCATGTGCCCGCTGTTCGACCCCGCTCAGGGGGCTCTGGAGCTGTACCGCGTAGTCAGACCGGGCGGCTTCGTGGGGATTGCTCACTCCACTGAGCCGCAGGCGGCGTGGGTGCGGTGGCTGGCTGACAGGGTGGAGAACATCGTCTGGCACTTTCCCTGGATCTCCCTTGGCTGTCGTTCGGTAGCCGTCCTGCCGGCCCTCGAGGGCGCCGGGGCCAAGAGGGTATTCTACAGGCGAATCGGCGTGCCACTGTGGCCGTTTGTCGCCTTCGTGGTCGAGAAGCCGGGGGGCTGAGGGTGATCCGCGGCATCACGGACTGGCTGGCTGTGGGGGGGGGATCACGAGTCCGCCCGAGGCCCTCCAGGAGCTCGTCGGCGGTCCCGACAGTCCGAGGCTATCCGATTCCTGGCGGCCCTGCGGACCTCAAGAGGATGGCGGTATCCGAGAAGCATACGCCGAGTAGACATACCAGGCGAGGCTGAAGTGGCGTATGCTGTCTCGCGGAGTGTAGCCAATAGTGCTAGACTTCAGTATGTTCTGTGATACCCGCGACTGCTCGGAGGCAGCTGCGGGCGGTACAACTTGGAGGAAGTGGTGAAGATCTACGTCGGTAATCTGTCCTTTTCAACAACCGAGGATTCGCTTCGCACGAAGTTCGAGGAGTTCGGTCAGGTGGAGGAAGTTGCGATCATCACCGACCGTGACACCGGCCGGTCGCGTGGCTTCGGTTTCGTCACGATGCCCAGCAGTGACGAAGCAACTGCGGCCATCGAGGCGCTGAACTCGGTCGAGCTGGACGGGCGTGCCTTGAAGGTCAACGAGGCCCGTCCGCGCCGGGAAACCGGCGGCGGATCGCAGAGATCACGCTGGTAGCGGCGTGCTGAGGGCCCACTCCTCAGCACCTCTGCAGTCCCACTGAGCTCGGGCCCGCGATCCCCGTTGAGAGGGGTCTTGCGGGGCCGGGGCGTGAGTATGTCCGTGCTCCGGACACAGGACGCCACGGCCACGGAAAGCTCCCAGGCGCCGCGGCACGGGGTCGTGCGTCTTGACCCTCAGCTTCGCCATCGAGCTCTTGGCCGGCTCGAGAGTGCTCTATGAGATCACCGTTAATGCGGAGTGCCGGCGTTGGTTGACAGGGAGACTTGAGCACGTCGTCTACCGCTCGCTTGCGGTCCGGTGTGAGCACTCCAGGGTACTCTTGTGTTGGGTGGTCGCTGGGTACCAGCGTGCACGGCTTGAATGCCTTCGCCTGGAGGAGGATCCGATGGTAGCGAAGCCGAGGAATGAGCTGCGCGCATGTCAGATCTGCGGAAGCGAGCAGTCGTTGGTTCGCGCGGCGGCCGTTCGACCGGCGGTGGCGGCGCTGATACGGGCCGAGCTCGGGGAGTGGTCCGATGCGGGCTGGATCTGTGCTTCCGACGTCAGCACATACCGTAATCGCTACGTGCGGTCGCTGCTCGAGGAGGACAGGGGTGAGCTGACGATGATCGAGCACGAGGTGCTCGAGAGCCTGCAGACGCAGGACCTGCTGGCCACAAATGTGGAGTCAGAATTCGAGTCGACGCGAACTCTGGGCCAGCGGGTTGCCGACAAGATGGCGAGCTTTGGCGGCAGCTGGCCGTTTCTGTTCGTGTTCGCGTTTGTGCTCTTCGGCTGGCTCTTCATCAACTCGGTTCTCCTCGCGACACGGCCGTTCGATCCGTACCCGTATATTCTCCTCAACCTGATTCTGTCGTGCCTGGCGGCGATCCAAGCGCCGGTCATCATGATGAGTCAGAATCGCCAAGAGGAGCGAGATCGGTTGCGTTCGATCCACGACTATCAGATCAACCTCAAGGCCGAGCTCGAGATCCGTCAGCTCCATCAGAAGATCGACCATCTCCTGTCCCACCAGTGGGAGAGGCTGGTGGAAATCCAGGAGATCCAGATGGAGCTGATGGACGAGGTTCGGTCGGGGGGCGAACCCGAGGGGCCAGGCGCGGGTACGGAATACCGCCAAGGAGCCGACGAAGACTAGCCCGGGTTCTGAGTCTGCGGGTGACGCAAGGGTGGCGCAACCCTTGGCGTGCTGTGGGCCGAGAGCTAGCTCCCTGGGCCGTCGGCGAGGCATGGTGGAGACCGCGGGGGGCTGCAACGACCAGCAGCTTCGCGGCTCCGACGAGCTGGGCGCTGGAGGTGACGACCTCGGCCCGGTATAGACCTGCTCTTGGTCGCCATGACAGTCTGCGAGTCGAGTCCCAGACCCTGAAGCCCCACGGTAAGCGACGATGTCGAGGTCCCGTGATCGCTGGAGTGGTCCGCCGTTGAAGGTCCACTGAATGGCCAATCGGGTCGGCAGCATCGTAGGCGAAAAGGCCCGGGTGACGAAGGCGTACCGTTCGTGTGCAGCCATGATTACCGCTCCACCGAAGAACGGTGCCCACCCCGAGTGGAGGACCTAGAAGGGTCTGCGGTGGTGTCTGTAGAGCGTCCCGAATGAGGAGCGGGGGAGTCGACGGTGGATCATCTGCCGATTGTCAGAGGCACGCCAGGCGGTGAGCCTCGACGAGCTCCTCCATGCTCGTGAAGCTGAAGTCGATCCTGGGAGCTCCGTTAGGGGGAACGGTGGCTCCCCAGCCGTCCAGTGCATGGCGGCGGTCGATCCAGTTGGTGGCGAGGCCGAGCTGCGTCGCCGGGATGTGATCGTGGAACAGGCTCTGCGCCGTGTGCAGGACGCGCGATTGCCCGATCCCCAGCCTCCTCAGCGCACGCAGCATGTACTCGAAGTTCTGCAGGTCCGGCTTGTACGAGCCAATGTCCTCCGCCGTGAACACCGCGTCGAACTCAACTCCGAGCTTCGTGCGACTGTAAGAAAACGAGTCGTTGTCTACGTTTGACAGGATCACCAGCCTGTAGTGGTTCTTCAGGTAGCGTAGGGCCGGCGCCGAGTCCGGGAACGCGGGCCAATGCCGAACCGATGTGGCGAAGTCGGCGGTATCCTCGTCTCGACAGGAGATGTTCCATTCTTTGGCCAGGCGACGATGAACTTGGGCAAGGATCTCGGGGTAGAGCAACGAGGGCGTTTCGGCCTCCTGGGCTGCCTCGTGACGGGCAAACGCCTCCAGGATCGGCTCGCGATCGACCTTGAGCCCTGCACGCTCGAGCCACGGAGTGAGTGTCGAGTGGATCCCCGTCTCCCAGTCTATGAGAGTGCCGTAGCAGTCGAGGCTGAGGACGTCATAGCTAGTCAACCTGGGCAACGGATCACCTCCGTTCGCAGTCCACCAAGAGTAGCGCGGTGCGGCCGCCTGGTGGTGAGGAATGCAGGCCAGAGCCGCTGCAGGAGCGAGGGCTGGGTAGCGCGCCGCCGAAACGGTACCATGTCACCGACAAGGAGGAGCCATGGCCCAGCTGACCGCCGAGCAGGTGGAGTTCCTCTCCCGGCGCCGCCGGCTGGCCCGCCTGTGGCCGGTCGTTGGCGTCCTGTTGCTCCTCGTCGTGGTTGCCGCTGTGGGCTGGCTGTTCCTGCGCCATCCGCTGCTCATCAACCCGCTGGCAGTGACGTCACGAGTCGAGGCGGGAAGCCTGCCGGGCTCGACGCTGACTATCCTGGCCGTGATGCTGCCGTTGATGTCGCTTGCCTGCTTCATCGTCCTGACCGCGGTGATTCTCTATGGCTTCTCAGTCTTTGCAATTGAGCGCAGGTACCAGCGGCTTATCAGGAGCCTGATCGAGAACGGGTCGGAAGAAGCGGGTGCCGAGAAAGGCGCATCGTGATGCGGATTGCGCTCGTTCAACAGGCAGCCTCGCCGGACCGGGAGCTGAATCGACGACGTGGTCTGGCGAGTGTCGAGACTGCGGCCGCGGCAGGTGCACGCCTGGTCTGCTTCGCTGAGCTGGCGTTCGACCCCTTCTTCCCGCAGCGGCCGGCGAGCGGCGACGTTTTCCAGCTCGCAGAGACGGTGCCCGGCCCGACAACTGAGCTGTTTGCCGATGCGGCCCGGCGCTTGGGCATCGTCATCGTGCTCAACCTGTTCGAGAGGGACGGTCATCAGACGTTCGACACGTCACCGGTGATCGACGCCGACGGCCGTTTGCTGGGGGCGACACGGATGGTCCACATCACCGACTATGAATGCTTCCACGAGAGGGGGTTCTACACTCCCGGCGACCGCGGCGCTCCCGTCTACGAGACCAGCATCGGACGCCTGGGAGTTGCCATCTGCTACGACCGGCACTACCCCGAGTACATGCGCGCGCTCGCTGTGGCCGAGGCCGAGATCGTGGCCGTTCCGCAGGCCGGTGCGGTCGGCGAGTGGCCCGACGGGCTCTTCGAGGCCGAGATGCAGGTCGCCGGGTTCCAGAACGGCTACTTCGTCGCGCTGTGCAACCGGGTCGGTGAGGAGGAGTGCCTGACCTTCGCGGGTGAATCGTTCATCACCGACCCTGGGGGGCGGGTCTTGGCCCGTGCCGGATGTGGGACTGAGGAAGTGCTGCTCTGCGACCTCGATCTCGAGGAGGTGCTCGGCTCCCACGCTCGGCGTCTTTTCCTTCGCGACCGCCGGCCGGAGCTCTACCGTGACTGGCTGGGCTGAGCTGGGCCGGCCGACTGCTGGTCCGGCGCCTGGTTGCAGTCAACCTGGACCCAGCCGCCGCGGACTCTCGTGTTATCACAGTACGTCTTGCCTGTGCTGAGCGGGTTGTTGAGGTAGGCGAGGATTGAAGCACAAGTCTCGTCGGGTGCTGGCTGCACCTGGCAGATCCGGTCGTAGCTCGGGTTGCTGAAGCAGCAAGGGGAGGGCTTCATCTCCTGCTCCTGACCGTCTGCCGCGGCCGCTGGCTGCAGTGCGACCAGCAGCGCAATCACTGCCAGGGCTGCAACGAAACCTGTCTGCAGGGGAGGCCGCCGACCTCGAGCGATGAAACGAGCTCGGATGTTCTCCATGGTCAACCTCCTTGCTTGCCCGTCGTGAGGCGAGCCGGTTCCTATCCCAGTTTACCCCTGATTTCGGACCAGCGGCCTTCTCCGGGGTGCTTGCGCTCCCGAGATGACTCGTTCGGCCCACTTTCGTCAACCCCTGGTGGCTACCGGGTGTCGGTACACTTGGCGCATGTTCGGGATCATTCTCGCCGTGGCGTCGGCCGGCGTGGCGCTGTGGTTGCTTCGGCGCTCGAGTGCACAGTCGTGGCGGCTGCAGCTCGCAGTATGGGGCCTCTGGGGCAGTGGAACAACGGTGGCATTGCTGTTGGCTGCGGGTCCGTACGAGGTGCGCAAGACGGCCTCGCTCGCGGTGATGCCGCTTGGACTCGTCTGGATAGGGCTCGGAGCGCTGACCGCTGTGGCCTGGCGGCAACGCCGGGTGCGGCTGGCGGTGGCCACGGGGGCCCTGTGGCTGGGCTTGACCTTGGCCGGCAGCGTGCCCCTCGGTGATCTGCTCGTATCGTTCCTCCAGCGGCCGTTCGTCGGCTCGGATCCGCTCAAGGCCGGGAGGTTCGATGCGGTGGCCGTACTCGGCGGCGGGGTGGCGCTGGACCGCGCTGGCCGGATCGTGGTCGTGCGGCAGGCCGGGGACCGGGTCATCCTTGCGGCGCGTCTCTACAATACCGGCCACACGAACCTCCTGATCACCACGGGACCCATCCTTAAACTCAAGGGAGGGACCGAGGTGAGTTACCCGGCGGCGGTGCGACGACTGTGGACCGAACTCGGCGTGCCGGACGACCGTGTCCTTGTCATCGAGGGACCAAGGACGACGTCGGAGGAGGTCGTCCGGCTCGCGCAGCTGGTCAAGGGAAGGCGCTGGAGTCGTGTCGGCCTCGTGACCTCGGCCTGGCATATGCGGCGAGCGCTCATGCTGTGCCAGCGGCGTGGCCTCGACGTAAGGCCTCTGGCGGCCGACTATGTAGCTCACGACGAGCCGGTTCGGCTGCGTGCGATCGTGCCACAGGAGGAGGGCGTCAGCCTGATTCAGCTTGCCAGTTGGGAGCTCCTGGGCGCCCTAGCGGGCAGGTGACGCCGAATCTGGTGTCCTGCTACTGCTCGAGTGCAGCCGAGCCCTACCAGTCGCCCCGCCGTGGGTCGGTTCCAATGTCGTTGAGCAGTACCTTCACCGCACGGGCGAGTTGCGTGTCGGTGTTATTAGACGTGTCCTCGGCGGGTGGCTCGGCTACGATCACGTCCGGGACCGCCCCGTGGTGCTCCATGTTGATCCCTGTGGTTGCCACGTACCATCCACGCGTTGGCAGCCTGACGAAGCCACCGTTGAGCAGGGTCTGGCCGCCAGTCGAGATGACGGCTCCAAAGGTCGGAGTGCCGACCAGTGGCCCACGATGTAATGTCTTGAACGCGTGGGAGAAGATCTCGGCGTTGGAGTAGGAGTCGGAGTTGCAGAGCGTCAGTGCGGGGCGGGTCCAGGCCGCCAGTGGCAGGCGCCCCTGCGGGTACGCCCGAGTGGTGGCAGGAGCGTCTCTCGGTATCGTGAACGCGTGGCGACGGACGTCGAGGACGGCCATCAGGTAGTCGGTTGTCCAGCCGCCGCCGTTGGAGCGGACATCGATGATCAACCCTTCTTTTCCGTGTCCAGCGGCGTACAGATCACGCTCGAACTCCTCGAATGAGGGGATGTCCATGCCCTGAACGTGGAGGTAGCCGAGGCGGCCGTTCGACATCTCATCGACGAGATGTCGCCGCTCACGGACCCACTGCCGGTAGCGGAGCTGGTACTCGGCGCGGCGACCGATTGGAATCACCACTGCCGATCGCTCGGCACCATCGGGGGTCCGAATGCGGAGCAGGACCCTGCGGCCGACGGTGTCGGCGAAGAGGCCGTAGATATTTGTGTGCTCGCCCAGCACCGTCCCGTCGACCGCGAGGATGCGGTCGCCGGCGGCCAGCCGAACATCCTGGCGGGCGGATGGGCTGTCGGGAAGAACCTCTCGCACGGCGAGCCCAGGGCCTGCTGACATGGGGTCGAAGAGGGCGCCGATGAAGCCGGTGTCCTCACGTTTCTCAGGCCGCTTGGTGTAGTAGCCCATATGTGATGCGTCGAGCTCGCCGAGCATGAGGTTGACGAGGTCGGCGAAGTCCTGTTCATCCATCCCGTCGTAGAGCCAGGGACGGTACTTCTCACGTTGTGCCTGCCAGTCCACGCCGTGAAACGCCGGGTCATAGAACCACTCGTTGAGTGCGCGCCATGCCTCGTCGAAGACCTGTTGGTGCTGGGCCAGAGGATCGACCTCGCAGCGCGCCGCGAACGGAACCGGGTCGCCGGCCTTCCCGTCGAGGCCGGCTCGCTTGATCGTGCCTTTCTTGTCGAGGAAGAAGGCCGTCTTGCCGTCCTTCGGCAGCTGCACGTGTGAGGGCTGCTGGTCCCCCTTCGTGAGCTTCTTCGTATCCTTGCCGTCGAAGCGGACCGAGTAGAGGTCTCGCTCGCCTCCGTGCTCGGCCGTGAAGATGATCCTCTTGCCGTCAGGGCTGGCAATGGGAGGCCCCTCGTCGCCCTTGAGGTCGGTGATGGCCTTCGCGCGCTCCCACAGGCCGTCGAGGTCGATGGCGACCGGGCTGAGAGTAGCGCCTGGCTTAGGCTCGGCCTCGTTCTCGGCCTCGCCCTCGGTGTCGGCCGCCGGCTTCGCGGCGGCCGGGCCCTTCCCCTTCTTCTTCTTCGAAGCGGCATTCCACAGCTGCAGCCACCCTTCCGCCGTGCGCTCGTCGTCAGCTTTCGTCAGCCAGACGCCCCAGACGTCCATCGTGTCGGCATGCCGTTTGGAGAGCCAGAGCAAACGTTTGCCGTCGGGCGACCAGCGGGGCTGGACATCCTCATCCGGGTGACGGCTGACGTTGTATGGGTTGCCTCCATCGGCCGGTACGACCCAAACGTCGGTGTTGTACTCGACGTCGGGGATGGAGTAGGCGATCCAGCGCCCGTCGGGAGACCAGGCGAACTCCGGGGACTGCCAGTGCTCGAGGAGGGTCTTCTCGCTGCCCCCATCAACGGCCATGACAACCAGGTTGCCCTTGCCGCGGATGAACGCGAGGCGGCCGCCGTCAGGAGAGAAAACGGCGCCGTGCTCCTCGGCTGCGGAGCTCGTCAAGCGCTTGATGCCGAAGCTCATTGCCTCGTTCCACGGCGTGCCGGTCGGCTTCGGGTGTGCCACATAGAGGTTGTCGTTGCCGTCACGGTCGGAGGTGAAGACAAGGGAGGCGCCATCGGGCGACCATGCGATGTCATGCTGACGAAAGCTGTCAGCTGTGACCCGGATCGTCGGCGGCGGGGCAATCTCCTGGTCCTCTTTCGATCTCACGACCGCCACGTATACGTCGCCATGGGCCGTGAATGCCGCCAGCGAGCCGTCGGGGGACACGGCCAGCTCGTCCGCCCCGTCGTGAGCCGTCCTGCGCTCGATCGAGTTGCGCTGCCGGTCTGCCGGCACGTCGATGTGGACGCGTTCGGGGGTGCCGCCCTCCGGTGAGACGGTCCAAATGCCGTCCTCGAACTCGTAGGCGATGATCGAGCCGTTCGCCGATGAGCGGGGGAAGCGTACATCCGAGCCGTCATGTGTGGTCAGCTGTCTTGCCTGGCCGGTTACGGTATCGAGAGAGAAGAGGTTCTTGCGACCTGCGCGAGACGACAGGAAGACCAGCACATGCGGACCGACCCAGCTCGGGCAATCGTCATCGCCATCGAAGGTGGTCAGCTGGATGTACTCATTGTCGGGCGTCCTCAGCCATAGATCCCGGTTGGCGGCGCCCCGGTAGCCCCTCCTGGACCATTTGGTCGCTCCTCGGACAAAGGCCAGTGCGCCGCCGTGTGGGCTGAAGGCGGCGGCTGATTGTCCGAGGGCGGGCTGCAGCAGGGCCGGCGTGCCGCCGTCGACAGGGACCGTGTAGAGGGCGGACATCCAGCGAATAGCCTCATCGCGCCGCGAGGCGAAGACGACGGAGCGACCGTCAGGCGTGAAATCGACCGGCACGTCGTTCGTGGACGCAAAGGTCAACCGCCGCGGCGGCCGGCTTGCGTCTGCGGGCATGACGAATACGTCCTGGCTCCCGTAGCGGTCGGAGGCGAAGGCAATCCAGCGGCCGTCGTGAGACCACGTCGGGAACCGTTCGGCCCCGGGGTGAAGGGTCAGCGGCTGTGCGGTACCGCCTTTGATCGGGACCTTCCACAGGTCACCCTGCCAGGAGAACACGAGGACGCTTCCATCCGGGGATGGCGCTGGGTGGCGGGGAAAGCCGGCTTCGATGCCGAGCACGGGGAGCGCACCGAGAACGGACAACAGGCACACGACAACCGACAGACGACGCATGGCCAACCTCCTAGCCCGAGAACGGGTACTCCATCATACGGTGGTCCGGGCACAGGGTTCTCCGGCGGGTGGGGGACGTCGTGGCCACCATCGCTTTTTGGGGGGGGATGTCGGGCAGGGTCCGGATTGGCTCCG
Source organism: uncultured Thermoanaerobaculia bacterium (assembly GCA_964552395.1). GTDB lineage: Bacteria > Acidobacteriota > Thermoanaerobaculia > Thermoanaerobaculales > Sulfomarinibacteraceae > JAJDNH01. Next base: position 58,028 of record CAZKGM010000006.1, on the reverse strand, counting down.
GCCCGACGGAACCGACGTGCAGGTAGAGCAGGAACCTGGTATTCTTCCGGCCCGAGGAACGAAGCGCTCGCCCCCGCGCTCCGCCAGCCCTGCGGCTCAGCCCTTCCTTCCGAGAGAAAAAACGGAGGTACTCCAATGAGAATAGGTTTATCCGGCGCTGCCGTGGTGGCAGGCCTGCTGCTCACATCAGTGTCCGGCGCTCAGGCGCCCACGACGTCGGCCGTTCCAGCGCCGGCAGATGTCAATCCGGTAGTCCTCAAGGTCAATGGGGACCCGGTCTACTCGTCGGATATCAACCTTGGGATGCAATCCGCGCAGATGCAGGCACGACAGCGGGGCCATCAGCTGACTGAAGACCAGGCGATGAAGCTCGCGACTGACCGGGCGGTGGACCAGAAGCTCCTGATTCAGGAGGCGCGACGCAACAAGATCCAGGTCAACGAGAAGAGGGTCGAGCAGACACTGCAAGGGCTCGAGCAGCGTGCCGGAGGACAAGACAAGCTCGCTGCACTTCTGAAACAGAATGGCACGACCCTGCAGCGCTACGAGCAGGTAATTCGTGAACAGGAGCTGATCAACGACTTCATCGAGTCGCACATCAAACCCAAGGTACAGGTGACTGCCGATCAGGTGAAGAAGTTCTACGATGACAACCCGACCTTCTTCAAGAAGCCGGAAGAGGTACGAGCCCGACATATCCTGTTCAAGGTTCCCAAGGACGCGTCCGACGCTCAGAAGAAGCTGGTGCTAGCCAAGGCAGAGGCCGCAAGGAAGCGAGCACTCAACGGTGAGGACTTTGCGACGTTGGCGAAGCAGCTGTCCGAAGGCCCGAGCGCGCCCAACGGCGGGGAGCTGGGCTTTTTCGACAGAACGAAGATGGTGAAGCCATTCGCCGATGCGGCTTTTGCCCTCAAGCCGGGCGAGATCTCACCCGTCGTCGAAACGCAGTTCGGCTACCACGTCATCAAGGTAGAGGAGCACCGGCCACCCCACACTCAGCCACTAGAGGAGGTCAAGGTCCCGATTCAGAACTTCCTGACTCAAAAGGAAGTTGGCCAGCAGGTCAATCAGCTCCTGAGCGAGCTCCGCAAGTCCGCTCATATCGAGCAGGTTCAGCCGCCGGGTGCCCCGGCAAAGCCGAGTGACGTCAAGAAGTAACTCGCACAGTTGAAGAGCGGACGTCCCGGGAGCGGTGAACACGCTCCGGCGCCTGAGCTTGGAGAATCAAAAGCCCCGCATGTGCGGGGCTTTCTTGTCGGCTCGCTTCTTCTCCTACCAGCGCTCGTCGTAGGAGGACGACGACCTGCTGGGGCGCGCCTCGCGTGGATGGGCCTCGTTGACCCGCAGGGGGCGGCCAGAAATCGATGACCCGTCGAGGGCACGTTGGGCAGCTTCGGCCTCGTCACCACTGGCCATCTCGACGAACCCGAAGCCTCGGGACCTGCCGGTGTCGCGATCACGAATCACCACGGCACTCTCAACGGTGCCGTACTCGCTGAACGTCTGTTCCAGCTCGGCATCGGTCATGTTGTACGGCAGGTTTCCTACAAACAACTTCTTCTCCACAGACTCTCTCCTCTGTCCTGCAACCTCGAGCTCACGACCCGAATCCGGCCCCATGCCGGAGCCTCGGTGCGTGTCCCGTACCAGTTGCTCCTGTCATTGAACCCGGACTTGCCACTCGCGGAAAGCCCGGCGGGACCTTAGCACAGCTGCCAGCCTGAGACAACGGGCGGGCTTCAAACGAGAGCGGCCAGCCCACCGTGAGATGGCTGAATCGACCCCGACCCCGCGTCCAGTGTCACTCCTCGTCCATGAACGGGTAGGCGAAGTGAGTCGGCGGGACGAAGGTCTCTTTGATCGATCTCTGCGAGGTCCAGCGGATGAGGTTCAGGTACGAGCCGGCCTTATCGTTCGTTCCCGAGGCGCGTGAGCCGCCGAAAGGCTGTTGGGCGACAACCGCGCCAGTGGGCTTGTCGTTGACGTAGAAGTTACCTGCGGCGTGGCGCAGACGAGCCGCCATGTGCACGATCGCCTTGCGGTCCTCGGCGAAGATCGCCCCGGTGAGGGCGTAGGGGCTGGTAGTGTCGCACAGCTCGAGGGTGTCATCGAGGCTCGCATCGTCATAGACGTACACGGTCAACACCGGTCCGAAGATCTCCTCCCTCATCAGCTCGAAGCGAGGGTCCGTGGTCTGCACGACGGTCGGCTGGATGTAGTAGCCCGTTGTGACGTCGCCTTCGCCACCGCACAAGATGTCGGCCTCGTTGGATGCTCTCGCAACCTCGATGTACGACATGATGGTGTCGTAGGCCGCACGGTCGATCACGGCGTTCATGAAGTTCCTGAAGTCGAGCGGCGAGCCCATCTTGATCTCGGAGACCTGGGCCAGCAGCCGCTCCTTGACTCCCGGCCAGAGGGATCCGGGGATGTAGGCGCGAGAGGCCGCCGAGCACTTCTGCCCCTGGTACTCAAACGCACCACGCACGAGCGCCGTTGCCAGCGCCGAGGCGTCGGCGGATGGATGAGCAAACACGAAGTCCTTGCCGCCCGTCTCCCCGACGATCCTGGGGTAGGTCCTGTAGCTCTGGATGTTGCTGCCGATGGTCTGCCACATCGACTGGAAGGTCGCTGTCGAACCAGTGAAGTGGATGCCAGCCAGCTCAGGGCTTGCCAGGACAGGGTCCCCCACCTGGCTGCCGCGACCCGGGATCAGGTTGATCACGCCGTCGGGCAACCCGGCCGCCTGCAGCAACCTCATGATGTAATACGCCGTGAAGACCGCTGAAGAGGCCGGCTTCCACAGAGTGACGTTCCCCATCATGGCGGGAGCGGTAGGCAGGTTGCCGGCGATGGACGCGAAGTTGAACGGCGTCACCGCGAAGATGAACCCCTCCAGGGCTCGGTACTCCACGAAGTTCCAGGTCCCCTTCGCGCTCCGAGGCTGCTGCTCGAACAGAAACCGCATGTACGTGGGGTTGAACCGCCAGAAGTCGATCAGCTCGCAGGCCGAGTCAATCTCGGCTTGGAACGCTGTCTTCGACTGGTTGAGCATGCAAGCTGCGTTGAGTGTGTCGCGCCACGGCCCTGCCAGCAGCTCCGCGGCCTTCAGAAAGACGGCCGCGCGAGCCTCCCATCCCATTTCTGACCATTCGTTCCAGGCCGTGCGGGCGGCCTCGACGGCCATCGCGACCTCGTCTGGTCCGGCCTGGTGGTAGGTGGCAAGAACGTGGCCGTGGTCGTGGGGACAGACCGCCTGTGCGGTTCTGTTGCTGCGGACCTCTCTGCCACCGATGACGAGGGGGATCTCGATCTCCTGTGACACCATCTCCCGCATCTTTGCCTTTAGAGAGGCCTTTTCCATGGATCCGGGGCCGTACTCGCGGATTGGTTCATTGGCGGGAGCTGGGACAGGTACGATTCCGTTCGCCATCGGGTACCTCCTGGTCTTGCGTTTGTGAAGCGCGGGCCGAAGGCGGCAGCGCGCGGGCATGGTAGCGCCTTGCCATGACGTTGGCAAACCGCCATGCCTGCTATGCTCGCGACGAGCTTCGAGCTGGGGGTGTCGCCGTGAAGCAGGGGTTCATCTACCTCGACTACAACGCCACGACTCCGGTGGACCCTCGAGTCGCCGAGGCGATGAGACCGTACCTCACAGGCTTCTTCGGCAACCCATCGTCGTTGCACCGGCCCGGACGCGAGGCGCGCGCGGCGGTCGAAAGTGCTCGTGCCCAGGTGGCGCAATGCCTGGGTTGTGCGGCCGAGGAGGTCGTCTTCACATCCGGCGGTTCGGAGTCGAATAACCTGGCCATTCGCGGTGCTGTCGAGGCCGCCGGGGGTGGTCACGTCGTGGTCTCGGCGGTGGAACATCCCGCCATCCTCGAGGTGGTGCGGGCCTTGGAGCGTGCGGGCAGGATCACACTTACGGTGGTCGGAGTAAACCGGTGGGGGGAGGTGGATCCTGTCGACGTGGAGCATGCCATCCGACCCGAAACGGTCCTCGTCTCAGTGATGCTCGCCAACAACGAGGTCGGCACCATCCAGCCGGTGGCGGAGATCGCCGGCCTCTGCCGGCGCCACGGCGTGCTGGTTCACAGCGATGCTGCGCAGGCGGTGGGCAAGATCGAGGTCGATGTCCGGGGCCTCGGCGTGGACCTGCTCACCGTGGCCGGCCACAAGCTCTATGGTCCAAAGGGGATCGGCGCGCTGTACATCCGTCAGGGCGTTCGTCTCGAACCCCTGATACGAGGAGCCGGTCACGAGATGGGCCTGCGCGCCGGAACCGAGAACGTGCTCGAGCAGGTCGGGCTCGGCGCGGCATGCGAGCTCGCGAAACGAGAGGTGGAGCAGGAGGGGCCGAAGCTCCGCGCGCTGCGGGACCGGCTGCAGGATCGACTGCGCGAGGGGCTCGGCGATCTCGCGTTTCACGGGCACCCCGAACGTCGGCTTCCCAATACGTTGAGCGTGGCCTTCTCGGGGGTGGATGCGGGCCTGCTGCTGAGCCGGCTGGAGGAAGAGGTAGCGGCGTCCGCCGGGGCAGCGTGCCACGCCGAGGTCGTCGAACCCTCGCACGTGCTGGCCGCCATGGGAGTACCAACCGAGGTGTCCCTCGCGACCGTCCGCTTCTCGGTTGGGCGGTTCACTAACGAGGACGAGATCGAGGAAGGCGCTCGTCGAGTCATACAGCTGGTTGGCGGCCTCCGCGGCGACCGTGGATCAGGCGCGTCCGTAGGTGTCGGCGAGGAGGTCAGGCTGACCCGGTTCACACACGGGCTCGGGTGTGCTTGCAAGCTCGAGCCCGGGGTGCTCGAGGCGCTGCTCAAACAGCTCCCTCGATCCACACGTCGGGAGGTGCTTGTCGGCGCAGAAACCAGCGACGACGCCTGCGCATGGCGGCTCGACGGCGGCGGCGTCCTCGTGCAGACGTTGGACTTCTTCACTCCGGTTGTCGACTCGCCTCGACTTTTTGGCGCCATCGCGGCGGCCAACGCCCTGTCCGACATCTATGCCATGGGCGCGCAGCCGCTGTTCGCTCTCAATATCGTAGGGTTCCCGATCGCCGTCCTCGGCAAGGACGTGCTACGCGAGATTCTCGGCGGCGCGCTCGAGGTTGCGGAAGAGGCCGGGATCCCGGTTCTCGGCGGGCACACCGTCGATGATACGGAGCCCAAGTTCGGCTGGGTCGTCACCGGGATGGTCGACGAGAAGGACCTGTGGCGCAACGCGGGCGCACGGCCCGGAGACCTGCTCGTCCTGACGAAACCAATCGGCACCGGTATCTGGGCGACAGCGGCAAAGCACGGCCGCGCACCGGCCGCAGGGTGGGCCAGCGCGTGCTCGGTGATGCGGCGGCTGAACCGGGATGCCGCAACGATACTGCGCGAGGCGGCGCCGAGGGCGGTCACGGATGTCACCGGCTTCGGCCTGATTGGCCACCTGCACGAGCTCCTGTCCGCCTCGGATGTCGACGGGGAGCTGTACGCCGCATCGGTTCCGGTGCTGGAAGGCACCCGTGCCCTGGCTGCCGCTGGCGAGGTTCCGGGTGGGACGCGGGCAAACCTCGAGCACGCCCGTGGGTGGTGTCGGTGGGACGCCGAGGTGACCGAGGTCGATCGACTTGTGTTGTGCGATGCTCAGACCTCCGGCGGCCTGCTGGCCGCGCTGCCCGGCAATGAGGTAGGGGAGCTGCTGACAAAGCTCGCCAGCAACGACCACCGCGCCGCCGTCATCGGTCGGGTGACAGGGACCGGAGAGGGAGGCATCCGCGTCCTGACGCGGGACCGTCCCTTGTGAGAGATCGCCGCTACGGCGTGGATCGTGGCGGTCCTTTGGAGCCCGGTTGTTGCGGCCGAGGAGCTCGATGACCACGGAGCGATGATTGAACCGCGAGGACGGGAAGAGCATGGCGATGGCTGGCGCATCGCCGGTCGCAGTAGGTCGCGAGTGGATGATCCGGGCTACACTCCGAGCGCGGCAGCGGCCGCCTCGACGTCCTCGGGGCGGACGTAGATGACGCAGCCGTACCCGCCACAGCCGCCCGCGACCCCGTTGGAGGCGAAGATGTTGACATGGGCGTCGGCAAAGGCGTGGTGGACCGCCGCCAGTGCTCCGAGATGGTCCTCCCCCTGGATGAGGAAAGCGTGCTGGGGGTTTTCGAGCGAGATGCCGGTTGCCTCGGCCGCACGCAGCAGCAGATCATCCTCCTCCGGGAACAGCATCAGCTGCGAGGTGCCCGGGCCGATCGGGACGGCGCTGAAGGCGAGCAGGTTGACGCCGTTGTCGGCGAGCTCCTTGAGGATGCGACATCCCTCTCCCGGACGGTCCTTGACGGTGGTGTGGTAGTACCGCACGAGCCTGACCTGACTGCGCATGGACTCCCTCCGGTGCTGTCGTCGGGCCCAGATTATCACGGAAGGTCGGGGTGGATCCCCATCCAGGGGCGGCCCGTCGGAGTTGCGCTGGGCCGATCTCGGCGATGTGCTCCCCAGACACGCAGTACCGGGCGCCTGGACGCCCGGTACTCGATCATGCTGTGTTCTCGTGCTCCGGCCGGGCAGTGGCCGGCCGGGCCGGTGTCACTGCTGACGGCGCAGAAGCTCGATGCCTGCGAGCACGATCAGCGCCAACAGGAGAGCGGCGCCGAGCGGCGTCGTCGACGGGATCCCCGCACCTCCCGGGGGGCCGGTGCCGAGATTCGTGGTAACCGTCTGGTTGTCGACCGTTGCGGAAACCGAACCGCCGGTGAACGAGGGACCCGCCGTGTACTGCGTGTTGGACTCCCCGGCCGAGGTCGTGCCGGTTGGAGGGGCGACCGTACCGCCGGTGCTGGCGTAGGCCACGGGCAGGCCGTCGGGCACATGGCACGATGCCGAGATGTCCATGCCGTCAGAGTTGCGGGTCAGGTCGGAGAGGATCTGTGACACATCGGCCGACGTGAGAACGCTCGGGTTGGCCGCGATGCTCAGGATCAGCCACGGGTCGGCATCCAGCGTGCCTTCCATGGTGTCGCACAGGGCCGTGACATCGTTGGGACCCGCGTTGCAGCCCCACCAGTTGTTCTCCGCGGTCACCGTCGGCGAGGTGCTGCCGAAGCCGAGCTCATTGCCGAAAATGCGGTTGCAGGACGCGTTGACGACGGAGCTGTCGTTCGGATAGCCGGCGCCGATCCCGATCTGGATGCCGATACCGTTGGTAAAGGTGTTGTTGGAGGTGATGGTGGCCGCCGTTCCGGCTCCGAAGTAGGTTGAGACCGCGATCCCTGCCGATGAAAGTACCTCGGCCGTCAGCGTGCCCTGGCTCAGGGTCGTCCGGTTGTTGGTCAGCGTCGCGTGTGCGCCGCCGCCGACCTCGATGCCGTAGTTGAGGCCGGGAAAGGCGCCAAGGCCGATGAAGGTGCTGTCCTGGACGATGCCGTTCGTGACGCCGGGACCGAAGAGCAGGATGCCGTCGCGCCCGAACGCCTGGATCGTGCAACCGGTGACTGTCACATTGTTGGAGGCAGCGATGGCGTAACCGGCATACTGCGGCCCGGTCGCCTCGTACTGGATCGCGTTCAGGGTGCAGCCGGTGAAGGTGGCGGTACCGCTGACGCGGAAGCCCTGGTGCACCTTGTGACCGTTGCCGTCGAAGTTCAGGTTCTGCACGGTTACGTTGACGCCCGCCGGCACCAGGAACCAGCCCCGGTTGTCACCGGAGGTCCCGGTGTCAACGCCGGCCCGGACCACCTCGGCGCCGGTGGCGCCACGCAACGTCACGCTCTTGGACAGGTTGACCTGACCCTCAACGAAGTCAGCCACGACCTCGAGCGTGTGACCGTTGAGGGTCGTCGGGTCGTTGATCGCGTCCTGGATCGAGTTGTAGAACGTGCCGGTATTGACGTTCCTGACCTCGTTCGCCTGCGGCGCGTTGGGCGCCATGCTGTGAACGACGCGACGACCCTCGAACGCGTGGTCGGCGCTGTTCCCGAAGCTGGACGGAACGACATGAGCGTCTGCCGCAGCAACACAAACGAGGCTCACCAGAACAGCGACAAGAGCGTACCTCGTAAAACTGCCGGCCTGCAATATTCGACTGCCCATTGTGCTTTCCTCCTCCACCTGTCCCGGCACCCGGAGACGTGCCTCAGTTAACGTGTCCAGGTCTCACTGGAACGAGTCTACTGCAACTACAAACGGCTTGTCCAGACTGAGAAGACCGAATTCTCCCGGCTCGTCTCGGCAATCTCAAGTCCCACATCGCTGCGCAGAGGCGCCCTGCTGGGCAGAGCTCGGTTGTACCGGGAGGATCATTGTCGTGGGACTTCGCCGTTCCGGGTTCTTCACGAGCTCGCGTAAAGAGATCAGCAGACTGCGAACAGCACAGCCATCACTGGCGGACCAGCGGTTGCCGAGGATGACGAGTAGATCAACCCTCGCTGGCGTGAGCGGTACCGGTGCCCAGGAGACCGCGGACGTGGTCATCCGCGAGCCGGTAGTACACCATGCGTCCATCGCGGCGAGCGTGCACCAGGTCACGGTCGCGGAGCAGGCGGAGCTGGTGGCTGACGGCCGATACCGACAGGCCAGCCAGCACGGCGAGGTCGCAGACGCAGAGCTCTTCGATCACGGTCAGGGCGTGGAGAACCTTGAGCCTTGTCGGATCCGCGAGGGCGGAGAAGAGCCGGCTCAGGCTCTCGATTGTCGACGCGGGCAACGCCCGTCTGCCGACATAGCTGACAGCCTCAGGGTCGATCTCGCGGATGGAACAGACGGAGCCTTCAAGATCCTTCGTGCTCACACCGGTATTCTTCCAGAGTGGGGCAGATCGGTCAATGTCCGGGGGTGAAGACCAGTGCGCCGAGGGTCCGAAGCAGGACGAGCCCGTACAGACGTGGGCCATAGTGGCGTAGGAAGAACAGGTCGTACTCCAACTTGACGGCGTGGTCTTCGGGCCACGTGCAATAGGTATGATTCACCTGGGCCCAGCCGGTGATGCCGGGTCTGACCGAGTAGCGGAAAGCGTAGAACGGGATGAGCCGCTCCAGCTCGGTTGCGACCTCCGGCCGTTCCGGCCGTGGCCCGACCAGACTCATCTCACCCTTCAGGACGTTCCACAGCTGAGGCATCTCGTCGATTCGCCATCTTCGCAGTAGTCGTCCGACGGGGAACACACGGCTGTCATTCACGGTGGCGAACCGGGGCCCGTCCGGCTCGGCGTTGCTCTTCATCGTACGGACCTTGTGGAGCACGAAAGGGCGGCGGAAGCGACCAAGACGCACCTGCCGGTAGAGCACCGGTCTTCCGGTCGAGATCAGCACGGCGAGACCGCTGACCAGGAATAGGGGCAAGCCGAGGATGAGGAGGACACAGGCGCCGACGACGTCGAGCAGGCGCTGGATGTGGCGGAAGGGCGTGGTCGCCAGCGATGAGAAGTCACCGGTCGCAATGAACCAGCGCGCGTCGACCTGGCGGATGGGGATCCGACCGCTCAGCGCCGCGTAGGCGGCCGGCGCATCGACCACGGTCTTGCCCGAGAAGTTGAGTTCGGCGAGGAGGTCGAACGTTGCTGTGTCGCCCGGCTCAGCAACGATGAGCATGTCGGCGTTTTCGACGCCGTCCAGCTGCGACTGGATTCTGTCCCTCACTGGCAGCGCGGGAAGATGGAGGGTGATGCGAAACGGTGGAATCGGGCAGGCGGCAAGCGCCGCTCGTAGCTCATCGACGATCGGCCCGCTACCGATGAGGACCGCGGTCGCGGTGGGACGGCGGGCGGCCGTCGTGACCCAGATGAGCCGCGAAACGCCGATACCGAGAATCGTGAAGATGACCGTCAGAACCAGCAACCCACGCCCGAAGCGCCAGGGCGGTACGAGGTAGACACCGAAGGCGATCGCCATCGGCAATGTGATGGCAAGGGCTAGAACCCGGACCAGCAGCTGGTCGATCGAGCGCCACGACGTCGGCCTGTAGAGATCGAAGGTCGTGGCCAGACCCAGGACGCTGGCGAGGCCCCAGACCACGAGACCCGGGTGTTGGGCCAACTCGTTGAGGGTCTGAGGGAGCAGTTGAGCCGGGAACCGGATCCACGCTGCCGCGAAACCGGCGACCAGCGTCACAGCTATGTCGACGGCGGCGATGACCAGCCGGTCGAGGTCGCTGACAGATGTCGGGCCAAACATGCAGGCCATTCTTCGCGCACAGCCGCAGGCTGTCAACTCCGGATCATGGCGTTCTCCAGATGCTTGAACAGCTGCTCCAAGGCTTGTCACTTTTCTTCACAAGGCCTATAATGACGGGGTGACGACACGAAATCTGCCCCTTACGGCTGGAAAGCCACAACTCACAACGGCGCAGGTGCGTGGAGATCGACAGCGGTCCGAAAACACGATGACGGTCGCCTTGAGCACACTGAGCCAGATCTAAGGAGGGAGCATGTCCGCGCTAAAGGAGAAGCTGTTCGAGAAGATCCAAGCCCACCGGCCACGGATCACGCGCCTGGTCAAGGAATTCGGAGACGTCAAGATCAGTGATGTCACGATTGCGCAGGCGATCGGCGGGGCCCGAGGTGTCAAGTGCCTGGTGACCGATATTTCCTACCTGGACCCGTTCGAGGGGATCCGCTTCCGCGGCATGACGATCCCGGAGACGTTCAAGGCCCTCCCCAAGGTGCCCGGGTCCGAATACCCCTACGTGGAAGCGCACTGGTACCTCCTGCTCACCGGCGAGGTGCCGACGAAGGAGCAGACGCTCGAGGTCGTCAAGGAGTTCAAGGAGCGGGCCAAGGTGCCGCAGTACGTTTACGACCTGCTGCGCACGATGCCGAGGGACACGCACCCGATGACCATGTTCTCGGCCGCCATCCTCGCGATGCAGCGCGAGTCCGTATTCGTGCAGCGGTACCAGGAGGGCATGAGCAAGATGGACTACTGGGATCCGATGTATGAGGATGCCAGCAACCTCTTTGCACGCCTGCCGGTGATCGCCGCCTACATCTACCGGATGAAGTATCGCGGCGACACGCCGATCGCTGGCGACCCCAACCTCGATTTCGGCGGTAACTTCGCCCACATGATGGGGATCCCCCATCCCTACGACGATGTCGCCCGCATGTACTTCATCCTCCACTCCGATCACGAGTCCGGGAACGTCTCGGCGCACACGGTGCACCTCGTGGCCTCTGCGCTGTCCGACGCGTACTACGCGCTGTCCGCCGGCATCAACGGGCTCGCCGGTCCGCTCCATGGGCTGGCCAACCAGGAAGTGCTGCGCTGGACCCAGACCTTCATGGACAAGCTGGGCGGCCAGCTGCCGACCAAGGAGCAGTTGGAAGAAGCGCTGTGGGACACCCTGAACAGCGGCCAGGTGATCCCGGGCTACGGCCACGCAGTACTGCGCAAGACCGATCCCCGGTACACCGCGCAGCGTGAGTTCTGCCTCAAGAACCTCCCGGACTACCCGTTGTTCAAGCTCATCAGCATGATCTACGAGGTGACGCCGCCGATCCTGGAGAAGCAGGGCAAGGCCAAGAACCCGTGGCCGAACGTCGATGCCCAGTCGGGTGTCGTGCAGTGGTACTACGGGGTCACCGAGTACGACTTCTACACCGTCCTGTTCGGTGTCGGTCGTGCCATCGGCGTGCTCGCTAACATCATCTGGGACCGCGCGCTCGGCTATGCCATCGAGCGGCCCAAGTCACTGACCACCGACATGCTGGAAGAGAGCGCCGGCATCAAGAAGTAGCCGGTTCTTCCACGCCGAGGAGCACAGGGGGATGCCCACCGGGCATCCCCCTGTTTCTTGCTGGTTCGCTTCAACCACAACCTGCCCCGGCAGCGTCACAATCGTGCGATTGAGGCCGTCACCCTGCAGCCGTCACAGCTCCTTGATGGCGGCGATCAGGTCGAGGATCGCCTTCTTCCCGTCTCCGAAGTACATGAGTACATTATCAGCCGCGAACAGAGGGTTCGGAATCCCTGCGAAGCCGGGGCTGAGGCTGCGCTTGATGACCACGACGGTCCGCGCCTTGTCGACATCGATGATCGGCATCCCTGCGATCGGGCTCGAGGGGTCGGTGCGGGCGACCGGGTTGACGACGTCATTGGCCCCGACAACGATCGCAACATCGACCTGCGCCATTGATGGGTTGATCTCGTCCATCTCATGGAGCTTCTCGTACGGGATGTCGGCTTCGGCGAGAAGCACGTTCATGTGCCCCGGCATCCGTCCGGCGACCGGGTGGATCGCGAACTCGACGTCGACACCGTTCGATTCCAGGAGGTTTGCGAGGTCGCGGACGGCATGCTGGGCCTGGGCTACTGCCATGCCGTATCCGGGGACGACGACAACGCGCTGTACGCCGTCCATGAGCATCGCGACCTCCTCGGCTGATGCTGACTTGACCGTCGTGTACACCTCCTCCGCATCCGGAGTCTCGGAGGTGGGCCCCATGACTCCGAAGAGTACGTTCACGAGAGAGCGATTCATCGCCTTGCACATGATCTTGGTCAGGATGATGCCGGAGGCGCCGACGAGAGAGCCGGCGATGATGAGCACTGTGTTGTCGATGACGAAGCCGGTAGCTGCCGCCGCCAGGCCCGAGTAGGAGTTGAGGAGCGCGATGACGACCGGCATGTCGGCACCGCCGATCGAGATGGTGAGGAGGACGCCGAGCACGCCAGCCACACCAACGAGCGCCCAGAACAGGAGGAAGTTGTCGGCGTGCTGAACGAGAAGCACACCGAGCACGATCGACAGCACGGCAGTCAGGATCTTGACGGTGTCCATGCCGGGGAAGCGGTCCTTCTTGATGAGCAGGATTCCTGCGATTGCGGCGGCCGAGAGCATCATCAGTATCGACAGTGGGCCGAACCCCAGTGACAGGCCGTACCAGATGCCTCCCGCTGCCACCAGCAGCGAGAAGCTGAACTTCACGAGCTTCTGCCAGGGGTGGAGCTTCCAGCGAACCGCAAGGAACTCGGCCAGCTTACCGAAGGCGACGTAGCTGCCGAAGAACGTGACGGATCCGATGATGCCGGAGGCCACGGTGGCAATCCGCATCTGGAGGGATGCTTCGCCAGCCGACAGCGCGTGGGATGCGGCAACCAGGGCCGCGCCGGCGACCAGAACCGAAGCGCCTCCACCGAAGCCGTTGAAGAGGCCGACCATCTCCGGCATGGACGTCATCTTCACTCGGAGCGCGGTGACGGCGCCGACGACGGTACCGGCGGCGATGCCGATGAGAATGTAGGCCCAGTCCTGCTGCTGGCTCAACAGCGTCGCAGCGATCGCCAGCAACATGCCGAGCGTGCCGACGAGGTTGCCGCGCACTGCCGTACGCGGATGGGCCATCCACTGCAGGTCGAGGATGAAGAGGACCGCAGCGACCAGATAGATGATGTTGACCAGGTGCTGGCTGAGCATCTGCGACTCCCTACTTCCTCTTGAACATCTTGAGCATGCGGTGGGTCACCAGAAAGCCGCCGACGACGTTGATGGTGGCGAACGCCACCCCAATTGTCGCCAAGAGCTTGGCCAGCGGAGCCTCGTGGAGAGCGCCGGCGAGCACCAGCGAGCCGATGATCGTGATTCCGGAGATCGCGTTGGACCCTGACATGAGCGGCGTGTGCAGGGTCGGCGGCACCTTGGCGATGACCGCAAAGCCGACGTAGATCGCCAGCACGAAGACTGTCAGCAACATGACGATGTCGGTCATTGTGAGTCCTCCCCTCCAACCGGGTCTGAGGTGCTCGGCTTGAGCATAGGATGAATGACCTCGCCCGAACGGGTGACCAGAGTCCCGGCCGTAATCTCGTCGTCCATGTCGAGCACGAGGGAGCCGTCCTTCACGAGGTGCAGGAGGAAGGTCGAGATGTTCTTGGCGTACATCTGGCTGGCGTGGTAGGGGACGGTGGACGCCAGGTTGAGCGGTCCAAGGATCGTCACTCCCTGATGCCTGACGGACTCGTCCGGGCGCGTCAGCTCGCAGTTGCCGCCACGTTCTGCGGCGAGGTCCACCACGACCGAGCCCGGTTCCATGCTCTCCACCATCTCGGTGGTGACGAGCACCGGAGCCTGCTTGCCGGGGATTGCCGCCGTCGTGATGACGACACTGCTCGCGGCCACCACCCGGGCCATCATCTCGCGCTGCTTGCGGTAGAACTCCTCGCCCAACTCCTTGGCGTAGCCGCCGGCATCCTCGCTCTCGGTACTCTCGAGCTCGAGCTCCACGAACTTGGCACCGAGGCTCATCACCTGCTCCTTGACGGCCGGTCGCACGTCATACGCTTCGACCACAGCGCCGAGACGGCGCGCGGTGGAGATTGCCTGCAGGCCGGCAACCCCGGCTCCGACGATGAATACCTTCGCCGGCGCGACCGTGCCGGCAGCCGTCATCATCATTGGGAACATGCGCGGCAGCGAGTCGGCGGCCACCAGAACCGCCTTGTAGCCGGCGATTGTCGCCATCGAGGACAGCGCATCCATGCTCTGAGCGCGGGTGATGCGCGGCATCATCTCCATCGACAGCAGAGTCACCCCGGCCTGCGCCAGCAGACTGGTGGATTCATGGGCGAGAAGCGGGTCACAGAAGCCGATGACGGCCTGCCCCTCCCTGAAAAGCGGCAGGTCCGACCGGCCGGCCTCCGGATTGGCACCGAGCGCCCTGACCTGGAGGATCAGGTCCGCCTGAGAGAACACATCGGCCCGGTCATTGGCGATGCGCGCTCCCTTGGCCTCGAAGGCGGCGTCGGGGAAGCCGGCCTCGGAACCTGCGCCCGGTTCGACCACGACCTCGAGCCCAGCTCGCGTGAGGGAGGGGACGGTCGCTGGGATCAGCGCCACCCGCCTCTCGTTTGGGTAGGTTTCCTTTGGAACACCGACGATCATTCGGATCAGCCCCTTTCGATGCCGCAGACCTCGTTGATCAAGGACCGTGGTATGTCACGCCGTCAGAATTATACCTGGTTGTGACGTCGTCTCGGGAAAGGCCGTGGTTCGATCGCCTCACGCGGGGAGATCGGCTCCGGAACCCCTTGTCGAGATGGGGAGTGGCGTGTATACTCCGGCGCCCAAGGGCGAGGCCAGCTGAGCCCTTTTCCGATGCGGGAGGGAACGGTGACCATGGATCTGCTACGAGAGCTTACACAGGACCAGTTGCGAACGGATTTGCCGGACTTTCGACCAGGCGATACAGTGAAAGTCCACGTACGGTTGAAGGAAGGGAACAAGGAACGGATCCAGGTGTTCGAGGGGTTGGTCATCGCCCGCAAGCACGGAGGGATCTCCGAGACCTTCACCGTTCGGAAGATCTCCTCAGGCGTCGGTGTCGAGCGCTCGTTCCCGCTGCATGCTCCGAGCATCGCAGCCATCGAGGTGTCCCGGCGCGGCAGGGTGCGGCGAGCGAAGCTCTACTACATCCGCAAGCTGAGGGGCAAGGCGGCTCGCATCAAGGAGGCTCCGCGCAAGGCGTGAGCGAAACGCTCGGAGGCCGTGACCGCCACCTGCTGAGGCGGGCTCGACGGGTTGTCGGCATCGATGAGGTCGGCCGGGGCCCCCTAGCCGGGCCCGTCGTGGTTGCAGGGGTCGGCTGGAGCCGGATCCCGCGCCATCCTCAGGTCCGAGACTCGAAGTCGATCTCCAGCTCGATTCGCCGACGGGTGGCACGCTGGATACGCCGCGAGAGCGACAGTTGGGTCGTGGTCGAGGTCTGGCCCGAGGTCATCGACGAGGTGAACATCCTGCGTGCGACCAGGATCGCGATGGAAGCGGTTTGCCGCCATCTGTATGGTGAAAGAACAATTGTGGTTGTGGACGGTGTCCGACTGGACGCGAGAGGCGACGAGTTGATCGTGGAGAACCGGGCGGACTCTCGCTACTTCTGTGTCGCCTCGGCGTCGATTCTCGCCAAGGTCCATCGCGACGACGTGATGACGAGGCTGGCCGAGCGCTACACCCACTGGGGATGGGAGCGGAACATGGGCTATCCGACGCTGGAGCATCGCCGAGCGCTCGATCTCCATGGCCGGAGCCACCTTCATCGCAAGAGTTTCAAGTGGTGTCCTGTGCTAACATGCGAGGAGCGGTAGCCGCCGCGGAAGGACTCGTTAGGGGATGGCCATCAACCGGGACAAGGTTCTGCGCGAAGCGGAAAAGCTGGTCCAAAAGGGAAGGATCGAGCAGGCGATTCGTGAGTACGAGAAGCTGCTCAAAGCCAACCCGAACGATGCCAATACCATCAACCGCGTTGGTGACCTGTACGGTCGGGTCGGTCAGGTCGACAAGGCGGTCGAGCTCTACGAGCGCATAGCGGACTACTTCACCCAGGATGGCTTCACCTCGAAGGCCATAGCGATCCTGAAGAAGATCAACCGTATGGCGCCGCAGCGGCTCGATATCTTCGACAGGTTGGCCGATCTCTACCTGCAGCAGGGCCTTCTGGTCGAGGCTCGGAGTCAGTTCCAGATCCTCTCCGACTGGTATGGGAAGAACGGTGATGTCGAGAACGTAATCCGGGTGCAGCGCAAGCTCGTCCAGCTTGCCACTGATGATCACGTTGCACACCTCCGGCTGGCGGATGCGCTGATGCAAGCGGAGCAGCACGAAGAGGCCATTACCGAGTATGAGCGGCTCGGGCTTCTCCTGCTGGAGCGGGGCAAGCTCGACGAAGCCGACCGTCTGTACAGGCACGTGCTGAGCCTCGAACCGCCGCGCGGTGAGTTCTTGGAACCGTTCTGCAGGGCGCTCTTGGATGGCGGCCGCGTGTCCGACGCCAACGAGATGATCCAGGCAGGCCTTCGGCTTTCTCCGAACCATCACGGGCTTCGCGCGCTCAACGCACGCCTGCTCCTGGAACAGGGTGACAAGAAGGCGGCAATCGAGGAGGCCGAGGAGCTCTTGGGCGAGCAGCCGGAAGACAACGAGCTGCGGGCGGTCGTGGCGAGCGCCGCGCTGGAAAACGGCGACGTCGGTCAGGCTCGCGATCTTCTGCTGCCGGTGGCTGAGGCCGCCATTCGCGGCGGCGAGTTCCGAAAGGCGCAAGAGCTTCTGCAAGGGTTGCTCAAGGCCGATCCCGAGGACGCACAGGTTCTCACCTGGGCATTGCGAGCCTATGAGCCGACGGACAACGAAGAGATGGTCTTCACTCTCAAGGCGGCCCTGGCGGAGCGTCACTTCAGCGAAGACAGGCCGGCGCAGGCCCTGCGGCTCTACCTCGAGCTGGCAGAATCCGATCCTGACAACAAGCTCTTCCGGGAGCGCCTCAACTCGCTGTCGGCAGCTTCTGAGGCCGGCGGCGACCGGGCCGTCGAGCCGCCCGTTGGGTTGAAGACGCCGACGAGGCTGGTACCTGACACGGAAGCAGTTGACCTTTCAGAGGTTGCCGACGAAGGAGAAGACCTTCAGTTGGCGATCGAGGCAGAGGTGCAAGCCGGTGCAGCAGCCTCCGACCCCGCGGTTCCGGCGACTTTCGACCCGCAGGAGAGGCTGGCAGAGGCAAATGTCTTTACCAAGTACGGCTTGGTGGACAAGGCTGTACGCCATCTAGAGGAGATCATCGAGCACTATCCGGGTCTCCTCGAGGCGCGTGAGAAGCTCGTTCTTCTGTATGTCGAGGAGGGAAGGCGGGAAGAGGCCAGGCAGGTCGCGAATCCCCTGATTGATCACTACTCCTCGGTCGACGACCGGCAGGCACTGGAGGCGCTTGAGAGGGCCCTGAATCTGGCGCCCACCGAAGGCGAGCCAGTCGCGGAGGTCGAGGAGCTGGGAGAAAGCGATGTGCTGTACATCGATATCGATGACGGTTTGGCGGCCGGCGGCGCCCGAACTGGTGCTGGCGAGGCCGTCACGCTTGAAGCAGCAGAAGATGCCGGGAAGGCGGGCGAGGAGTCGCGCATCGAGCTGCCAGCCGAGGCGGAGAGAGAGCTCATAGGCGAGGTGGCGGCCACGACTCCGCCGGCCGTCGGCGTGCAGAGCTTCGTGCTGGAGGAGCTGGAGGAGCTGGAGCGATCTCTGGGGACGGCTGCCAGGAAAGACATGCCCGAGGGTGCGGAGCCTGCAGTGCCGGCGGCGACCCTCGAGCCAACTGAGGGCGCGGAGAGTGTCGCCCCCGAGGCGAAGCCCGAACCAGTGCGGACAGCGGTACCGGAGGAGATGGTCGACATCACAGGGGCGTTCACGGGGCCTCCCGTCGACGACCTCGAACAGATCGACTTCTACATTGCTCAGGAGCTCTTCGAGGACGCCCTCCGCGTCCTGACCGACCTGGAGTTGCAGTTTCCAGACGACCCTGAGGTCAGGGAACGCCGGCTCCGCCTCAAGGAGAAGGGCGTCATCCTCGAGCAGCCGGAGGCGGTGGGTGCGGAGCGGCCCGAGGACCTGTTTGCCGAAGAAGAGGACTACATCGACCTTGCTCGTGAGCTGGAGCAGGAGCTCGCAGCCGAGGAGGCGATGGTCGAAGAGGCGACCGGCCGTGGCAAGGGTGAGGCACTGCTGGAAGAGGTGTTTCGCGAGTTCCAGAGGGGAGTTGCCGAGCAGCTTTCGGAAGAGGACTCCGACACACACTTCAACCTTGGCATTGCATACAAGGAGATGGGCCTGCTGCCCGAGGCGATCGGCGAGTTCCAGATCTCGGCACGCGATGCCGGGTTCTTCGTGGAGAGCTGCTCGATGATCGGTGTGTGCTACCTGGAGCAGGGGCTGTTCGAGCAGGCCACCCAATGGTATCGCAAGGCGTTGTCAACGCCCGACCTGAGCCCGGAAACGAAGCTGGCACTGCTGTACGATCTGGGATCCTCGCTCGAGGCAGGTGGCGACGAGAGCGAAGCGGTCAGCGTCTTCACGGAGGTGGCCGGGATTGATGCGAGCTTCAGGGATGTCGTCGATCGCCTTCAAGGTCTCCGGCAGCAGCGCCAGGCCAATTAGAGACCAGGCCGGACACCCCGATTCGGCTGCGATTCGCGATCCGGAGCCATCTGCGCGTTTTTCGCTTGTCGCACGTCTCCAACGTACCTGCAGGTACGCCTGCGACGTGCTCCGGCGCGAGAAAACGTACATCTGACCCCGTCTCGCGAGTCTCGCTACGAACGGGATGTCCGGCCTGGCTTCTGAGAGTGTCTACATCGCAGGTCGTCCAGTTCAACGGTAATGGCTGGAGGGAGGCTTTCGTGAACTGCGCCGCACGCATCCAGGAGTCAGTCCTGGGGGGCTTGGCCGGATGGGTCGGATGGGTCAGGGCGGCGTGTTCCGAAGCCGGACGAGCGGCGGTTCGTGATGGCGTTGAGGAGCGCGAGCGAGCGCTCGATCCGAGCGGCAGTGATGATCCCGACCAGATTCCCCGCATCATCCAGGACGGCAGCGGCCTCGGCGCCGTCCCCCTTCATCTGCTCGGAAGCCTCGGACAGCGGGGCCGTCAGGAGGATCGGACGGGCCAATCTCTGCATGAGGGCACGCGCCTCCAGGGGTGGACCAGGAATCCGGGACTGTGCTCTCCAAACGCTGGCTGCGGGGAGATAGCCAACCACGGCACCGGCCGTGCCAACCGCGAAGTCAGTTCCGGGGTGCTCCTGTGAGTAGGAGCGGAGACCTTCCAAGGTAGCGTCGGGGGCGACGACCTCGATCCGGCGCTTCACGAGGTCCCCAACCCGCTGCCTCTCCAGGATCAACATCGGTTGGATGCGCTGGAGCTCGGCGGTGGCCCCGAGTACGACGATCAGGCCGATGAGGCCCAACCAAGGGTTGTAGGCCAGGCCCCACACCAGGAGCAGGATGCCGAGTATCTGCCCGATCGAGCCGGTGATTCGTGTTGCTTTCACGTGTCCCACGGCGCCGGCCAGGAAACCGCGAAGGGCCCGCCCGCCATCGAGGGGAAGCGCGGGGACGAGGTTGAACAGGCCCAGCACGAGGTTGGCCCAAAACAGCGATTCCGGGAGGTTCGCCAACCGGGCCCCGGGCAGGACAGGGCCTGCGACCCGCTGACCGAGGAAGATCAGCAGTATGGCGGCGAGCGAAAGGTTGACGAGCGGGCCGGCGACGGCGATCCGTGCTTCGGTGGCTCCTGCAGGGGGAGGTCCAGACAGGATTGCAATGCCACCGAACGGGTAGAGGACAATCCTCTCTACTGAGACCGCGCTCGCCCTGGCGACGACCGAGTGACCAATCTCATGCAGGGCGACGCAGACGAACAGAATGAGGACGAACACGGTTTCGGCAACGGCTCCGTTGAAACCGGTCCGGCGGCCTGCCTGCCAGGAAAGAAAGAGCAGCAGGACCGCGAAGGTCGAGTGCACGTGGATCGGGATCCCGGCGACACGTCCGATGCGTGGAGACCATTTGGCAATGCCTCTCACTCCTTCATTGTGCCATTGTGAGCGGCCACGACAGCGCCCTGGATCACCGATGTCGTGTCACTCCGACTCGTGCACAGAGGTCGGTCAGAGGACATCCCGAGCAGCGAGGCGAGGTAGGGTGGCAGCGGTTCTGTCCGAAGGTGACGAGTAGATCGTTGATGGGAATCCAGAGGTCGCGCGGGATCCGCTGCTGCAGCTGGAGCTCCGTTTGCCGTGGATTCGAGCTGTCCACGATACCGAGGCGGTTGGAGATTCTGTGGACGTGGGTGTCCACACAGATTGCGGGGATCCCGAAGCCGAGTCCGAGAACCAGGTTTGCGGTCTTGCGTCCGACTCCCGGCAGACCCAGCAGATCCTCCTCGCATTCCGGCACCATGCCGTCATGATCGGAGCACAGCCGTGATGCCAGCTGCTTCAGCTGCGCGGCCTTCGTCCGGTAGAACCCGGCTGGGTAGATTGCCAGCGCGATCTCGGCCTCATTGAGATCCGCCATGGTCTGTGGAGACTGGGCCAGCCGGAACAGGCGCTGCGCGGCGGCATGGGTGACTTGGTCCTTGGTCCTCAGGGAGATGATGCAGGAAACCAGAAGGTGAAACGGCGAGCGGGTCGCTCGCTCCACCTCAGCAAGTGTTGTTACGCGACAGCCTTCTCGGAACTCCTCGAGCCGAGAGGCCAGGTCGTATACCCGTGCTTCAGTCCACCCAGCCAACCTCACCTCCAACCTCCGAGTCGTCGGGTTTCCGCCCCAGCGACAGCGCGACCAGCGCCAGCGTGCCGACGGCGGCGCCGGTCAGGCCCGGTTCCCATCCGAGCATCCGCTGGCCGGCGTGCTGGAGCTCCAGAGCAAGCTGCGTCAGTGGTCCGATGGCGAGTGCCGCGATAGCGCCCCTCCGGGTGGCTCCCGGCCAGTTGAGACCGAGCAGGATGACGGGAAGCAGGGCAGCGGTGAACGTTCCCCAACCGAGAATGCCGAGCAGCCCCACAGTTGTCTCCGTGTGGAAGGCGAGGAGCAGTGCAGCGGCACAGACAGTCACGGTGGCAACTCGTGCCGGTCCCAGCGATGGCGCCGGGGAGCGACCTACTGCGAGCGGGAAGTCACGTACCAGGGCTGCGGCCACCAGGTTCATGAGCGTTGCTGCCGTTGACATCACGGCCGCGGCGATAGCAACGACGGCCAGCCCCAGCAGGGCGCCTCCCGCTGCTGACAGGAATGCCGGCGCCAACTGGTCTGGGCTGGTGAGATGGAGAGTGCCGTCGGCCCACAGTGCCGTGGCGCCAACACCCAACCCGACCCAGACGGTCAGAACGGCGCCCAGCGCCGCCGTCATGACGAGCGGCATCCAGCGCAGGCTCCGGCTGTCCTTGAGGAGCAGGAACTTCTGCAGGTAGTGTGGCTGTGCGCAGGTGCCGAGGCCGAACAGCAGGAAGAGAGACAGTGCTGAGACTGTCCCTGGCGCTCCCCATGCGTCGAGCAGCTCGGGCCTCAGGTGAGAGATTGTCCGAACCGCCGCCGCGGGTCCTCCCACTCGCCACAGGGCTGCCACGGAAATCGCCACCGCGGCGACGGCCATGACGAGACCCTGGGCGGCCTCAGCGACCAGCCCGGCACGCATCCCGCCGGCCGCCGTGTAGAGGGTCGTGGCCGCGAAGAGGGCAGTGGCGGCCTGCCAGCCGGGAACGTGAATCAGGACCTCTCCCAGCACACCGACGCCCTTTGCCTGGACCGCGAGCATCGCTATGCCGCCTGCGGCGACGGCCGCCGCGGCCATGCCCCGCGGGAGCCCGTCGCCGAACTTCGCCGCCACGATGTCCGGGATGGTGAGGCAACCGTGGGTTCGTGCGAGGTCGACCAGGGGCTCGCCGACCGCCCAGCACTGCAGGGCGCCGGTTAGGGGCGCCGAGAGAATGATCCACAGGCTCGCTGCACCCATCGTGGCGAACAGACTGGGACCCCCGATGAACACGAATGCCGAGAGGCCGGCGGCGGTGCCGCCGAGACCAGCGAGGATCGAGCCTGCACGTCGGGAGGCAGCGAAGAAGCCCGTGGCATCTCGCGCCTCCCGTGCCCCCCACACTGCGAGCAGGATGGCGAGAACGGCAAGCACCGCCCAAGCAATCACCGGCTGACTCCGTTGCCGGTCGGGAATGTCAGGGCGTAGACGAGAGGCACGAGGGGTGTGAGGAAGACTGCCAGCGACAGCTGCACAACCAGCGTCATCGGTGAGGCCGAGGGAAGCAAGAAGAGGGTCCCTTCCGCCGCCGCGATAGTCAGCGCCGTCACGCCGAGAAACAGCGCCAGAGGCCTGCGGAGAGGCTGTGGCCGGCGGCGCAGCGCTAAGGCTGCGACGATGGCCGGAGTCGCTGCGGCAAGAATCGCCGCAACCAACGCAGCCCCCGAGGCTGCCGTGGCGAGCCAACCCGCCGCCAACACCACGGCCATCGCCGGAACAGGGGAGCGGTGCATTGCGAGATGATGGCCGTTCGGGGCGGTGCGGTCAACGTGCAGCGAAATCAAGCGTCTCAAGAGGTGCCGCGCGGCGGGGGTCTCGTGATTGAAAACGCCCGCAGACGACGCGTCACGGCCCTCGCCGCTCGGCTGTCCTGTGGGCGGTCCCTGGGCGGCCGTCAGCTGCGGTGGTCAGCCTTCGGAGCGGGGCGCCGATTCTTCATCCCAGAAGCTCGGGATGGCCTCGACCTCGTCCGTGTAGATCTCGAACACACCAATCAGGCGCGTGACCTCGAGCAGGTTGTAAACCTTGGGCGTGAGGTTGAGCAGCTTGAGCTCTGCTCCGTGCTGGCTGCAGGTCGTCTTGCAGCGGATCAGCTCGCCGAGACCTGAGGAGTCCATGACCTTCAGCTCTTTGAGGTTGACAATAATGTTCTTCAGCCCTTCATCAAGCAGCTCGAGAAGGCGACCCCGCAGAGCCACATCACCCTTTCCCAGGGTCAGCTTGCCGCTGAGGTCCATGATGGCCACGGGTCCGTAGTACCGCGTCTCGATCCTCATGCGTTGCCCCCATCTCGGCGGTGGGCAGCAGTCGTTTTCCATTCCGCCGTTCGGCCAAGTATACGGCGCTGGTTCTCCGAAGGATACCCTCCGGCTGTGTGCCGCCCGGCGGCGAGTCTGCCTCTGGCCGGGGGCTGCGGCACGACCGCTCCGGCATCGCCCGAGAGTGCGGGTCGAGAGCTTTCAGGTTGCGTCGAGCTCCGAGGTACAGTGTCCGCAACGGGTTGCCTTGGCTGGAACCTCCGAGAGGCAGTAGGGACAGCTCTTGGTTGTGGGCTCCGCTGCCGGCTCCGCCTCCTTCGCCTTCAGGCGGTTCAGCTGGCGCACGACGATGAATATCGCGAACGCGACGATGACGAAGTCAATCACCGTGTTCACAAAGGCGCCGTAGGCAATGACCGGAGCCCCCGCCTGCCGGGCGGCCTCGAGGCTCTCGTAGCCTCTCCCTGAAAGGTCGATGAACAGCTTCGAGAAATCGATGTTGCCGGCGAGCAGGCCGATCGGCGACATGAGTACGTCGCCGACGAACGAGGACACGATTTTCCCAAACGCAACACCGAGGATGATGCCTATTGCCATGTCCATCACGTTGCCGCGCAAAGCGAACTTCTTGAACTCCTCGAGCATGATCACACCTCTTCAGAAGCTCACAACCAGAGAGACCTTGGTCGTCGAATCGGTGTTGTCGAACCCCGGAACCGGCTCACTGTAGTACCGAACTTCATAGCCCAGTTTGACGGCCAAGCTCCCGCTCAGAGCAGACTGGATGGCGGTCTCGGAAGTGGCTCTCCAGTTCCCTGTTTCTTCGAAGTTGGGGTACCAGATCAGTCGCTCGGACAGCTCGATTCCCTGGCGCGGCTTCCACGAGTAGGTGAGGCCGGCGAGACCGCCGAGAGAGTTGCTGCTGTCGCCCGTGACCAGATCCTCCTTGGTCCACGTCAGCCCGCCGTCGACTGTGAGGGTGTGGACCGGGCCCGACAGGGCCGTGTAGGTGACGCCGGTCTCCATGATGCCGCGAAGATCGAAACCGGCGAATGTATCGCGCTCCCCGGAGAGTCCCGCGAACACCGCCCACCGCTCGTTGAGGGAGCGTTGGCCGCGCAGCTTGGCGCCGTACCTTTCGGCGGTTGTCAACCCGCTGTCTTCGGACTTCAGGTAGCCGGCCGTGATCTCGACGCCCCACGGGTCGGGAGCCCGCTTCAGGGCGAGGTCGAAGCCGAGGGTCTGTGTGTCGGTGTTCCCACTCGTGGCCAGAAAGGCGAGGCCCGCGGAGCCGCTCCAGGGCTTGGCCGTAGGCTGGTCCTCGGCAGCCGCCCCGGCGGCGGCCGTCAAGGCAAAGATGAGGAGGAGAGGTGCAACGCGACTGAGGTTTTGGTCGGGTAACATGTAGCCTCTCCTTCCGGCCAGAGGCAGCTTGACAGCACGCATGCCTCCGAGACGCGTTCCGGCCCTTCTCCATCTCTCGTTCGAATGCCGACCACTCGGCACGCACACCTGTCATCTGGTCTGCGGAGACTATATCAGAGGGCGCCCCGGCGGGAGTCGTTGCGGATGCCCGTGTCGCAACCGCCTTTGCGGAGACCGCGGCTATGGCCGGTCGGGGCTCCAGGTCGGGACCGCGACATCGAGGTTCTTGGCCAGGAACGCAAGGCTGTCGGCGGCCTCTGCGATGCGCTTCGCTGTCGGCTTGCCGGCACCGTGCCCGGCACGGGTCTCGATCCGGATCAGGACCGGTGCCGGCCCCCCCTGAGCCGCCTGCAGGCGGGCCGCATACTTGAACGAGTGCGCCGGGAACACCCGATCGTCGTGGTCGGCGGTGGTGATGAGCGTTGCCGGATAGTACGTTCCCGGTTTGATGTTGTGGTACGGCGAGTATGCTCGAAGCACCGGGAACATCGCTGGGTCTTCCGGCGATCCATACTCCGAGGTCCATGCCCAGCCGATCGTGAACTTGTTGAAACGCAGCATGTCCATCACGCCGACGTCCGGCAGAGCCGCGCCAAAGAGGTCCGGCCGCTGGTTGAGCACTGCGCCGACAAGCAGGCCGCCGTTAGAGCTGCCTGAGATGGCGAGCTTCTTGGGCGATGTGAAGCGGCTGTCGATCAGCCACTCGGCGGAGGAGATGAAGTCGTTGAAGACGTTCTGCTTGTCCTTGAGCATTCCGGCCCGGTGCCAGCTCTCGCCGTACTCGCCTCCACCGCGGAGGCTGGCCACGGCGTACACACCGCCCATCTCGAGCCAGACCAGGTGGCTGACGGAGAATCTGGGTGTCAGCGAGATGTCGAAGCCGCCGTACCCGTAGAGGAGCGTTGGGTTCACACCGTCATCCTTGAGCCCCTTGCGGTGGGTGACGAAGATCGGCACTCGTGTGCAGTCCTTGGAGGTGCAGAAGTACTGCTCGGTCACGTAGTTGTCCGGGTCGAACGCAACGTTGGGCCGCCGGAAGACGCTGCTCTTGAGCGTCGTGACGTCGAGGTGATAGACGGTTCCCGGTGTGGTGAAGGACGTGAACGCGTAGAAAGTCTCGACGTCGGACTGATGACCTTGAAAACCGTATGCTGTGCCGATTCCCGGCAGCTGCAGGTCGCCCCGCTCACCGCCGCTGGCGGTGAAGACAGCGATCCGGGAATGTGCGTCCTTCAGATACGAGGCGATCAGCGTGTCGCCAACCAACGAGACGGATCGGAGTGCGTCCTCGGCCTCTGGGATGATTTCCTCCCAGGCCGCGCGCTCCGGATGTTGAGTGTCCACTGCGACCAGGCGCGCATTGGGAGCGTCGAGGTCGGTCCAGAGGAAGAAGACCGGTCCCTGGTTGCCGACGAAGTGATAGCCCGCTTCGAACTGGCTCACGAGCTCGACCACCGTTCCTCCGTGAGACTGGAGGTCAAGGTAGAAGAGGAGGTTCCGGCGGTCGGTTCCCTTGAACACGGTGATGATGAGGTAATGACCGTCGTCGCTGACCTCGGCATCGAATGTCCAGTCATCGTGGTCCGGCCGTTCGTAGATCAGCCGATCTCGGTTCTGAGAGGTCCCGAGCCGGTGGAAGTAGACCTTCTGGGAGCGGTTTGCAGCCTTCAGCTCCTGGCCTGGCTCTGGTTGGTCGAAGCGCGAGTAGTAGAAGCCGGTATCATCCGCGCTCCAGCTCGCACCCGAAAACTTGACCCACTTCAGGTGGTCCTCGAGGTCGTGACCGCTGCCGACCCCGCGGACCCTCCACTCCTGCCAATCAGAGCCTCCACTGGATGTGCTGTAGGCGAGGTAGCGGCCGTCATGTGACACGGCCAGGCCGGACAGCGCCACCGTGCCGTCACTGGAGAAGGCATTCGGATCGAGAAGCTGACGCGGCTCAGCGTCGAGTTTGTCGGTCACGTAGAGAACGCTCTGCGGCTGGAGCCCGTCGTTGCGAGTGAAGAAGTAGTGGCCACCCTCTTTGAACGGGACGCCGTAACGCTCGTAGTTCCAGAGCTGGGTCAGGCGGTCCCGGATGCGTCGGCGGCCGTCGATGCTCTCGAGATAGGAGAAGGTGACCTTGTTCTCGGCCTTGATCCAGGAACGGGTCTCCGTGGAGTCGATATCTTCCAGCCACCTGTACGGATCGGGAACGGGCGTGCCGTGAAAGCTCTCTACGACGCTCGCTACATGCGCTTCGGGGTAGGTGATCTTCCTGGTTCCAAGTAGCCCCGGCTTGCAGCCGAGCGCGACGACAACCACGGTGGCGGCTCCCGCCACCCGATAGAGGTTGCGGTCCATCAAGCTCCTCCTTCACAACGGCCCGCCATGCGAGCCGCTTGGGAACTGTACGCGTTTTGACGCCCCG
Organism: uncultured Thermoanaerobaculia bacterium; assembly: GCA_964552395.1. Classification (GTDB taxonomy): domain Bacteria; phylum Acidobacteriota; class Thermoanaerobaculia; order Thermoanaerobaculales; family Sulfomarinibacteraceae; genus JAJDNH01. Next base: position 30,887 of record CAZKGM010000006.1, on the reverse strand, counting down.
GGGTTGCACGCAGAGCTACCTTCGATGTGCGCTGAGGGCCGGCAGAACCTCGGCGACCAGCAGGGCGGAGAGAATCAGGGCGGCCCCCAGCCACTGCAACGCCCGCAGCCTCTCGCCAGCGAGGACGAAACCGAACATGCCGGCGAAGACCGGCTCCAATGTGAGGATCACTGCGGTCCGAGCAGCGGACAAATGCCGCTGGGCGGCGGTCTGGATGTAGTAGCCCAGAGCCGAGGCGAGCAGGCCGGTGATCACGATGACGTGCCACACCTGCAGCGGTGGCGCGGTGAACGGCTCGGTGGCGGGCCACGCGAGAGCGAACACGGCTGCGACCGAGATCATCTGAGCGGCCGTGAGCGCCCCGGCATCGTACCGGGGGGCGTACCGGGAAAGCAGGGCGATGTGGACACCGAAGGCAACGGCACAGCCCAGCGTCAGGAGGTCGCCGATGGCCAGCGATGTTGGCGCCCGTCCCGTAAGCAGCACCATGCCGATGACGCTCAGCAGCACGGCCGCAGCCGAGGTCCGTGGCAGGCGCGTGCCGTTGATCAGACGATCCGCGATGGGCGCGAGGACCACGAAAAGACCGGTGATGAGGCCCGAGTTCGTTGCCGTGGTGAAACGCAGGCCCCATGTCTGTAAGAGGTAGCCTGCGGCGAGCACGATGCCGATCCCGAGGCCTACCCGCAAGGTCTGCCGGTTCAGGCGCCGACCCCAGAACGGTGCGATCGCCACTGTGGCAACGGTGAAGCGGAGGGCGAGGAACGCCACCACGCCGTAGACGGCTACCGCGTCGCGGACCATGACGAACGTCCACCCCCACACCGCGGTGACCCCGATCAGGGCGACGGTTGCCAGCAACCTCTGCATCGCGTCACAGTCTACAGTCAGCTGGTCAAAGTAGAATCGCAGCTCGGGTCGCTCGCGCACTTTGTCGGCTCGCTGGGAGGCAGGATGGACGAGATGATGGAAGAGGTGAGAGTGAGCGGAAGCACGCTCTACGACGGCAAGATCGTCCGTCTCGACGTCGACCGCGTGCGGCTGGCAAACGGCCACGAGGTGGTACGCGAGGTGGTGCGGCATCCGGGAGCGGTGGTCGTAGTGCCGGTGCTCGATCGGGGAAGAATGGTGCTCGTCCGCCAGTACCGCTATCCGGTAGGGGAGGTCCTGCTCGAGCTACCGGCGGGCAAGTTGGACCAGGACGAGGATCCTCTGGCCTGCGCCGGCCGCGAGCTTGCCGAGGAGACGGGGTACCGTGCGCGGCATTGGACGGCGCTCGGGTCGTTCTACACGACGCCCGGTTTCACTGACGAGGTTCTGCACGCGTTCGTGGCCGAGGGCCTCGAAGCGGGGACCGATCTGCTGCCGGACCAAGACGAGATTCTGAGTGCAGTGAGCTTGCCCATCGGGGACGTGCTGCGCATGGCTCAGGAGGGAAACCTCAGGGACGCGAAGACGCTTGCCGGCCTATTCCTGTGGCAGCTGTCACGGTAGGAACCCCGAGGGCAAACGCTGCCGTTCGCACTCGGTTTGTGGTGGCGCTCTCGTGGACTTCGGCCCCAGGGGTCCTACGCTGCTCCGCGCCGATGGATCTCAGCCAGGGGAACCTCGCTCGGGCAGCGGGTGTCGCGACGGTGCTCGAGATCGGCAATGACCGCACGTTTGAAGTCGTCGTCATTCGAGCGCTCCGCGAGAGATGACCGGTACGAAGCAATGTCAACCAGCTCGAGACGGACGCGGATGGTCTTGAACAACCGGGGCAGCAGCTCGCCTGGCGCTTGGATGTGGTGGAGGCCCCCACTGTAGACAACCAGCATGTAGCCCTGCTCGATCACCCGCAGGATGTCCGCGATACCGCCGCGGACGGTCATCGGTTGGCCCTGCTCATCGAGACCATTGCGGCGCATCATGCGTCCCTCGGGAAGAATGCACACTACAGCACGGTCATCGATCTGATCGAGCACGGCCTGCCACGTGTGGTCGTTCTTGCGCGTGATGACCACGACGTTACGAGCGATCATGCGGAAGAAGAGACCGACCTTGCGCCGCATCGTTTTGGCCGCGATCGGAAGGACACCGTGACGGGCGATCTTCCAGAGGAGCGGGTTGGGCGCAGCGCCCACCAAGAGAGGCTCGTAGAGACTGGTGTGATTCAGGACCGAGACGAGGCGCAGCCTCTTCCACGCGTCGCGGGGAATCTCGCTGATCCACTCGACGCGGTGACGGTAGAACACCTTGCTCACCAACTTGATGAGCATCAGCATCACGAAGGTGATCGCACTGCGCATCGTCTTGGCTCGACGCCGGCCTCGGGCACCGGGCGGAGAAATGATACCGCATCGCGCCCGAATCCTCTCGTCACACTGCGGCAATGGGGCACCGTTGGTCGAGCACGAGCGCTGCGACGGTCTTACGTGGTCCGGACTCAGACGAAGTCCTCAATATCCGCGAACGGGACCTCGGTATCGGAGAAGTCCGGGCGGTAGTAGGCGGGTGCGAGGCGGCGGCTCTGGATGAAGTGGTGGTCACCCGCCATGCGGCGTTCGAGAGCAGACACTGCCCTGGCCCATTCGCCGGCCGAGATCGTCCGTGCCAGCAGGGGGTAGCGGGACGTCCCGGCCGCCAGGTGTGCCGGGTAGTACTGGGCCATCAGCGAGATGCCGACGTGCGGCGAAAGCTCCTCGGCGATCCACGACAGGCTTTCCTCGACTCCAGCGAGGTCGTTAGGCAGTACCAGGATGCGGACGAGGAGACCCCGTAGCAGGGTCCCGTCGGGCCCGAGGCGCCACTGGTGTCCGACCTGTCGGTACATCTCCGCAAGCGCTCGACGCGCGTGTTCGGGATAGTCGGGTACCCGAGAAGCCAGCGCCCCGGAGGTCGCATCCGAGTACTTGAGGTCGGGCATGTAGACGTCGACAACGCCGTCGAGCAGCTGCAGAGTCTCGATGCCGTCATAGGCGTTGGAGTTGAACACGATCGGAAGCGACAGGCCGCGGTCGGCCGCGAGGGCGAGCGCTCGCACGAGCTGTGGCACCTGGTGAGATGGCGACACCCAGTTGATGTTGTGACAGCCCCGGTCCTGAAGCTCGAGGTAGATCGAGGCCAGCGCATCGTCGGTGATCGAGCGCCCCATAAAAGCCTTTGGTCGCTGCGAGATGTCGTGATTCTGGCAGAAGACGCACCGCAGATTGCAGTTGGCGAGGAACACCGTCCCCGATCCACGGCGGCCGGAGATCACCGGCTCCTCGCCGAAGTGGGGTGCCCACGAGGCGATGGCGGCCTCGGCGCCGGTGGCGCAGGTGCCGAACGTCACGTGCCGGTCGACCTCACACCGGCGGGGACAGACGGCACAGTCGGTGAGCAGCCCGTCGAGGGCATCCACCCGCCTCCGCAGCTCACCGAGCCGTGCGAGCTCGAGGTAACCGGGCCGTGCGGTGGAACGGACGCGTTGCATACGCTCATTTTACGCGGAAGGGAGATGGTATTGGCGTCGGGTCGTATCAGGAGCGTCCGACGGCGGCCTCAGTGGTCGGTCGTTTCGGAGAGAAGCACCTCCAGCATCCCCGTGCGCGCGGCTGCCTCGGGATCCCGGAGTACGCGCTCGCGGTCGCCGGGGTTCAGCTGCGTGCCGCTGAACTGGAAGCCGATAGATCGGTCGCGCCCTCGCCTCTTGGCCAGAAGCATCGCGGAGTCGGCGAGAGCGACAACGTCCTCCCAGCTGAACCCTTGGAGCCCGCCAAAAGGGTAGGTGGCATAGCCCACCGAGCACGTGAGGTGAACCGATCCCGAGTGTGAGGTTCGGGCTGGGGTCGAGGCAACACAGACACGAATCCGCTCGGCGAGCAGGGCCACCGTCTCACGTCTGGTCCGGCGGGCCACAACCAGGAACTCCTCGCCTCCCCACCGGACCACCGAGTCGGTCTCTCTGACCACGGCCGCGATGGTCTCCGCAACGATCTTGAGCACCGAATCTCCCGCCTCGTGACCGTAGGCGTCGTTCACCTGCTTGAAGTGATCGATGTCGACCATCAAGAAGCCGAGGTCGCGATTGGCGCTCTGCTCTCCTTCTGTCGAGGTGTCGTCGTAGGCGCGTTGTACCAGTGCGATGTCGCCGGCGATGCTCTGGAGGAAGAAACGGCGGTTGGGGAGGCCGGTCAGGGTGTCGGTGGTCGCCGCCTGGTGCAGCCGCTCGTTGGCTGTGTCCAGCGCACGGGTTCGTTGCGTCAGCTCGTCCGCCAGCTGTTCGAGCCTCTGGGCCCGCTCGGCCTCGAGCCGGCGCAGATGCGCGATGAGCCGTCTCTTGTCGCGCAAGTTCGTGACTCCCAGCAGGGCAAAGAAGGCCGCGCCGTAGAGCAGGGTGAGCTTGCCCAGAATCAGCAAGAGGACCGAGGGGTCGGGATGCTCGGTGAGGAGAACAACAGCGGCGAACGCGCAGCCGTTGGTGACGAGCACCGCCAGCATCCCCGACGTACCGCCCACGAACGCCGCCGCGGCCGCGTTGGCCAGATACCACACGTAGAATGGGCTCGCTGATCCGCCGCTGATGTAGACCCCCCAGGTGATCACGCCGACGTCGATTGCCATCCAGCCCCAGTACAGCGGTACGCCGCCGACCTTCTCGATTCCCCTTCGGTGGAGCGAGGTGAACACCAACACCGAGGAGGCTCCGAGGCCGAATGCCAGAAACCCCGGCAGCCAGGGGAACCGGAGCATGCCGAGGAGCCTTCCGATCGCCGCGGTGCCGAAGGCGAGCACATAGATGATCGCACGGCTCTTCTGGGCCGCGAGCCAGAAACGGCTCCGGCGTTTCATGGGAGGTGAGCTCATTGCTTTTCGCCCCTGCCCACGGCGGGCCAAGCAGGGTGGCCTGTCCTCATTGTCGCATGGCGGACGGCGTCTGGCTCTCGCCCCCTTGCCAGAAGGAGTGAGCCTACCAGTCGACCGTGAAGCCAGCGTAAGCGCTACGAGTCGCGGCCGGGGTCCACGCGGGCTCTGGGTAGTCCATGTAGCCGAAAGTCGTGTAGAGCCTGTCGGTCAGGTTGTTGACGCGAAGGGCGATGCTCGCGCGTCTGGCCCCAATGAGGTCTGCCACGGCACCAGCAAGGTGCCACTTGAGAGCGAGGTTGACAACCATGTAGTTCGGGTTGGTGCGGTGGATGTAGCCCGGCTCGGCGCGAAGGAGCGGGTACTTCCGCAGGTCCTGTGTGTTGTCGAGGTAGAAGCGTCCCACGTATCGAACCGCCAGGAGCCCATCAACCGGCCCGATGCCGCCGGTGAGCTGCAGCGTCGCCAACCAGTCCGGGACGCCGGCGACCCGGTTCCCGGCGTAGTCAGCGGGGTTGCCGTTGGAGTCGTACTCGGTGAAGCGCTGGAAGGTGTTGCGGGAGAGCGAGGCCGCCAGACGGGCGCCCCAGCGGGGCCGCGGATTCCAGCCGATCTCCAGCTCCATGCCGCGGTGGTTGGAGACCGCGCCGTTGGCGTTGATCGGCACCCCGTTGTCGTCGAGGGCGCCGGCCCAGACGATCTCATTGTTGAAGTGAAGCCAGTAGAGGTTCATCTTCGCAAACCCGCTGCTCCAGCGGTGCTCGGCTCCGATCTCGAAGTCGATCAGTTTCTCCGGGTCGAGGCGAGCGCGCTCGCCCCAATAGTCCTGTGGGTCGTAGATGTCCCGGAAGGCAGGCTCACGAGCGCCTCGCGAGATGTTGGCGAACATGCTCCAGCCCGTGACCGGGCGCCATGTGAGGCCGAGCCGGGGCAGCAGGAAGTCGTAGCTCTGGGCAAAGCTCACGTCCCGGAGACGGTCGTGGCTCATCTCGTAGCGGTGCGAGGCCCATGTCAGGCCGCCCATCAGCGTCCACCTGTCGGAGAACCGCCAGGTTTCCTGCACGAACGGCTGCACGGTCCGCTTGCCGACCTCGTAGTCGTAGTAGCGCTGGCTGGGAGCAGTGTCAGGTGAGTAGAGCTGCGCCCAGATGACCTCACCGTAGTGGTGGCCGTGGTGGAGGCGAACAGCTGTTCCGGCCTGGAACGTACCCCGACCGTTTCCGTGCTGCCACTCCAGCTGCCCGATCCACCCGCCGTCCCACTCGTCCACCGTGCGTTTGCGGACGAGGTCGGTGGTGTCGACCACGGTGCCATCAGGGCCGGTGAACGGCGACAGGTTGTACTGCGGCATCCAGGCGCCGAGCTTCAGCTGCTTGTAGTAACCGTCGCCCTGGAAGTAGAAGAACGTGTTCTGCACCGTGACGTTCTCGCTCAGTTGCAGGGTATGTATCAGCTGCTCCTGTGGCTGGAAGAAGTGGTCGATCTGCTGCGGGTAGGTGAGGGGGTTGAAGCGCCGGTCTCGCCGCCGATCTCCGGTGATCTCACCGTCCAGGTATGCGCGGGGTATCCCGTCGTAGGCGAGGTGTGTCTCCTCCGGTCCGCCGAACAGGACCAGCTGCAGGTTCGAGCGATCTCCCGAGTGCTCGATCGTGGCGAAGTAATTCCACATCTGCACCCATGACTGGTCGCGGTAGCCGTCGCTGTCAATGCGGGAGAACCGGACGGAGGCCTCCCAGCCGTCATCTGAGCGGCCAGAGTCGTACTCGACATTCCACCTCGTCGTGTCCCAGGAGCCGCGCATCGAAGAGAATCGAAGGCGGCGTTCGGCGAGGGGGTGCCGGCTGAGGATGTCAACCGCACCTCCGATAGCGTTGCCGCCGTAGAGCGTGGTGCCGACGCCGCGCTGTACCTGGATGTCGCCGGTCGTCGACAGGAAGTCGGCGAGGTCAATGAAGTAGACGCTGTGTTCCTCGGCGTCGTTGAGAGGCACGCCGTTCAGGCTCACGGCGACTCGTCGCATATCGAATCCACGAAGTGTGAAGTATGAGTATCCGATGTCGTTTCCGTTGTCGTTGTAGGCGTAAAACCCGGGCACCTGCGACAGAAACGTGGGCACATCCTGTCCCCAATAGCCGCGCTCGATCTCTTCGCGGGTGACGTTGGTGAAGGTGACCGGTGTTTCTCCCGAGCGCGCTCGGTTGGATGTGACCTCGACGGTGTCGGAGAAAACCTGTTTCTCGGCGAGGGTGACTATCAGTGGCCGCCCGGGATCGGTAACTTCCAGCGTCATGGTGCGGAAACCGGGCGCCGCGACCGAGAGGCGCAGCGGGTGCGGCCACGGGTCCGGCAACGTCAACGTGAAGTGGCCCTCGGGGTCTGCGTCACAGGCCCAGCTGCGGCCGCCGCCGCTCGCGACCAGGGTCGCCGCTGGCACTGGCGAGCCATCAGGTCTCACGACCCGGCCTCCGAGATCGGTCGCGGAGGCTGCAATGGCAGACACTGCCAATGTCACTGTCAGGATGGCGGGGAGACGAGTTCGAAACATGACGACCTCCCAGGGCACGGCTCGGTCACCGGGGGAGATCTGTCGGCGGTCGTCGCGCCCGGGGGCGTCGGACGGCTCGCCTCGGGTTCCCAGTTCCCTCCGCCGGCATGATCCGGTTCAGGTTCGAGGGGTATGCTCTCAGCCCGACAGGGCACCCCCCTGGAAACGCGCATTGGCGTCAACACCAAGCCAAAGAACCGCGGGGAGTATGGCGTGCGGCCTTGATCGTGTCAAGGTGGCGGGGTTGGGTCGCCGCACTGTCTAAGGGGCGGGGCTCCTCACCGCACCCACGGAGCTACGGTCTGGCGGAGTTGAATGTCTTGTCGATGAAGACGGCCATTTGGGCGCGGCTGACGGGTGTGTCTGGACAGAACATCCCACTTGCGCACCCGGCTGTGATCCCTTCACTGGAAAGCTCCTCGATCCAGTCGACAGCGAATCCACCCGGGCACGGCACGTCGCTGAAGATGCCGGCACATGCGGGGGGTCTGTAGCTGGGGCCGTGCTTTGACTTCAACAGAAACACGGCCATTTGCGCACGGCTCGTAGCGGCATTGGGGCAAAACTGACCGCCCCCGCACCCGCCCGTAATCCCTTCGTTAAACAGCTGTTCAATCCAATCGACCGCGAAGCCGCCAGGACAAGTTACATCGCCGAAGATACCGGCACATGAGGGGGGAGTGTAGCTGGATCCATGGATCGATCTGAGAAGAAACACCGCCATCTGCGACCGAAGGACGGACTGTCCAGGGCAGAAGTTGCCGCTCCCGCATCCCGTCGTGATGCCGGCGTTCTGTAGACCTTCGACATAGTCCCAAACCCAGTAGTCGTAGGGCACGTCGAGGAAAGTGTGGTACTGCCAGGAGGCGCACTGGCCGTCGGTGGCCCCCAGGCCGGCGCCACGGGCGCCGTGGCAGCACGTGGCATACATAGTGGCGTCGGGGTCGGTGTGGTGGCCGAAGCCCAGGCTGTGTCCCAACTCATGGGTCATCATCTCGGCAAACTGGGTGGCGCCGATACACTCTGCACCGTTGTTGACGAGCACAAATGGCGCAGAAGCGACGTGCCACTGGGTGCCGTCGTAGGGCTGTGTACCGAGCGAGAACCAGGTTCCGCCGAACGCAAGGACTCCGGAACAGCCGACCATGTCGGTGATCTCGTGACACGGATCGTTGAACACGACGTTGTCTGCGCTGGCGGCGCTGCCAGAGCAGTCCACGCTGGAGGGCCTCACCCCCTGGTACTGGAGGGTCATGGCGGCGTTGGGGTAACCGGTCCAGGCTCCGGCGCCTCCAGAGACTGCACCGGCGCCGCCATCGGCAAGACCGCTCTGTCCCGGCGTTGTCGCCCAGACCATGGCCACGGTTGTGGTCTCGAAGCCAAACCACCGTACCGGCAGGCCGTCCCCGTTGTAGGTGAGCTGGCGGCACGCCGATGGGCTGGGTCCGAAGACTATCGTCCCCGGTAGTGGGTCCGGCATGGGCGTGTCTGGCCCCCCGCCAAGAGCGCCGCGCAGGTGGGCCAGAAGTGCCCTCTCAGGGTAGCCTGACAACGGTGCCACGCCGTCGGCGCAGGTAAGCCCTATGTCCTCGGCCTCAGGTACCGGGACGAGGTTCCCCTCCCCGTCCTCGACGAATGTCCCGTAGGAGAGCATCCGACTTGCCCATCGGCCGTCCGCGCGGGCCGCCAGGAACAGGAGATACGTGTTGCCGATGTGGTAGTTTGTGACACCGCTGACCACAAGCCCCCGGTCTCGGTACACTCCACCCGGCTCGGCGACCTCGAAGTACCTTCCCGGGCGCGCTCCACCGATCGTCTCGAGGAGCCGAAAGAGCGTGACCGTTCGGGGAAACGTGGCTCCGCGGATGTCGTAGTTGTCTTCGGCTTGCGCTAGCACGACACTGTCGCTCATGAACGCCAACTCGTCCAGGCTGCTGGGCGGAACAACCGTGGCCGCTTCTGCGCGACCGACCAGTAGCGACAGCATGGCGAGCACGACGAGTAGGGAATTCCGTTTCATGATCTTGCCCCATAACGCAGCAACCACCGGCAAGAACCGCCTTACCCGTGGAGCCTTCGTGGTTTCATTGTAGCTCTGCAAGTGTGGGTACGGGATGATCCATGTCACACCGAGAGCCGGAAGCGCGTGGCGTAGCGACTGATCCGCCGGTTGACGGGCCGCCACGACGTAGAGTCGACCTCAGCACCCGCCCGGCCGCTGCAAGAGCAGCTAGTTCGGCAGGGAGGATGTCGATTCTCGATGGAGGAGCGATCCTGAGCGAAGGAGGTAGCTAGGATTAGTCCAAGCGTGAGGCCGCCGAGTCCGTCCCGGGATGCTCTGCGCCAACGCGCAGCGTCCTCTTCCAGATTGTGATGTGTGGTCGACCCTGCCCGTCGAAGCGGACATCGGCGTCAAGAGCGGCCGCCCACCGGCGCCAGTTCGCGTTGGCGGTTACGTGCAATGCTCCATCTTCTCGCTGCTTAACGGAGCTCCCGATCATGCCGTCACCGAGCGCGTGGTCGGGCTGACCGCGGAATGTCGGGCTCTCGTCCAGGTGAGCCATGGTCTCGGCAAGTGCTGCATCGGTCAGGGCGCGGAGCTTGACCACACGCAGCTCGAGGAGATCTGTCGAGGAACGGGTGTCCAGAGCACGTCCGATGACGATGGCTGTGGCCGCGACGAGGAAGCTGATTGCGAGGGCGAGGAGCAGCGCGAAGCCTCTTTCGGCTGCGGGCCTCACCATGTGCGGCCTCCGCCTAGGCCTCTTCGCGCAACGGTGAGAGTTTCTACAGTTGCCGGTGGCGGCGAGCTGCCTGATCCTGTGGGCTCCGATGTCGAGGAACTGAACCGGTGCTTGGAGATGCGGAGCTCGATATCGACCAGTCGGCCCGAACGGACCCGCCATCGCCAGGAAACCACCCCGCGCAGAACCGACCGCTCGGTGGAGCCGGTGCCGGCAGCCGGCAGCTCCCTGCGAACAAGCGTGCCGTCCGCCAGGTCATACTCGACCACCGCGCCGTTTTGCAGCACCATTCGCAGCGGCAGCACTGACCAGGTCATGGCGGAAGAGGACAAGGACGTGGCGTTATCGACGTCGCGCCGCAGCCAGAGCTCGGTAAAGGAGGACAGGGGATCACGGAGGATGGCTGCGGCTCTCTGTCCGACTCGTTCCGAGATAGCGATGAGGTTCGCTGCGAGGAGCAGGGCGATGCTCATGAGGGCGAGCGCAACCATCAGCTCAAGCAACGTCGTGCCCCGGCTTGGAGGTCTGCTCACGGGCGCCATACCAGTGTCGTCAGCCGTTCACTGGCTGCTTTCCCGAGGACCCGCCATCGCGCAGTCGCTTCGACCTGGTACAGGCCGGACGGGCTGACGGAGACCACGTCGAGGGTGATATCCAGGCTGCCGTCGTGAGCCGAGTCCGCCGTTCCCGTGACTTGGATCGAGGTCGACTCCAGGGGTGTGAGACCGGCGCGGACCTCCTCGATCGTGGCTTCCAGCGCGTCCACTGCCTCCTCCCGCGCTGCCAACCTTGCCGCTCGGCCGGACTCCACACTGAGCGTTGCAGTCACGGCGAGGATGGCGAATCCGACGATCGCCAGCGCCACCACCAGCTCCAGTATTGAGAACCCATGGCAGGTGCGGGGAGGACACCCAGCTGGCATGCCGCTATCGTACCGCGGCCCGGGCGGGCCACTGCCCTGCTGACTTCACTTCCAGTGACTCGTGATGAAGTCCTCGACCTCAGGGAGTCCCCCTTGAAGGATGAGATAGCCATTGTGCGGCTCTCGAGAGGTGATCTCGTGGCTGATCGGCTTCTGCATAAGGCGAGTTACTTCGGCGTGTTCGTGCGTGTGGCCGAGCACCCAGCCGAGCTTCATGAGGGCGGTTTCCGGCAGCATGTTGTCGAGAGGCACGACACCGAGGTCGAGGAGGTCGCGACCGGTGTCGTAGACGTACATCTGAGCATAGCCCCACAAGGTCTGGACCGTCATCATGACCTGGACGCCGGCGCTCACGGCTCGTTCGAGAGCCGGGTAGAGGGGCTTGTTGACGTGACCGAGCCCTGTCCCGGCGATGACGATGCCCTGGTACCCCTTGTCCACCAGGGCGTCCACGAGGTCGGGCTTCATCCCCGGGTAGTAGTAGAGGATCGTCACACGGTCGTCATATTCAGGATCGATTCGGACCTGCCGCTGCTGATCGCGCCGGAGGTAATCACCGTTCAAGACGGTGAACTCGTCCCGGCTGACGAGGCACAGGGGAATGTCACCGACGGTGCGAAAGGTCGATCGGTAGGAGCTATGCATCTTGCGGCATCGGGTGCCGCGGTGAAGGAGGGCGTAGCGGTCCGACGTCGGTCCGAACATGCAGATCTGAACCTCTGCGATGTCACCGTAGGCAGCCGCGCGTACGGCATGGATCAGGTTGAGCGCGGCATCGGACGAGGGCCTGTCGGAGCTGCGCTGACTGCCGACGAGCACGACCGGGACCGGCAGGTTCTGCACCATGAAGCTCAGGACCGCCGCCGTGTGCCCCATCGTGTCGGTACCGTGACCGATGACGATGCCGTCGGCCCCGGCCTGGATTTCCTCCCCGATGGCGCGGGCAAGCGTGGCGTACTCGGGCCACGCCATGTTCTCGGAAAAGACCCCGAAGATCTTCTTGGTGGTCAGGTTGCACAGGTCGGCGAGCTCCGGCACGGCGCCGTAGAGCTCCCCGGGCGTAAAGGCGGGGATAACCGCACCAGTGCGGTAGTCGAGGCGCGAGGCAATTGTGCCGCCGGTCCCGAGCAGCGTCACCTTGGGAAGATCCGGACGGGGGGGGAACTCCTTCTCCGGGATTTTGTAGACCGCCTCACGGTACCCGAGCTCCTCGATTGTGGCGATCCGGTCGACATGGAGTCCGACGTTGTAGCCGTTGTGGAGCTTGAGAACCAGGTGAAGGTCGTCGAACGTCCCCGATCGGGGCAGGATGACGCCCTCGAAGACGGAGCCCGCGCTGTTGGTGACCCGGACGTCACTCCACACGCGGACGCCCCACTCGCCGAGACGCTGGCGCGCGGTCCCACGGTAGCCCTTCAGTGGGTCCGAGCAGCTCATCGTGCATCTCCCAGCTCCTGCCGCAGGAGGGCTTCTACCCGGCGGGCCGGGACCATGCCCCTCAGCTCATACATCGCGAGACCCATCAGGAACCGGATCCGCTGGCCGATCGTGCCGTCAGGATGGTCGGGCACCGCGACCCGTGCGAGCTGCGCGACCTTCTCGCGCCAGCCGTCGGGCGCCTGACCGAGGCTCCGGCTGACCGCCAGGTCCACGGGGTCGGCGGCCGGAGAGGCCGCCATCGCTTCGACGAGCCCGGACCACGCTTCCCAGATTACCGGCGAGCCGCCGAGAAGACGGAAGAGCAACACCCACCGGGAGTCGCTGACCAGATCGACAGCGACGCCCTTGCGGCGAAGCGCCTTCAGCTGCTCTGCGAAGAAGAAGCACGCCCGCCGGAGGTCGGCACCAGCTTCGATAGTGACCAGGTCGACGAGGCGGGCTCCACCGCGCCGGATGAGGAAGTGAATCGTGCAGCGCGGCACGCCGGCGGCTGCGTAGCGTGCCTCGCGGATCCAGGGTGGCGGTGGCAGGGGCGCCCGGAGCTTCTCGATCCGCTCGGGAAGAAGCCGCTGCGGCGGGCTGTCGGTGTCGGGGTACATCCGATCCGGCCCCGGTAGGATGCGCTCGAAGTCGGTCGTCCCGTCCGGCAATGGCTGCCGCGTCTCATGGGGTACACCTTCGGTGGCGTCTGCGTAGCGGATCCGGATCTCCTCGGCTGCGGTAACGGTGTCCTCCTCGGCTCCCCAGACGATCACGAGGGCGTCGTCCGGACCGCATCCGGCGCGTCGCATGAGCCGATCCAGCTCTGAACGAGATCCCGCGTAGTCGGGCCACTTCTCGCTGTGAAAGAAGGTCGGCTGCTGGTCGAGGGTCGCGATCACGCGCACCCGTCCCGCGAGCTCATGGGCAAAGGTGAGGCCCGGCTGGATAGGGTGAGAAAGAGTTCCCGCTAGGCCCGGGAGGCGAACCGCGCGGACACAGAACGGTCCGCGACCAAGCTCGAAGCCGGCCCGGAGCCCTTCCTCCTCAATGCACCTCTGCCACGTCTCCTTACGGAGTTGGGCCAGTTCCGAGCTGGCGCAGATGTCCGTGACGTCGAGATGCTCGATACCGATATCGGCGGGGCGAGTCAGACTGCGCCGGTGGAGCTCATGGCGAAGCTCGAGCAACCTGACCTGTCGGATTGCCTCGGTGTGGACCAGCCTACGTGCCCAGCCGGCCTTTGCCACTCCCTTGATCTCGACCCTCCGGCCGCCGCTCACCGAGACGTTGACGTCCTGTCGGCTGGCGCCGAGGCCAACCCGAACATGGCCGGTCGACCGGCAAACACGCCCGATCAGGAGGATGGCTTCCTCGACCTCCTCCGGGGTTCTGAGATCAGGCCCGGTCACGGTCTCGATCAGCGGCATGCCGAGCCGATCGGTTCGCCAGACGATCAGGTGACCGCGGTCGGAGACCTCTCGGCAGCTGTCCTCCTCGAGCGTGACCTGAGAGATAGTGATCTCTCGCCCGCGGAACGGGATGCGGCCGGCAACACCGACAACTGCGGTGCGTTGGAAGCCGGTCGGGATCGAACCGTCAAGGTACTGCTTGCGAGCGATGTGAACCTCGTCGACGATGTCGCAGCCGAGCATCAGACACTGTTCAATGGCCATGTCGAGGGCCTGCGGGTTGAGCAGGAAGGGTGGCGTGTCGTCCATCTCGTAGGTGCAGACGTTGGACTCGTGCAGCAGATAAATGATGTTCTTCTTGGTTTTGAACTCCATCAGCGCGGTTCCATCGTACTCACCGAGCTCGGACAGGGTTGGCCGCATGTGGCGCAAGACCGAACCATCGTGTTCCGACGTGTACAGCCCTGCGGGACAGCGGCAGAAGAGCTTCTCGCCGGTGAGGAGCTGCTGGTGGACCTCAAGACCGACTTTGAGGCCAACGGCGGTGTAGTCGAAGGCTGTGCTCATGATCCTCCGCCCGACGTGGAGCGGCACGTCGGCCGATGTTAGCATCGCGAACTCCGGCCCGCACTTCTCACCACCGCGCAGCTGTAGCGTGCGATGAACCGGCGCCGGCGGCGTGTTCTCGCCTCCGTGTGCTCCTGCGGGGCCACACGCCTTCGGCGTAGCCGCCCTGATGGGCGGCGCGCGATGTCTCTACATGCCGCCGAGCGCGCCCCTGCACTCGGCGGGCAGGAATCGCCGCCATCAACGGCATCTAGGACGTGTTTCTCCACGCTGCGCTGAAGAATGCAGGCTAGCTATACTGCTCGAGATGGAACCCCCTGGCGGTGGTGCGCCGTTCACAAAATCCTGGTGGCTCGCCCTGGCGGCCGTGGTCATATGTGGGCCCTGGCCCGGCTGGCAACCCGCGCCGTTGGCACTTGTCTCCATCGTGGCCGGTCTGGCTCTGCTGGCCCGGCCGCGAGGTCGTGCGCTGCTGCCCTGGATCGCCGTGGCTTGCGCACTGCCACTGGCGATCGGATGGGCCCCAAGCCCGCCCGACGCTCAGCAGCTGAGCCAGCGGCTATCACGGCACTGCGAGGAGATGCTCGGCGATGCCAGTCGAGTAGCGGTAAGTCCCGTGGTCCGCCGCGTGTTCGCTTCCACGGGCGAGGTCGCCGACCCGGAGCGGTTGTTCCAGGCCCTCGACCGCATGATCGGCCGGGCCCCCGGCCGCAGCGCCTACCTTGCGGATGACAGGGGTCAGCTGGTGGCCTGGAGCGGTGACGCGAGGGAGATCCCCCCGGGCGTTCGCCCGATCGGCCAGCGACGGTGGAGCATTACCTGGTGGGCGGGTTCGGCGGCGTTGGTGGTCCGTGAGCCCGTGATGCTCGAGGGTCGCCTGGTGGGAGCTGTTACGGTTGTCGACCGCACACCGGTGGTCGCGCACGCGATCTGGGGGATGCGGAGTGGGAGAGGGTGGCTGCTGTCCTTGGGCAGTGGCGGCGGTCAGGATCTCGGGGTGATCCGGGCCGGCCGCTTCCCGGGTGTGTCTGTCCAGGTGTTCTTGGAGAAGGAGCCTGTCACAGGGCCGGTGGTGGCCCGGTGGTTCCCGTGGGGCCTTCTCGTCCTGATCGGTACAGTATCGGTGCCGCTGATCGCGCCGGTCGCGGTGGCGGCCGCTGGGATAGCAGTCGGCCTCACGTGGCCAACGATGCCGCCGTTCCTGGCCGGGTGTGCTTTGCTGCTCGCCGGCATCGCGATCGGACGCTGCGCCCGGAGGATGCCGGTCGCACCGGCCAGACTTCTCGTGCTGATGACTCTGGCCGCTGTCCCCGTCAGCGCCTTGTTCCTCCCGAGCACCGTTCTGGCAGAGTGGCTACCGGGGACGGTGTTCCATCCCGGGTGGGGCGCCGCTTGGGTCGTCATGGCGGCCTGGGTGGCCACTGGGTGGCTGCGGCACGACCTGCGCAGTAGCCCCTGGCCGCGAGCCCGGCTCATCATTCCACTTGGCGTGGCCGTCCTCATGGCGGTAACGCAAGGTCTCCGGGTGCCGAAGCAGATCAAGGTCGCGCAGGAGCTGCGCACAGCGCCGGCACTGCCGGCTGCAGCGGTGGATCTGGACCGCTTCCTTCCTGCGCCATTGTCGGCATGCCACCTGTCGGACCTTGCACCGGTTCTGGCGACCAGATGGAAGCTCAATAGCTGGCGGCGTCCCGTGATGCTAGTGGTTGTCGGCCCGGATGGGGCGGAGCTCTCGCGTTGGGGAGCGCCGAGCGTGGGACAGGGCTCAACCAAGCTCCTGGAAACGTGGCAGCTTCGCTCTGGGTCCCAGGCCGCAGGCGAGGCCGAGCTGTGGGTGGCGGTACCTCCGTGGTCTTGGCTTCGCGGATGGCCGGCCGACGGGCTCAACCTGGATGGAGCGACAGCGACGGTCTGGTTCGCTGCGCTGACCCGAGCAGGTCATGCTGTCGCCTCGGAGCGAGAGGAGATCCATGGTCTCGGCCCGGAGGTCGCCGGCAAGCTCTTTCATGCCGGCGGCGGCTGGGTGCTGGTCGGCGTCGGATCCGACCGCCGGCTTGCCCACGTCACCCGCCACGGCGATTGGCTGGTAGCAGCGATTGCGAGCTACCCGTCGCTGCCGGTTTGGCTCGTGCGGTCGCTGCTGGCCTCTCTGTGGGCATTGGCTGCGTTGCTGGTAGCGTTTCCACCTCGCGTGCGGCGTGACAGCCTAGCGACCTTCGGTGGTCGCCTGCGCCTGCTGGTGGTGGGGGGCGTGATTCTCCCTCTGGTGCTGCTGACGCTGTTTCTCCACCAACGCCTGCGTCAGGAGGAGGTTCGCCTGGCGCGCGTCATCGGCGGTGACGGCGTCCAGGCGGCACGATGGACGTCTCAGCACTTGGCCGGAGATCTGGCCGTCAATGCGGAGCTCGCGAAGTGGCTGGCGCGCCAAGTCGGTGGTGAGGTCGTACTGTTCGACGGTGCGACGGTTGTGGCCACTTCGCGCCCTGATCTGCTGACGGTCGGTGCTCTCCCAGGGCTTCCGGATGCTGTGGCCTTCTCTCGTTTCCAGCTCGGACGCTCCGATCCCGTGGTTCGGCGAACCGGGGGGCGTCTGCTCGCGGCCGGTGGTGTGAGCATCGAGGGCCGATCTCTGCTTCTCGAGATGTTCCTGTCCGACCCTGTGCGACGACAGGACCTGCCGGGAGTCATCGACTGGTTGCTCGTCGGCGCCTTGCTGTCAGCGGTGTTGACACTGTTCGTTACATCGAGGGTGGAGGGACGGCTGGGGGCATCCCTGCGGGATCTCGTGGAGCTGGCGAGGCGACTGCAACGTGGGGATCCAGTGGGCGAGGTCCCACGGCCAGTTGAACGCGATCTAGCGGAGGTGCTCGATGCCGTGAAGCTGATGAGTCTCGAGGTTCAGCGGCGGGAGAGGAGCCTTCGTTCACAGGAGGAGCTGCTGCGCATCACCCTATCGACCCTGGCGCCGGCAGTGCTAGTGCTCGACGCTGCTGCCTCGGTTCGGTTTGCCAATCCAAGTGCCGACTCCCTCCTCAAGACCGACGGGGAGCTGGTGATCCGCCACGCACTGGAGGTAGCTGGGCAGGCCGGCGAAGGCGACCGCCCGGTCGTGTCGACGGTACAGCCGTTTCCGGGAACCGAGGTGACATGGAGGCTCGGCGTTGCCGAAGTGCCGCTCCCCGATGGGACGCGCGGTCTCGTCGCCGTTGTTGATGATGTAAGCGATGTGGTGCGGGCGGACCGCCTCCAGCAGCTGGCTCAGCTGGCGAGGATCGTTGCCCACGAGGTCAAGAACCCCCTGACACCGATCCGGCTCTGGGTGCAGGAGCTGGAGGACGCGCTGGAACGCCGCGACCCGGAGGTCGATGTGCTTCTGCGAGAGGCCTGTACCGAGATCTCGACGCAGGTCGAGCGTCTTCGGCATTTGGCATCGTCTTTCTCCAACCTGGTTGCGCTCGAGCGATGGGAGGTGGAGGAGGTCAGTGTGGATGAGCTCATCGACTCAGCGCTGAGCGGGCTGGCAATCCTCGAGCGACGCGGTATCGGTCTGATTCGCGACACCTCCGAGTGCCGCCAGTGCTCGGTCGTGGGAGATCGCCAGTGGCTCCGCCGGGCACTCGGCAACTTGATCCAGAACAGTGTCGATGCCCTCAATAGCGGACCCGGAGAGATTGCAGTGCGGGCTCGATGCGTGGCCGGGACGGTCACAATTGAGGTCGAGGATACCGGCGGTGGAGTACAGCCGGACCAGCTCGACGACCTCTTCAACCCGCACTTTTCGACAACCTCTTCGGGAACAGGACTGGGGCTCGCCCTTGTGCGGCAGGTGGTCTCTCGTTGCCACGGATCGGTCACTGCTGCCAACGGTGAAGAAGGCCTGGTCGTTCGGCTCGAGCTCCCGCGCTGGGTCGGAGAGACCACACCTTTGCTACGATGACCCGGTGATCAGGATGTCTACGGCTGCCGGGCGCCCGCTTCGTTTCCCATGTGAGAGCCGGTATCAGCGCACAGGTGAGAAGTTGCAGAGTCCCGCCACACCAGGAACGGCTGCGAAGCCAGCGTCGCTACCTCCCACGGTCCGCTCGGGTCCCCAACGCACTCGCGGTTTGATCCGGATACCTGCCGCACGAGCCGGCGCGGCCGTGACGATCCTCATGCTCGGGCTTGCGATCGGCTGTGGGGCGGAGCCGGCACCGGCCTCGGTGGCACCGGTATTCTCCAACCGGTCGGTCGTGTGGCTCGGCTCAAGCGATCTGGACTCTGACTGGGCCGATCGCTTGGCCGCCGCCGGCGTCGATGAGGTCGCCGTGACAGTTGGAGCGGTCGACCTCGGGGGAGCTTCGCCGGTCGTGCGGCTGAGGTCCCGGCCGAGTATAGGCGGGGCCATCCCGGTGGCGGTGGTTCTCCACATTGATCGGGTGCGCTCGGGTCAGGAACCGGGCACCGCCAGGTCCCTGTGGCAGGCTGTGAGCTCCGCCCTCGACGGTTCCGTCAAGCCGACCGAGATCCTGTTGGATCTCCCGACCGTGCCGCCCGACATGTCCCCCTTTGTCGAGGCGCTTTCCAGAACCGCCGGGATGCGGGTTGTTCCCGTCGTCACCGTGGCCCAGCTTCAACAGCGGCCGGTCTTGGAGCTCATCCAGTCGACAAAGAGCACGGTTGTCCTGGCGTATGGGAGCCTTGCCGACGTGAGGTCTGGGGCCACGGCGTCAGTGCTTCCCCTGAGTGAGCAGCTGGCGCCGCTCGCGGGTCTCGGCGTGTCGCCGCGTGTGGGAGTCGTGCTGGAGCCGAGAACGATTCCACCGATCGGCTCCTGGGGAGATGATCTCAACCCGCTCTGCGATCCCGAGTCTGCCCGGATCTCGACGACGTCCGAGCTGGACCGAACGTTCTCGTTCACGCGCCCGCTCTCATGGAGCGGAGTGGTGTGGAAGCCCGGAAGCAGCGTGGCGGTCCGCTGGACCGACGCCGCTCGACTGGATGCCGCTTTGAGGGAAATCACGACCCTGACGGTCCCTGACGTGAGCGGCTGGGATCTGATCTCGCTCCCGCCGCCCGGGAACCGGCTCGGTATGGGGAGGGAGGCGCTGCTGGCTTACCTTTCGGGGGAGGGACCGGCTTTCCGCCCCGAAGTACGGCTGGAGCGATCGGGGCAATCGGTGCGAGTAGTGCTCGCCAATCCGAGCCGGTTCTCCAGTGCTGTCTCGACCTACGCGACATGGGTCGAGCTTGCTGTACAGGAGGGTGCTCTGGTGGTGGACTCGAAGGGGGAGTTCGATCGCATCGTGTTGGGGAGCCGCCGGCGGGGCGGCTGGCACCCCCTCGCAGGTGGTGCAGTCGACGCGGTGCGTCTCTTCGAGACCTACCTCGCGCCGGGGGAAGAGGTCATCTCAGGCCCGGTAAGGCTGCCCTCTTCGCGTTCCCGACTCCTCGTTCATTGGTCCGTGACGCTGAGCACCGGCGAGGCAATGACCGGCGTTGCGGAGTATTGAGGCGGTTGGCCCGGAGCATTCACTGGAGGTCCGGCCGGAGACCTCAGTGTCGTCCGTTGCGAGCGCCACGGGCCCAGATTCGAGGCGTCGTGCTGCTGGCGATGTCGTTTCATCGTCAAGGCGTGACAACGAAGAAACCAGCCCCTGCCGCCGCAACCCCAGTAGGAAAGCGAGCCTCTGGCCGTGGCCAAGGGGGTGCTCCACCCCTCCATCCACCCATTCCGGCGGCCCCCTCCCTCCACTTGCACCGCCCGCCCCAACGGTTCGTCGGCCCGAAGAGCTGGAGAGCGGGGAGGCTGGCCGTATGGCCATCTCGCTTTCCAATGGGGCACCGTCGCCGAGGACGACGAGTCACCCATTGGACAGGCTTGGCTTGCGGCCGATCTCAGCGTTGCTCGTCATCGCAGTAGAGCAAGGCTAGGGCTTCCTCCTCACGCCTTGATCTCGACCGCAAGCCAAGCCTGCGGACGGTACTGGGGTTTCCGGCCGGGCCTCCAGCATGTGCTACCCTCGCCAACGGTGAGATGAGGCCCTCACTCCCATCCTCTGAAGGCCCGGCGAGCGTCAAGCCGCGGCGCGGGCTTTGGCTGTCCCGAGTTGGTTGGGCCGTGGCGGTGACCCTGCTCGTGCTGTTCTTGGTCGGTCTGCATCACAGATCGCGTCTAGAACAGGCAAGCAGCGGCATGGTCCGCATGCTCTTCGTTCCCTCAGTAGAGCAGGGTACCTTGGTGAGGAGGGGCGACGAGCTGGCCCGCTTCATCAGGTCCGACTGCGGGCTCATGCTTCGCTCGGAGGTGCCGACCAGCTACGCCGCGGTGATCCAGGCGCTCGGTTCCGGACAGGCCGATGTGGCGTGGATTCCGGCATTTGCCTATGTCCTGGCTCACGCCCGCTACGGTGCCGAGGCACGCCTGCAAGTGGTGCGTTCCCTCGACCTGTTCGCGATTGTTGTGACCCGCACGGGGTCCGGCGAGCCCACGTCCCTGACCGCCCTCTCCGGCAGGAGGGTTGCGGTCCCCAGGAACCTGAACTCCGAGCTACTACGCGAGGTGCTGCAGCGGCTGGGCAGGTCCGCCCCCGGATGGGTTGAGGTTCCCGTCGAGAACGACTTGGCCGCCGTTCGGCTGATGATGGACAGCCCCGGCCGCGTTGATGCCGCTGTTTCAAGCCACGTCTTCTCGGGTCCGCACGACCTGATCGGAGATGGGCGGAAGGAGCTGGAGGCCGTGCGTCCCGGAACCTTGGATGAGACTCGGGTTGTCGATATCACCGAGGATCCGGTCGCCGAGCTGACCACAACCTACAACGGATGCATTCTGACCCGTACGGACTCCGGGGTTCGAACCCTTGCCGATCTCAACGGCAGATCGTTCGCCTTTTCCGACGAGACGTCGACCTCGGGCCACATCTTCGCCCGTGCCTTGCTCAACCGCGCCTCGGTCCAACTCGGTCACGTCTACTTCGCCGGTGGCCACCCCAACGTCGTGCAGGCCGTGCTGGACGGCAAGGTGGCCGGTGGCGCAGCCTTCTACTCACCCCCGGGTGAACGAGAGGTCCGTGACCGCACTCTGGTGGGGGACGCCCGTCGCCTGATCATCAAGCGGCTGCCGGATGACGAGGCGCGACGGCGCCTGCTGGACGAAGTGCGGATCATCGCCCTCACGGATCCCATTCCGAACGACGTGTGCTGCGTACGCAAGGGCTTTCCACGCCGGACGTGGGAGCGGTTCGAGGCCTCGCTGCAGCGCTTCCTGAAGACCGAGGAAGGACAGCTGGCCTACCACGACCTGGTGGCCGGCGTGGCTGCGGCTCCCTGTGGAGACCCGGACTTCGACGGTTTCCGCGAGGCGCTCAGGCAGTCCGGGGTCAGCGCGACGAAGCTGCTCGATGCTGAGGAGGCCAAGCTCAAGAGCCGCCGTACCGGCAAGGAAGGTGGCTCGTGAACGCCTCTCCCGAGGGGCGGCGGTTGGCTGTTCGCCTCCAGAATGTGTGCAAGGTGTACCCAGGGGGCGTCAAGGCGTTGACCGATGTCAACCTCGAGGTGCGAGAGGGCGAGTTTCTCGTGGTCTTGGGGCTGTCCGGTTCCGGGAAGTCGACGTTGCTTCGTTGCATCAACCGTCTCGTCAACCCGACCTCGGGCCGGGTGTGGATCTTCGGCGATGAGGTTACTGCTGCGGAAGGCGCCAGGCTTCGCCGCCTCCGGCGGCAGGCTGCGATGATCTTCCAGCAGTTCAACCTCGTGCGTCGCCACACGGTACTGGTCAACGTGCTCTCCGGCAGCCTCGGGCGGAGTGCCCTGCTACCGAGCATGTTCCTCAGGTATCCGGCATCGGAGAGGGAGCAGGCGATGGCGGCCCTGGAGCGGATGGGGCTCGGAGATCGGGCAGCGAGTCGGGCCGACTCGCTGTCAGGAGGTCAGCAGCAACGTGTCGCCGTTGCACGTGCCCTGGTCCAGAGGCCCCGCCTCATCCTGGCGGACGAACCAGTGGCTTCCCTCGACCCTGCCCTGCGTCACTCCCTGATGCGCCAGATCGAGGCTCTCAGCAAGGACGAGGGGTTGACGGTCGTCTGCTCTCTTCACGATATCGATCTCGTCAAGCGGTACGCCACGAGGCTCGCTGCCCTGCGTGACGGCCGCATCGTCTATCAGGGCGAACCGCAGGAGTTCGATCGCGGCACGTTCCGCGAGATCTACGGTACCGATGCGGAGCCTGCCTCCAACGCGCTCGTCTGAGGATCGCATGCCACCAGCCGAAACTAATCCCGCCGACGCGAACCGCATGAAGAAGAGCGTCGCTCGGCTCAAGGCTCTGGCGATCGATGCCCTGCTCCTGACGACGGCGGGTTTGATGGCGGAGCTCCTGACCATCGCCTTCTCCGGTCGGCGCGGACCGACCGGCCTCTTGCTCACGGCCGAGGAGGCACTCGACCTCCTGCACTATGCCTGGATGGTCGCAGCGGGGATTGTTCTGGCGCTCGTCTGGAACCTGTTCTCCCGCTGGATCGGCTCCTCACCGGGACGGGCGCTGGTGCGTGGCGTTCCCGAGTGGGAGGCCGACCTGCCGTGGTCGCATACCGTACGCGGCTGGTTCGCCGTTCTATTCATCGAGCTCACCTTCTTTGCCGGCTGGCTCATCACGGAGGTCGACCTGCCCGCGTTTCTGACGAAGTTCTCGAAGGCGTCCGACATTGTTCGCGGCCTCGTCCATCCGTCGGCCTCGGTTCTTCACCAGGGTGTCGTGTTGCTGGTTCAGACCGTGTTCCTGGCCTTCATGGCAACTGCGTTCGCGATCCCGATTGCCTTCGCGCTCTCCTTCCTCGCCGCGCGCAACCTAACCCGCGGCAGCGTATTGGCCCGAGGTCTCTATAACTTGGTGCGTGCAGGCATGAACTTCACCCGGGCCGTCGAGCCTCTGGTTTGGGCCCTCATCTTCATCTCATGGGTGGGTATCGGGCCGTTCGCTGGCGTCCTGGCGCTGTGGATCCACTCAGTCGCTGCCCTCACGAAGCTCTACTCGGAGCAGATCGAGAGCATCGACCTCGGGCCGGTGGAGGCCATCACCGCAACCGGAGCCGGCGCCCTTCAGGTCCTGCGCTACGGCGTCGTGCCTCAGGTGCTGCCCCCATTCCTCTCGTTCACGATCTATCGCTGGGACATCAACGTTCGCATGTCGACCATTATCGGCTTTGTGGGTGGGGGTGGAATCGGCTATATCCTCAAGCCCCGAGTGGATCTCGGCGAATGGGGAGAGGTTGGCACGCTTGTGCTGCTGATTGCCATCACGGTCTGGCTCATGGACATTGTTTCGGCGAAGATCCGAGAGCGAATCGTATAGAAGCTCTTCCCTGGCCGGCAACCGGGTCTCAGGCGGAAGCTACTCCAGCGAAAGTAGAAGAGGCTCCTCGATCGCCTCGCAGACCCAACGCAGGAAACGTGCGGCGTCGGCGCCGTCGATGAGGCGGTGGTCATAGGTCAGGGACAGCGGGAGGAGGAGGCGAGGTTGAAAGGCCTGTCCGTCCCACACCGGTTGGATGCGGGCACGGGATACGCCGAGGACGGCTGCTTCGGGCCAGTTGACGATCGGGTCGAACCCGGTGCCGCCGATCCCACCGAGGTTCGAGATGGTGAACGTTGCCCCTTGCAGCTCGTCGGCACCGAGCTTGCGTTCCCGCGCCCGGGATGCGACGTCGGAGAGCTCGGCTGCAACCGTGGAGATGCTCTTGGTGCCGGCCTCCTTGATCACGGGTACCAAAAGGCCGCGGTCGGTGTCGACGGCGACGCCGATGTTGATGTAACGCTTGCGGATGATCTGCTGGTTCGCGATGTCAATGCTGGAGTTGAACTTCGGAAAGACGGCAAGCGCTGAGGCAACGACCCTGACAAGCACTGCGGTCGTCGTCAGCTTGCCGCCCGCAGCCTCAACGCGTCGGGCGTAGCGCTGGCGAAGCTCCTCCAGATGGGTGACGTCGGCGACGTCGTGGTGGGTGACCTGCGGCACGTTGGCCCAGGAGAAGGACATGGCCTCGGCTGTCAGCCTCCTGACGGAGCTCATGGGCTCGAGCTCGACCTCTCCCCATGTGGTGAAATCGGGGAGCTCTCTCTGGGCCCCGCGGCCTCCGGATGGCGTGGAGAGCAGGCGCTTGGCGTGAGCCTTGACATCATCGATCGAGATCCGGCCCCCCGGCCCGGTGCCGCGAACGTCGCTGATCTCTACCCCAACCTGGCGGGCAAACCGGCGCACCGTAGGCGCCGCGGGGACCAGCCTGTGACCGGGGACCTTGGGCTCGGGAGCCTTCAGAAGACGGGGCGACGTCGCCGCCGGACGGGCCTCCGCGGGCGGCGGCGATGGTACTACCGGTGTGGAAGTCGACAGCTGGCTTTCCCGGGACTCCGCGGCAGTGGCGGGTGGCGCTGCGGCCGAGGCAGCGGGCGCGTCGCCGCCCTCCAGCGTCAGGATGGTCCTACCCACCGCCACCGTGTCGCCGGTCTTGGCGAGGACCTCCCGGATGATGCCGGCCGCTGGGGAGGGGATTTCCACGGATGCCTTGCCGGTCTCGACCTCGAGGAGAGGTTGGTTCTTCGCCACGGTGTCACCGGGAGCCACGAGGACACTGACCACATCTGCCGAGTCGATGTTCTCACCCAGGGCAGGGAGCTTCACAGGTGTCGGCATTCGTGCCTCCTCACGAGACGGCCGGGTTGGGCCGATCTGGATCGATCCCGAGCTGGCGGATGGCGTTGTCAACGGTCTCGGCGGCGATTGATCCGTCGGCGGCGAGGGAGCCGAGGGTCGCGACGACGATGTGCTCGGCGTCGACCTCGAAGAACCGGCGGAGGTCGGATCGGCTGTCGCTGCGTCCGAAACCATCTGTACCGAGGGCGACTGGGGGCCGTGGGAACCAGCGACAGATGGAGTGGGGGAGAGCTTTGACGTAGTCGGATGCCATGACGAAGACGCCGCGCTCGTCGGCGAGGCAGCGGCTCACGAAGGGGGTGCGCGGGGGCTCACCGGGATGGAGGCGGTTCCAGCGGTCGGTTTCGGTGCCATCGCGGTAGAGCTCCTTGTAGCTCGTGACGCTCCAGACGTCGGCGGAAACGTCGAAAAGCTCTTCGAGAAGCTGCTGGGCCCGCAGGGCTTCGTTGAGGATTGCGCCACTGCCGAAGAGGTGCGCCCTGAGCGGCGCATCCGGGTTCGCGGCCGTCCGGAAGCGGTACATGCCCCGGACGATGCCCTCTTCTACCCCATCCGGCATCGGCGGCATCTCGTATGGCTCGTTTCCCACGGTAAGGTAGTAGAAAACGTCCTCGCCCTGCTCGTACATGCGGCGGATGCCGTCGCCAACAATGACTGCGATTTCGTAGGCAAAGGCTGGGTCATAGGCCACGATGTTGGGCACCGGGTAGGCCAGGAGCTGGCTCTGTCCATCCTGGTGCTGCAGGCCCTCGCCGGCCAGGGTGGTCCGGCCGGCAGTCCCACCGATGAGGAACCCCCGCGCCCGCATGTCGCCAGCCGCCCAGATGAGATCGCCGATGCGCTGAAAACCGAACATCGAGTAGTGGAGGAAGAAGGGAATCATCGTCACGCCGTGCGTCGCGTAGGCTGTACCCGCCGCGATGAACGATGACATTGCGCCGGCCTCCGTGATCCCTTCCTCCAAGAGCTGACCGTCCTGTGCCTCTCGGTAGTACAGCAGCGTGTCGGCATCGACCGGCTCGTACAGCTGCCCCGCGTGTGAGTAGATGCCGACCTTGCGGAAGAGAGACTCCATGCCAAAGGTCCGAGCCTCATCGGGGATGATCGGAACGATCCTCTTGCCAACCTCCGGGTCATCGAGAAGCTTTGTCAGCATCCGGACCATTGCCATGGTGGTCGAGACCTCTCGGCCACCGGAGCCGCGCCTGAACTCCTCGAACAGGCTCGTCTCCGGGGCGCGGAGCCCCTGGACCTGAACGATCCGGCGTGGGAGGTAGCCGCCGAGCGCGCGGCGTCGCTCCCTCATGTACTCTGCCTCGGCGCTCCCCTCAGGTGGCCGGTAGAAGGGCGCCTCGGCGACCTGGTCGTCCGAGATCGGGATTCCGAACCGGGTGCGGAAGTGCCGCAGCTCCTCCTCGTTGAGCTTCTTCTGCTGGTGGGTGACATTCCGTCCCTCGCCGGTTTCTCCGAGCCCGTACCCCTTGATTGTTCGCGCCAGGATCACCGTTGGCGAGCCGCCATGCTCGACCGCCGCTTGGTACGCGGCAAAGACCTTGTCGGGGTCGTGACCGCCGAAGCGCAGTTTCTCCAGCTGTTCGTCCGAGTAGTCGGCAACCAGCTCCAGCAGCTGCGGGTACTTGCCGAAGAAGTGATCGCGAATGAACCCGCCGGACGAGATGCTGTACTTCTGGCTGTCACCGTCCACGACCTCGTTCATGCGACGGATCAGGAGACCGGTGCGATCTCGTTCGAGGAGGGGATCCCAGTCGTCGCCCCAGATGACCTTGATGACGTTCCAGCCGGCGCCACGGAACGCGGCCTCCAGCTCCTGGATGATCTTCCCATTGCCGCGCACGGGGCCGTCCAGGCGCTGCAGGTTGCAGTTGATGACGAACACGAGGTTATCCAGGCCCTCTCGGGAGGCGAGGGTGATGGCTCCCAACGTTTCCGGCTCATCGGTCTCGCCGTCGCCCAAGAAGGCCCAGACCCGCGCGTCGGTGTGCTGGATCAGACCGCGGTCCTCGAGGTACCTCTGAAACCGTGCCTGGTAGATCGCCATGATCGGGGCCAGGCCCATGGACACCGTCGGGAACTGCCAGAAGTCTGGCATCAGCCACGGATGAGGGTATGACGAGAGCCCGCCTCCGGGGCGCAACTCGCGGCGGAAGTTCTGCAGGTGCTCTTCGGTCAGTCGTCCCTCGAGAAACGCTCGCGCGTAGATTCCCGGTGCGGCGTGGCCCTGGAAGTAGACGATGTCGCCGGGGTGGTCCTCGGTTCGTCCTCGCAGAAAGTGATTGAACGCGACTTCATATAGGGTGGCGGCCGAGGCATAGGTGGAGATGTGACCGCCGATTCCGTTCGATTCGCGGTTGGCCCTGACGACCATCGCCATCGCGTTCCAACGGATGATGCTCTTGATCCGCCGTTCGATCTCGCGGCTTCCCGGGTAGGGTGGCTGGGACTGTGCCGGTAAGGTGTTGATATGAGGTGTGTTGGCAGTGAACGGGATGTCGACCCCGGACCGCCTGGCGTAGATCTGGAGGTCCTTGAGAAGCTGCCTGACGCGCTCCGATCCCTCGCTCCGCAGGACCCACTCGAGCGAGTCGATCCACTCGCCGGTTTCGATCGTTGCCAGCTCGTCGGGGCTGCTGTCCGTCTGGTAGGCCATCTTTCACCTCGCTTGCGGGCCAGAACCCTGTTCCGCCAATTGATCGTATAACAGCGAGCGAGACGCAGTTCATTCTCGAAAGGGGAGGAGAGCCGTTCGGCCGCGGCTCGGGAAGGGTTGCTACGTCACGTCAGCGCCGCCGCATCGCTCGTTGCAGCCGCGTGGTGGGGAGAAAGTGCGGGCTATCTGAGGCCGGTGAAAAAACGGTGCCAGCGTGGGCGCCACTGGTGCCTCAAGTCAACCGATCCGGCGACCGCGAAGGCGCGGCCGAGGATGTCCTCGCGGGACACCAAGCCGAACCACCTGGAATCTGCGCTTTCGTCGCGGTTGTCGCCCATGACGAAGTACCGCTTTCCCGGTACCGTGGTCGTTGGGAAGGAGCGCGGGCCGGGGAGCCCAGGGGTGATCATGATCATGTGGCTATTCTTCCCCAGACTTTCATCGGCAATCAGGCGGTGTTGGACGGTTCCGAAACGGCCCCTTTCCCACATTTCGCCGGTCCTCTGGAGCGCGACTGCGGTGCCGTTGACGAGCAGCCGATCCCCAACCATGGCCAGGCGGTCGCCGGGCACCCCCACAACACGTTTGACCAGACGCTTGCCATCGGCTGGCGACCTCAGAATGACAATGTCTCCGCGCCCCGGATCAGACCACGACAGGAGGCGCCAGCCGACGAGGGGTGCCCGCAGGTCATAGGCCAGCTTGTTGACGACGATGCGATCTCCCTCGAGTATCGTCGGTTTCATCGACCCGGTCGGCACATCATTCCAATCGGCGACGGCCGATCGAATACACCCAGTGACGGCGAGCACCACCACTAGGCCTCGCAGCCACTCCCGCCAGATCTTCCGAGCGAGTTCGCCCATCGTGTCTCCCGCTGATGCCATACGTTGTGGGCATGCTGTGGTTGCACGGCATCCGCTTCTCATGACAAAAAAAATCCGGGCCGGGCGGCCCGGAAAAGCGAAAAGGGGACAGATGAAATGGGTCGTCGGGAGCCGGAGCTCCCCACGACGGGGGACATGAGAGTCAAACGCTCCCTTTAGCCTTCCAGCTCGGGGACGTCATGATGCGTTTGCATTTGTGAGCCCACCTGGAGACACCGCTCGTGTGGGGGCCAAAGACAACTTCGAACATTCCACAGTGCAGCCCATGTGCGCGGTGTACTGCCTCCTCCCTGACGTGATGACAAACTCTGAAAGAGCCTAACGGAGTCATGTTCAAAAATCAACCTGTCAATCTGGAGGGCCGGCCGAGCCTCAAGCCTGCACTCGTCACCGCCGAGTGAAGCGAAGCGTGCGAGGGGTCGGTGACGGTGGTGGTCTCGAACCGACGGCCGAGAAGGTGTACCGGTCGGCACGTTGGGGCCTCGCTCGCCGTTCGTCAGGGCGGCCACACCGAAGGCGTACGGTCCGAAGGGGCCGGCCTAGGATGGAGCACACGGAGGCGGTAGGACGCGGCCGGCGAAGGTGCATCGCGCTCTGTAACCGCGTGGCGGTGAGCAGTGCGGACCAGGATGTCGACGCTGACGCAATCGAGGTACCATCGTCTCATGGTAATGCCGCAGCGGCACGTGCTTCTCGTCGGCGCCCCGCGTGAAGCGGTCGAGCGGGTGGCACCGATGCTGCTGCGGGAGGAGTTTCAGGTTCTCACGGCCTCGGCTTGCGGCACGATTGCTGAGCTGGTCCGTGACACCCCTTTCGACCTGATCGTCGTGATGTTTCCGCTCGACGGCGTCTCAGTCGAGGAGCTGCTCGAAGCGGTGCGGGCGGAGGGCTCATCCTGCCGCGCCTCCGGCGTGCTGCTGCTGGCAAGTGCCGAGACTCTGGACGCAGCAGCCAGGCACGTCGATCGGGGCGCCAACCGTGCGGTCTCGCTCGATTGGACAGCTGCGCGGCTGTGGAGGGCGTTCTCGGACCTGTTGGAGGTCGCTCCACGGACCGCACTCCGCAGTCTCGTGCATATCGACGTTGATCTCGGGGAAGGTGGAGAGGATGTTTGCCGGGCGGTTAACGTCTCGGCTTCCGGCATGCTGCTGGAGGGGCCGGGCGCCTTTCGTGCGGGCTCGGATGTTCATGTGACCTTCCGCTTGCCCGGTGAGGCCCGCCCGGTTTCGGCCCGGGCCCGGGTGGTTCGGACCCCGGAGCCATTCAAGGAGCGAGTGCTCGGGTTCGCCGTGCAGTTCATCGCGCTCGAGGAAGACGGCGACGAACGGCTGGCGACCTATCTCTCCCGCCATGTCCCGGTTGAGCCGGATCCCGATGACCCGAACAGGGAGACGCAGGGTGGCTGACGATGCTCTTTTCCAGAGCAGGTTCTCCTGTCGTGTGTTCGGGCCCGAGCCGGTACCGCTGGCAACTGTCGAAAGGCTGTTGGAAGCGGCGCGGTGGGCGCCGAGTGCAGGGAATGTGCAGGCGACACGCTTTGTTGTCGTGACCCGTCTTGAAGCACGGCAGAAGCTCGCGGAAGCAGCGTTCGGACAGCGTTTCATCGCCGATGCACCGGTAGTGTTCGTGGTGTGCGCCTTACCTGAGGTTGTCGGGCGCCAGTACGGCGACCGGGGCCGGGAGCTGTACTGCATTCAAGATGCTGCAGCAGCAACGGAGAATCTGCTTCTTGCGGCCACCGTCCACGGCTTGGGCAGCTGCTGGATTGGCGCCTTCCACGAGCGCGCGGTTGCCAAAGCTCTGAGCCTTGAACGGGATTGGCGTCCCGTGGCCCTGGTGCCGGTCGGGCGCGTCCGCAAGGGTCCCTCGCAACGCTGCCGCCTCCCCCTCCGCACCCTTGCGATCTGGATTGACTAGCCCGGATCCTGCGTGTGCCCTTGAGTCAGGTTGTCTCCACGCACGCACGATCCCGGTGGGGCAACAACTGAACCGCCAAGGCGCGAAGAACGCAAAGACAAGAAAGGGAATATCTTCTTAGCGAGCCTGGCGTACTTGGCGACTTGGCGGTTCACAATCAAGCGTCATCGACACTCGAAACGGTGCCTATTAGAACGAAGCTGAACGAAGGAGATAGGCAAGGCCTGGACTACTCACTCGCAGTCTGCTGCCATCGCTCGTGGGTTAGCCGCAATACAGTTTAATTAGTGTTTGG